>JAKBBP010000025.1 GCA_021808445.1 Pseudomonadota bacterium
AGGCCTACGCCTCGCCGAAGCGGCCCGGGCGGGCGCGCAGGGACGGCGCGACGGACCCGCAACCGCCGGCTTCGGGGCCACCGCCTTCGCCTCCGCCTCCGCCTCCGCCTTCCGGGCCGCCTTCCGGGCCACCTTCCGCACCTCCTTCCGGTCCGCCCTCGTCCGCAGCCGCGCGGCCTCGCGTGGCGCGGCGCCTGCGCTGATGCAGCGCCCCGAGCCCGATGCGCCGGGCCAGCTGGTCACCCTGACCCTGCAGCCCGGCCTGGACGTGTCCTACGAGGTGGACACGCTGGTGGACGACCGCAAGCTGCATGCCTCGCACTACCGCGTGGACCCTGGGGGCAATGGCATCAACGTGGCGCGGGGCCTGGAGCGCCTGGGCCTGCCGGCGCATGCCTGCCTGGCGGTGGCCGGAGAGATCGGCGAGCTCATCGAGCGCCTGCTGCGGCGCCAGGTGCGCCATGTGCACGCGGTGCGCATTGCCGGGGAGACGCGCATCAACGCCACGGTGCAGCAGGCACGCCCGCCGGCGCAGTACGAGGTCATCGGCAGCGGCCCGCCGCTGCCCGGGGCCGCGCTGGACGAGCTGCTCGAGCGGGTGCGCAGCCTGGGGGCCGGGGGCATCGTGGCGCTGACGGGATCGGTGCCCCCCGGCACCTCGGTCAAGCTGTACGCGACCCTGAGCCGCGAATTGCGCGCGCTGGGCGGACGCGTGGTGCTGGACATGCAGGGCGAGGCGCTGGCGCTGGCGGTGCGCGAGCGGCCGTGGCTGATCAAGCCCAACCGCTGGGAGCTCGAGCAGTTGAGCGCTCGCGCCCTGCCGCGCATCGAGGACGTGCGGCGCGAGGCCTGCGCGCTGGTGCGCCGGGGGGTGGATCATGTGTGCGTGTCCCTGGGCGCGCAGGGCGCCCTGCTGGCCACTGCCGCCGGGGTCTGGCGCGGCATGGCGCCGCGGGTGGCGGTGCGCTCCACCGTGGGCGCCGGCGACTCCATGCTGGCCGGCCTGATGGCAGCGCTGGCGCGCGGGGATGCGCCGGAGCTGGCGCTGCGCCTGGGGCTGGCCTGCGGAAGCGGCACCGCCGCGCAGCCGGGCACCGAGATCTTCGACGTGGCGCAGCTGCCGGCGCTGCTCGAGCACACACGGGTGCGGCGCCTGGACCAGGGCCGGGCCGGGGCCTGAGCCGGCCTGATCACCGGTGCGCGCTCAGGCCGGTGCCAGGCCGCGGCGGCCGTGGGCCAGTGCGCGCGCGCCGAGCATGGCCAGCAGCGCCAGCAGGCCGAAGGCGCGCAACTGGCCCACCTCGAACAGGGCGGCCAGCGCCCCGGCCAGGGCTCCGGCGCAGTTGATCAGGCTGGAGGCCCAGGCCATGCGCAGGCCCATGTCCTGCTGGGCGCGCTCCACGATGGCGCGGAACAGCGGGGCCAGCAACAGGCCGGCGCCCACCATGAACACGCCGTAGCAGGCCACGACCAGCACCGCCGGAAGGCGCAGCAGCGCCGCGGCCAGCGTGGCGGCGATGCCCCACGCACACAGGTCCAGCGCGCGCACCAGCAGCAGGGTGCGGGGATACAGGCCAAGCATGGGGTCGACCAGGCGGGTGCCGGCGATGTAGGCGCCGCAGGCATAGAGCTGGGCCCATACGAAGCCCCGGCTGCCGCCGTCGGAGGCGCGCAGCATGAAGGGACCGCTGACCACCCAGAGCACCATGACGGCGAACACCAGGCACCACACGCCCAGCAGGCTCATCATGGGGGCGTTGCGCAGCAGGGCCAGGTAGTTGGCCGCGATGGAGCGGGTGGACAGCGGGCGGCTGCGCGAGCGGTCCACGGTCTCGGGCATCCAGCGTGCCAGCAGCGCGACCAGCGCGGCGCCGCCGATGCCCAGCAGCACGAAGCTGCCCTGCCAGGGCGCCAGCAGCATGGCGCCGGCGCCCAGCGCGGGGCCGAGCGCGGGCGCGAGCACGGTGACGCTGCCCATCCAGGCCTGGATGCGGATGGCGGTGCGCGCCTCGAACAGCTCGTGGATGCCGGCATAGCCCACGGTGATGGCCCAGACCCCGGCGCAGCCCTGGGCCAGGCGGGCGCCCAGGAACCAGCCGTAGCGGGACATCAGCGCGCAGGCCAGGCTGGCCAGCGCGAAGCCGACCACGCCGGCCAGCAGCACGCTCCTGCGTCCGAGGCGGTCGGACACGGGGCCGGTGATCAGTTGCACCACGGCCGCCCCGGCCGACCAGATGGCGATGCTGAGCTGGGCTGCCGCCTGGCTGACGCCGAAGCCCTGCTGCACCCGTGGCAGGGCGGGCAGGTACATGTCCTGCGACAGGTAGACGACGACTTCCAGCAGGACCAGGGCAAGCGGGAAGCGCCACCATGCGGTGGTCTGCGGTGCTGGAGGCATCGTCGGGCAGGCTCGGGATCGCGGCTGGGGCCGGCCGGGGTTGCAGCGCAGAGGCTGGCAGACCCGCCGGGAGGCGCAAGCCTCGGCGGCCCGCGTGCGGCGATTGTGCGCAGGCGGCGTCGCGCGCGCGCACGCCCGCGACAAAAACCCGAGTACCCGAGTTGCTCAGCGGGCCTTCAAGTCGACGGTGCGCCGGGCCGTGCGCGCGGCCTTGTGGTCCTTCTGGCCGGTGTTGGCGTGGCGCCCGGCGATTTCCTCCGCAGCCGCCTGCTCGCGCGGGGCCTCGGCGTCGCGCCTGGGCGCACGTCGCTCGGCCGGCGCCTTGGGCGACACGGCAGGGGCGCGGGGAGGCTTGGTGGATGGGGACATGGCATGCTCCGCGATGCGGGCCCGCGACGCGCGGGCCCCTCGCCGCCCAATCTAGGCCCGGCGTCCGGCGCGCGCACGGCGGCACGCGCACGGGGCTTGATCCGGCGCGGGGTCGGAGCCCCGCGGTGTTTCAACAGTCCACCACCACCTTGCCCATCACGCCTCGCGCCGCCATGCGCTGCAGCGCGTCCAGCGCGCCGTCCAGGCCCACGCGCTCGGTGATGGGCGGGCGCAGCCGTCCCTGGCCGAACCAGGCGACCAGCTGCTCCATGTCGCGCAGGTGGGCGGCGGGGTCGCGTCGCAGCGCCTCGCCCCAGTACACGCCCAGCACGCGGCGCTCCTGCAGCAGCACGAGGTTGAGGGGCAGGCGCGGGATCTCGCCCGCGGCGAAGCCGACCACCAGGTAGCTGCCGCGCCAGGCGGTGGCGCGCAGGGCCTTTTCCGCATAAGGGCCGCCGACCGGGTCGAGCACGACGTCGGCGCCGCGCCCGTCGCTGAGCTCGAGCACGCGCTGGCGCAGGTCCTGGGTGGAGTAGTCGATGCCGGCATCGGCTCCGTGACGGGCCGCCAGTTCCAGGCGCGAGGCGCTGGAGGCGGCGGCGATCACCCGTGCTCCCAGCGCCTTGCCGACTTCGACGGCGGCCAGCCCGACGCCGCCCGCCGCGCCCAGCACGAGCAGGGTCTGGCCCTCGCGCAGGGCGGCGATGGTGCGCAGCGCATGCAGCGCGGTGCCGTAGGTGAGCACGAAGGCGGCGCCCTGCGCGAAGTCCATGCCCGCGGGCAGGGGGAGCAGGCGCGCGGCGTCGACCACGCAGCGTTCGGCGAGCCCGCCGTGGCCGGCGAAGGCCACCACGGCGTCGCCCACGCGCGCGTCGCGCACGCCTTCGCCCAGCGCCTCGATGACGCCGGCGAACTCGGCGCCGGGGGAGAAGGGCAGCGCGGGCTTGACCTGGTACAGGCCCTGCACGATCAGCGCATCGGGGAAATTGAGCGAACAGGCGCGCACGCGCACCACCACCTGGCCGGGCCCGGGCGAGGGGTCGGCCGCCTGCTCCAGGCGCAGGTCGGCGATGGGCCCGAAGGCGTGGCACATCAGGGCTTTCATGGCGAGGGTTCCTGGGAAGAGGGGGGGTGGACGGCGGCGGCCGCGATCTCGGCGAAGCGCTCCTGTACGGCCTGGCCGATGCGCGCGTGGGGCAGGATGTAGAACTGGCCGCGCGCCATGGCCTCGAAGGCGAACCGGGCAATGTCGTCGGCGCTGAGGCGTCCGGCGAGTACCGCATGCTCCATGTTCTGTTCGTAGGGGCGCGAGGCCTCGGTGGCCGGCTCGGTGGCGCCGAAGCGCCCGGGGCGCACGCGGCTGCTGGCGTGGATTCCGGTGGGAACCCAGGCCGGGCACAGCACGGACACCTCGATGGGGCTGTGCTGCGCGGCCAGTTCGGCGCGCAGGGTTTCCGACAGGGCGACCACGCCCTGCTTGCTGGCGTTGTAGGCGGACAGCCCCGGGGTGGACACGAGCCCCGCGGCGGACGCGGTGTTGAGCACATGCGCGCGGGTCCCCGAGGCCTGCATGCGTGGCAGGAAATGCCGGATGCCGTGGGCCACGCCGAACAGGTTGACCCCGATCACCCATTCCCAATCGGCCGCGCTGTGCTCCACGGCCAGGCGGCTGAAGCCGACCCCGGCGTTGTTGCACAGCAGGTGCACCGCGCCGTGGCGGGCGAAGGCGGCGTCGGCCAGGCGCGCCACCTCGGCGTCGCGGCTGACGTCCGCGGCGTGCAGCAGCAGGCGCGCCGGATCGGCGCCGAGGCCGCGGCCGGCTGCCTGGAGCGCGGCGGGATCCAGGTCGCTGAGCACCAGGCGCATGCCGCGCGCCAGTGCCTGGCGGGCCAGCGCCAGGCCGATGCCGCCTGCCGCGCCGGTGATCACCGCGACGCGGTCGTTGAAGTCCTGCATGGTGCGGAGCTCCTGGGTGGGAGGATGGGGGGAGGTTCGCGCTGGGTCATCGGGCCGCTTCGCCGGCGCCGGCCCGCAGGTAGCGCAGGAGCTGCTGGCGGCTGTCACCCAGCCAGAGCTCGGCCAGGCTCAGGCGCTTGAACCAGTGGCTGAGCACCAGCTCGTCGCTGAGGCCGATTCCGCCATGCAGTTGCACCACCCCTTGCGAGATCTCGCGACAGGCGCGTCCGACGCGGGCCTTGACCGCCGCCATCAGTCGGGCGCGGCGCGCCGCAGTCTCGCCCTCGATCCGGCCTGCAGCCAGCCAGACCATGGAACGCGCCTGTTCCAGCTCCATCCACAGGCTCGCGGCGCGATGGCGCAGCACCTGCTGGGCCGCCAGGGGGCGGCCGAACTGCACGCGGGTGTTGAGGTAGGCGATGGTGGCGTCCAGCGCAGCCTGCATCACGCCCACGGCGTCGGCGCACACGGCGGCCAGCCAGAGGTCGCGCAGCTCCTCGGCGAGCTGGCGGGCCTCGCCGGGCAGGCGGGCGTCGGCGCGCAGGCGCACGCCTCGCAGGCTCAGCTCGGCGGCGTGCTGGCCATCCAGCAGCGCGTAGGGCCGCAGGCTCAGGCCCTGGGAGTCGGCCGGCACGGCGAACCAGGCGGGCTGGCCGTCCTCGCAGCGGGCCCAGACCAGCAGCACATGGGCCTGCGCGGCCTGCAGCACCAGGCTCTTGGCTCCGTCCAGCACCCAGCCCTGCGCATGGGCGCGGGCTTCGCAGCCCGGCGGGTCGTGCTCGAAGCCCGCGCCGGGCTCGAACAGGCCGATGGCGCCGACCGCGCCCTCGGCCATGCGCGGCAGCCATTGCGCAGCGGCGGGGCCGCCGCAGCGCGCGAGCAGGCGCGTGGCCAGCACGCAGCTGCCCAGCACGGGCTCGAGCACCAGGGCGGGGCCCAGCACCTGCAGGGCATGCAGGGCGTCGGCCAGCGGCGCCTCCAGGCCGCCATGTTCCTGGGGTACCAGCAGGGCGGCCAGGCCCAGCTCGCACAGGCCCTGCCAGCGCGAGGGGTCGAAGCCGCCCGCGGCCTGCGCGCGGCGGCGCTGCTCGAAGCCGTACTCGCGCTGCACGAAGCGCAGCAGGGAATCTTCGAGCATGCGCTGTTGTTCGGTGGCTTGCATGGTCAAGGTCCCTCGCCGCCACGGACGCCGGTCGAGCCGGCGGCCGGAGCGACCTTGCCGGGGTCCAGTCCCAGGGCACCGGCCAGGATGTTGAGCTGGATCTCGTTGCTGCCGCCGTAGATCGACACCTTGCGCCAGTTGGCGTATTGCGCGGCCAGCAGCGCGCAGTCCTCGCCGGCCACCGGCTCGAAACCCGCCGGGGGCTCGAAGGCCTCGGGCTCGAAGGGCAGGGCGCGGGCACCCGCGGCGCGCATGAGCAGCTCGCTGACGCGTTGCTGCAGGCGGCTGCCGAGCACCTTGAGCATCGAGGCCTCGGCCCCGGGAGGGCCCTCGCGCTGCAGCATGCGCGCCTGCGTGGCCTCGAGGGCGAGCAGGTCGATTTCCAGCTCGGCGATGTCGGCCGCCAGCAGCGGCTGCTCGCCGGGGCGCAGGCCCCGCGCATCGGGCCGGGCGGCGAGCTCGCGCAGGCGGTCCAGCTCGCGCTGGATGGTGCCGATGCCGGCGATGTTGGCGCGCTCGTGCCCGAGCAGGTACTTGGCCACGGTCCAGCCCTGGTGCAACTCGCCGACCAGGTTGTCGCGCGGCACGCGCACGCCGTCCAGCCAGACCTCGTTGACCTCGTGCTCTCCGTCGAGCAGCCGGATGGGGCGTACTTGCACTCCGGGGCTGCGCATGTCCACGAGCAGGAAGGAAATGCCGCGCTGGGGCCGGGCTTCGGGGTCGGTGCGGGCGAGGCAGAACATCCAGTCGGCATGCTGCGCCAGCGTGGTCCAGGTCTTCTGGCCGTGCAGCACGAAGCCCTCGCCGTCGGGGACGGCGCGGGTCTTGAGGGAGGCGAGGTCGGAGCCGGCGCCGGGTTCGGAGTAGCCCTGGCACCACCAGCTGCGCCCCTCGATGATGGGGGGCAGCAGGCGCTGGCATTGCGCCGGGGTGCCGAAGCGCAGCAGCACGGGGGCCAGCATCTTGAGCCCGAAGGGCAACTGGCGCGGCGCGCCCAGGCGCGCGCATTCCTCGTCGAACACGGCGCTTTGCACCGGGGTCCACGCGCATCCGCCCCATTCGCGCGGCCAGTGCACGGCGCCCAGGCCCCGCGCATGCAGCAGGCGCTGCCAGCTCAGGTGGTCCTCGCGGTCCAGGCGCCGGCCCAGCAGGACCTTGTGGCGCAGGGCCTCGGGCAGCAGGGCGCGCAGGGTCTCGCGCAGTTCGCGGCGCCATCCGGCGAGTTCGGGGAGGATGTCGATGTCCATGCGGCTTCGGAAGACTTGCGCCGGGCTGGGTGATCCGCAAAACCGCTGTGCGGAACGATGTTCCATGTGGCTAGAATGGGGCCATTCTTCCGTCGGGTCCAGGGGCTGTCAAGGCGCCGGGGCCCCTTCGCTGGCAGGGAGCAAGAACCATGGATGCAGGCCGCAGAGGGGCCGGCCGAAGGCAGGCGCAGCGGGCGAAGGGCGCGCCGGAGGCCGCTCGCGCGCCCGCTGGCGACGAGCGTCAGTTCGTCACCGCGCTGGCGCGGGGCCTGGAGGTCCTGGCCTGTTTCCGGTCGCGTGACCGCGCGCTGGGCAACCAGGACATCGCGCTGCGCTGTGCGCTGCCCAAGTCCACGGTTTCGCGCCTGACGTACACGCTGACCCGCCTGGGCTACCTCAGCCATGACGAGGACAGCGGCAAGTACCGCCTGGGCAGCGCCACCCTGGCCCTGGGCAGCAGCGTGCTGGCGCGCATGGACATGCGCCAGCTGGCGCGGCCCTGGATGCAGCAACTGGCCGACGCCACCGGCACCATGGTGTCGCTGGGCCTGCGCGACCGCCTGTCCATGATCTACGTGGAGAACTGCCGCAGTTCCTCGGCGCTGACCCTGAGCCTGGACGTGGGTTCGCGCATTCCGCTGGGCAGCACGGCGATGGGCCGGGCCTGGCTGGCCGCGGCGCCCGAGGCGGAGCGCGAGCTGCTGGTGGAGGAGCTGGTCGCGCAGGAAGGCGAGCAGGGCCCCGCGCTGCGCGCCGGCATCGAGCAGGCGCTGCGCGACGTGCGCGAACTGGGCTGCGCCTGTTCCTTCGGCGACTGGCAGCCCGACGTGCATGCCATCGCCGTGGCCGTCGATGCGGGGCGCGGCATGCCCCGCATGGCCATCAACTGTGGCGGGCCTGCTTTTCAGTTGTCCCCCGAATTCCTGCTGGAGCAGGCGCGTCCGCGCCTGCTCGACCTGGCCGGGCGACTGCGCCTGGCGGTGCAGGCCTGAGCGGCCCGCCGAGGCGCGCAGCGCATCCCCCCGAATCGTCTGGAGACACCATGCCCAAGGTCCACACCCGACTCGACGTCGACGTCGCCGTGCTCAGCCTCGACAACCCGCCGGTCAACGGTTTCGGGCTGGAGCAGCGCCGGCTGCTGATCGAAGCCCTGGACGCCGCCGCGGCCGACCCGGCGGTGCGCGCCATCGTGGTGACGGGGGCCGGCACCCTGTTCAGCGGGGGCGCGGACATCCGCGAGTTCGGCAAGCCGGAGATGATCGCGTCGCCGCATCTGCTGGACGTGCTGCAGGTGGCCGAGTCCAGCCCCAAGCCGGTGGTGGCGGCCATCCACGGAACCTGCATGGGCGGCGGGCTGGAGTTCTCGCTGGCCTGCCACGGTCGCGTGGCCCTGGCCGGCGCCCTGGTGGGGCTGCCCGAGGTGAAGCTGGGGCTGCTGCCGGGAAGCGGCGGAACCCAGCGCCTGCCGCGCGCGCTGGGCCTGGCGCGGGCGCTGGACCTGATCGTGTCTGGCGAGCCGGTGCCGGCCGGGCAGTTGCGCGAGGGGGCGTTGTTCGACGCCGTGGTGGACGAGGACGCGGTGGGCGCCGCCTGCGCGCTGGCGCGCCGTCTGGCGCAGGAGGGGACGCTGCCGCGTTTGCGCGATCGCGTGGTGCCGGACGCGGCGGACGCGGCGGACGCGGGGGACGCGGCCCAGGAACTGCTGGCCACGCGTCGCGAGGTGGCGCGACGCCAGTATCCGCGGCAGCCGGCGCGTCTGCACGCGATCGATGCGGTGGCGGCCAGCCTGGGGGACTTCGACGCGGGCATGGACCTGGAGCGCTGGCTGTTCTTCGCCTTGCTGGCCACCCCGGAGTCGCATGCCATGCGCCACGCCTTTTTCGCCGAGCGGGCGGCGGCGCACCTTCGCGGCGTGCCGGCGGACACGCCGGTGCGGCCGGTGCGCCTGGTGGGTGTGGTGGGCGCCGGCACCATGGGGGGCGGCATCGCGATGAACTTTCTCAACGCGGGCCTTCCGGTGGTGCTGGTGGAGGCCCGGCAGGAGGCGCTGGAGCGGGGCCTGGCCACCGTGCGCGCCAACTACGAGGCCTCGGCGCGCCGGGGCCGCCTGAGCGAGCAGCAGGTGGAGCAGCGCATGGCCCTGCTGCGCCCCAGCCTGGACTTCGACGCGCTGGCGCCCTGCGACCTGATCATCGAGGCGGTGTTCGAGGACCTGCAGGTCAAGCGCGAGGTGTTCCAGCGCCTGGACGCGGTGGCGCGCGAAGGCGCCATCCTGGCCTCCAACACCTCGACGCTGGACCTGGACGCCATCGCCGGCTTCACGCGCCGGCCGGCCGACGTGGTGGGCATGCATTTCTTCAGCCCGGCCAACGTGATGAAACTGCTGGAAGTCGTGCGGGGACAGGCTACCTCGGCCGAGGTGCTGGCCACGGTCATGCGCCTGGCCCGAAGCATCCGCAAGACCGCGGTGGTGTCCGGCGTGTGCGACGGATTCATCGGCAATCGCATGCTGGAGCACTATGGGCGCATGGCCCATTTCCTGGTGGAGGAGGGTGCGTCGCCGCAGCAGGTGGACCGCGCGCTGGAGCAATGGGGCATGGCCATGGGTCCGTTCCGCATGAGCGACCTGGCGGGCAATGACATCGGCTGGGCCATCCGCAAGCGGCGCTACGTGGACAAGCCGCAGGTGCGCTACTCCCGGCTGGCCGACCGGCTGTGCGAGCTGGGGCGTTTCGGGCAGAAGACGGGCGCCGGCTGGTATCGCTACCAACGCGGCAGCCGCGAGGCGCTGCCCGACCCCGAGGTGGACGCGCTGATCCGCCAGTACCGGCAGGACATCGGCGTGAAGGCCCGCGCCGTGAGCGATCGCGAGATCGTCGAGCGCTGCATCTACGCGCTGGTCAACGAGGCGGCGCGCATCCTGGAGGAGGGCATCGCGCAGCGTGCCTCCGACATCGACATGGTGTATCTGGCCGGCTATGGCTTTCCGGTGTGGCGCGGCGGGCCGCTGATGTGGGCCGACATGCAGGGCAGCTACATGGCGGCCCGGCGCATGCGCGAGTTCGCGGCGCAGCCCGGCGGGGATGCCGACTTCTGGGAGCCGGCGCCCTGGCTGGCGCGCCTGGCCGCGCGCGGCGCAGGCTTCCACGAGGCCTGAGCCGGATGTCACGAGGCCGGCCCGGTGCCGGCATGTCCGTCCCGCAGGTGGGACTTTGTGGAGAACCCGATGAGCACGAACAATCTGCAGGTGTTGCTGGCCGAACGCCCCGTCGGCTGGCCCGAGGCGCGTCATTTCAGGATCCAGCAGGCGCCGATTCCGGTGCCCGGCGAGGGCGAGGTGCTGGTGCGCAATCTGTGGCTGTCGCTGGATCCGTACATGCGCGGGCGAATGTCGGACGCCAAGTCCTATGCCGATCCGGTGGCGCTGGGCGCGGTGATGATCGGCGGCACGGCGGGTGAAGTGGTGGAGTCGCGCCATCCGGACCTGCGCCCCGGGGACAAGGTGGTGGGCATGCTGGGCTGGCAGCGCTATGGCTGCGCTCCGGCGCGCGCCTTGATGAAGGTGGACGATGCGCGCGTGCCCCTGCAGGCCTACCTGGGCACGCTGGGCATGCCGGGGGTGACGGCCTGGTACGGGCTGCTGCGCATTTGCGAACCCAGGGCGGGCGAGACCGTGGTGGTGACCGCGGCCTCGGGCGCGGTGGGCGCGGTGGTGGGACAGCTGGCCAAGGCCCGGGGCTGCCGCGTGGTGGGCGTGGCCGGCGGCGAGCGCAAGTGCCGCTACGTGGTCGAGGAGCTGGGCTTCGACGCCTGCGTGGATTACAAGGCCGGACGCCTGGGCGAGGATCTGCGGGCGGCCCTGCCCGACGGGGTGGACTGCCTGTTCGAGAACGTGGGCGGAGAGATCTTCGACCGCCTGCTGGGCATGATGCGTCCCTTCGGACGGGTGGCGCTGTGCGGCCTGATCTCCGACTACAACGCCAGCGAGCCGCACCCCATGCGCAACCTGCGCTCGGTGCTGATCCACCGCCTGAAGCTGCAGGGCTTCATCGTCTCCGAGCACATGGAGCTGTGGCCGCAGGCCTTGCGCGAACTGGCCGAGTTGGTGGCGGCCGGCAAGCTGCGCTGGCGCGAGACCGTGGCCGAGGGCCTGGAGCACGCGCCCGAGGCCTTCATCGGGCTGTTGCGCGGGGAGAATTTCGGCAAGCAGCTGGTGCGGGTGGGCTGAGCCATGGGCGCCGATACCAGCCAGGACGCGCACCCGGCGCCGGGCGGCGACGCCGGGCGCCTGCGCGAGGTCAGCGAGGCCCTGGCCTTCGACACGCAGCGCCTGGGCAACTACCTGTCGGATCACCTGCCGGAGCTGCGCCTGCCCTTGCGTGTGTCGCTGTTCGAGGGGGGGCAGTCCAACCCCACCTACCTGCTGCGCGACGCCGCGGATCAGCGCTGGGTGCTGCGCCGCAAGCCGCCGGGCCGCCTGCTGCCTTCGGCGCACGCGGTGGACCGGGAATACCGGGTGATGTCGGCGCTGGCGCGCAGCGAGGTGCCGGTGCCTCGCATGCGGGTGCTGTGCGCGGACGAGTCGGTGATCGGCACCATGTTCTACGTGATGGACTGGGTGCAGGGGCGCATTTTCTTCGACCCGCGTCTGCCGGGCCTGGGGCCGGACGAGCGCGGCGCGGTGTTCGACGCCATGAACCGTTCCATCGCGGCGCTGCACCGCGTGGATCCGGTGGCGGCGGGCCTGGGCGACTATGGCAAGCCGGGGCGCTACGTGGCACGCCAGATCGAACGCTGGAGCCAGCAGTACCGCGCCAGCCAGACCGAGCCGCTGGAGGCCATGGAGCGGCTGATGCAGTGGCTGCCCGAGCATGTGCCCGCGGGCGACGAGGTGGCCGTGGTGCATGGGGACTTCCGCATGGACAACCTGATCTTCCATCCCAGCGAGCCGCGGGTGCTGGCCGTGCTGGACTGGGAGCTGTCCACGCTGGGGCACCCGCTGGCCGATTTCGCCTACCACTGCATGGCCTGGCGCCTGGGGCCCGGGCAGTTCCGCGGCATGGCCGGCGAGGACCTGGCGGCGCTGGGCATTCCGGCCGAGCGGGACTACGTGGCGGCCTATTGCGCGCGCACCGGGCGCGCTCCGGTGGCACCCGAGGACTGGGAATTCTTCCTGGCCTTCAACATGTTCCGCCTCGCGGCGATCCTGCAGGGGGTGCTGGCGCGCGCCCTGCAGGGCAACGCGGCCAGCGCGCAGGCGCTGGAGGCGGGTTCGCGCGCGCGTCCGCTGGCCGAGGCGGCCTGGGCGCAGGTGCAGCGCATCGGCGCGCGTTGAGCCGCAGGCTTTTCGCGCAGGAGACGAGCATGGATTTCGACTATTCGCCCAAGGTTCGCGCCTGGCAGCAGCGCATGCAGGAGTTCCTGGAGCGTCAGGTGCTGCCGGCCGAGCCGGAGTTCGCGGCCGAGGTGGCGGCCCACCGCGCCGCCGGCAATGCCTGGCAGCCGACCCGCGTGATGGAGCGCCTCAAGGAGCAGGCGCGCGCCGAGGGATTGTGGAACCTGTTCCTGCCCGACTCCCGCCACGGCGCGGGCCTGAGCAACCTGGAATACGCCCCGCTGTGCGAGATCATGGGGCGGTCCCCGCTGGCCCCGGAAGCCTGCAACTGCTCGGCGCCGGACACCGGCAACATGGAGGTGCTGGAGCGCTACGGAACGCCCGAGCAGCAGCAGCGCTGGCTGGAGCCTCTGCTGCGCGGGGAGATCCGCTCGGGCTTCGCGATGACCGAGCCGGCGGTGGCTTCCAGCGATGCCACGAACATCCAGGCGAGCATCCGGCGCGACGGCGAGGACTACGTGATCGATGCCCACAAGTGGTGGACCTCGGGGGCCAATGATCCGCGTTGCAGGATCCTGATCCTGATGGGCAAGACCGACCCGGACCATCCGGACCGGCACCTGCGGCAGTCGATGATCCTGGTGCCCATGGACGCACCCGGGGTGACGGTGCTGCGGCATCTGGAGGTGTTCGGCTTCGACGACGCTCCCCACGGGCATGCCGAAGTGCGCTTCGAGGGGGTGCGGGTTCCGGCCTCCAACATGCTGCTGGGCGAGGGGCGTGGATTCGAGATCGCGCAAGGGCGCCTGGGGCCGGGGCGCATCCACCACTGCATGCGCCTGATCGGGTTGGCCGAGCGCGCGCTGGAGGACCTGTGCCGGCGCGTCGTGGCGCGCCGTGCCTTCGGGCGCAGCCTGGCCGAGCATGGGGTGACCCGCGAGCGCATCGCGGAGGCGCGCATGCGCATCGATCAGGCGCGCTGGCTGGTGCTGTGCGCGGCCGATCGCATGGATCGACTGGGCAACAAGGCCGCGCGCAAGGACATCGCGATGATCAAGGTGGTGGCGCCCAACATGGCCTGCCAGGTCATCGACTGGGCCATCCAGGCGCACGGCGGCGCCGGCGTGTCGCAGGACTTCGGGCTGGCCCAGGCCTATGCGAACGCACGCACCCTGCGCCTGGCCGACGGCCCGGACGAGGTGCACCGCGACCAGATCGCCCGCATGGAGCTGGAGCCCTACCTGCGGCAGGCCCAAGGCCACTGAGGCCGCGCCCGGGCAGGGGCAGGGCGCACCCTGTCTTGCTCCGCCCTGGCCCGCGCCGGAATGCAAGCCCCGCGGGCGCGGGGACTGATCTGGCGCACGAAGCCGCATCCGCCCGGTGCCCCGCGCGACGTTTCTTGATGCGGCACAATGTAAATAAATGTGACGACTCCTACAAAGGGCTCTGACGGTCATTCGATCGTGCAGCCGAAGGAGTCCATCATGAACAAGCAGCAAAACTCGCCCGTGCGCCGCCTGCTGGTGGCCGCGTTGTGCGCCGGACTGGCGCTTCCCGTGGCGGCCTTCGCCAGCGGAGGCGGCGGTGGTGGCGGTGGCGGCGGTGGTGGCGGGGCCGGCGGTGGCGCCGGTGGCGGAGCGGGCCTGGGGGCCGCGGGCTCCGCGGGCCATGGCCCCGGTCCGGGGCAGGCAGCGCCTGCCCAGAACCAGCAGCAGGACCTGGAACAGACCCGCACCCGTGAGCAGACCCAGGAGCGGACCCAGGAGCAGACCCAGGAGCGGACCCGGGACCAGACCCAGGACCAGACCCGGGACAGGACCCAGGACCAGACCATGGACCGCACACGCGACCAGACGCGTGACCAGACCATGGACCAGGACCGCAGCCATGACCAGGACCAGGACCGTGATCGCGACCGCGATCAGGACCAGGACCAGGACCGCGATCGCATCAGCCGCTGAACCGGCCCACGCCTTCGCGGCCCGCTCGCCGCGAAGGGCTGCAAACTACCCGAGACAGGGAGTTCCATCATGAAGCCCCACACCATCCGCACCGCCCTGCTGGGCTCCGCAGCCCTGGGGACCGCCTTGATCGCGGCCTGCGGCGGCGGCTCCGGCACCACCTCGTTCACGCCGTACGTGCCGGGCGACCAGCTCGCCATCTGCACGCCGGGCAAGGACGTCACCGGCACCTGGAAGACCCTGTCGGACAACAATACGTTGATCCCCGACTCGGCCTCCGTGGCCTTTTTCAGCTACAACCAGCCCTCGGTCAACAGCCAAGGCATGGTGGTGTTCCGGGGGCGCGCGCGCGACACCGGCGGAGGAGGCATGACGCGCGGCGTGTTCGCGCTCGATGCCTGCGCGACCCGGCCGAAGATGTACACGGTGGCCGACACCAATTTCCAGGTGCCGGATCCGAACAACACCGGGGCGCTGTTCACGGAATTTCCGTCCATTCCGCGCATTGACATCGATTCGGCGGTGATCGCCACGCGCGGCCAGTCCAAGCCGGTGTGGACCCTCTCCGACGGCACGCAGCTGGGCACCACGGGCATCTATGCCACGATGCCCAAGGCCTTGGGCACGGCGGTGAATCTGCTGGGCAGCGTGGCCGACTTCAGCTACATGCAGGTGCCGGGCGCGACGACGGCGGGAACGCGCTTCGACCAGTTCCCGGGTTCGCCCTCGGTGACCCAGGGACGCTACGTGGTGTTC
This sequence comes from Pseudomonadota bacterium, assembly GCA_021808445.1. Lineage (GTDB taxonomy): Bacteria > Pseudomonadota > Gammaproteobacteria > Burkholderiales > Burkholderiaceae_C > Thiomonas_A. The sequence continues at coordinate 15,185 of JAKBBP010000025.1, forward strand.
AAGGGCAACTACACCGACGGGTCCACCTCGCGCACCGGGGTGTACTACCGGGACCTGAACACTCCGAACGCGCCGGTGCAGCGCATCGCGGACTCGACCACGCCGATTCCGGGGGCGTCCGCGCCCTTCGGGTCCACTGCGCCGCCGAGCGCGGCGGGCGGCAAGGTGGTGTTCGTGGGCCTGGACAATGAAAACGCTCCGACCGCCGGGGGTCTGTACCTGGCGAACCTGGCGCCCGACCCGGTGCTCAGCCCGCTGGTGAGTATCGGCGCCACCCAGGTGCCCGACGCGACCGGCGCGCCGCTGCCGCCCATGCCGGGCGCCAGCAGTCCGCCGACCTTCAGCCAGATCGGCGAGGGTCTGAGCTACGACGGGCGCTACGTGTCCTTCTGGGGCGCCTGGGACACCCAGGATCCGCAGCAGATGCGCGGGATCGCGCTGAACTGCCCGACCGACGGCAACAAGGATCTGATCAACGCCTGCAACGGCCAGTACCCGGGCGGCGTGGCGAACCTGTCCGAGCCGGTGAACCAGGGCATCTTCGTGCTGGACACGAGCAGCGGCAAGTTGTGGATGGCGGCGCGCGCCGGCAGCGGCGAGCAGTTCCAGGACCTGCTGTTCTGGACCTTCTCGGGCGCACCGGCCACCACCGGTTCGTCCGGCTCGGGTGGCTCGGGTGGATCCTCGGCGGAAGGCGGCAGCTCCGGGCCCACGGATGCCGAGCCTCCGCGCTGGCGCGCCTCGGCCTTCACGGCGGTGGATGGAGTCCGCGGCGTGCTGTTCAAGGGGGCTCTGAACCCGCCCGCCGGCGGCGGCACGGGTCCGGCCTCGGGGATCTACGGCTCGGCCTTGTCGGGCAGCGGCATGGGCGCGGTGTTCAAGGTGGTCGCGTTGGGCGACGACATGTCGGTCATCGACCCCGCGGCCCCGGCCGGTTCGACGGTGAGCGCGGTGAGCATGGAGCGCGAGGCCCTGCGCGGCGGCTGGCTGGCCATCAGCGTGTCCTCGCTGAATCCGGCGCAGGAGAGCTGGGCCGGGGTGTACGCAACCTATTTCCCCGGGATCTGGAAGGTACAGCAGCCCGACCCGCTGGTGATGGGCGTGCTGGCCCTCGGTTCCTGAGGGGTTGCCGAAGGATGGGTTGGCGAGCGGCCCGGGTGTCGTGCGGCGCCCGGGCACTTTGCAGGCACGGTGTCCCCCTCCGTGCCTGTTTTTTTTGTGGGAGATGATCATGGACAAGCGGATGGCACGTCTCGGCGCGGCGCTGCTCGTCGCGGTGCTGACGGCCGGCTGCGCGATGAACCAGGAACAAGGCGGAGCGCTGCTGGGCGGAGCGGTGGGCGCGGCGGCGGGCTCGACGCTGGGACGCGGCTCGGGGCAGGTGGCGGCGGTGGTGCTGGGCGCGCTGCTGGGCAGCGTGGCCGGCGCCAACATCGGACGCCACATGGACGAGCAGGACCGGGTGCGCGCGGCCCAGGTGTTCGAGACTTATCCCACCGGCAGCCCGGGGCGCTGGCGCAACCCCGACACGGGTGACGTCTACGCGGTGACCCCCACGCGCACCTACGACACGGAGCAGGGGCCCTGCCGCGAATTCCGCATGCGGGCGACCGTCGGCGGCGAGGCCGACACCGTGTACGGCACCGCCTGCCGCAAGTCCGACGGGACCTGGCAGATCGTGCAGTGACAGGCAGCCGGGCGGCGCATGCGATGCCCGCGCGGAGCGCCCGGCCGGAGAACGACGTGCGCGCTCGGGCGACAATAGACGCTGGCAATTTTTTCCCGAGCAGATCCATGCGATTCGAAGACCTGGCCCCGGAATCCGAAGACAGCCCCTCCAGCGTGGCCGAGCGATCACGCGTGGCCAGCCGCAGCACCTGGGTCAGCGTGGCGGTCAACCTCGTGCTGTCGGTGGGACAGGTGCTGGTGGGCCTGGTGTCGGGCTCGCAGGGCCTGGTCGCCGACGGCGTGCATTCGGCCTCGGACCTGGTGGCCGATTTCGTGGTGCTGCTGGCCAGCCACCACGCCCGCAAGGACGCCGACCTGGACCACCCCTACGGCCATCAACGCTTCGAGACCGGGGCCTCGCTGGCGCTGGGACTGCTGCTGTTGCTGGTGGGCGGGGGCATGCTGTGGGCGGCGGTGGTCAAGCTGGAGTCCCCGGCGGGCGTGGCGCGTGTGCACGTGGTGGCGCTGTGGGTGGCCGGCGCCACGCTGCTGGCCAAGGAAGGGCTGTTCCGCTACATGCTGGCGGCGGCCAAGCGGGTGAAGTCGAGCATGCTGGTGGCCAACGCCTGGCATGCGCGTTCGGATGCCGCTTCCTCGCTGGTGGTGGGCGTGGGCCTGATCGGCAACCTGGCGGGCTACTCGCTGCTGGATCCCATCGCCGCGCTGATCGTGGGCCTGATGGTGGCGCGCATGGGCTGGGGTTTCGCCTGGGACGCGCTGCACGACCTGATGGATCGCGCGGTGGACGAGCAGGAGGTGCTGGCCATCCGCGACACGCTGCTGCAGACCCCGGGGGTGCAGGGAGTGCACGACCTGCGCACGCGCAAGATGGGCGACATGATCGTCGCCGACGCGCACATCGAGGTGGATGCCCTGCTGAGCGTGGAGCAGGGCCACGAGATCGCCGTGTCGGCTCGCGAGCGGGTGATGCGGCGTCATCGGGTGCTCAACCTGATGACCCACGTCGATCCCTGGCAGCGTCCGGATCGGGACCACGCGGGCGGGACACCGGCAGGGCTCGAGGCAGCGCGGGCTGCGGCGTCCTGACCGCAGGCGCGGGGCCCTCGCGTGCCATCGGGCCGCGGGGGCGTGGGCCACGCGCGGTCCGGGCCGCGCGCGCCGCTCGGGAGCCTCGCGGGGCTCCCGGTGCTTCGGGCTCAGCGGTCGTCGTCGTGCCAGTCGTCGCGGTCATGCCAGTCGCGGTCGCCCCAGCGGTGCCAGCCGCCGGCCCAGGGGCCGGGGTAGCCGTAAACGGGTCGGTAGACCGGGCGGTACACCGGGGCGTAGCGGGGGTAGTAGACCACCGGAGGCGGGGCCACGACCACCGGCGCCGGTGCCGCCACGCCGGCCCACACGCCGGGCACGCCGACGTTGACCGACCAGTACACGGGGGCGGCCTGTGCCGCCGGAGCGGCCAGCGCGGCGGCCGCGGCGCAGGCCATCAGGGCTGTTTTCATCATCATGTCCGAACTCCAGGTTCCGGATGAACATGACGCTATAACGGGCCCTGGCTGGTGTTGACGACAGCCCCGAACAGATTCCTGTAACGGCATGTGTCGTGTTGCGGGGCTGTCCGGCGGCCTCGGGCTCAGCGTGCGCGGCCTCCGCCGCCACCTCCGGCGCCACCTCCAGCTCCACCTCCCGGCCCCATGCCCGCCCCCCTGCCTGGGCCCGCGCCGGGCCCCGGGCCGGTGGAGCGCCTCGGCGCATCGGGCAGGGTCACGCCGCGTTCGCGGGCGCGCTCCTGCATTTCGCGGTGGTGCTGCAGGCGGATGTGCTCACGCTCCTGCAGGGTATGGGCATTGCGAAGGCGCTCGCGGTATTCCAGGCGCTCCTGCTGGGTCATCAGCTGGCTGCCGTAGATCACGGGTTCACGCGCTTGCGCCTGGGCGCTGAGGCTGAGGGCAGGGGCCAGCAGCAGGGCGCCGAGCGCGAGGGCGAGCACGCGGGGGCGGGTTGTCATGGGAGTTCTCCGGGGTGGCGGTGGCGACACCGGCGCGCACCGGGCGCGGCACGATGCCGCGGCATCCAGGGCACGCAGCCTCAGGCTAGGACCCCCGCCCGGGCGCTGTCCTTGCGCCACCTCAAGCCCGCGTGGCGGGCGCGTTGCCGGCGAGGTCGAACAGGCTGGTGGCCTCGAGTTCCAGCACCTCGATGCCGGAGTCGTTGCGCAGGCTCCATTGCCAGCGCAGGATGCCCAGCCCGGGGCGGCTGGCGCTGCGCCGGGTCTCCAGCACCCGTGCGCGCAGGCTCAGGCGGTCACCGGGGCGTACCGGGTGCGGCCAGCGCAGGCGCTCCAGCCCGGGGGAGGCGAAGGATTCGGAGCCGGCGAGCATGGAGTCGACAACCAGGCGCATGGCGATGGCACAGGTGTGCCAGCCGCTGGCGACGAGCCCGCCGAAGCGGTGAGCCGCGGCGGCGCGCGGGTCGGTGTGGAACCATTGGGGGTCGTAGCGTGACGCGAAATCGATGATCTCGGCCTCGCTGACCTCGTAGGGCCCGGCGCTCAGTTCCTGGCCGGCGTGGAATTCGGCGAATCGCATGGTCGCGCTGGGATGGCGTCAAGCCAGCGGCGTCGTGCGCGGCGCGAAGGCCGGCGCGCGCCTGGCCTCGAGGGCCTCGAAGCCTTCGCGCGCTTCCGCGGACGCGAAGCCGAGGATTTCCAGGGCCAGGGAATGCTCGAAGGCGGGCCAGGCCAGGCGCAGCCAGTGGTTCAGGCTGCGCTTGGTGGCTGCCAGCGCCTGCGCGCTGCCTGCGGCCAGCTGGCGGGCCACTGCGCGCGCGCGGTCGAGCAGCTCGGCATCGGGCACGCACAGGCCCACCAGGCCGATGCGCTCGGCCTGCGCGCCGTCGATGGGGGTGCACAGCAGCAGGTGCATGCGCGCCTTGGCCATGCCGCACAGCAGGGGCCAGATCAGCGCGGCATGGTCGCCGGCGGCGACACCCAGCCGGGTGTGGCCGTCGATGATCCTGGCCTTCTCGCCGGCGATGGAGATGTCGGCCAGCAGGGCCACCGCGGCCCCGGCGCCCACTGCCGCGCCGTTGATCGCCGAGACGATGGGAAGCTCGCAGTCCATCATGCCCTGCACGATGGCGCGCGCCTCGTGCATCACCCGAAGGCGGGCCTCGTGGCTGTCGAGCATTTCCCGCACCAGCGAGGGGTCGCCGCCGGCGCAAAAGCCCTTGCCGGTGCTGCGCACGAGGATGCAGCGCACCTCGGGCAAGGCCGCCAGGCGGGCCCACACGGTGCCGAGCAGCGCATGGCGCAGCGCGTCGGTGGACGGCATGCCGCCTTCGGGGCCGAGCACCAGCTCGGCCACGCCGTCGGCGCCGATGTCCGCGTGCAGATGGGGGGCGAAATCGATGCGGCGCGTGCTGGCGCCGGGGGCGCCGGGCGTGGTGTCGTCGCTCATGCGCGGGTCTCCGGGGACGTGGCGCGACGGCGCAGCCAGGCCTGCTCGCGCAGCGCGGGGCTGACGCGGTAGCGTTCGCCGCGATAGTGGGCGTCCAGTGCATCGAGCATCGCCGCGGGGTCGGGCGCGCCGAGCTGGTGCCAGAGGCTGAGCCACTCGAAGGGGCCGGCGGGGTAGTTGACCCCGAGTTTCATCGCATGGTCGGCACCGTCGGCCGAGCACACGCCCTGGTGCACCGCGTCGGCCGCTTCGTTGATGAGCATGGCCACCGTGCGCGCGACCACCAGGCCGGGGATGTCGCGCAGGCGCAGCGGCTGCCAGCCCAGCAGGTGCAGCCAGCGCGGCGCCTGTTGCTGCCAGGTCTCACTGGCATCGGCGCCGGCGGCCCAGGCCAGAGCCAGACCGTTGTCGTCGCGCAGCGGCAGGTCGAACACCGCCACGTCGCCTCCGAGTTCGGTGGCGCAGCGCCCGTCGCTCAGGCGCAGGCTGGCGCCGTCGACTCGCAGGCCGCACCATGCGGACTGCGGATCGACTTCGTATTCGCGCCCGGCCGCGCACAGCGCAGCGCCGAGCCGGTCGGCCAGCGCGCCGCGCCCGGCCACCACCAGGCGCGTGGCCGCGTCGGGCTCGAGCAGGTCGGCGGGCGCGGGGCACGCGCTGGGCTGCCCGGCGCCGTCGGCATAGTCGTAGAAGCCACGCCCGGTCTTGCGGCCGAGCAGCCCGCCGTCGACCAGTTCGCGCTGCACCAGCGAGGGCTGGAAGCGCTTGTCGAAGAAGTTCGCCTCGTACACCGCCTGGGTCACCGCGAAATTGGTGTCGTGGCCGATCAGGTCCATCAGCTCGCACGGGCCCATGCGAAAGCCGGCGGCGCGCAGGCAGGCGTCGAGGGTCTCGGGGGCCGCCGCCTGCTCCTGCAGCAGCGCCAGGGTCTCGGCGTAATAGGGGCGGGCGATGCGGTTGACGATGAATCCCGGAGTGGAGCGCGCGTGCACCGCCGTCTTGCCCCACGAGCCTGCCAGCTCGAACACTTGCCGGGCCACCGCGGGGTCGCTGCGCAGGCCGCTGACCACCTCCACCAGCTTCATCAGCGGAACCGGGTTGAAAAAGTGCATGCCGACCAGGCGCTCGGGATGGCGCATGTCGCGCGCCAGCGCGGTGATGGACAGCGAGGAGGTGTTGCTCGCCAGCACGCAATCGGGGGCGACCAGCGCCTCCAGGCGCGCCAGCAGCTCGCGCTTGACGTCCAGGCGCTCGACGATGGCCTCGACCACCAGGCCGCAGTCGGCCGCCTGTTCCAGCTGCTCGACGGCGTCGATGCGTGCCAGCGCCTCGGCGGCGGCGGCCGCCGGCAGGCGGCCCTTGGCCACCAGGGTGTCGAAGGTGGCGGCGAGCCTGTCGCGCGCCTGGAGCGCGGCGCCCTCGCGGGCGTCGAACAGCGCCACGCGCTGCCCGGCCTGCGCGGCCACCTGGGCGATGCCCGCCCCCATGATTCCCGCGCCGACCACCAGCACGCGCGCGCTGCGCAATGCCGTGTCCCGGCGCGCGCCCTGCTCGGCGCCCGTGGTGCTCATCAATAGGTCTCCAGATGCAGTCGGCCCTGTTCCTTCCACGCGGCTGCCGTGGTTTCCCAATCCAGCCCCGCCTGGGCGGCGACGTCGCGCAGCGCGAGCAGCACGCCGTCCTCCATGGCCTTGAGGCCGCAGACGTAGATGTGGGTATTGTCGTCGCCCAGCAATTCCCCCAGGTCGGCGGCGCGCTCGCGCATCAGGTCCTGCACGTAGCGCCGCGGCTGGCCGGGGGTGCGGGAGAACGCGAGGTGGATGTCGATGAAGTCCTTGGGCAGGTTCTGCAGCGGTCCGAAGTAGGGCAGCTCGGCCTGGGTGCGTGCGCCGAAGAACAGCATCAGGCGCCCGCCGTCGAATTTGCCCGAGCGCCGCAGGCGCCGGCGCCATTCGGTCATCGCGCGCATCGGCGCGCTGCCGGTGCCGGTGCAGATCATCACGATGTTCGAGCGCGGATGGTTGGGCATCAGGAAACTGGCACCGAAGGGTCCGGTGACCTCGACCTTGTCGCCGACCTGGAGGTCGCACATGTAGTTCGAGGCCACGCCGCGCACGGGACGTCCCTGATGGTCCTGCAGCACGCGCTTGATGGTCAGCGACAGGTTGTTGTAGCCGGCTCGCTCGCCGTTGCGCGGACTGGCCACCGAGTACTGGCGCGGATGGTGCGCCCGGCCGTCACCGTCCGCGCCAGGCGGGATGATGCCGATGGACTGGCCCTCCAGCACCGGAAAGGGCATGGCCCCGAAGTCCAGCACGATGTGGTGGGTGTCGTACTCGCGTCCGACCTCGGTGACCCGCACGTTGCCGGTGACGGTGGCGGTCACCGACTTGCGCGCGGACCTCGGGCCGTAGAGATTGGTGTAGGCGTGGGCCGCCGACCACGGCGGAACCACGGAGCCGTAGCGTGCGGCGCGGAACTCGGCCTCCGCGCCCGGCGCCGGTGTGTCGTCGCGCGCCGGCTGGGGCTGCACGGGCGCGGGATCGGCGGCCGGCAGCTCGCGCAGGTCGCCCTGCGCCGGCAGCTCGTCCCACAGCAGTTGCTCGGCCAGCGGATAGGCGGTGGCCCGCGGCACGTCGCGCCAGTTGTCGATGGCGCCGGTGGGGCAGGGCGGCACGCAGGCCATGCAGAAATTGCATTTGTCGGCGTCGACCACGTAGTTGCGGCTGTCGTGGGTCACGGCGCCCACCGGGCAGGTGGCTTCGCAGGTGTTGCAGCGAATGCAGATCTCGGGGTCGATCAGGTGCTGGTGCAGGATCGCGGTGTCGGCCATGTCCATGGCGGTCTCCGAAAGGCCGCGGGGCGCCGTCGCGCCCCGCGTTTCTGGATCAGTTGAAGCGAACGTACTCGAAGTCGATGGGCTGGCGGTTGATGCCGACCATCGGGGGCGCGATCCAGTTGGCGTACTTGCCCGGCTCGACCACGCGGCCCATCAGCGAGGCCACGAAGGCGCGGTCGGATTCGGTGGGCAGCCACTCGGCGACGCGGGCGTTCCACTCCGGCTCGCTGAGCAGCTGGCCCTCGGGGGAGACCTTCACGCCGGCCAGGGAGCCGATACTGCGGTGGAAGGCCTTGTGCGGGGTCTTCAGGCGGAAATCGATGCCGGCCTTCTCGATCACCTTGTTCCAGCGCGATACGCCGCCCACGCTGTCGGTGATGTAGTCGTCGCGCAGCACTTCGTTGAGGGCGTTGAGCATCGGCACCTCCTCCTCGGCCAGGCGCCCGTCGCGCACCTGCAGGATGCGGTAGGAGTCGTTGCGCAGCAGGTGATCGTCGCCGCGCTTGCCTTCCTCGTAGCGGCCCTTGAGCCCGCTGGAGTAGAACATGGCGGCGTTGCTCGACTGGTCGGCGCCGAACAGGTCGATGGTCACGCTGAAGTGGAAGTTCAGGTAGCGCTGGATGGTCGGCAGGTCGATCACCCCGGCGGCACGCAGCTTCGCCGGGTCGTCGGTACGCAGCTCGTTCATCATCTGGCAGGTCCGCTGGATCACGCGCGAGACGCCCGATTCGCCGACGAACATGTGGTGCGCTTCCTCGGTGAGCATGAAGCGCGTGGTGCGGGCCAGCGGGTCGAAGGCCGACTCGGCCAGCGCGCAGAGCTGGAACTTGCCGTCGCGGTCGGTGAAGTAGGTGAACATGAAAAAGGACAGCCAGTCCGGCGTGGGCTCGTTGAAGGCCTGCAGGATGCGCGGGTTGTCCTGCTGGCCGCTGCGGCGCTCCAGCAGGGCCTCGCCCTCCTCGCGGCCGTCGCGTCCGAAGTACTTGTGCAGCAGGTACACCATGGCCCACAGGTGCCGGCCTTCCTCGACGTTGACCTGGAACAGGTTGCGAAGGTCGTAGAGGCTGGGCGCGGTCAGGCCGAGGTGGCGCTGCTGCTCCACCGACGCGGGCTCGGTGTCGCCCTGGGTGACGATGATGCGGCGCAGGTTGGCGCGGTGCTCGCCGGGAACGTCCTGCCAGGCGCTCTCGCCCTTGTGGTCGCCGAAGTGGATCTTGCGGTCCTTCTCGGCCGGGTTGAGGAAGATGCCCCAGCGGTAGTCGGGCATCTTGACGTGGCCGAACTGCGCCCAGCCCTGCGGGTCGACGCTGACCGCGGTGCGCAGGTAGACGTCGAATCCCTGCGATCCGTCCGGGCCCATGTCGTTCCACCAGCTCAGGTAGTTGGGCTGCCACTGCTCGAGCGCGCGCTGCAGCGTGCGGTCCTCGGCCAGGTTGACGTTGTTGGGGATCTTGGTGCTGTAGTCGATGCTGGACATCTCGGTCTCCGTTTGCGCTTATACGCGATTGAAGTCGAACGCGGCCTTTTCACCCTTGCCGTACACCTTGAGCGCGCCCTTGTCGCCCACCGCGTTGGGGCGCTGGAAAATCCAGTTCTGCCACGCCGTCAGGCGCCCGAACACACGGGTGAACAGGTTTTCGGGGCCGTTGAAGCGCAGGTTGGCTTCCATGCCGGTCAGCGCATCGGGGGACATCGCCGCGCGTTCCTCGATGGCGATGCGGATCTCGTCGTCCCAGTCGATGTCGTCGGGGTTGCTGGTAACCAGGCCCAGCGCGAAGGCCTCGTCGGCGTCCAGCGCCTGCCCGGCCTTCGCGCGCACCGCTTCCATCGCAGGGGCCTCGGCGTAGAAGCGACGCTCCAGGCGGCTTTGTCCGGTGACCATCGGGTACAGCCCGAAATTGGCCTCCCCCACGGTGATGCGCGGAGTGCGTTGCGGCGCGTCCGGCAGGGCCAGGTGGTAGATGCGGTCGCAGGCCAGCGCCGGCTCGAGCAGCGTGCCGGTGAAGCACGAACCCTCGTCGGCCAGCGCGAACAGGCTGCGCGACGAGACGTCGATGCGGGCGAAGCCGCGGCGCAGCATGCCGATGGTCTCGCGCACCAGCCAGTGCTCGCGATGGGCCAGGAGCAGGGCGTCGAGTTCGGCCACCCTGGCGCTGTCGCCACGGGTCTTGATCAGCCAGGTGCCGATGTCCAGCTCGTTGGTGCGCATCGACAGGATGGCATCGTCGAGCTCGCGCGCCAGGCGCAGCGCGTACCAGTCGGCACCCAGGGCCTCGATGCCGGCGGCGTCGCGCGGCTGCTCGCCTTGCGGGGCTTGGAGGGTGAAGGTGGCGACGCGACGCGAGCGGTCGATGTCGACGCGCACCGTCGAATACACCAGCGCGTCGGCCTCGATGCTGCGCTGCAGGGGAGTCAATGCCACGCCGCGGGCGTCCTGCGGGCGGTCGCTCTGCGCGGCCAGCTGCAGTGCACGCTCCTGCACGGCCTGCGCGAACACGGCGGGCTTGGCGATGTCGTCGACCAGGCGCCAGTCCTTGGCCTTCTGGCCGCGCACGCCTTCGGCGGTGGTGCAGAAGATGTCGGCCAGGTCGTGGCGCACGTGGCGCTTGTCGGTCACGCGGGTGAGCCCACCGGTGCCGGGCAGCACGCCGAGCAGCGGAACCTCCGGCAGGCTGACCGCGCTGGAGCGGTCGTCGACCAGCAGGATCTGGTCGCAGGCCAGCGCGAGCTCGTAGCCGCCGCCGGCGCAGGCGCCGTTGACCGCGGCGAGAAACTTGAGGCCGCTGTTGCGCGACGAGTCTTCCATGCCGTTGCGGGTCTCGTTGGTGAACTTGCAGAAGTTCACCTTCCAGGCATGGCTGGAAAGACCCAGCATGAAGATGTTCGCGCCCGAACAGAACACCCGGTCCTTGAGGCTGGTCAGGACCACCGTGCGCACCTCGGGGTGCTCGAAGCGGATGCGATTGAGCGCGTCGTTGAGCTCGATGTCCACGCCGAGGTCGTAACTGTTGAGCTTGAGCTTGTAGCCGGGGCGCAGCCCGGCGTCTTCGTCGAAATCGGCGGCCAGCGTGGCGATCTGGCCCTTGAAGCTCAGCTTCCAGTGCTTGTAGCGCGAGGGGTCGGTCTGGTAGTCGACGCGGGGCGAATCGTTCACGACGGTGCTCCTGGAGTGTGCAGCAAAGTGCATGTTTGGGGCCGATGGAGAGGCAGCATAATGCATGCGAGCCGGTTTCGCAAGCCCTCCCGCTGCACAGATTTGCGCTGCGAAGTCTACGTCAAGCTGCGATGCTGGGGGTTGGACCCCCCTGCAGGGTGCAGCATGGGAGGCGTGAGCGGGTTTTCCATGCAATATAGTGCTTGACAGTCCGAAGTCCAGAACTTACAGTGGCTTTACGCACAATACTGCATGCAACCTCCGTTGCGCATGCTCTGCGGCGCGACGCCGAGCGGGTGTCGCCATGTGGTGGACTGCCAGGCCCGGGTGAGCGGGCACCGAATCCACGCTTTTCCAGCGGGGCCGCGAGCTTCGGCGCCCGACGACGACTTCAGGAGACAAGGACCGTGCAAAGTGCCATTCCCGCGCCGCCCTGGGAGCAGGACACGAGCGGTGCGCTGCGATTCAACTTCGCGCAGCACCTGTTCGAGCGCAATGCGCGTCGCCCCGACAAGGCGGCCTTCATCGACGATCATGGCCGCCTGAGCTACGCCGAACTCGAACGGCGTTCGCGGCGCATGGCCGCCGCGCTGCGCGCCATCGGGCTGCGCCGCGAGGAGCGCGTGCTCATGGTCATGCAGGACTGCAACCACTGGCCGGTGGCCTTTCTCGGCGCCATGTACGCGGGCATCGTTCCGGTGCCGGTGAACACCCTGCTGACGGCCGACGACTACGCCTACATGCTCGAGCATTCGCGTGCGCAGGCCCTGGTGGTGTCGGGCGCGGTGCTGCCCGCGCTGGGCGCCGCGATGACCCGCGCCGACCACGAGGTGCGCCAGGTCGTCGTGTCGCATCCGCAGGCGCCGCTGCACGGGTCCGAGACCGAGTTCGACGCCTTCGTCGATGCGCACGCGCCGATGGCGCGCCCGGCCGCAACAGGTCCGGACGACCCGGGGTTCTGGCTGTACTCCTCCGGTTCCACCGGTCGGCCCAAGGGCGCGGTGCACTCGCATGCGAATCCCTACTGGACCATCGAGCTGTTCGGCAGTGGGGTTCTCGGCATGCGCGAAAGCGATGTGTGTTTTTCGGCGGCCAAGCTGTTCTTCGCCTATGGCCTGGGCAACGCCCTGACCTTCCCGCTGGGCGTGGGCGCCAGCGTGGTGCTGATGGCCGAGCGTCCGACCCCGCAGGCGGTGTTCCGGCGCCTGAAGGGAGAGGTGGGCGGCGTTCGGCCGACCCTGTTCTTCGGCGCGCCCACCGGGTACTCGGGCATGCTGGCGCACCCCGAGCTGCCGGCGCGCGAGCAGGTGGCGCTGCGCCTGGCATCCTCGGCCGGCGAGGCCCTGCCGGCCGATATCGGCGAGCGCTTCAAGGCCCACTTCGGTGCCGACATCGTGGACGGCATCGGTTCCACCGAGATGCTGCATGTGTTCCTGTCCAATCGTCCTGACCACATTCGCTACGGCACCACCGGCTGGCCGGTGCCCGGCTATGACATCGAGCTGCGCGGCGACGATGGCGGCCCGGTGGCCGACGGCGAGCCGGGGGATTTGTACATCCACGGCCCGTCGAGCGCGCTGATGTACTGGGGCAACCGCGCCAAGTCGCGCGAGACCTTCCAGGGCGGCTGGACCAAGAGCGGCGACAAGTACGTGCGCAACGCCGACGGCACCTACACGTACTCGGGGCGCAGCGACGACATGCTGAAGGTCAGCGGCATCTACGTGTCGCCCTTCGAGGTCGAGGCCACGCTGGTGCAACATCCCGCGGTGCTGGAGGCGGCGGTGATCGGCGTGCCCGACGAGGAAGGCCTGACCAAGACCAAGGCCTTCGTGGTGTGCAAGGATGGATCCAGCGTCGGGGCCGACGAGCTCAAGGCCTTCGTGAAGGAGCGCCTGGCGCCGTACAAGTACCCTCGCATCATCGAGTTCACCGACGAGCTTCCCAAGACCGCCACCGGCAAGATCCAGCGCTTCAAGCTGCGTCTGCGCGAGGCAGGCGCCGAGTGAGATCCCCCACGACAAGCTCCCCTCCCGCAGATCCGATGTCCCGATCCGAAATCTCGTCTGGTGCCGCCGACGCCGCCGGCGCCCATGCCTCCAGCGGCGCAGGCCGCGCCACGGGTTCCGCCACGTCGCTGCTGCGTCTGCGCGCGCCGGGGTGGGACGTTGAAGTGGAGTACCAATGGGTCGGCAGCACCGAGCCCGGGGCCATGCTGATGGTCTTTCTGCATGAGGGCCTGGGTTCGGTGTCGATGTGGCGCGACTTCCCGCAGCGCCTCTGCGAGGCGGCGGGCTGTCGCGGCCTGGTGTACTCGCGCCCGGGCTACGGCCGCTCCACGCCGCGCGCGGCGGAGGAGGTGTGGAATCCCGATTTCATGCACCGGCAGGCGCTGGAGCTGCTGCCCGCGCTGCTGCAGGCGCTGGGCGTGGATGCGCAGGCGCGGCCGCCCTGGCTGTTCGGCCACAGCGACGGCGGCTCCATCGCGCTGCTGCATGCGGCGCATGCCGGCGGCCGAGTGGCCGGAGCCATCGTGCTGGCGCCGCACATCCTGGTGGAGGACCTCGGCGTGGCCAGCATCGAGAAGGCGCGCCAGGCCTACCTGGAGACGGATCTGCGCCAGCGCCTGGCGCGGCATCACGCCGATCCGGATTCGGCCTTCTGGGGCTGGAACCGGATCTGGCTGGATCCGCGCTTTCGCGACTGGTCCATCGAGCGCGAGATCGAGGCCATCGCCTGCCCGCTGCTGGCGGTGCAGGGACTGGACGACGAGTACGGCACGCTGGAGCAGATCCGCGGCATCGCGCGTCGCGTTCCCCACGCGCAATTGCTGGAGCTGGCCGACTGCGGGCATTCGCCGCACCGCGACCAGCCGCTGGCTCTGATCCGGGCCTGCGTGGAATTCCTGGGCCGGCACGCGGGCTGAGCCGCCGGGCCGCCGGGCCGACACGCCGACACGCCGACACAAGGCGCGGGCGCCCTGCAAGCCTCGCGCAGGCTCGCTATGCTGAGGGGCTTCGTCAGCAAGAACCGCACGGAGCCTGCCATGGAAACCACACGTCTGGGCCGCACCGGCCTGAGCGTCTCGCGCATCTGCCTGGGATGCATGACCTTCGGCGATCCCGGCCGGGGCAGCCACAGCTGGACCCTGGACGAGCAGTCCAGCCGGCCACTGATCCGCCAGGCCGTCGAGCTGGGCATCAACTTCTTCGACACCGCGAACGCCTATTCGGACGGGCATTCCGAGGAGATCCTGGGACGCGCGCTGCGCGAGTACGCACGCCGCGACGAGATCGTCGTGGCCACCAAGGTGTACTACGCGTCGCGCCGGGCGCCCAATATCGGGGGGCTCTCGCGCAAGTCCATCCTGGCCGAGATCGATGCCAGCCTGCAGCGCCTGGGCATGGACTACGTGGATCTGTACCAGATCCACCGCTGGGACCCTCACACGCCCATCGAGGAGACCATGGAGGCCCTGCATGACGTGGTCAAGGCGGGCAAGGCGCGCTACATCGGCGCGTCCTCCATGTATGCCTGGCAGTTCGCGAAGGCGCAGGAGATCGCACGCGCCAGGGGCTGGACGCCTTTCGTGAGCATGCAGCCCGAGCTCAGCCTGCTGTATCGCGAGGAGGAGCGGGAAATGCTGCCCTTGTGCCGCGACCAGGGCGTGGGCGTGATTCCCTGGAGCCCGCTGGCGCGCGGCCGTCTGGCCCGCCCCTGGGGCCAGAGCACCGAGCGGCTGCGCACCGACGAGTACGGCCGCAGCCTGTTCGGTGCCACCGAGCAGGCCGACAGCCGGGTGGCCACCGCGCTGGACGAGCTGTCCAAGCGCCGCGGCCTGCCCCATGCGCAGCTGGCGCTGGCCTGGGTCCTGCAGACTCCGGGGGTGACCGCGCCCATCATCGGCGCTTCCAGGCCGGGGCACCTGCAGGACGCGGTGGCCGCGCTGGAGCTGCGCCTGAGCCCCGAGGAAGTGGCCGCCCTGCAGGCCCCCTACGTGCCCCACGCGGTGGTGGGCTACGAGTGAGCCCGGCCGGGACGGGAGCCCGGAAGGCAGCCCGGAAGGCAGCCCTGGGGGCGCTCAGACCCCCAGTTCGGCGAACACCTCGCGTGCCACGCGGAAACTGTCCAGCGCCGCGGGCGCGCCGCAGTACACGGCGGCCTGCAGGAACACCTCCTTGATCTCGTCCTTGCTCACGCCGTTGGTGAGCGCCCCGCGCAGGTGCAGGCGCAGCTCGTGGGGGCGGTTCAGGGCGGTCAGCATGGCCAGGTTGAGCAGGCTGCGGTCGCGCCGGGCCAGGCCGGGGCGCGACCAGATCTCGCCCCATGCGTACTCGGTGACCAGTTGCTGCACCTCGCGGTTGAAATCGTCGGCGCCGCGGATCGAGGACTCCACGTAATCGGTGCCGAGCACCTCCTTGCGAACACTCAGGCCGCGCTCGTAGCGCTGCGAATCAGGCATCGAAGATCTCCAGTTCGATCATGGGAAACAGGGGGGCGCGGGCGTCTCACCAGGGTGGCAGCGGGGCCTCCAGGCGCCGGCCGTCGTAGCCCCGCACCTGGCCGAAATAGTCGGCTCCGGCGTTCCATTCCTCGCTGGCGCGACGCAGTTCCTGCGGCGTGCGGGCCACGAAATTCCACCACATGCGCATGTCCTCGCCGAAGGGCGTGCCACCGATGAGCAGGCAGCGCGAGGCCGAGCCGGCGGCCACGCGCAGTTCGCTGCGGCCAGCGCCCAGGTACAGCAGGCTGCCGATGCCCAGGGCCTGGCCGTCGAAACAGGCCCCGTGCTCGAGCATCATCAGCGCGTATTCGAAATCGGCGCGCAGCGGAAGCACCGCCTCGACGGGGCCCTCGCTCAGCAGCTCCACGCCGAGCAGCGGGCTGTGCACGGCCGCCGGCGAGCGCTCTCCCAGGAACTCGCCGATCATCACGCTGACCCGCAGGCCCTGGTGATGGATCACCGGCAGATCCTGCACATGCTGGAAGCCGGGCTCGCACCCGCGCTGGGCCTCGGGCAGGGCGATCCACAACTGCGCGCCGTGCAGCGAAGGCGAGCGCTGCGCGGGCGACTCCTCGGAGTGGGAGATGCCGCGCCCGGCGGTCATCAGGTTGAGCTGGCCGGGCCGAATGGCCTGCAGCGAGCCCAGGCTGTCGCGGTGCAGCACTTCGCCCTGCACCAGCCAGGTGACGGTCTGCAGCCCGATGTGAGGGTGGGGTCCCACGCGCATGCCCAGGCCCTGGGACACGTCGGCCGGCCCGAAATGATCCAGGAAGCACCAGGCGCCGACCATGCGGCGGTGGCGGTGGGGCAGGGCGCGGGCGATGCGCATGCCCTCGCCCAGCACGGCTTCGTGGGCGGGGAGAATCTGCGGCAGGGAGTCGTCGGGCTGGTCCATCGATCCATTGTCGCTCGATTCGGCGCGCGCGCAGTGGCTACCATCGCGGAGTTCCCCGCAGCCGCGTCCCGCATCGCGCACCATGGTCGAGCTCCGCAACATCGAAACCTTCTACTGGGTCGCGACCCTCGGGGGTTTTCGCGCCGCCGCGGAAAAGCTGCACGCCACCCAGCCCGCCATCTCCCAGCGTATCCACGCGCTGGAGGAGGCGCTGGACGTGCGCCTGTTCGATCGCGACGCGCGCGGCGTGGCGCTCACCGCCAAGGGCCAGGAACTGCTGCCCTACGCGGAGCGCATGCTGCGCACCCGCCTGGAGCTGCAGCAGGCGGCACGCAGCGAAAGCGTGATCCGCGGCACCCTGCGCCTGGGGGTGTCGGAGACCATCGTGCACACCTGGCTGCCGCGCCTGATGGAGCAGTTGCACGAGGCCTACCCGGCGCTGCTCATGGACGTGCAGGTCGACACCTCGACCTTGCTGAAGGAGCAGATCAACAGCCACCAGCTGGACCTGGCCTTCCTGCTCGGGCCGATGACCGAGCCGCATGTGTACAACCTGGAGCTCTGCGAGTACCCGCTGCGCTGGCTGGCCAGCCCGAAGCTTCCCGTGGGGCGCTCGCCGGTGCCGCTGCGCCGCCTGGGGGACTGGCCGGTGATCACCTACCCAGCCTCCACCGACCCGCACCGCGAGGTGCGCAAGATGCTGCACGCCACCGGCGTGGAGCCGCTGCGCATGTACGGCAGCGCTGCGCTGAGCGTGATCGTGCGCATGGCGCAGGATGCCATCGGCACCGCGGTGATCGCCCCCATCTCCGCGCACCGCGCGCTGCAGGACGGCAGCCTGGTGATGCTCGACGTGGCGGGCCCCGCGCTGCCCTCGCTGCGCTACACCGCCTGCTGGCGACACGGGGCCACCGACCTGGTGCCCCGGGTGGTGGCGCAGGCGGCGCTGCGGGTCGCGCGAGAAGACGCGCTTTTGCATCAGGGCAAATACTGATTAGCGGAATTTATCGCCGGTCATCCAAACACGTGATTGGACAGCCCCCGGTGCGGGCGTTGAAATGCCCCTGCAACAAGGAGAGGGCATGTCGAACATCCGCAATCCCGCGCCGGGCGCCTCGCCCGGACTGTCCACGCCGTACCGGGTGCGCCTGGCGGCGCGATCGGGCGCGCTGAGCTCGCCCACGGCCGACCTGGCCCCCGGGCATGTGCAGGGCAACCTGGTGGTGCTGCCCCGCGTGCTGGCCGAGGATTTCCTGCTGTACTGCCAGCGCAACCCCAAGCCCTGCCCGCTGCTGGCGGTGGGCGAGGCGGGAGACCCCTCGCTGCCGGGCATGGGCGAGGACATCGACCTGCGCACCGACCTGCCGCGCTACCGCGTGTTCCGCGACGGGCGCCTGGTCGACGAGGTGGCCGATGTGCGCTCCTGCTGGCGCGACGACCTGGTGAGTTTCCTCATCGGCTGCTCCTTTTCCTTCGAGCAGGCCATGCTGGAGGCCGGGCTGCCGGTACGCCACGTGGAGCAGGGCTGCAACGTGCCCATGTACCGCACCAACATTCCCACGACGGCGGCCGGGCCTTTCCGGGGCCCGATGGTGGTGTCCATGCGTCCGCTCAAGGCGGCGCAGGCCATACGCGCCATCCAGGTGACTTCGCGCTTCCCGGCGGTGCACGGGGCGCCGGTGCACCTGGGCGATGCGCGCCAGATCGGCATCCGCGACCTGGCCAGCCCGGACTTCGGCGACCCCGTGCGCATCGGGCCGGACGAGATCCCCGTGTTCTGGGCCTGTGGCGTGACCCCGCAGGTGGCGGTGGCCGAGGCCCGGCCCGATTTGTGCATCACCCACGCGCCGGGCTACATGCTGGTCACCGACCTGCGCAACAGCCAGCTGGCCAGTTTGTGAACCCCGAGGCCGCATCGGCGGCCCCGGGTCTTGTCGAAGCACGCAGTCCCAGACCACACCAGGAGGAATGATGAAGCGCCGCGAACTACTCAGTGTCCTTGCCGCAGCAGGCCTCACGACGGCCTCGATCGTCCCCGCGCGAGCCGCGGGCAAGCCGGTGCGCATCGGCGCCATCTATCCCCTGACCGGCGCGCTGGCGTCGACCGGACAGGACATCAAGAGCGCCATCGAACTGGCGGTGGACATCGTCAACAAGCCCCACCCCGAGCTCAAGACTCTTCCGCTGGCGGCTGGTTCGGGGCTGCCGCGCCTGGGTGGTGCCATGCTGGAGGTGGTGTTCTCCGACTCGCAGGGCAACCCGGCCACGGGCCTGGCCGACGCGCAGCGCCTGATCGACGAGCAGGGCGTGGTGGCGCTGACGGGGGCGTACCAGTCCAACGTCACCGAGACCTGCAGCCGCGTCGCCGAACAACGCGGAATCCCCTATCTCAACGGCGAATCCAGCAGTCCCTCGCTGACCGAGCGCGGCTACAAGTGGTTCTTCCGCACCACGCCCAACGACGAGACCTTCATCCAGAACATGATGGACTTCCTGGGCACCATCCGACAGGTGCCCGCGCAGCGTATCGCGGTGGTCTACGAGAACACGGACTTCGGGGTGAACACCTACAAGGCGGTGCAGAAGTTCGCGCCCCGGTTCAAGCGCCAGGTGGTGGCCGGCATCGCCTACACGGCGGGTTCGCCCTCCCTGAACGCCGAGGTGGCCAAGCTGGCCGCGGCCAAGCCCGACGTGGCGATCTTCGCGTCCTACACCTCGGACGCGCTGCTGTTCGTGCGCACCATGCGCGAGATGAAATATGCGCCGCCGGTGCTGCTGGCCAACGACGCCGGTTTCATCGACTCGGCCTTCGTCAAGCAGGTCAGCGCGCAGACCCAGGGCATCCTGACCCGCGACGTGTGGGCCACCGACATCGCGAAGACCAACCCGATGCTCAACCACATCAACGCCCTGTACCGCGCCCGCGCCGGCAAGGACCTGAACGGGAACAACGCGCGCTCGATGGCCGGTGTGCTGGTGCTGGCCGACGCCATCAACCGCGCCGGTTCCACCGAGCCGGAGGCGATCCGCAAGGCGCTGATCGCCACCGACCTGGGCTACGAGCAGGTGGCCATGCCCTGGCCGGGGGTGAAGTTCGACGCGCAGGGCCAGAATGAGCGCGGCGCCGGGCTGATCCTGCAGATGGAGGGCCCGGGCTACCAGACGGTGTGGCCGACGCAGTTCAAGCACGACAAGGCGCTTCCGAAGCTTCCCTTCGCCTGGAGCTGAGGCGGCAAGACTGCCCGGCGGGCATGCGCGGCGCCGCCGCGCCGCCCCGCCGGGTGAACCCTGGGGGAGGAAGAACACCATGCTCGAGGCGCTGTATTCCGGCTTGCTCGACGGACTGTTGTACGCCGCGGTCGCACTGGGACTGGCGCTGATCTGGGGCATCACCGACGTGATCAACTTCGCGCACGGTGAATTCCTGATGCTGGGCATGTACGCAGCCTACTGGCTGTTCACGCTGGCGCATCTGGATCCGCTGCTGTCGGCGCCGCTGGTGGCGGTGGCCATGGCCTTTTTCGGCTTCGGGGTGTACGCGCTGATCATCCGGCGCCTGCGCAGGGGGCCGCCGACCGCGGTGATCCTGGCCACCTTCGGGCTGGGCCTGGTGATGCGCCAGGCGGCGTCGATCGCCTTCACGCCCAATTACCGCAACCTGTCGCACACGGCGCTCTCGGGCAGCGTGACCGTCACCGGGGTGCACCTGGGGCGCCCGCAGTTCGTCACCGCGCTGATCGCGCTGGCGCTGGTGGGCGTGGTGTTCTGGCTGGTGTACCGCACCCGCTGGGGGCAGGCGCTGCAGGCGGTGGCCGAGGACCGGGAAGTGGCCGCCTTCGTGGGCATCTCGCCGCAGCGCGTGGACGCGCAGGTCTGGATGCTCAGCAGCGCCGTGGTGGGCCTGGTGGGGGCGCTGCTGACCAGTTTTTTCTACATCTTTCCTTCGGTGGGCGCGGTGTTCGGCCTGCTGGCCTTCGTGGCGGTGTGCATGGGCGGCTTCGGCTCCCTGCTGGGGGCCGCGCTGGCCGGGTTGCTGATCGGACTGATCGAGGCCTTCACGGGCTACCTGATCGAGCCGGCGCTGAAGACCCTGGGGATTTTCGTGTTGTTCGTGGCCGTGCTGTGGTGGCGTCCGCGCGGCCTGTTCGGACGGTGGTGACATGCATCCTGATCCTTCTCGAGACCCGGCCGGCGCCCGCTGGCGCGATCGCCTGCCGCTGCTGCTGGCCGCCGCGCTGGCGCTGCTGATGGCCCTGGCGCCGGTGTTCACGCACGACGGCTTCATCCTGCAGGTCCTGTTCAAGACCCTGCTGTTCGGCGCCCTGGGCGCGTCGTGGAGCCTGGTGGGCGGGTTCCTCGGGCGCATTTCCTTCGGGCACGGCTTTTTTCTCGGCGTCGGCGCGTACACGACGGTGCTGCTGATGCTGGACCTGCATGTCTCGCCGCTGCTGGGCATCCCGCTGGGCGGGCTGGCGGCCGCGGCCGTGGCCTGGCTGATCGCGGCTCCCACGCTGCGCCTGTCGGGGCATTATTTCGCCATGGTCACCATCGGCCTGCTGCAGATCGGACTGCTGGGATTCACCAACCTGCCTTGGGCGGGCGGGGCCAGCGGGCTGTCGGTGCCCATCGGCAATCATCCCTGGATGCTGCTGTTCCGCAATCGCATGCCTTACTACCTGATCGCCGTGGCGCTGGCGCTGCTGAGCTTCGCCGTGGTGTATTTCAGCGCGCGCTCGCGCCTGGGCTACTACTGGCGCGCCATCAGCGGCGACGAGGCGGCCGCGCGCAGCCTGGGGGTGCCGGCGCAGCGCTGCAAGCTGCTGGGCTTCGCGCTGTCGGCGGCGCTGACGGGGGTGTGGGGCGGTTTCTTCGCCATCTACGTGGGATTCATCGACCCCGACTCCATGTTCAGCCTGTCGACCTCGGTGGAGATCGTGCTGGTGGCCATCCTGGGCGGCGCCGGATCCCTGTACGGACCCTGGCTGGGCGCGGCCCTGCTGATTCCGCTGGGGGAGATCACTCGCGCCGCCTGGGGCGGCTCCAGCGGTGGCGCCGACGTGCTGGTGTACGGGCTGGTGATCGTGGCGGTCACGATGTTCATCCCCGGTGGACTGACCACCTTGCGGAGGCGCCATGGCCTTGCTCGAGGTTGAGTCGCTGAGCAAGCGCTTCGGCGGGCTGACGGCCAATCGCGACGTCAGCTTCGCGGTGGAGCAGGGCGAGCTGGTGGCCATCATCGGCCCCAACGGCGCGGGCAAGAGCACGCTGTTCAACAGCCTGGCCTGCAGCTACGCGCCCACCTCCGGCTCCATTCGCTTCGGCGGGCGTTCCATCGTCGGCATGAGCCCGGAGCAGGTGGCCGGGCTGGGGCTGGCGCGCAGTTTCCAGATTCCGCGCAGCTTCGGGGACATGACGGTGCTGGAGAACACCATGGTGGGGGCGCTGCTGCGCCATCGACGGGTCGCCGACGCGCGGCGCCATGCCGAGCAGGTATTGCGCAGCGTGGGCCTGCAAGGGCGCGCGCAGGAGCGGGCGGCGGCGCTCAACGTGGCGGGGCAGAAGCGCGTGGAACTGGCACGCGCGCTGGCCACGGCGCCGCGCATGCTGCTGCTGGACGAGGTGGCCGGTGGGCTCAACCCCGGCGAGGCGATCGAGCTGGCCGAGATCCTGCGCGAGATCCACGCGCAGGGGGTGACCCTGCTGATCGTCGAACATGTGCTGGAGGTGGTCATGCGTCTGGCGCAGCGCGTGCTGGTGCTGAATTTCGGGCAGCTGATCGCCCAGGGTTCGCCGCAGGAGGTCGTGCGCGACCCCACGGTGATCGAGGCCTACCTGGGGAGCAAGCACCGTGTCTGAGACCCTGAGCGATCCGATGCTTCGCATCGAGGACCTGGAGGTGGCCTATGGCGGCGTGCGCGCGGTTGGCGGCGTGTCGCTGGTGGTGGGGCGCGGCGAGGTGGTGGCGCTGCTGGGGGCGAATGGCGCCGGGAAGTCCAGCACCTTGCGCGCCGCCGTGGGCAGTGTGCGGGCGCGCGCGGGGCGCGTGGTCTTCGACGGGCAGGACATCACCGGCACACCGACGCACCGCCTGGTCTCGCGCGGCATGGCGATGATTCCCGAGGGCGCGCGGGTGTTCGCGCGCCAGAGCGTGGAGGCCAACCTGCGCCTGGGTGCCTTCACGGTGCGCGAGCCGGCCGAAGTGCAGCGGCGCCTGGACCAGGTGTACGGGATGTTCGGACGCCTGGCCGAGCGACGCGCGCAGCTGGCGGGCACCTTGTCGGGCGGGGAGCGCCAGATGCTGGCCATCGGGCGCGCATTGCTGAGCGGGCCGCGCCTGCTGCTCATCGACGAGCCCAGCCTGGGGCTGTCGCCCAAGCTGGTGGAGGAAGTGTTCGAGGCGCTGGCGGGACTGAACCGCGAGCAGGGTCTGTCGGTGCTGCTGGTGGAGCAGAACACGGCCATGGCGCTGGACCTGGCGGCTCGAGGCTACGTGCTCCAAAGCGGGCAGGTGGTGCTGCAGGGAAGCGCCGAGGAGCTGCGCAACGACGACGAGGTGCGGCGTGCCTATCTGGGCCTGTAGCCGGTAGCCGGTAGAGGGTGGCGGGCCGGACGAGCCGGCTCGATCCGGGTTTCGACGAACGCGGCGCCTGGCGGCGCCGCGAGGGGCGGGTTCGCCCGCGTGCGGCGCCGCACGGGGCGCCGCGGCAACGAGCAAACGAGAGGAATCGACATGAAATGGCAGTTCTGGGTGGATCGCGGAGGCACGTTCACGGACATCGTGGCGCGCCGGCCCGACGGCTCGCTGGTGGCCAGCAAGTTGTTGTCGGAGAACCCCGAGCAATACCGCGACGCGGCCGTGGCGGGCATCCGGCGCCTGCTGGGCCTGGCCGAGGACCAGCCGATCACCCCGGACCTGGTGGATTGCGTGCGCATGGGCACCACGGTGGCCACCAACGCGCTGCTGGAGCGCAAGGGCGAGCCGGTGCTGCTGGTGACCACGCGCGGTTTCGCAGACGCGCTGCGCATCGGCTACCAGAACCGGCCGCGCCTGTTCGAGCGCCACATCGTGCTGCCCGAGCTGCTGTACCAGGAGGTGCTGGAGGTCGACGAGCGCGTGGATGCCGACGGCAGCGTGGTGCGCGAGCTGGACCTGGAGGCGCTGCGGGCGCCATTGCGGCAAGCGCATGCGCGGGGACTGCGCGCGGTGGCCATCGTGTTCATGCACGGCTACCGGCACACCGCGCACGAGCAGCAGGCGGCGGAGCTGGCACGCGAGCTGGGATTCACCCAGGTCAGCCCCTCGCACGAGTGTTCGCCCTTGATGAAGTTCGTCTCGCGCGGGGACACGGCGGTGGTGGATGCCTACCTCTCGCCCATCCTGCAGCGCTACGTGGACCAGGTGGCCGCGCAGATGCCCGGGGTGCGGCTGTTGTTCATGCAGTCCAGCGGCGGGCTCACCGAGGCCAGCGCCTTTCGCGGCAAGGATGCCATTCTTTCCGGGCCCGCCGGCGGCATCGTGGGCATGGCCCGCACCGCCGAGCTGGCCGGGCACCGGCGGGTGATCGGCTTCGACATGGGTGGAACGTCCACCGACGTCTCGCATTACGCCGGGGAATACGAGCGGGTGTTCGAGACCCAGGTGGCGGGAGTGCGGGTGCGCGCGCCGATGATGAGCATCCACACGGTGGCGGCCGGCGGCGGCTCGATCCTGCATTTCGACGGCAGCCGCATGCGCGTGGGCCCGGACTCGGCAGGCGCCAATCCGGGGCCCGCCTGCTATCGGCGCGGCGGACCGCTGACCATCACCGACGCCAACCTGATGCTGGGCCTGATCCGCCCCGAGCATTTCCCGGCGGTGTTCGGCCCCGACGGGCGCCAGCCCCTGGACGAGGAGGTGGTGCGCGAGCGCTTCTCGCAACTGGCCGCGCGCATCGAGGCGCAGACCGGGCGGGTGCAGACCCCCGTGGGCGTGGCCGAGGGCTACGTGGACATCGCGGTGCAGGCCATGGCCGGGGCCATCAAGAAGATCTCGGTGGCGCGGGGCTACGACGTCACCCGCTACACCATGCAGTGCTTCGGGGGCGCCGGCGCCCAGGTGGCCTGCCGCGTGGCCGACGCGCTGGGCATGAGCCGGGTCTACATCCACCCACTGGCGGGTGTGCTGTCGGCCTACGGCATGGGCCTGGCCGACCAGAGCGCGATGCGCGAGCGCAGTGTCGAGCAGGATCTGGAGTCCGGCGGCCACGCCCGCGTGCTCGGGCTGCTGGCCGAGTTGCGCGAGGAGGCGCGCGAGGTGCTGGTCGCGCAGGGCCTGCCGGCCGCGGGCGTGCGCACGGTCGAGCGAGTGCTGCTGCGCTACCAGGGCACCGATACCGCCCTGGGCGTGGAGCCGGGGGATCCGCGCCAGATGCGCGAGCGCTTCGAGCAGGCCTATCTGCAGCGTTTCGCCCACCTGCTGCAGGGGCGCGGGCTGATCGTGGAGTCGGCCTCGGTGGAGGCCATCGCCGGCGGCAGCGAAATGCACGAGCAGCCCCGGGAGCTCCAGCGCCAGGGCAGCGCGCCGACATCCCGCAGCATGCGCCTGTTCCACCAGGGGGCGTGGCATCCGGCGGTGCTGGTGCTGCGCCGCGACTGCAAGCCCGGGCATCAGGTCGAGGGCCCGGCGGTGATCGTGGATGCCAACACCACCATCACGGTGGCGCCGGAATGGCGCGCCGAGGTGACGG
>JAKBBP010000026.1 GCA_021808445.1 Pseudomonadota bacterium
GCACCGGCCGCCGCAAGAGTTCGGTGGCGCGCGTGTTCATCAAGAAGGGCAGCGGCAACATCACGGTCAACGGCCGTGCGCTGCAGGAGTACTTCGGGCGCCAGACCTCCATCATGGTGGTCAAGCAGCCCCTGGTGCTGACCGAGAGCGAAGCCCTGTTCGACATCAAGGTCAATGTGCGCGGTGGCGGCGAATCCGGCCAGGCCGGCGCGGTGCGTCACGGCATCACCCGTGCGCTGATCGACTTCGACGCCGCGCTCAAGCCGGCGCTGTCGAACGCCGGCTTCGTGACCCGCGATGCTCGCGAAGTCGAGCGCAAGAAGGTCGGCCTGCACGGCGCCCGCCGTCGCAAGCAGTTCTCCAAGCGCTGACGGGTGGGCGGGGCCTGGCTCCCGCCACGCACCCCGGCCAAGACCCGTTCCCCCTGGGGAACGGGTTTTTTTTCGTGCTGCCCTGCGCTGGCTGCAGCGCTTGCGCAGAGCTCCCGGTGCCCGCCTGGGCTCGTTCACCAGCCTGCCAAGGGTTTGCGCGAAGCGCCCCGGGCCCTAAGATGGGCCCTGCTCAACCATCACCGGCCGCTGCCCCAGAGCTGCGGCCGCCTGTGCGAGGGGGAAATGCATGGGAATGTTCGCGTGGCTGCGCAGGCACGTGCAGGGGGTCCCTGGCGCGCCCGACCCCGGGCTGGACGCCGACAGCGCCTACGCCGAAGCCGGCCCTCAGACCCGCTTCGGCATGCGTCCCGGGGCCACGGTATCAGGACTGGATTTCTACCAGGCCATCGACTTCCAGCGTCGCTGGAAGCTGCGCCTGGGCGCCTATGTGCGTGGGGAAGCCCGCGCGCGTCAACCCTGGCGCGACATCGCGCGCGATGACCGCTGCGAACTGGGGCGCTGGCTGCAACAGGCTGGTGCGTTGCAGGGGCGCAACGCCGTATTGGTGCAGAGGCTGCGCGAACAGCACTCGCTGCTGCACCGCAGCGCCGCGGACATCGTGCGCCTGGCCGATGCCGGGCAGCGCGAAGCGGCGCTGCAGGCCTTGCGCCACGGAGACTTCGCCCATGCCTCCCATGCCACGGTGGCAACCTTGAGCGAGCTGTTCATCGCGCTCAACGCGAGCGCCGGCGACGCGAGCGGGCCGCACTGAGGCCGCACGGAGACCGCACGGAGGCCGCGCCGAGCGCGCGAGGCCGCGCCCGCGCCGCTACCATTTCCCTTTCGGCGGCCGGGCATCCCGGGCTGGAGCCGGACATTCACGAGGACAACAGCTCATGGGCGCAGTGAAGGTCGGAATCGTCGGTGGCACCGGGTATACCGGGGTGGAGCTGCTGCGCCTGTTGCTGGCGCACCCCGACGTGGAACTGCGTGCCATCACCTCCCGCAAGGAAGCCGGGCTCGCGGTCAGCGACCTGTACAGCAACCTGCGCGGCCACACCGACCTGCGCTTCAGCACGCCCGACGACGCAGCGCTGCGTGCATGCGATGTGGTGTTCTTCGCCACGCCCCATGGCGTGGCCATGCAGCAGGCGCGGGATCTGCTCGCAGCCGGCGTGCGCATCATCGACCTGGCCGCCGATTTCCGCCTGCGGGATACGGCCATGTTCGAGCGCTGGTACGGCATGCCCCACGCCTGCCCCGACATCCTGCGCGAGGCGGCCTATGGTCTGCCGGAGCTCAACCGCGAGGCCATCCGCGGCGCCCGCGTGGTGGGCAACCCGGGCTGCTACCCGACCACCGTGCAGATCGGCTTCGCGCCGCTGCTGCGGCGCGGCCTGGTCGACCCCGGGCATCTGATCGCCTCCTGCGCCTCGGGCGTCTCGGGCGCCGGACGCAAGGCCGAGGTGGGCTATCTCTTCGCCGAGGACTCGGACAATTTCAAGGCCTACGGGGTCAAGGGCCACCGCCATGGCCCCGAGATCGAGCAGGAACTGCGTCGTCTGGCCGGAATGCCCGATGCCGAGGGGTCGTTGCGCTGCCTGTTCCTGCCCCACCTGGTTCCGATGATCCGTGGCATGCACAGCAGCCTGTTCGCCCGCCTGAACGAGGCCGGCCAGGCTGCCGACCTGCAGGCCCTGTACGAGGATTTCTACGCCGCCGAGCCCTTCGTGGACGTCATGCCCCCGGGCAGCGCCCCGGAGACCCGCAGCGTGCGTGGGGCCAACCTGCTGCGCGTAGCCGTGCACCGCCCGCAACCGGACACGGTGGCCGTGCTGGTCGTGCAGGACAACCTCACCAAGGGCGCCTCCGGGCAGGCGGTGCAGAACATGAACCTGATGCTCGGGCTGCCCGAGACGGCGGGATTGCGCGGCATCGCGCTGATGCCCTGATGCGCCCGGACGGCAAAGCCCCTTCTCATAGCGTGGATGTCCGCCCGGCAAACGTCGGGCCGACGACCTAAAATAGGCAGCTCAACAGGAGAAGTTCCATGAGCGCAGTGTTCCAGGATGCCCAGGCCGCCCCGGCGCCCGAGCCGCTTTTGTTCACCGAAAGCGCCGCGGCGAAGGTGAAGGAGCTGATCGACGAGGAAGGCAACGCGGCGCTGAAACTGCGCGTGTTCGTGCAGGGTGGCGGGTGCTCCGGCTTCCAGTACGGTTTCACCTTCGACGAAGCGGTGAACGACGACGACACCCAGATGGTCAAGGGCGGGGTGACCCTGCTGATCGACGCCATGAGCCTGCAATACCTGGTCGGCGCGGAGATCGACTACAAGGAAGGCCTGGATGGCGCCCAGTTCGTGATCAAGAACCCCAACGCCACCACCACCTGCGGTTGCGGCTCGTCGTTCTCGACCTGAACCCCTGAACCCCGGCCCCCTCGCGGGCGCCTGCACGGACCCTGGCCGCTGCTGCAAGCGGCCATTTTCATGGGCCACGCCGGGGCTCAGGCGGGATAGACCGCGCCCAGCACCCTCGGGCCCCGCGCGCCCGTCACGGCTGGCAAATTTCCCGGCAGGCCGTCGAGGGTGCGCGCGGCCAGCCAGGCGAAAGCCGCTGCCTCGACCTGCTGGGGCTCCAGCCCGCGTGAACGGGTGTCGAGCAGCTCGCAGCCCGGCAGCAGCTCCCGCAGATGCCGCAGCACATCCCGATTGCCGGCGCCGCCCCCGCATACCAGCAATTCCCCGGCGCCCGGCATGTGGCGTCGCAGTTCGGCGGCCACGCTGGCAGCCACCATGCGCGCCAGCGTGGCCTGCACGTCGCGCGCCGCGGCCGCCTCGAAGCCCTGCAGGCGACATTCCAGCCATCCGGCATCGAAGGTATCCCGCCCGGTGCTCTTGGGCGGAGCCAGGCGGAAATAGTCATCGTCCAGCAGGCGTTCGAGCAGCCGGGGCAGGACCTCGCCCCCCGCGCCCCAGGCGCCGCCGGCGTCGAAATCCTGCCCCAGGTGACGTTGCGCCCACAGGTCGAGCAGGGCATTGCCGGGGCCGCTGTCGAAGCCCAGCACCCTCCCGTCGGCGTACAGCAGGCTGAGGTTGGCGATTCCGCCCAGGTTGAGCACTGCCAGGTCGACTCCGTCGCGCCCGAACACCGCGCGGTGAAAGGCCGGGACCAAGGGCGCGCCCTGCCCGCCGGCGGCGAGGTCGCGGCTGCGGAAATCGGCCACCACCGTGATGCCGCACAGCTCGGCCAGCCAGGCCGGCGCGCCCAGTTGCAGCGTGTAGCCGAGCTCGGGACGGTGCCGTACGGTCTGTCCGTGGGCGCCCACCGCCCTCAGGTCCGCGGCGCCGACCCCGGCCGCGCGCAGCAGTTCATCCAGCGCCCGGGCATACAGCCGGCTCAGCTCGATGCCTGCCAGCTGCGCCCTGTGCAACTCGTCGGAGGAGGCCTGGTGCAGGGCGGCGAATTCGGCACGCAGCGCCGGCGGCATGGGAATCTGCACATGGCCCAGCACCCGCATGGCAGCGGACGAGGCCGAGGCCGAACCCGCTGCCTCATCCGGGGAACCGAGTTCCAGGAGCACGGCGTCCACGCCGTCCAGCGAGGTCCCGGACATGAGTCCGGCGAACAGCCTGGCCGCCGCCATCGGGCGATGCCGCGGCCCCGCTCAGCCGCGGGGCGCCGGCCGGCCGGTCTGCGCCAGCTCCCGGCGCTGGGGCAGCAGCGCCAGCAGGCGGGTTCGCGGCGCGGTGCTGGCGAGGAAGCTGGCGCGCAAGGCTTCGGGCAGGTGGGTGCCCTTGGGGGTGTAGTGGGCGATGTCCAGCGGGTTCACCGGGGTGCCGTGCACGAAGAACTGGAAGTACAGGTGCGGCCCGGTGGACCAGCCGGTGTTGCCCGATAGCGCCACCACCTCGCCCTGCTTGACCTGCTCGCCCACGTGCACCTCGAAACGACTCAGGTGGGAATAGATGGTCGCGAAGCCGCCAGGATGCTCCACCTTCACGTACTTGCCATAGCCGGTGCCCCAGCCCGCGTAGACCACGCGGCCGTCGGCGATGGTGCGCACCGGAGTGCCCACCGGAATGGCCAGGTCGATGCCCTTGTGGAACTCAGGCTTGTGAAAGATCGGGCTGATGCGCCAGCCGTAGCCGGAGGTCAGGCGGTCGTAGGGCAAGGGCGACAACAGGAAGGCCCGCGACAGGCTGCTGCCATCGGGCGCGTAATAGGCCGCTGCCTGCGGGTGCCCGCTGGGGTCGAACCATACGGCGCTGTGATCCTGTCCGTTGACCGAAACCTGCGCCGCCAGAATGCGCCCCACGCGCACCACGCGGTCGCCGGCGGTGTATACGCGCCAGGCCACCGTGAAATGGTCGCCCGGGCGCAGGTCCCTGCGAAAATCGACCTCCCCGCCAAACAGGCCCACCAGCTGGGACGCCACCTCGTCGGGCACGCCTGCCGCATCGGCGGCGCCGAACAGCGAGGAATGCACCACCGCGCTGGCCACGCGGGTCTGCGGCTGCGCCTGCTCGAGGCGCAGCTGGTCCTCGAAACCCCCGCCCGCTCGCGCGCGGATGCTCAGCTCGCGCCAGGCGGCCTGGTCCGGCTGGCCACCGGCGGGCGACTCGCGAAGCGTCGGGCCCGGCAAGGCGGCCTGCAGGGACTTCATCGTGCCCAGCGAATCCACCTCGGCGCTGACCATGGTGCCGCGATGGCGCAGCAGCTCCTGCAGCTTCGGGTCGCGAGCCAGCACGCGCAGCTGCGCGGGGTCGGTGACCTGCAGGCGGCGCAACAGCGAAGCCACCGAGTCGGCACCCTCGACATAGGCGGTCGTATAGAGCATGCGCGGCGCGTTTTCCAGCGCCTGGACCTGCGGCGACAAATCGATCTGCACCGCCTGCTGCACGAGGCTGGGGGCCGGAAGCTGGGGCTGCGGGCCGTATTCGACCAGGGCGAAGGCGCTGACGCTGCTCAGCAGCAACACGCCCCCCACGCCGCCAGCCACGCGGCCGGGGTGCTTCTCCACGGACTCTCGCACGCGGGCGAGCACCTGGCGCAAGCGAGAGGAGGTCTGGATCAAGAACGACGACATGCGCACTCCTGCCATTGCGAGTCGTAAACAAAAACCGTCCGGGCTCGGCGGCGCCTTGCAGGGTCTGCGCAGCGTGGCCGCGGCCGGGTCCAATACACTTCATGCGGCGCGTGGGGTCGGCCAGGAGCCTTCCGCCTTCGGCGCGGGGTCGCGATGGACCCGCCCGGCGGGCCGGCGATCCCAGGGATGCAGCCGTGCCCGAAACGCGCAAGGCGCCGAGTGTACCAGCCCGGGCATGGCCCAAATGTCAAAAAATCCATATGTCCACTACGTCCAGCCCTGAATCCCGAAGCCACGACCCCGATCGGCTGTCCGATGCGATTCGCCACGCCCTCGCCGTGACCCGCCGCGGATGTGCCGAACTGCTGGTGGAAAGCGACTGGATCGTGAAGCTGGAGCGAAGCCAGGCCTCCGGAAAGCCCCTGCGCATCAAACTGGGGCTCGACCCCACCGCGCCGGACATCCACCTGGGACACACGGTGGTGCTGAACAAGCTGCGCCAGTTGCAGGATCTGGGCCACACGGTGATTTTTCTCATCGGGGATTTCACCTCCCGCATCGGCGACCCCTCGGGGCGCAACACCACGCGCCCGCCCCTGACCATCGAGCAGATCCAGGCCAACGCGCAGACCTACTACGCGCAGGCCAGCCTGGTGCTCGATCCGCAGCGCACGGAAATTCGTTACAACTCCGAATGGAGCGAGGCCCTGGGCGCCGATGGCATGATCCGGCTGGCCGCGCGCTACACCCTGGCACGCCTGCTCGAGCGCGAGGATTTCACCCAGCGCTTCCGTGCGGGGATTCCCATCGCCATGCATGAATTGCTCTACCCGCTGATGCAGGGCTACGACTCGGTGGCGCTGCATAGCGACCTGGAACTCGGCGGCACCGACCAGAAGTTCAACCTCCTGGTCGGACGCGACCTGCAGAAGGAGTACGGCCAGGAGCCGCAGTGCATCCTCACCATGCCCCTGCTCGAAGGCCTGGACGGCGTGGACAAGATGTCCAAGTCCAAGGGCAACTACATCGGCATCCAGGAGGCGCCGGCAAGCATGTACGCCAAGTTGCTGTCGATCAACGACACGCTGATGTGGCGCTATTTCGAACTGCTCTCCTTCCGTCCGCTGGAGGAGATCGCACGGCTGCGTGCCGAAGTGGAGTCCGGACGCAACCCGAAGGACGCCAAGGTGCTGCTCGCGCGCGAGCTCGTCACGCGCTTCCACGATTCGGCTGCCGCCGACGCGGCCCAGGCCGATTTCGAATTGCGCGCGCGCGGCGGCGTGCCCGAGGACATCGCCGAGCTGCAATTGAGCCTGCCCGAAGGCGGGCTGGGGCTGCCGGCCGCGCTCAAGCAGGCAGGGCTGGTGCCCTCCACCGCCGAGGCGCTGCGCATGCTGGAGCAGCGCGGCGTGCGCGTGGACGGTGGTGTGGTGGAGGACCGCAACCTGCGCCTGCAGGCCGGCACCTACGTGCTGCAGGTCGGCAAGCGCAAGTTCGCTCGCGTGGTACTCGGTCGTTGAACGCCCCTTGAATCCGCAAGCCCCGAACTCCCCCGACCTGGCCGCGCGCAGCCTGCGCAGCGTGTGGCATCCCTGCACGCAGATGAAGCGCCACGAGACCGCGCCGCCCCGCGTGATCGTCCGCGGCGAAGGGCCCTGGCTGGTCGACGCGCAGGGCCGGCGACTGCTCGACGCCATCAGCTCCTGGTGGGTCAATCTGTTCGGGCACGCTCAGCCCCACATCCAGGCCGCCATCGCCGCGCAGATGCAGCGCGTGGAACATGTGATGCTGGCCGGACTCACCCACGAAGCCGTGGTTCGCCTCTCCGAGCGCCTGGCGGCGCGCACCGGTCTGGGACACGCCCAATACGCCAGCGACGGGGCATGCGCCAACGAAATCGCCCTCAAGCTCAGCGCGCATTACTGGCGCAACCTGGGACGCCCGGAGAAAAACCGCTTCGTCTCGCTTGGGGGCAGCTACCACGGCGAGACCGCCGGCGCCCTCGGCGTGACGGACGTGGAGCTGTTCCGCTCCAGCTATGCGCCACTGCTGCGCATCGCGGCCACCGTGCCAGCGCCGCCATTGCGCGGCCTGCAGGATGCAGACGCGGTGCAGGCCGAGGTGGAGCGTGCCTGCGCCGCGCTGGACGCCTGGCTGCAGCGGGAAGCCGCGCATACGGCGGCACTCATCGTCGAGCCGCTGGTGCAATGCGCGGCAGGTTTCGTGTTCCACCCCGCGAGCTACCTGGCGCGCGTGCGCGAGCTTTGCACCCGCCACGAGGTTCACCTGGTCGCCGACGAGATCGCCGTCGGCATGGGGCGCACAGGCACCTTCACCGCTTGCGAGCAGGCCGGCGTGCGCCCGGATCTGCTGTGCCTGGGCAAGGGGTTGACCGGCGGCTTCCTTCCGCTTTCCGCAGTGTTGTGCACCGAGGCCATCTACGAAGCCTTCTACGACGACGAGGTTGCGCGCGGCTTCCTGCACTCGCACTCCTACACCGGCAATCCGCTGGCCTGCGCGGCCGCGCTGGCCACGCTGGATCTGCTGGACGACGCGCGCCTGGCCGCGAACACCGCGCTGGCCTCGCGCCTCGATGCATGCTTCGAGCCCTTGTACCGTCATCCTCGCCTGCGTCATGGCCGGCGCATCGGCATGATCTGGGCCTGGGACGTGCAGGACGCGCCCGCGGACTTCGCACGCCGCTTCGCACTCGAGGCCCTTGAACGCGGCGCACTGCTGCGACCCATCGGATCCACGCTGTATTTCATGCCGCCCTACGTGATCGACGAGGCCGCGGGCGAACACCTGCTGCAGGCCACGCTGGGCGCGTTGCGGGCCACCTTGCAGGATGATGGCCGGGACGGGCCCGCCGAGCAGGCGCTGGCCTGAGTCACCGTACCGCCTGAGTCACCGTACCCTTTCCACCTCGATCCCGACAGGCCGCGATGACCCGAAACCTCTGCCCTGCCTGGCTGGTAGCCGGCACCGACACCGAGATCGGCAAGACCCTGGCCGCCTGCGCATTGCTGCACCTGCTGCGCGAACGACATGCCCGGGTGGTCGGTGCCAAGCCCGTGTCGGCCGGGGCCGGCAGCGGGGGAGTCAACGAGGACGTGGCCCGGCTGCGAGCCGCCAGCACCCTGGCCGTGCCCCCCGAGCTGGACAACCCCTACGCGCTGGAGCATCCCATCTCCCCGCACGCCGCGGCGCGCCGCGCCGGTACGCGCATCGACCTGAGGCGCATCGCCGAGTCGGTACGCAGCCTGCGCGAACAGGCCGACGCGGTGGTGGTCGAAGGGGTCGGAGGACTGCTCGTGCCCCTGTCGACCCAGGAAGACGGCGGCGACCTGGCACGCTTGCTGCGCCTGCCGGTGATCCTGGTGGTCGGGCTGCGCCTGGGTTGCCTCAACCATGCCCTGCTCACCCAGGAGGCCATCGCCGCGCGCGGCCTGCCGCTGGCAGGATGGATTGCCAATCGCATCGATCCGGGCATGCTGGCCCCGGAGGACAACATCGAGCTGCTGCGGGCACGCCTGCGGGCCCCCTGCCTGGGCGTCATCGAGCACCTGCCGCGTCCCGACCCCGCGGTGGCCGCGCGCCAACTCCTGTGGTCCCCATGACGGCCCCATCCCGCGAGCACGGAGCCTGGGACTTCGACGCCGAGCTGCGCGCGGTGGACGCCGCGCAACTGCGCCGGCACCGGCGCGTGATCGACGCCTACGACGGTGTGCGCCTGCGCATCGACGGACGCGACATGCTCTCCTTCTGCAGCAACGATTACCTGGGGCTCGCGCAACACCCGGCGCTGGTGCAGGCCGCGCAAGAGGCCGCCGCGCGCTGGGGCGTGGGCGCCACCGCCTCGCCGGTGCTGTGCGGCCACAGTCGCGCCCACGAACAGCTCGAGCAGGAGCTGGCAGCCTTCGTCGGCCTGCCTCGCGCGCTCTCGTTCTACGCCGGCTTCCCGGCCAACGCGGGCCTGGTGCCGGCTCTGGTCGGGCGCGGCGACGCGGTGTTCTCCGACGCGCTGAACCACGCCTGCCTGATCGACGGCGCGCGTCTTTCGCGCGCCGAGATCCAGGTGTATGCGCACTGCGACGTCGATGACCTGGCACGCCGCCTGCAGGCCAGTCGCGCGCGCCGGCGACTGATCACCACGGACGCGGTGTTCAGCATGGACGGCAACGTGGCCCCCTTGCGCGAGTTGCTGGAACTGGCGGAACGCTTCGATGCGCTTTTGCTGGTGGACGACGCGCATGGATTCGGCGTGCTGGGCCCCGGCGGCGCTGGCAGCGCCGCGGAGTTCGGCCTGCGCAGCCCGCGCCTGTTGTACATGGCCACCCTGGGCAAGGCCGCCGGCGTGGCCGGCGCCTTCGTCGCGGGCTCCGAACAGGCTGTGGAATTTCTCATGCAGCGCACGCGCAGCTACATCTTCGCGACCGCCGCGCCGCCCATGATCGCCGAAACCCTGCGCGCCAGCCTGCGCGTGATCGCCGAGGAATCGTGGCGGCGGGACCGCTTGCGGGAACTGGTGCGCATGATCCGCTCGCACGAGCGTTGGCCGTCGTCGTGGCGTCTGGGCGATTCCACCACCCCCGTGCAGCCGATTGTCCTCGGCTCCAACCAGGCCGCGCTCGACGCCATGCGCAAGCTCTGGGATCAGGGCCTGTGGGTCCCGGCCATCCGCCCGCCCACCGTTCCGGAGGGTAGCGCGCGGCTGCGCCTGAGCCTGTCGGCGGCGCACGGAATCGACGATGTGCGGTTCCTGCTGCGCGCCATCGACAACGGGGCCGTCTGACGCATCAAGCAAGGACTCATCGCTCGTAACTGCATGATTATTCGGCCGTTTTTTCGAAAAATAGCCGAAAATTCCACTCGGATTGGGTCTAGAGTCTGCTCCATCCACAAGGAGCCGTCATGCACCCGCTATCCGTCCATCCTTCTCTTCGAGCGCGCGCCTGGCTGGGCGCCATGGTCGCCCTGGCAGCCGCCATGCCCCTTGCGCCCTGCGCCTGGGCATCACTCGGCGACTCGACTTCCAGCGCGTTGCGCGACGGCGCCTGGAAATCCCAGGCACGCGTAGCCGCCGGCGCGGCCGGCGCCTGGGTCACCGACACGGCCGTGCGCACGCCAGACCAGGTGCTGGTGCACGAGTACTCCGGAGCCGACGGCAGGATCTTTGCCCTTTCCTGGAGCGGACCGACGGTCCCCGACCTGCAAGGCCTCTACGCAGATTCCTTTCCGGCCTACGCGGCCTGGAGACAGACCCATCCGTCGCTGTCGCTCGACGCCCCGGTCGAGGTTCGAAGCGCGAGCATCGTCGCGTATCTGGGCGGCCACATGGGCGCGTTCTCGGGATCAGCCTATGTGCCGGCGCTGGTTCCCGGCGGCGTCGATCTGGCCCGCCTGAACGTCACCCCCTGATCCGCGCCCGAGCGCCCGCTCGCACCCGAATACCCCAGTTCCGAGGCCTTGCCGAGGTGCCGTGGTCCCACATTGAACGAGTCCCGCCATGAATCCATCCCCGAGCATCCGCACGTTCCTGTTCACGGCCTCGCTGGGCTTGCCGCTCCTGCTGGCCGCCTGCGGGGGAGGAGGTGGTTCCACCTCGTCGTCGACTACCAGTTCCACGACCTCCTCCAACCAGTTGGCGATCACCGTGGAGCAGAACCCCGACGTGACCGCCATCAACCCGGCCGTCATCACGACCGACATTCCCTACGCCACCGTGACGGTGTGCGATTCCTCGAACAACTGCCAGACCATCTCCCACGTGACCGTGGACACCGGCTCCTACGGTCTGCGCCTGCTGCAAAGCGCACTCACCTCGGTGAACCTGCCGCTGGATACCACCTCCTCGGGCCAGGACCTCGCGGAGTGCGCGATCTTCGGCAGCGGCTATACCTGGGGCGGAGTCGCCCACGCGGTCGTCAAGCTGGCCGGGGAAACCACCACCTCGATCCCCATCGAGATCATCAACGCCACGGGGCTGCCCGCCGCGCCGTCGGCATGCACCGCCAAGGCTTCGACCGACGCGGGCACGCTCTCCGTGTTGCACTCCAACGGCGTCCTGGGCATCGGTCCCATCATCGCCGACAACAGTAACTATTTCAGCTGCAGCTCGAGCACGTGCACCGCGCTGACCACGACGCTTGCCACTTCGGCGATGGTCTCCAACCCGGTGGCCTTCTTCACCAGCTCCGACACCAACGGCATCGTGTTCCAGCTTCCGGCCATCTCGGCCAGCGGCGCCGCCACGGCTTCGGGCACCGTCACCTTCGGCGTCGGCACGCAATCCGACAACTCGGTCAGCGGCTATACGGTCATTCCGCTCGACAGCGTGGGCCACATGACGGCGACGGCCGGTGGCACGAGCTACACGTCCTCCTATATCGACAGCGGCTCGAGCATGTACGGAGGGCCCTTCAACGTCCCCTACAACAGCTCGACCAACTTCTTCTCGCCCACCTCGTTGCAGCAGATCCCCATCGTGCTGACAGCCAATAGCGGAACCAGCACCACGTCCTACAGCTCGACGGTGGACCTGGCGTCCTACTCCTCGCTGAATCTCAGCCCGAGCCTGGTGGCCTTCAACGACGTGGGCATGTACGTGCCCAGCACCACCAGCTTGGCCCTGGGGTTGCCCTTCTTCTTCGGCAAGACCATCGCCTGGGTCTTCCAAGGCAAGTCGAGCAGCGCCGGCACCGGCCCCCTGAACGCCATCGCACCCTGAGCCCGTGCCCCGCGCCGCGATGTCCCGGCTCAGCCTGGGTGCGCGGCGCGCGGCCACGCCAGCACGTCGCGCACGGCAAGCCGCAGCCGCACGCGCACGCCGGGGCCGAGCGCGCGGGCCTCGACCTCGCTCCAGCTCGCTCCCAGCCACAGCAGCGCCTGCCCGCATCGCACTCCCAGCAGCACGTGCCCGGCCTGCGCGATGAACTGCTCGACGGTCCCGGACAGGAGCTGGATGCCATCGGGCGCCGGCGCGGCCGCCTCCGCGCCCAGTGGCGCGGCATCGGCCAGGCGCAGACTCTCCGCGCCCACCGCCCAGTCCACCACCGTGCCCGGGCGCAGGTCCTCGGGCAGGGGCGCGCGCAGCTGGCCTTCCCCCTGGTCCCAGTCGAGCAGCCCGATGCCGTCGACGCCCGGCGCCGCCTGCACACGCGCATGGAAGCGATTGCGAAGGCCCAGCAGCGCGGCCGCGCGCAGGCACGCCGGCCGCGCGAAAACCTCCCGCGGCGGCCCTTGCTGCAGCACCTTGCGCCCGCCCAGCAACACCACCCAGTCGGCCATCGCCGCCACATGCGCGTCGTGCGTGGCCGCCAGAGCGGGCATATCCAGCGCATGCATGCGCGCGACCAGCTCGGACAGGACCTCCTCGCGCGTGGCGGCGTCCAGCGCCGACGTGGGCTCGTCCAGCAACAGCAGGCGCGGTCGGCGCGCCAGCGCACGCGCCAGCGCCACGCGCTGCTGCTGCCCGCCGGACAACTGCCCGGGCCTGCGCTGGGCCCATGGCGTCAGGCCCACGGCCTCGAGCAGTTCGAGCGCCTGCGCGCGGTGTCCCCGCAGCGAACCGCCGAGCGCATACGCCACGTTTTCCCAGGCACTCAGATGGGGAAACAGTGCATAGCCCTGCGGCAGGTAGCCCACGGGACGATGCTGCGGAGGCAGCGAGCCGAAGGGCTCGCCGCGGCTGGGCACCAGCCCGGCCAGCGCCTTCAGCGTGGTGCTCTTGCCCTCGCCGCTGGCACCCAGAAGCGCCGTGAAGCCGCGCACGTCGAAGGCCAGGCGCAGGGCCAGGGGTTGGCGAACCTCCAGTTCCACCCTCATGCGCGGCCCCCGGCCCGGCGTGACCAGAGGCCCCCGAGCAGCGGCAGCGGCAGGCCCACGGCAAAGAACAGCCACAGCAGCGGGTACACCGCCGACATGCCCGTATCCTGCAGATTCACCCACAGTCGCACCGGGATGCCCTGGGGGTAGTAGGCCACGATCAGCACCACGCCGAACTCGCCCAG
This sequence comes from Pseudomonadota bacterium, assembly GCA_021808445.1. Lineage (GTDB taxonomy): Bacteria > Pseudomonadota > Gammaproteobacteria > Burkholderiales > Burkholderiaceae_C > Thiomonas_A. The sequence continues at coordinate 13,472 of JAKBBP010000026.1, forward strand.
CGCGCGCACCCACGCCAGCGCCAGCGCCGCGCCCAGGCCCAGCCCGGCCAGGGGCAGCGTGATGCGCACGAAGGTTCGGCTCGCCGACTGCCCCAGGCTCAGCGACATCTGTTCCAGCTCGCGCGGCACCCCCTCGAAGGCCGTGCGCGCGGCCACGATGAAATACGGCGCGCTGGCGTAGACCTGCGCCAGTACGAAGGCCGCCGGCGTATTGGTCAGGACCAGCCCGGCGTGGCCCAGTGGGCGCCCAAGCCAGCCGTAGGGTCCGAAGGTGATGCTCAACAGCAGGCCCATGGCCAGCGGCGGGGTCAGCAGCGGCAGGAGCACCAGGATGTCGCAGATCCACTTGCCGGCGAAATCGCGGCGTGCAAGCAGCCAGGCCGCCGGCGTGCCCAGCAGCGCCACCACCACCATGGCCAGCGCGGTGTAGAGCAGCGAAGTGCTGACGGCCGCGCCGTCTCCGGGCTGCAGATGCAGGCCCGGCCACGGTGTGCTCAGCACCAGTCCGGCGAAAGGCAGGGCCAGCGTGGTCAGCGCCGCCAGACCCAGCGCGGTCACGAACAGCGCGCGGCGCGCACTCAGTCGCCGGCGCATAGGTCGGTTCCACGGGTCTCGGGCAGCAGCAACACGCCGACCAGGAAACTACCGGCGGCCACGATCACCGGATACCACAGTCCGTGGTAGATGCCGCCGTCGTGGGCCACCAGCGCGAAGGCAATCGTCGGCACCAGGCCTCCGAACCAGCCGTTTCCCAGGTTGTAGGGCAGGCCCATCGAGGTGTAGCGGATGCGCGTGGGAAACAACTCCACCAGGCTGGCCGCGATGGGCCCGTAGACCAGCGCCACGTCAGCCACCAGCAGGGTCAGGATGAGCACCACCAGCGGGCGGTTCACCTGCCTCGGATCCGCCCGCCGAGGGTAGCCGGCGGCGCTCACCGCGTCTCGCAAGGCCTGGCGCAGTGATTGCTGGCGCTGCGACAGCTCGAGCTCGGACATGCCACCCGCATTGAAGGACGCCACGCTTCGTCCACCGACCTCGATGCGCGCCGTGCCCCGCGCGTCCTGTCGCCGATAGTTGACCGCCACGTCGCTCAGCGCCTGCTTGGCGATGTCGCAGGAATGCGTGAAGGGCCTTCCGGCATCGGAGCGCAAGGGAAAGGAGCAATCGGCGGGATCGGCCAGCAGCACCACCGGATGACGCGCCATGGCACGCGCCAGCGTGGGATTGGCGGCGGCCGTGAGAGCATGAAACATCGGAAAGTAGCCTAGCGCCGCCAGGAGGCAGCCCGACAGCATCACCGGGCGCCGCCCCACGCGATCCGACAGGCGACCGAACAGCCAGAACAGCGGAATCGCCAGCACCAGCGAGATGCCGATGAGCACCCCGGCCAGCCCGCCATCGACCTTGAGCGTATGGGTCAGGAACACCAGTACATAGAACTGGCCCGTATACCAGATGACCCCCTGGCCCGCGGTCATGCCGAACAGCGCCACCATCACCCTCCGGAAATTGGGTCCGCGCCCCAGGGCCTCCGAAAGCGGCGCCTTGGACGTGCGCCCGGCGCGCCGGATGCGCACGAAGGCGGGTGACTCGTTCAGGCGCAGCCGCATCCACACCGACACCGCCAGCAGCGCGCTGGAAGCCAGGAACGGCAGGCGCCAGCCCCAGGCGGCGAAGGCCTCGTCACCCAGCAGACGACGCAGCCCCACGTTGACCAGCAGGGAAAACAGCAGTCCCAGCGTGGCGGTGGTCTGCAGCCATGAGGTGTAGGCCCCCCGGGATGCGCGCGGCGCGTATTCGCCCACGTAGGTGGCGGCCCCCCCATACTCCCCGCCCAGCGCCAGGCCCTGCAGCAGGCGAAGCGCCACCAGGATCATCGGCGCGGCCACGCCGATGCTGGCATAGCCGGGCAGCAGGCCCGCGATGAAGGTGGACAGTCCCATCAACAGGATGGTCACGAGAAAGGTGTACTTGCGGCCGATGAGATCGCCCAGCCTCCCGAACAGCAGCGCGCCGAAGGGGCGCACCAGGAAACCCGAGGCGAAGGCCAGCAGCGCGAAGATGAAGGCCGAACCCCGGTCCAGCCCGGCGAAGAACTCGTCGCCGATGATCCCGGCCAGGGAGCCGTAGAGGTAGAAGTCGTACCACTCGAACACCGTGCCCAGCGCCGAGGCGACGAGCACGCGGCGCTGCTCCGGGCTCAGGCCGGCGGGAGCGGGCAGCGGCGCGGACATGGACGGGTTCAAACGCCCCACACCACCGGAGTGTCCGCCTCGAGGCTGCGCTTGAGCAGCTGGACGAAGGGCCAGGCGCGCTGGCGCAGGGTGACGGCCTGGCCCGAAGCCGGCGCCGCGCCTTGCGCTGCGGCGTCCCCGCCACCGCGCAGCGCTTCGTCCTGGTCCACCGCGGCCTGCAAGGCGGCGATGGCACGCGCCATGTCGGCCGGCTCGATGATGCCCTGCGGGCCCGGCGCCTTGCCGATGATGCCCAGGATGCGCTCGGCGGGCCCCTGGTTCATGAACAGGTCGGAATCGGCGCGGGAACGAAACTTGTACATCATGGCTCGAAGCGGCACGGCCGCGGCTGGGAAGGCATGTGCGCAGCATAAAGGCCTTGCGCCCCGGCAACCAGCGGCGCCGACCCGGGCAAGCGGGCCGGCTACGTACCCATGCATCCCTGTCGGGATCCAGGAAACCTTCGGACCGCGCTGCCGACGCGGCCGATCTGCCCTAAGGTGCGCCCAGGGCCTGCCCCCGAACCGCCTCCTGACCCCACCGATGATCGATCCCGTCGTGGTCCTGCTGTCGCGCTGGCAATTCGCGGCCACCGCGCTGTACCACTTCCTGTTCGTGCCCCTCACGCTGGGGCTGGGCTTCCTGCTCGCCGCCATCGAGACCGTGTACGTCCTCGGCGGGCGCGAGGTGCACCGTCGCATGGTCGAGTTCTGGAGCAAGCTGTTCCTGGTGAACTTCGCGCTGGGCGTGGCCACCGGCCTGACCCTGGAATTCGAATTCGGCACCAACTGGGCCTTCTATTCCACCTTCGTCGGCGACGTCTTCGGCGCGCCACTGGCCATCGAGGCGCTGATGGCCTTTTTCCTGGAATCCACCTTTGTCGGGCTCATGGTCTTCGGCTGGAAGCGCCTGAGTCGCATGCAGCACCTGGTGGTCACCTACCTGGTGGCGCTGGGCGCCAACCTGTCGGCGCTGTGGATCCTGGTCGCCAACGCCTTCATGCAGGACCCGCAGGGCGCGCACTTCGACCCGCTGACCATGCGCATGGAACTGGCCAGCCTGCCCGCGCTGCTGTTCAGCGAGGAGGCGCAGGCCAAGTTCGTGCACACCAGCCTGGCCGGCTACGTCACCGCGGCGGTCTACGTGATGGGCATCAGCGCCTGGTACATGCTGCGCGAGCGCCACATGGCGCTGGCCCGCCGGTCCTTCCGCGTGGCAACCCTGTTCGGCGTGCTGTCCTGCGCCGGCGTCATCACCCTGGGCGACGCGCTGGGCTATGTCGGAGGCCACGCCCAGCCCGCCAAGCTGGCCGCGATGGAGGCCGCCTGGTCCACCGAGCCCGCGCCAGCCGCCTTCAACGCCGTCGCCTGGCCCGACCAGACGCGGCAGGACAACCGCTACGCACTGCGCATTCCCTATCTGCTCACCCCGCTGGTCACCCACACGCTGCACCAGCCGGTGACCGGCGCGCGCGAGCTGGTGGTCGCGAACGAGCAGCGCGCGCGCGATGGCCTGCTGGCAGTCGGCGCGCTGCGCCAGCTGGCAACCGACCCGCAGGACGCCCAGGCACTCGCGACCTTCGAGCAGCACCAGCACAACCTGGGCTTCGGCCTTCTGGCCCAGCGCTACGCGCCCGATGGCGACCCCTCGCGCCTGGGCGAGGCCGAGCTGCACCGAGCAGCGCTCGACAGCGTGCCCGACGTGTTCGCGGTGTTCTGGAGCTTCCGGCTGATGGTGGCCATCGCCCTGGGTCTGTTCGCCTACTGCCTGCTGGCACTGATCTACACCTTGCGCGACCAGGTTCACCGGCGGCGCTGGTTCCTGCGCCTGGCTCCCTGCATGATCCCGCTGCCCTTCCTGGCCAGCGAATGCGGCTGGCTCACCGCCGAGCTGGGACGCCAGCCCTGGACGGTGTACGAGCTCCTGCCCACGTGGATGAGCGCCTCGGGGCACAGCGTGGGAGAGCTCGGCTTCTCGCTGGCCGTGTTCACGGCGCTGTACACCGCCTTCCTGGTGATCGATGCGGTGCTGCAGTTCCGCCTCGTGCGCAGCGGTCCGCAGGAGGGCGACCGGGCCACACCGATGCGCGGAGCGCACTGAGGCGGTGGCACCTCACGCCGCGAAGCCCCCGCTGCCCGACCGCCATGGAATCCACCGAACTCTACGCCGCGCTGAAACTGGGCTGGTGGGCCGTGCTCGGCATCGTGCTGTGGGGCACCGCCGTGCTCATGGGGGGCGACATGGGCGTGGGTGCGCTGCTGCGCCTGGTCGCGCGCAGCGACCCGCAGCGTCGCGCATGCCTCAACGCCATCGGTCCGCACTGGGAAGGCAACCAGACCTGGTTCGTGCTGGCCGGCGGGGCCAGCTTCGCCGCCTTCCCTCTGCTCTACGCCACCGCCTTCTCCGCCCTGTACCTGCTGATGCTGCTGCTTCTTTGGTCCATGCTGCTGCGCCCCGTGGGCTTCGAATACCGCAGCAAACTGCCCCAGCGGGTGTGGCGCGAGACCTGGGACTGGGCCCTGGTGCTCGGCGGCGCGCTGCCCATGGTGGCGTTCGGCGACGCTTTCGGACAATTGCTGCTGGGTGTCGGCTTCGAGCTGGACGCGAACCTGCGCTCGAGCTATGCCGGCAACGCCCGCGGCCTGCTGCGGCCCTTCGCATGGCTCTGCGGAGGCCTGGCGCTGGCGCTGGCCTCGCTGCAGGGAGCCGCCCTGCTCATGCAGCGCTGCGAAACCGCAGTGGCCGAGAGGGCGCGCGATTGCGCCATGGGCGCCGCGGCCGCCGGGCTGGTCCTGTTCCTGGCCGCTGGTGTCTGGGCGTCGCGACTCGAGGGCTGGGAACTGCTGGCTCACCCCGGCCCCGGCCTGGTGCAGACCCCGCTGCAGCAGATCGTGGTCCGCCACCCCGGCGCCTGGCAGGCGGCATTCTCGCGCCACCCCGCGCTGTGGCTGCTGCCGGCGCTGGCCGTGGTGGGCCTGCTCGGAGGCCTGCTCGCGGCACGCGCGCGCCGGGGCACGGCCGCGTGGCGCCTGGGCAGCCTGGCCTGGCTGGGCGTGCTGGGCACCGCGGGGGCCAGCCTGTTTCCCTTCCTGCTGCCCTCGCGCACCGCGCCGGCGCACAGCCTGACGGTGTGGAATGCCGCCTCCAGCCGCGACACCCTGCTGTGGATGAGCGCCTTCACGCTGGTGCTGCTGCCGACCGTCGCCCTGTACACCCGCTGGTGCTTCCGGGTCATGCGCGGCAAGGTGCGCCCGGAGGAAGTCCGATCCAGCGACCACGCCTACTGAATCTTGAGAACGGGCCGAACGCGGCCTGCACCCCCATGCGAAGCCTGCTGGAATTTGCCTCCCTCCTGCTGCTTGGCGCGCTGCTGGTGGTGCTGGGGGTGATCCTCGGCGAACGAGGATCGTGGTATTTCGCCTGGATCGTCGGCACCGCCATGATCGTGCTGGTCAGCGCCGCCGCGCTCGCCTGGCTGGACGCGCAGGAGGCCGCCCGCGGCCCATCCGCCGCACACCAGGGGGTGGGCTCCGGCGCGCAAGGTCTTTGCTTGCCCCCGGACAAGTCCTGAACGCGCTCGCGCGAGCGCGCGCCTCGCGCAGGTTCTAGACTGCGCGGATACCCCGTCCGACCTGCGCGATGGCCCGCGCACCCGCAACCCCGAGGAACACCATGTCCGACGAAGCCGAACACCGGATCACCCTGCGCCAGCGCCACGACTACCAGTTCGAGATCGATTTCGGCGGCGGCCGCCCCGCCCTGCTGGCCGACGAGCCACCGCCGCTGGGCGAAGGCGCCGGCCCCTCGCCGGTGCACATGCTGCTGGGCGCGGTGGGCGACTGCATGAGCTCCAGCCTGCTGTTCGCGCTGCGCAAGTTCAAGAACGATCCCGGCACCATCACCACCGAGGCCCACGCCCACGTCGGGCGCAACGAGGCCGGCCGCCTGCGGGTGCTGCGCATGGAAGTGCACCTGCACCTGGGCCGTCCCGCCGCCGAACTGCAGCACATGGACCGCATCCTCGGCAGTTTCGAGGCCTTCTGCACCGTGGGCGAGAGCGTGCGCGCAGGCATCCCCACCGAAGTGGCCGTGTACGACGCCGACGGCACGCGCCTGCATTGACACCCCGACAGGAGACCACGGTGAGTTCCGAACCCGGCAAGACCGCGCCCGCCTCCGGCGGATTCGACGACCCCCAGGCTCACTGGGACCAGCGCTTTTCGCGCCCCGGACTGCTGTTCGGGGAAAAGCCCAACCGTTTCCTGGAGCGCGAGGCATCCCGCCTGGTCAGCCATTCCCGCGTGCTGAGCGTGGCCGACGGCGAGGGCCGCAACGCCCTGTACCTGGCCTCCCTCGGCCATCAGGTCACCGCCTTCGACATTTCCCCGGTGGCAGTGGCCAAGGCGCGCGCGCTCGCCGAGCAGCGCGAGTTGCAGGTCGACTGGCATGTCAGCTCCGTGGACGCATGGGACTGGGACGAGCGGCCCTGGGACGCCGTGGTGGCCGTGTTCGTGCAGTTCGCCGATCCGCCGATGCGCCGCCGAATGTTCGAAGGCATGTGGAGATCCCTGGCTGCCGGCGGCCTCCTGCTGGTGCAGGGCTACACCCCGCGCCAGCTGGAATTCCGCACCGGAGGCCCCGGCAAGCTCGACAACCTCTACACGGCCGAGCTGATGCGCGGCCTGCTGCCCGAGGCGCAGTGGCTGCTGCTTCGCGAGTACGAGGACGAGCTCGCCGAGGGCAGCGCCCACGTCGGCCGCTCCGGCCTGCTCGACGCGGTGGCACGCAAACCCGGCTGAGCCCCTCAGCGCCGCTGCCAGTACCCGGGCCGCTCGCGCCAGGCACCGCCATGCGGCTCCCAGCGCGGCGCAACCCAGTTGTAGCCGGGCCGCGGCGCGGTCCAGCGCCCCGGGTGCCACACGTAACTGGCTCCGCCCCAGCCCCAATAGCCGGAGATCCAGATATACCCCGGCCAGGGCGCCACGCCCACCACGTCCACCCGAGGCGCGGGGGGTGGCCCCGGCACCACCACGTAGCCCGGGTAGCTGGCCGCGTAGGGGGCTGGCGCCACCACGCAGCCCGACAACACCCCCCCCGAGAGCAGACCAGCCGAGAGCAGACCAGCCGACAGCAGGCCGGCCGACAGCAGGCCGGCGCCGCGCCGGGCCCCACAACGTCCTTGGGTACGCATGATGCCGAGCTCCTTTTCGCAGATGTCCGAGGGATTCCTGCCATTGCAACGCTGCGGTCGCTTCCGTGACGACAGGCGCCAGCAGGAATAGCCCGTCAAGGACAAGCTTTGTTCACATCCGGCTGCCTACAGGCGCGGGCCGCCCCAGGCCCATCGACCGGGAAATGTGTTCAGTTCTATCCAAAATTTGCGTTTTGTAGCCCGGAACCCTGCCGGGATACTCCGGGTCACGAGTCGCCGACACAGGCGGCCGTATCGTCCGCGAAGCCCGCGGACCCAACCCCAGGAGGAGACACGATGAAAACCCGCAATCCCAGGCCAGGCAGGATGCTGGCCGCAATGACCCTCGCCCTCGGGCTGGCCGCCGGCGCGCAGGCCGCCGAGGGCTTTGCCGGCGCCCAGGCCACCCGCGACCACTACGGCGCGATTTTCCAGATCGACGCCGGGGGGCAGGGCGCCATCAAGAAAACCCTGAACAACATCGAGAACCTGCTGCACGACCCGCGGCTCAAGGGCAAGCTCAGCATCGAACTCATCGCCAACGCCCAGGGCTTCGACGTCTACGTGAAGAACAACGGCTTCGAGGACAAGCTCAAGGCGCTGCAAAAACAGGGCGTGATCCTCGCCCAGTGCGCCAACACCCTGCGTGAACTGCGCGTCGATCGCAAGGATCTCTACCCCTTCATCAGCATCGTCCCATCGGGCATGGGCGAGATCACCCTGCGCGAATCCGAGGGCTGGGCGTACATCCACCCCACCCCGCCGGGCGAAAGCCTCTGAGGGCGGGGGGGCTGCTCTGTTTCCTAGAAGGGGATATCGTCATCCATATCGTCGAAATCCCCTGCCGCGGGCTTCGACGCAGCGGGCGCCCGGGATCCCCCGCGGGGAGCCGATTCCCGGCTCTCCCGGCTCTCACGGCCTTCCGGGCGGGAGGACTCGCGGCTGCGGCTGTAGCCGCCCCCCTCATCATCGCCCCCGCCGTCCCGTGAGCCCAGGAGCTGCATTTCCGTCGCGATGATGTCGGTGGTGTAGCGCTCCACGCCTTCCTTGTCGGTGTACTTGCCGTACTTCAGGCGTCCCTCCACGTAGACCGGGCGCCCCTTTTTCAGGTACTCGCCGGCGATCTCGGCCAGGCGGTCGTAGAACACCACCCGGTGCCACTCGGTTTCTTCCTTGCGCTCCCCCGATTTGTCCTTCCACTGGCGCGTGGTGGCGATGGAGACGTTGCAGACGGCGGCGCCCGAGGGCGCGTAGCGCACCTCGGGATCGCGCCCGAGGTTGCCCATCAGAATGACTTTGTTGACGGAGGCCATGAATTGTCCTGGTGAAAGGGGCGCGGCTTCCCGCGGCGCCCGCGCTTGAACGCGAAGAATAGCGCGAAGGGACGGGCCTGCGGCCCGGTGCGCTGTCCCGGCCCCGTCGGCGGCCAGGAATCGCCCGCATGGCGGGGGCGCGTCGAGGCGCCCGGGGCCGTATAGTTGCGGGTTGCGCCTGAACCCGCCATGACCGTCCAAGACCCCGCCGCAACGCCCGAGTCCCTGCCGATGGAGGCCGCCACGGCAGCGATCCGCGTGCGCGGGGCGCGCACCCACAACCTGAAGAACATTTCCCTGGACATCCCGCGCAACCGCCTGGTGGTGCTCACCGGGCTGTCGGGTTCGGGCAAATCCTCGCTGGCCTTCGACACCCTCTACGCGGAGGGCCAGCGACGCTATGTGGAAAGCCTCTCGGCCTATGCGCGCCAGTTCCTGCAGCGCATGGAAAAGCCCGACGTGGATCTGATCGAGGGGCTGGCGCCGGCCATTTCCATCGAGCAGAAGTCGGCCAGCCACAACCCGCGCTCCACCGTGGGCACGGTCACCGAGATCCTGGACTACCTGCGCCTGCTCTGGGCCCGCGCGGGCACCCCGCATTGCCCGCAGCACCCGCAGCAGGCGCTGCGCGCGCAGACGGTATCGCAGATGGTGGACACCCTGCTCGAGCGCCCGCCGGGGCAGCGCCTGGCACTGCTGGCGCCGGTGGTGCAGGCGCGCAAGGGCGGCCACGCGGAACTGCTGGCCGCATTGCGTGCGCAGGGCTACGTGCGCTTTCGCGTGGACGGACAGGTGCTCGAGGCGGAAAGCATCCCGGCGCTGGACGACGGCTCGCGCCACGACGTGGAAGTGGTGGTCGATCGGGTCAAGACCGGTGGCGAGCTGCGCCAGCGCCTGGCCGAGAGCCTGGAAGCCGCGTTGCGCCTGAGCGACGGCCGCGCGCTGGCGCTGGACCTGGACAGCGGCGAGCTGCAAAGCTTCAACAGCCGCTTCGCCTGCCCGCTGTGCGGCACCTCGCTGCCCGAGCTGGAGCCGCGCCTGTTCTCCTTCAACAACCCGGCCGGCGCCTGCCCGGAATGCGACGGCCTGGGCCACGTCGAGGTCTTCGACCCGGCACTGGTGGTGGCCCATCCGGAACTGGGCCTGGCCAGCGGCGCGATCCGCGGCTGGGACAAGCGCAATCGCTTCTACTTCGAGCAGTTGCAGGCGCTGGCCGCACACGATGGCTTCGAGCTGGACACGCCCTTCGAGCAATTGCCCGAGGCGGTGCGCCATCGGGTATTGCACGGCACCGGCGACGAGCGCATCGCCTTCAGCGCGGTGGACGCCAAAGGCCGCGCCAGCACGCGCCGCCACCCCTTCGAGGGCGTGCTGCCCAATCTGCAGCGCCGCTGGCTGGAAACCGAGACCCCGGCGGTGCGCGAGGAATTGGCGCGCCTGCGCAGCGTGCACAGCTGCCCGGCCTGCGCCGGCACCCGGCTGCGCCCGGAGGCACGCCTGGTGCGCGTGGGCGAGGCCAGCCTGCCGGAAGTCTGTGCCTTGACCCTGCAGCAGGCGCAGGCCTGGTTCGATGCCCTGCAGCTGGACGGCGCGAAGGCGGAGATCGCCGCCCGTATCCGGCGCGAGATCGCATCGCGCCTTCGTTTTCTCAACGACGTCGGGCTGCGCTATCTGAGCCTGGATCGCAGCGCGGACACCTTGTCGGGTGGCGAGGCGCAGCGCATTCGCCTGGCCTCGCAGATCGGCTCTGGCCTGACGGGGGTGATGTACGTGCTCGACGAGCCCAGCATCGGGCTGCACCAGCGCGACAACGACCGCCTGATCGCCACGCTCAAGCATCTACGCGACCTGGGCAACAGCGTGCTGGTGGTGGAGCACGACGAGGACATGATCCGCGCAGCCGACCACGTGGTGGACATGGGCCCGGGCGCCGGAATCCACGGCGGCGAGGTGGTGGCCCAGGGCAGCCCGCAGGCGGTGGCCGACAACCCGGTCTCCCTCACCGGCCAGTACCTGTCGGGGCGTCGTCATGCGGCCTCCACGGCCTCGCGCCGTGCGCCCGGCGAACACTGGCTGGAGCTGGTGGGCGCGCGGGGCAACAACCTGCGCGAGGTGACGGCGCGCATTCCGCTGGGCCTGCTGACCGTGGTCAGCGGGGTGTCGGGCTCGGGCAAGTCCACGCTGGTCAACGACACCCTGTATGCGGCGGCGGCGGCCGCGCTCAACGGAGCGCACACCGAGCCCGCTCCCTACGAGGCACTGCACGGGCTGCAGCTGCTGGACAAGGTGATCGCGGTGGACCAGTCGCCGCTGGGACGCACGCCGCGCAGCAACCCGGCCACCTACACGGGATTGTTCACCCCGCTGCGCGAGTTGTTCGCGCAGACCAACCTTGCGCGCGAGCGCGGCTTCGACGCGGGGCGCTTTTCCTTCAACGTGAAGGGCGGTCGCTGCGAGGCCTGCCAGGGCGACGGGCTGGTGAAGGTGGAAATGCACTTCCTGCCCGACATGTACGTGCCCTGCGACGTGTGCCACGGCAAGCGCTACAACCGCGAGACCCTGGATGTAACCTGGCACGGCCTGAACATCGCCGAAGTGCTGGAACTCAGCGTGGACCAGGCGCTGGAGTCGTTCAAGAGCGTGCCGGCGATCGCCCGCAAGCTGCAGACCCTGCGGGAAGTGGGCCTGGGCTACATCCGGCTGGGCCAGAGCGCCACCACCCTGTCGGGCGGGGAAGCGCAGCGCGTGAAGCTGGCGCTGGAACTGTCGCGGCGCGACACGGGGCGCACCCTGTACATCCTGGACGAGCCCACCACGGGGCTGCATTTCGCGGACATCGACATGCTGCTCGACGTGTTGCTGCGCCTGCGCGACGCGGGCAACACCATCGTGGTCATCGAGCACAACCTGGACGTGATCGCCAGCGCCGACTGGGTGGTCGACCTGGGCCCCGAGGGGGGCGCCGGCGGCGGGCGCATCGTGGCATTCGGCACGCCGGAGCAACTGGCCGCGCAGACCGAGTCGGCCACGGCACCCTACCTGGCGCGGGTACTGGAGCAGCGCGGCAGGGATTGACCCGGGACCGGGAGCGGGCGGCGCCACGGCCCGCCTGAAGGCCCCCTGACCCCGCCCCGGGGGCCCAGGGGGGCAGGCCGAAGCGGCTCCAGCGGACTGGGGCATTCCACTTGTACCATTCGGCAGGTCAGGCGCCACTCCGTGCCACCCCGTTGCGGCACGCGAGCCGGTCGTGCGGTCTCCGTGCAGCCCACGCACCCCAGCGGCCCTGGCGCTGGCGCCCGCGCGCAGCGCGCCACACCCTTTGCGAAAACAACCACGTACAACCCTACGGAGAACGTGTCATGGGCAAGACCCTTTCGTTGCAACTCAAGGATGGAACCCGCATCGGCGCCTACCTGGCCGAGCCGGCAGGCACGCCCAAGGCGGGCCTGGTCGTGGTGCAGGAGATCTTCGGCGTGAACGCCCACATCCGCAGCGTGGCCGACCGCTACGCGGCCCAGGGCTACCTGGCCATCGCGCCGGCGCTGTTCGATCCCGTGCAGCCCGGCGTGGAGCTGGGCTATGACCAGGAAGGCATGACCAAGGGCCTGGAATACGTCGGCAAGCTCGGCTTCGACCGCGCGCTGGCCGGCGTGGAGGCCGCTGCCCAGGAAGTGCAGCGCGCCGGGAAGGTGGCCACGGTGGGCTACTGCTGGGGCGGTACGCTGAGCTACCTGTCGGCCATTCGTCTGGGCCTGCCCGCGATCAGCTACTACGGCGGGCGCAACGTGCAGTTCGTGGCGGAGCAGGCCAAGGCCCCGCTGATGTTCCACTATGGCCTGAAGGACGCGCATATCAGCGAGGCCGACCGTGAGGCGGTGCGCAAGGCCAATCCGACGGCCGAGTTCCATGTCTACGACGCCGACCACGGCTTCAACTGCGATGCTCGCGGCAGCTACGACAGCGCGTCGGCCAAGCTGGCGCTGGAACGCTCGCTGGCCTTCCTGGCCAGGCACGTCGGCTGAGTCCCCGCGGCGGGTGCGGCGGGCGCCTCAGATCGCCCGCAGGCGCCCGCCGTGGTTGAGCACCTCGGCCCAATCCTCGAGCTGCCGGGGCTCGCCGAACAGATAGCCCTGCATCACCTGCAGCCCGAGTTCGCGCAGTGCCTGCGCGTCCTCGGGGCGCTCCACCGCCTCGGCCACCACCTGTACTCCCAGGCGCTGGGCCAGCGCGGTGACGCTGCGCACGATCTCGCGGTTGCGCGGGTCGCGCTCCAGGCCTCCGGTGAAGCCGGCCGGCAGCTTGATCAGCGCCGGACTCAGGCGCTTGAGATATTCGAAAGAGGCGTAGCCTTCGCCGAAATCGTCCATGGCCAGCATCACCCCGGCCTGCTGCAAGGCCTGGATGTTGCGCATCACACTGGGGTACACGGGGATCTGGCGCCGCTCGGTCACTTCCAGCGCGAGGCGCTGCGCTGGCCAGCGGCTCTCGTGCAGCACCCGCTGGATATGGGGCACCAGCTCAGGATCGCCGAGCTGGTCGGCCTCCACGTTGACCCCCACCAGCCCTTCCCAGCCTGTCCAGCTGGACAACACGCGCGCCTCGGCCACCGCGGTGTCGACCACCCAGAAGAACAGCTCGCTGGTCTGCGACACCGACAGGCGCGGCAGGAAGGCCAGCGGCGAATGGCGCCGCGGCGCCGTGTCGGCGCGCCACCGGAACAGGGCCTCCAGCCCCGTGACCTCGCCGCTCGGGTAGCGCACCTGCGGCAAGTACACCAGCGATGGAGAACCGGAGCCGGTATGCACCGCGATTTCGCTGAACACGTCTCGTTCCACGACCGATCTCGCGAGAATTTCCTGGAAGGGCCAGGCGCACCGGCCCACCCGGCGCGCGGCTGGGCAGATTAGCATGAAGCCCGATTTCACTGCACGTACGCCATGCCAGCATCCGCCAAGGCCTCGCCCGCCGCGCGCAAGCGCGCCAAGGCCGCTCCGCCCCCAAGTGTCGGGCCCCGCTACCGCGTGCGCATGCTCAAGCTGCACGCGCATGTCTTCGACGTGGAACTCGAGCTGGAGCGCCCCGACCCGGGCGGCCAGGAACTGTGGCTTCCGGTGTGGGTGCCGGGCAGCTACCTGGTGCGCGAGTTCGCACGCCATGTGCTGGAGATGCGCGCCTTTTGCGGACGTCGCGAACTGGGCCTGCGCAAGACGGCGAAGAACCGCTGGCGTATCGAGGCCTGCGAAGGTCCTTTGCGGGTGCAGCTCAGCGTATATGCGCACGACGCCTCGGTGCGCGCCGCGTGGCTGGACCCATCGCGGGGTTTTTTCAACGCCAGCAGCCTGCTGCCGGCGGCCGCGGGTTTCGAGCATGTCGAGCACCAGCTCAGCCTGGAGCCGCCGCCCGGGCTGGGCTGGAGCGTGGCCACCACGCTGCCGGCGCGCCAGGTCGACGAGCGCGGCTTCGGCAGCTACGCGGCGCGCGACTACGAACACCTGGTGGACCATCCCGTGGCCTGCGGCGACCACCTGCGCATGGCTTTCCGCGCCTGCGGTACCCCGCACGAGATGGTGCTGGAGCACGCTTCGCGCCTGCGCGAGCAGGTCGACCAGCGCCGGCTGACCGCCGACCTGCGGCGCATCTGCGAGGCGCAGATCGCGCTGTTCGAACCGGATGCGCCACGCGCGCCTTTCCGTCGCTACGCCTTCCTGCTGGCTCCGTCGCCCACCGGCTGGGGAGGCCTGGAGCACGCCGACAGCAGCGCGTTGATCTGCGCCGAGGCGGACCTTCCGCACCCGCGAGACGGCGCCGACGCAGGCGCCGGCTACCGGCGCCTGCTCGGCCTGTGCAGCCACGAATACTTCCATGCCTGGAACGTCAAGCGCATCCGTCCGCAGGCGCTGACTCCCATCGACCTCGAGCGCGAGAACCTCACCGGCATGCTGTGGCTGTTCGAGGGATTCACCTCGTATTACGACGATCTCATCCTGCGGCGGACCGGGCTGATCAGCCCCCAGCAGTACCTGCAGCTGCTGGTCGAGGCCATGCGCGCCGTGCAGGCCACCCCGGGGCGCCACGTGCAAAGCCTGGAGGAGGCGAGCTTCGACGCCTGGATCAAGTTCTACCGGCCCGACGAGAACACCCCCAACGCCACGGTGAGCTACTACACCCTGGGCGGCTTGTTCGCGCTGGCGCTGGACCTGCACCTGCGCAGCCGGGGCCGGGGCTGCCTGGACGACGTGATGCGCCTGCTCTGGAGGCGCTACGGTCGGGCCGATGCGCCGCTGCGTGGCAAGGGCGTGCCCGAGGATGCCCTTCCCGCGCTGGTGCGCGAAGCCTGCGGCGCCGATGTGCGCGCCTGGTTCGCGCGCCACGTGCAGGGGCGCGAGGAGCTGCCGCTGCAGCGCCTGCTGGCCGGCTTCGGGATCGAGCTGTCGCATGCCGCGCCGGAGCCGGTGGATGCCCTGGGATTGCGCCTGGATGGCGCCTCCAGCTGGCCGATGGTGCGCTACGTGCGCAACGGATCCTGGGCCGAACAGGCCGGCCTGTGCGCGGGCGACGTGCTGGTGGCGATCAACGAGCAACAGGCCGGTGGCGCGAACCTGGCACGCCAGTGGCGCCGCGCCCGGCCGGGGCAGAGCTGGAGCGTCCACGCGATGCGCGACGGGCGCCTGCTGCAGCTTCGCGCGCCCCTGCCCCAGCCGGCCCCAGGCCCCGTGCAGCTTCAACTGACGGCCCGGCCCTCGGCCTCCGCGCTGCGCCTGCGCCGCGCCTGGCTGGGCGGCTGAGGCCGTCGCGCCGGTTTCCCGCCCCCCCACCATCCGACGACCCGCTAGGAGAAGGCCATGAACCCCGAAAACCTGCTGCTCGAAGTCCACGACCAGGTAGCGCTGATCCGGCTGCACCGGCCGAAGCAGCTCAACGCGCTGAACGATGCGCTGATGGACGAGCTCGGCCAGGCCCTGGCCATGTATGAAGCCGACGAAGCCATCGGATGCATCGTGCTCACCGGCAGCGAAAGGGCCTTCGCGGCCGGCGCGGACATCGCGGCCATGGCCACGAAGGACTACATGCAGGCCTACCGCGAGGATTTCATCACGCGCAACTGGGAGCGCATGCGCAGCATCCGCAAGCCGGTGATCGCGGCGGTGGCGGGCTACGCGCTGGGGGGGGGTTGCGAGCTGGCGATGATGTGCGATTTCATCATCGCCGCCGACGACGCCCGCTTCGGACAGCCGGAGATCCGCATCGGCATCATCCCCGGCGCCGGGGGCACGCAACGCCTTCCACGCGCGGTGGGCAAGAGCAAGGCCATGGACCTGGCGCTGACTGCGCGCCTCATGGACGCGGCGGAGGCCGAGCGCGCCGGGCTGGTCTCCCGGGTGGTGCCCGCGGCGCGCCTGCTGGACGAGGCGCTGGAAGCGGCGCGCACCATCTGCGCCTTCCCGCGCCAGACCGTGATGCTGACCAAGGACTGCGTGAACCGGGCTTTCGAGACCCCGCTGGCCGACGGGCTGATGTATGAGCGCCGGGTGTTCCACAGCCTGTTCGGCACCCACGACCAGCGCGAGGGCATGGCCGCCTTCCTGGAAAAGCGCAGCCCGAAGTTCGAGAACCGCTGAGGCCTTCCGGACACCCCCGCCTGGGCGGGGGCTTGAGCGCCGGACGGGCTCGCGTATAATGGTCTGCTTTTGGCGCTTTAGCTCAGTCGGTTAGAGCGACGGAATCATAATCCGCAGGTCCGGGGTTCGAGTCCCTGAAGCGCCACCAGAATGCCCAAAGCCCCGAAGTCGAAGGACTCCGGGGCTTTTTGCTTCAGGCATGCTTTCGGCGCGGGAGGGCTGCGCGGCGCGGCCTGCGTATCATGCGCGCTGACATGGCCCTGGCGCTCGAGCGCGGTTTTCGATGACCCGATCCTCTGTAGCCCGCAAGGGCATCCTCCTCGCCGGCGGATCCGGCACCCGGCTGTACCCGGTGACCCAGGCGGTGAGCAAGCAGCTGCTGCCGGTGTACGACAAGCCGATGGTGTATTACCCGCTGTCCACCCTGATGCTGGCCGGCATCCGCGAAGTGCTGCTCATTTCCACGCCGCAGGACACCCCGCGCTTCCAGCAACTCCTCGGCGATGGCAGCCAGTGGGGTCTGGATCTGCATTACGCGGTGCAGCCCAGCCCGGACGGGCTGGCGCAGGCCTTGCTCATCGGACGCGAATTCCTGGCCGGCGCACCGAGCTCGCTGGTGCTGGGGGACAACCTGTTCTGGGGCCACGACCTGCAAGCGCTGCTGGTGCAGGCCAATGCGCGCACGGATGCGGCCACGGTGTTCGCATACCACGTGCTCGATCCCGAGCGCTACGGGGTGGTGGAGTTCGACGCGCATGGCCGCGCCGTCAGCATCGAGGAAAAGCCGGCAAAGCCCAGGAGCAGCTATGCCGTCACGGGGCTGTATTTCTACGACGGCCAGGCGAGCGACATCGCCGCCTCGCTGCGCCCTTCGGCGCGGGGAGAGCTGGAGATCACGGATCTGAACCGCATCTATCTGGAGCGCGGACAATTGCAGGTGACCACGCTGGGCCGCGGCTATGCCTGGCTGGACACGGGCACCCACGAAAGCCTGCTGGACGCCGGGCAGTTCATCGCCACCCTGGAAAAGCGCCAGGGCCTGAAGGTGTCCTGCCCGGAGGAGATCGCCTGGCGCCAGGGCTGGATCGATGCCGGACAGTTGCAACGCCTGGCCGAGCCCATGCGCAAGAACGGCTACGGCCAGTACCTGCTGCGCCTGCTCGCCTCGCCCGGCCTCTGAGACTGCGCCATGCCCTACACCGTCACTCCCACCGCGCTGCCCGAGGTGCTGGTGCTCGAGCCCAAGGCCTACGGCGACCCCCGGGGCTGGTTTTTCGAGAGCTACAACCGACGCGACTTCGCCGCCGCGACCGGAATCGACACCGAATTCGTGCAGGACAACCACTCACGCTCGGCGCTGGGGGTACTTCGCGGCCTGCACTACCAGATCCGCCACCCACAGGGAAAGCTGGTGCGCGTGGTGGCCGGGCGCGTGTGGGACGTGGCGGTGGACCTGCGCCGCAGCTCGCCGCGCTTCGGGCAATGGGCCGGCGTGGAGCTCTCCGCGGACAACCGACGCCAGCTGTGGATTCCCCCCGGCTTCGCGCATGGCTTTCTGAGCCTGTCCGAGGGCGCGGAGTTCCTCTACAAGACGACCGACTACTGGTTCGCCGAGCACGAGCGCTCCGTATCGTGGAACGATGCCCGCCTGGGGATCGCCTGGCCCTTGCAAGGGCTGCAGCCCGCGCTGGCCGCGAAGGATGCGGCGGCGCCCACGCTGGACCAGGCGGAATGTTTCGATTGAGAGCCCCGCTCCCAGGGCCCGCAGCGCCACGCGGGGAGCCCGCGCGGCCACTACAATCGGATCCTGCCTCCCACCCCTTCAGGAACCCGCACATGCGCGTGGCCGCCCCGAACCTGCTGCGTCCGAGCCTGGCTGCCGCGCTGGCGCTGGTCGGTGCATGCGCGACGGCGCAGGTTCTGCCACCCGGTCCGGCGCGCGTGTACCCCATGGGTAGCCTGATGGGCTATGCCACCTTCGGCTCCGGCCCCACGCTGAGCGTGAACTGCGTGAGCTATCGGCTGGGCCCGGGACTGCGCGTGGAGAACACCCAGCAGCGGGTGATCCTGCTGGGCCAATTGCCGGGGCTCAAGGGCCCGGCGGTGTTCGAGCGTGACTCCATGGGCAATGTGTTCAGGGTGTGGATGCTGCACGCCAACCAGGTGGTCAGCGGGGTGCCAGCCGCCCCCAACCAATGCCTGTTCCAGCCCGGCTGAAGGCCCTGCCCGTGCCCGGGCGGGCACAGGCCCCGCGCCGGTACGCACACCGCGTCGCCCCCCGATCATGAAAAAGCTCTACATCAAGACCTTCGGCTGCCAGATGAACGAGTACGACTCGGCCAAGATGGCCGACGTGCTCGGAGCCTCGCAGCCATGGCAACCGACCGATACCCCGGAGGACGCCGACCTGGTGCTGCTCAACACCTGCTCCATCCGCGAGAAGGCGCAGGAAAAGGTGTTCAGCGACCTCGGACGCCTGCGCCTGCTGAAGAAGGAGCGCCCGGGCCTGCGCATCGGCGTGGCCGGCTGCGTGGCCAGCCAGGAGGGCGCGGCCATCGTCGAGCGCGTGCCCTTCGTCGACCTGGTGTTCGGGCCGCAGACCCTGCACCGGCTGCCCGAACTTCTGGAAGCCCGCGAGCGCACCGGCCGCTCGCAGGTGGACGTGAGCTTTCCGGAGATCGAGAAGTTCGACCACCTCCCGGCCGCGCGCGCCGAGGGTGCCACCGCCTTCGTGTCCATCATGGAGGGTTGCAGCAAGTACTGCAGCTATTGCGTGGTTCCCTACACCCGCGGCGAGGAAGTCTCTCGCCCGCTGGAGGATGTGCTTACCGAGGTGGCGGAACTGGCCTCGCAGGGGGTGCGCGAGGTCACGCTGCTGGGCCAGAACGTCAACGCCTGGCGCGCCGAGGTCGACGGTGAGCCGGGAGATTTCGCGCTGCTGCTGGAGTACGTGGCGGAGATTCCCGGCATCGAGCGCATTCGCTACACCACCAGCCACCCCAATGAGTTCACCCAGCGCCTGATCGACGCGCATGCGCGAATTCCCCAGCTGGTCGCCCATGTGCACCTTCCGGTGCAGCACGGCTCGGACCGCGTGCTGGCGGCCATGAAGCGCGGCTACACCGCGCTGCAGTTCAAGCAGATCGCGCGCAAGCTGCGGGCGGCTCGCCCCGGCATCAGCATCAGCTCGGACTTCATCGTGGGCTTCCCGGGGGAGACCGAGGCCGACTTCGAGCAGCTGATGAAACTGGTCGAGGACGTGCGTTTCGACGCGAGTTTCAGCTTCGTGTTCAGCGCCCGCCCGGGAACTCCGGCCGCCGCCCTGCACGACGACACCCCGCAGGAGATCAAGCTGCAGCGCCTGCAACGCCTGCAGGCGCGGCTGGAGGCCTTCGCGCGGGAGATCTCCGAGGCCATGGTCGGCACCACCCAGCGCGTGCTGGTCGAAGGGCCGAGCCGGCGCGATGCCGAGGAATTGCAGGGACGTACCGAGAACAACCGCATGGTGCACTTCCAGGGGCCGCGCGGGCTGGTCGGCCGCATGGTGGACATGCGCATCGCGGCCGCCTACCCACACTCGCTGCGCGGCGAGCTGCTCTCGTAGCTCGCGCGCCCGGCTGTCCGGGCGCGCCGGGAGCATGACGCGCCCCGCCCGGGGCGAGCCGCGGCTGCGGACCTACTGGATCGCCAGGCGCAGCGCGTCCCACATGCGCTTGAACAGGCCGGCCTGACGCACCGGGGCCAGCACCTGCAGCGGGTAGCTTCCCATCGGTTTGCCCGCCAGCGCCACGTTGAGCGTGCCCACGCGCTGGCCCGCGGCGAGCGGCGCCACCAGGGGATTGTTGCGCTGGATGGTGGTCTGGATGCGCGAGGCGTCTCCACGCGGCACCGTGACCACGACGTCCTGCAGGCTGCCCAGCGCGACGGTGGAGGTCGCGCCCTTCCACACGGGCGCCTGCATCAGCGCCTTGCCGGCCTGCAGCAGATGCACGTCGTCGAAATTCTGATAGGCCCAGTTCAGCAGCACGGCACTCTCGGCCACGCGCGCGTGCTCGGTGGGGGTGCCCAAGACCACGGTCAGGACGCGGCGCGGCCCGGTGGGCGTCTTGCGCAGCGCGGTGGTGATCATGCAATAGCCGGCATGCTCGGTGTAGCCGGTCTTCATGCCGTCCACCGAGGGATCGGTGAACAGCAGGCTCACGCGGTTGGGCTGCGTGATGTGGTTGTAGGTGAACTCCTTGACCTTGAAGTAGCGCGCGAAATCCCCGGGAAAGTCGCGGATGATGTGGGTGGCGATCACTGCCAGGTCATGCGCGCTGCTGTGATGCCCGGGATCCGGCAGGCCGGTGGGGTCCATGAAATGCGTGTCGTGCAGGCCCCATTGCTGGGCCTGGCTGTTCATCATGGACACGAAGGTGGCCTCGGAGCCGGCCACCGTCTGCGCCAGGGTCATCGCGGCGTCGTTGCCCGATTGCACGATCATGCCCATCAGCAGGTCGTCCACCGACACCGGCACGCGCGGGTCGATGAACATGCGCGAGCCGCCGGTGTGCCAGGCTTTCACGCTCTCGTGCACCATCTGGTCGCGCTTGACGGTGCCGTCCTTGATCGCCTTGAAGGTGAGGTAGGCGGTCATCAGCTTGGTGAGCGAGGCCGGCGCCTCGACCTGGTGGGCATCGTGCTGGGCCAGGATCTGGTTGCTGGTGAGGTCGAGCACCAGCCAGCTGCGCGCGTCCAGGTTGGGCGGCGTGACGGTCTGCAGTAGCGCGGCCGTCGGACCGTCGGGCAGGTTGCCGGGCCCGACCGCGGGAGCCGGGGCCGAGGCCGTGGCCGGGGACGGGCCGGCCGCGCTGGCCGCAGGCAGCACGGCGAAGCCAAGGGACAGGACGAGCGCGCCAGCGACCAGGCGGCGCGAGGAGCGGAATTCGGACGGGAACATGGACGATTCGGACAATGCTGGGAATCCGGCTTCGTGCCGGCGGACGCCTGCGGCCCGCGCTTCGCGACGCGCAAGCCTGTGCACCATAGCAGCGAGCGAGGCGCTTGTGGTTTCCTCACGTTTCCTTCGGCCCCGGGGCAGGCCGAGGGGCGGGCCGGTTCAGTCGGGGAGGGTCGCGTGCCAGGCACACACCCATTGCTTGAGCGGCGTGAGCATGCCATGGAAAAAATGGCCGGCGCCGGGCACGACGAGCACGGGTTGCGACTGCGGGCGCGCCCAGTCCATCGTGGCAGCCAGGGGCACGACCTCGTCGGCCTCGCCATGCACGACCAGCACGCGCCGCGCCAGGGGATGGCCGGCGTCGTCGCGCAGGGCCGGAACGGCAAAACTGGCCACGGCGGGTGCGACCAGGCACAGGTGATGCACCTCACGCCCCTGCTCCCGCAACTGGGCGCACAGGCGCGCAGCCACGAAGCCCCCGAAGGAAAAGCCGGAGATGGCCAGCGGCGCGTCGTCGGCCAGGTCCAGCTCGCGCTGGGCATGTTGCATGGCGGCGCGCAGGTCCTCGGTCTCGCCCAGGCCTTCGGAATAGCTTCCCTCGCTGGCTCCCACGCCGCGGAAGTTCGGCCGCACCGCGACGTAGCCGAGCTGCACCCAGGCGCGCGCGAGGGTCTGCGCCACCTTGTTGTCCAGGGTGCCGCCCTGCAGGGGGTGGGGATGAGCGACCACCGCCAGGCCGCGAGGCGCCTGCGTCGGCGGGTCGATGGCCAGCTCCAGCATGCCGGCCGGGCCCTGGATGCGCTCGCGGCGGGTGGAGCGGTTCATGTCGCCGGCTCCTCGGGCACCCGAAGGCGCTCGACGATCTCACCACGCTTCAGGTGGCGCTCGACGATCTCGTCGATGTCCTGCGGGTCCACGTAGGTGTACCAGATGCCCTGCGGATAGACCACGCACACGGGCCCCTGTTCGCAGCGTTCCATGCAGCCGGCGCGGTTCACCCGAACCTTGCCCGGGCCGGCGAGGCCGGCCTGCTTGACAGCCTTCTTGCAGTGCTCGAAGGCTGCCTCGGCGCCCTGGGCGGCGCAGCAGGGGCGCGGGCCGTCGCGCTGGTTGAGACAGAAGAACACGTGGTACTGGTAGTGGCTCATGGTGGGCAGGGCGAGGCGCGCGGGTTCGTCTGCGCGATGTCAGAAGGGCTTGACCACCACCATCGGCACGATGACAAACAGCGCCACGGTGGGAATCTCGTTGAACCAGCGGTACCAGCGATGGCTGTGGCGATTGCGGCCCTGCTCGAACTGGCGCAACAGGCGACGACAGTAGTGGTCGAAGCCCAGCAGGAGGATCACGAAACCGAGCTTGACGTGCATCCATCCATTGCCAGGGCCATGCAGACCGACGCCATAGACCAGCCAGAGCACCAGGCCGAAGCCCAGCGCCGGCACCATGAGGAGGGTCATGAAGCGCAGCAACTTGCGCGCCATCAACAACAGCCGCTCGCGTTCGGCGCGCGCCTCGGGCGCGTCGCCGACCATGGCGAGGTTGACGTAGATGCGCGGCAGGTAGAACAGGCCGGCGAACCAGGAAACGACAAAGATGATGTGCAGGGCCTTGAACCACAGGAACATCGGAACTCCTCGGGGACGGGGCGGCAGCCCTGCATTGTGCCTGCCCCCGTCATGCGCTGCAGCCCGTGCCGCCAGGACCAAAAAAAGCGCCCCGGCCGGAGCCGGGGCGAACAGCCTTGGTCGAGAACAAGGCTCCCGCTCAGGGAGGAGAAGCGGGAGGAGGACGCCTCGCGGCGACCACCTGGAGACATAGAGTGGCGTAAGCTCCAAAAGTTCCCGCGGAACGACAGATTCCCTGTCCTTGATGCGAGTATTCCCTCTTCCTGCCGCCCGCCGGTCGCGGCGGCCCCTCAGCCATGACCCAGCCCCCGTTTCCCGCAACCCGCCTGCGGCGCCTGCGCCGCGATGACTTCACGCGTCGTCTGGTGCGCGAGCACCGCCTCGGCGTCGACGACCTGATCCTTCCGGTCTTCGTGCTCGACGGCGAACGCAGGCGCGAGAACGTGGCTTCGATGCCCGGCGTGGAGCGACTGAGCCTGGACCAGCTGCTGCCCGTGGCGCAGGAATGCGTGGAACTGGGCATTCCGGTGATGGCCCTGTTCCCGGTCATCGACCCTTCGCTGAAGACCCCCGATGGCCTGGAGGCCGCCAACCCGGACGGCCTGATCCCGCGGGTGGTGCGTGCGCTCAAGCAAGAGTTTCCGCAACTGGGGGTGCTCACCGATGTGGCGCTGGACCCCTACACCTCGCACGGCCAGGACGGCCTGCTGGATGAAAGCGGCTACATCGTCAACGAGCCGACGGTCCAGATGCTGGTGCGCCAGGCGCTGGTGCAGGCGCAGGCGGGCGTGGACGTGGTCGCTCCCAGCGACATGATGGACGGGCGCATCGGCGCCATACGGGATGCGCTGGAACAAGCCGGGCACATCCATACCCGCATCATGGCCTACAGCGCCAAGTACGCCAGCGCCTTCTACGGGCCCTTCCGCGACGCGGTGGGTTCGGCGTCGAGCCTGGGCAAGGCCGACAAGAAGGTCTACCAGATGGATCCCGGCAACTCCGACGAGGCGCTGCGCGAGGTACGCCTGGACATCGCCGAGGGGGCCGACATGGTGATGGTCAAGCCCGGCATGCCCTACCTGGACATCGTGAGGCGCGTGAAAGACGAGTTTCGCATGCCCACCTTCGTCTACCAGGTCAGCGGCGAATACGCGATGCTGCGCGCGGCGGCCCTCCAGGGCTGGCTCGACGGGCCGGCGGTGATGATGGAATCCCTGCTGGCGTTCAAGCGCGCGGGTGCGGATGGCATCCTGACCTATTTCGCCATCGAGGCGGCGCGCGCCCTGCGCGCGCGCTGAACCTAACCGCGTCCTGTCAGAGCAGCAGGACCAGCGCGATCGCCAGCCAGCCCAGCACGAAATTGAGCTGAACCAGGCGGTGGATGCGCTGCAGCGCGGCGCCCACCTCCGGCCACCGGGCTTCGCGCGCGGCACGGCAGGCGCGCCGGTAGGGCGCGAAGTAGATGTGGGCGAACACGGCCGTCATCACCAGGCCGATGCCCAGCATGGCATGCCAGCCCGGCGCAGCGGCGGCCATGCCCACGCTCGCCAGCGCCCAGGCGCCGCTGCCCAGCAGCAGCGCAATGCTCAGCCAGACCAGCGGGAAGAAGCCGCGCAGCACCTGCAGCAGGAGTTGCTGACGCAGCGGCGGCTGGAGGACGCGCAGGGCGGCAGGACGCAGCGCCAGAAGCACCAGAGTCATCCCGCCCATCCAGACGATGGCGCCAATCAAGTGTATGAAAAGCAACAATTTGTTCACGGCAACCCCCAGGCGACGAGCATAGCCCAATCCGTGTGCTCTCCCCCTGGAGCCGCCGTCCATGGCTGCGGCTGGCCTTGCTCTGGCGCAAGACAACCTCGCTGGCGACTACGAAAATGCTGGATTGCTGCCTAGGGGTTTACGTATACTTCCGCCGTTTGGCCGCGAAGGATTTGTTACAGCCGCGGCCGGCATGTTGACTGGATGATGGTCCCAGGGGCGGCGCACTGATCGGAAGCCGATTGGTTGCAGATTGGCTGCAGGTTGGCTGCGCACTCCGACAGGGCCCAGCGCGCGACGCCCGCGTGCCACGACCGCAGCAGCAGGATGCACGGCGCACCGTGACGGTGCGCCGGCTGGTCCGCGGTGGCACGGGCAAGCAACCGATCCCCCAGCGACTCCGCCACACTCAGCAGCAGATCTAGCAAGAACCGTGCAAGCCTTGGACACCTGGCAGGACGAAGACGACACGCCGCGCGAGCCGCTGAGCCGCGAGCAGGCGCAGGCCTTGCTGCGCGCCAAGCCGGGCGTGTCGCCGCTGCGCGTGGTCGCGCTGCAGCTGGCGGTGACCCTGCTGGCCGGCCTGGCGGGCGGGCTGCTGGGCGGGCGCGCCGCGGCGCTGTCGGCGCTGTGGGGCGGCGCGGTCGTGCTGCTGCCGGCGGCCCTGTTCGCCGGGGCCATGCGCCGCTGGCTGGTGCGCCTGCCGCCCGCCTATGCATTGTTCGGCTTCGCTTTCGGCGAACTGCTCAAGATCGCCTTCACCGTGATGTTCCTGCTGCTGGCCCCGCGCCTGCTGCCCGCCCTGAGCTGGCCGGCGCTGCTGCTCGCGCTGGTCGCCACGCTGCAGGTGTACTGGATCGCCCTGTTGCTGCGCGGCAAGTCGCACAGCAACGGGAAACAAGCCTGAGTCCGCGCACCACCACGCGACCGAAACCTTCTGCCCAAGCTGCCATGTCCGCTCCAGAACCGACGATCACCGCAGGCGAATACATCATCCACCACCTGACCCAGTGGACCAGCGGCCCGCGCACGGGCGTGGTGGACTTCCACGTCATCGACATCGACTCGCTGATCATGACGCTGCTGCTGGGCGCGCTGGCCTTTTTCGTGCTGTGGCGCGTGGCCCGCTCGATGACCAGCGGCGTGCCGGGGCGCCTGCAGGCGGCGGTGGAGTTCCTGGCCGAGTTCGTCGACGAACAGGCGCGCGGCATCGTGCGCAATGCCAAGTCCCGCGAGTTCGTCACCCCCCTGGCCTTCATCGCCTTCATCTGGATCGTGCTGATGAACGCCATGGACCTGTTGCCGGTGGACCTGCTGCCGCGCCTGTGGGAAGGCGCCGCCGCCGCCACCGGGCACGACCCGCAGCATGCCTACCTGCGCGTCGTGGCCACCGCGGACCTGTCGGTGGCGCTGGGCATGTCGATCACCGTGCTGCTGCTCAGCCTGTACTACGGCGTGCGGGTCAAAGGCCTGGGCGGCTGGCTGCACGAGCTGTTCACCGCCCCCTTCGGCAATCACCCGCTGCTGTGGCCGTTGAACTTCGCCATGCAGCTGCTCGAGTACCTGGCCAAGACCCTGTCGCACGGCATGCGACTGTTCGGCAACCTGTACGCCGAGGAAATCCTGTTCATGATCATCGCGCTGATGGGCGCGGCGGGTCT
>JAKBBP010000088.1 GCA_021808445.1 Pseudomonadota bacterium
CCCCGGCTCGACCTTCATGCCGGTGAAGGCCTCCACCGCGGCCCTGGACAACCGCTTCTGGATGCTGGGCGCGGCGGTACCCATGGGGCGAGGCCAGTTCAACCTGTCGTACTCCCACACCGACAACAAGGAAGTGGCTTCCAGCCAGGCCAGCCTGATCGGCGTGGGCTACCAGTACTCGCTGTCGCGCTCCACGATGCTCTACGGCGGGCTCAGCCACGTCTCTAACGGCAGCGCCGCCGCCTATGGGGTGCATGACGCCACCAACACCTTCGCCGGCAGCTACGGTCAGTCCGCCAACGGGCTGGACCTCGGCCTGCGGCATTCCTTCTGAACCCGGAGGTCCACCATGAAGCTTCTACGAGCCAGCATCGCCGCGCTGCTGTTCGGCGCCGGCACCCTGGGTGCGCATGCGGCGCAGCAAGCTCCGGCACCCGGCTTCGCCCTGTTCGATACCCAGGTGCATTTTTACAGCAACGACTTCACGAAATTTCCCCTGCACGACGAACATGCCTACATGGGCCAGGCGGTGATGACCCGGCGCGCCGCCGAGCACCCGACGCTGCCGCGGCGCGTATTCGCCGACTGGAAGGCCGAGGGCGTGGGGGCCGGGGTGGGGATTCAGTACGGCGCCGCCTACGGGGGCGACAACCGCTTCCTGCTGTCGGTGGCCTCGCGATTTCCGGCCAGGGTCAAGCCGCTGGTGATCCTCGACCCCGAGGCTCCCGGCGCCGCCGCCACGCTGGTCCGGCTGGCACGCGAGCACGGCGTGGCGGGCTTTCGCAAGCTCGGGCACCGGGCGCCGGAAGGCGGCTACCCCTGGCTGCGCACGCCCGGCATGCTGGCGCTGTGGAAGGCGGCCGATGAACATGGCCTGGTGGTCGAGCTGATGCCCTATCCGCGCGAGCCCGATCCGCGCTTCCTGCGCGACGTAGGCGAACTGGCGGCCCGCTACCCGCATGCGAGGATCGTGCTTGACCACCTGGCCTGGGCCATGGCCGGTCCGGCACCGGACTTCGGCATGGGCGCGGCCTTCCAGGCGCTGGCCCCTGCCCGCAACGTGTACTGGAAGTTCACCACCGAGAACCTGGAGCATGCCGATTTCCAGCCCCGCGCCATGCAGGACCTGGTGCAACGCGCGGTGCAGTTGTTCGGCGCCGACCACGTGATGTGGGGTTCGGACATGGGCAACACCATGCTGCCGTACCACCGCATGGTGCAGGCCGCGCTGGTGGCCACCCAAGGCCTCGACGCCACGCAGCGCCGTGCCGTGCTGTCGACGACCGGCAAGTCGGTCTACGGTGTCTCGAAGCCGTGATCGGGCAGGTCCCGCGCAACGCGCAGCCCGCCGCCCCGCAGGGCCCGGCGCCAGCGGGGACCGTGCCAGTGCGGGCCTCGCGCCTGCACCTGCGGCCGGATGCCCTGCAGGGACTGGTCCTGGCAGCCCAGCTCGGAAGCGTGCGCCGGGCGGCGCGCATGCTCGGGCTCTCGCAGCCGGGCCTGAGCAAGCTGCTGCACGAGCTCGAGGCGGAGTTCGGCGCGCCGCTGCTGGTGCGCAGTTTTCGCGGCGTGGCGCCGACCCCGCAGGGCTTGCTGCTGCTGGGGCCGGCACGACGCATCTGCGAGGAACTCATGCAATTGCGCCAGCGCATCCGGGGCGAGGGGCCAGGACACTAGACTTCCGGGGTCCGCATGCGCAGCCGCGCCCCGATGAGCACACCCACTCTTCCCGCCCCCAGCCTGCCCGCGCCGCCCCGGCGCTGGCTGTGGTGGACCATGCTGGTCGCGCTGATCGCGGTGGCACAGACCTGGCTGGTGTGGCTGACCATGGACTTCCAGGCTTCACGCCAGCAGCAGCGCGTCGATGCCATCACGGCCGAGCTGGCCGCACAGCTGCGCCATCGCCTGTTCATCGACACCCAGCGTCTGGCCGCGCTGGCCGACTCGCGGCAGTCGCCGGCCGACTGGAGGCGGGAGGCGGCGTCGCTGCTGCTGTCGCAGCGTGAACTGCTGCGGGTGGAGCGCCGTGATGCCTCGTTGAACATCGTGTCCGCGCTGGACAATCCCCTGCACAAGCCCCTGTTCTCGGTGCTGCCCCGCGACCAGCTCGATTTCGCCACCCAAAGCGCCTGCGGCGCGGCGCGCAGGGCAGGCGAGCCGCAGTACTCGCAAAGTTATTTCGTCCCTCTGGGCAATGGCCTGGGGGAAGAGGTGATGGATCTTTGCGCCGCGCAGGTCACCAACGCCCACCTCACGGGCTATCTGGTGGGTTCGATCTCCCTGGGAGCCTTGCTGGAGAGTGTCGAGAGCCCCGAGCTGGCGCGCAACCACGAGATCTCCTTCGTCGAAGGTGACGGCACCCGAATCGTGCGCACCGGCTCGCCCCACGGCGCGGGAGTGTTCGTGGCGGACCGCGTGGTCGGTGTTCCAGGCCACAGCCTGCAACTGCACGTGGACAGCGCCTCCGGGCGCCCGGGTGTGATCCCCAACCTGAGCACGGCGCTGGTGCTGGGCTTGTCCCTGCTGTTGTTCGGTGTGGCGCTGGTGCTCGCCCACGACATGCGCAGGCGTTCCCGCGCGGAGCGGGCGCTGGGCGAATCCCTGGCCTTTCGCAAGGCGATGGAGGACTCGGTGCTGGCAGGGCTGCGCGCCCGCGACATGCAGGGACGCGTGACCTTCGCCAACCAGGCCTTTTGCGACATGGTGGGTTATGCCCCTTCCCAATTGCTGGGCCGCGGCGAGGAGCGCTACTGGCCCGAGCCCGCGGTCGCCGGGGAACGGGTGGGCTCGCAGGGACAGGAGACCGAGTTCGTCTCCAGCAGTGGACGACGCTTTCCGGTGATGCTCCACGAGTCCCCGCTGCTGGACGCCGAGGGTCGGCAGACCGGCTGGATCTGCACCGCGCTGGACCTCAGCGCGCAACGTCGCATCGAGGACATGTCGCGCCGCCAGCAGGAGCGCCTGCAGGCCACCGCGCGCCTGGCGACGGTGGGGGAGATGGCCTCGCTGCTCAGCCACGAACTCAATCAGCCCCTGGCGGCCATCTCCAGCTTCGCCACGGGTTCGATCAACCTCATGAACGACGCACTGGCCCGGACCGAGCCCGCGCTCTTGCTGCAGGCGATGGAACGCATCGCCGAGCAGTCGGAGCGCGCCGGGCGCATCATCCGCAGCGTGCAGGACTTCGTACGTCGCCGCGAGCACGAACGCCTGCCCATCGGGGCCGACCTGCTGGTCGAGGCCATCCTGCCCCTGGTGCGCATGCAGGCGCGGCGCAGCGCCGCGCGAGTGGAAGTGCACATGGCCCAGCCGGTGCCGCGGGTGCTGTGCGACCGCACGATGATCGAGCAGGTGCTGATCAACCTGGCGCGCAATGGCATCCAGGCCATGGCACCTTGCCCGCAGGGGCCCGAGCCCCTGCTGCGCATCGAGGCGCGCCCGCTGGGCGCGGGCCTGGTCGAGTTCGCCGTGGTCGATCGCGGGCCCGGCGTGCCCGACGAAGTGCGCGCGCAGATCTTCACCCCGTTTTTCACCACCCGGGAGGAGGGCATGGGATTGGGACTGAGTCTGTGTCGCACGGTCATCGAGCAGCATGGCGGCTCGCTGGATTTCGACAATCTGCGCGACGCCGACGGCCGCGTGGTCGGCGCGCGCTTTCGCTTCACCTTGCCGGTGGCCCAGCGCGGGCGCGCCGCGCCCCCCGCCGGGGAGGAGCTCCATGCCTGAGGCACCCAGGCTGCCGCAGCCGCTCGGGCTGCCGGTGGTCTACCTGCTGGACGACGAAGCGGTGGTGCGCGACGCACTGGCCTGGCTGCTGCGCTCGCGCCGGCTGCTGTGCGAGGCGCACGCGGATGCCGTTTCCTTCCAGTCCATGGTCTGCGCCGCGCTGGCCCTCGATCCGGCCTGGCCGCGCGCGCCGGCCTGTTTGCTGCTGGACATCCGCATGCCCGGGATCAGCGGCCTGGCCTTGTTCGAGGAGCTCGTGCAGCGGGGCCTGTGCGAGGTGCTTCCGGTCATCTTCCTCACGGGCCACGGAGACGTTCCCACCGCCGTGGCGGCGCTCAAGCGCGGAGCCTTCGACTTCGTCGAAAAACCCTTTTCCAACAACGGACTGGTGGATCGCGTGGAACAGGCGCTCCAGGCGAGCGAGGCAGTCATCCGCGCACGCATGCAGCGTGCGGAGCTGCAGCACCGGCTTCGCGAGCTGACCGAGCGGGAACGCCAGATCCTGGAACACATCGCCCGCGGCGACTCCAACAAGCAGATCGCCCGCGCGCTGGATATCAGCGTGCGCACCGTCGAAGTCCACCGCTCCCGGGTGTTCGACAAGATGGGCGTGCGCTCGGCGGTGGAACTGGCCAATCGCCTGCGCGAGCTCGGCGCCAGGGCGTAGCCTGCGCCCCGAGACGGCCCGGGGAAAGGACCGTCAGAAGCGGGACAAGACACCCGGCTGGCACAACCCGGGCCGGCGGTACGTAATGTCCACATGCCCGCGGAGCAGGGGCGGATCTACAGTCTGCGCAAGGGCATGCGGCGCGGGCCGCTGCAAGGCTTCCATCCTGGAGACATGCATGGGCAAGGTTCTGGCCTCGTCGCGCGCGAGGGACCGCATGGCCGCCTTGCTTCTGCTCGCGCTGGGCGCTGGCGTGGCCTGGGCCGGGCATGCCTACGGCGTGGGCACGCTGACCCGCATGGGCCCGGGCTACTTTCCGCTGCTGCTGGGCGTGCTGAGCCTCGCCGTGGGGCTGTTGCTGGGCCTGGGCACGCTGCTGCGGGCTCAGGGCTCCGCGCCGCGCGATTCCCAGCTGCAGCGTCGTCACGACGTCGACCTGCGTGGCGCCGGCATGCTCCTGCTGTCCCTCGCGGCCTTCATCGTGCTGGGGCACCACGGCGGCATGATTCCGGCCACGTTCTGCTGCGTGCTGCTGGCCGCGCTGGCCGATCGAGGCAACAGCCTGCGCGTTGCGCTGCTGCTCGCGGTGGCGGTCACCGTGCTGGGCTATCTGGTGTTCGGGCTCGGCTTGCAGCTGCAGTTCAAGGCCTTCCACTGGGGTTGAGCGGGGACCCATGGGACACAGCCTGCTCGATCTCTGGTATGGGTTCAGCGTCGCGCTGCAGCCCACGCATCTGCTCTGGGCCGTGTTCGGCGTGCTGCTGGGCAACCTGGTGGGCGTGCTTCCGGGCCTGGGTGCGCTCACCACCATTTCCATGTTGTTGCCCCTGACCTATGCCATGGCCCCGGTGCCGGCGATCCTCATGCTGGCCGGCATTTTCTACGGCTCGCAGTACGGCGGGGCCATCGGCGCCATCCTGCTCAACCTGCCCAGCCATCCACCCCATGCCGTGACCTGCCTGGACGGCTACCCGATGACTCGCGCGGGACGCGGCGGAGCGGCCCTGGGGGTGACCATGCTGGCGTCCTTTTTCGCGGCCTCGGTGGGCATCGTGGTGATGATTTTCCTGTCGCCGTATCTGGTGCGCATCGCCTTCAAGTTCGGTCCGGCGGAAGTCAGTTCCATCATGCTGCTCGGACTGCTGGCGGGAGCCACCATGTCGCGTGGCTCTGCGCTCAAGGGCGTGGCCATGACCCTGTTCGGCATGATGTGCGGGGTGGTCGGCACCGATGTCAACACCGGCGTGCTGCGCCTGAGCTTCGGCATGCCCCAGCTCAGCGACGGCGTGGAGCTCGGCGCGCTGTGCATGGGCCTGTTCGCCATCGCCGACTTCCTGGTCACGGTGAACCGAGAGCTGGTCGTGACCCAGCACGCCCGCATGTCGATGCGCGACATGCGCCCGACCCGCGCGGAGCTCAGGCGCTCGCTGCTCCCGATGCTGCGCGGGACCCTGGTGGGCACCCTGTTCGGCGCCATCCCCGGCACCGGCCCCACCATCACGACCTTCATCGCCTATGCACTGGAGCGCAAGGTCTCCAGGCATCCCGAGCGCTTCGGCAGCGGGCTGATCGAAGGCGTCGCAGCACCCGAGGCGGCCTCGCACTCGAAGACCCAGGTGGATTTCATCCCCACCCTGACACTGGGGATTCCCGGAGATGCGGTGATGGCGCTGTTGCTGGGCGCGCTGATCCTCAAGGGCATCGAGCCCGGACCGCAACTCATCACCGCGCACCGGGACATCTTCTGGGGGCTGGTAGCCAGTTTCTGGATCGGCAATGCCCTGCTGCTGGTGCTCAACGTGCCGCTGATCGGCGTGTGGGTGCGCATGCTGCGCGTGCCGTACCGCTTGCTGGTTCCGGCGGCCGTGTTCTTCACCTGCATCGGTGTGTACAGCGGGCGCAACAGCCTGTTCGACGTCGGCGAGCTGGCCGTGTTCGGGGTGATCGGCGCCGTGTTCCTGCTGCTGGACTTTCCCATCTCGCCCATCATCCTGGGCTACGTGCTGGGCCCCCTGCTGGAGGAGAACTTCCGCCGCGCGCTGCTCCTGTCCCGCGGCGATCTCGGGGTGTTCCTGCAGCGTCCGATCAGTGCCGGCTTCCTCGTGGCCTCCATGCTGTTGCTGGGCGCGCAGGTGGTGTCCTGGTCGCGACGTCTACGCAGGGTCCCGCGATCCCTGCCCATGGGGGAGGGGGGCGCGCCATGAGCCGGGATCGAGATCGTGACGGGCTCGTGTCCCCGCGCCGCCGCCTGCTCGGCGTGCTCGGCGCGCTCGGCGCGGCATGGCCGCTGGGCGCGTGGGCTGCGGGCAGTGGCTCGCCGGCGCCCGAGGGAGATCCCCTGCGCATCCTCGTGGGCTATGCCGCCGGTGGTGCGGTGGATACGCTTGCGCGCCTGGTCGGCACGGCCCTGGCCCGCTCGCTGAAGCAGCCGCTGGTGGTCGAGGATCGACCGGGCGCGGGCGGCAACCTGGCGGCCAAGCTCATGCTGCAAAGTCGTGCCGACGGGCGCACGCTTCTGCTGGCCGCCAATGCGCTGGCGGCGAATGTGTCGCTGTACCAGCCTGCGCCCTTCGACCTGGAACGCGACTTCGCGCCGGTGGGCATGATCGGGCGCGTGCCCGTGCTGATCGCGGTGGGGGCCGACTCGCCGCTGCACAGCCTGTCCGATCTTTTGCGCAGCGCGCGGCACAAGCCGCAGGAGCTGACCTTCGCCTCGCCGGGCATCGGCTCCACACCCCATCTGGCGATGCTGCAGTTCGAGCATGCTGCGCGGGTCGATCTGCGCCATATTCCCTACAAGGGGGGCGCGCCGGCCATCGCCGACGCGCTCGCTGGCGAGGTGGACTGCGTGGCCGTCAACGCCCTGGAGGTGGTGGACCTGGCGCGCAGCGGACGCATGCGGGTGCTGGCCTTGATGAGTCCGCGGCCCTCGGCGGTGTTTCCCGGCGTGCCCACCATCGCGCAGTCCGGCTACCCCGGCTTCGCGGCCTCGGTCTGGTACGGCCTGGTGGCCCCTGCGGGCACGCCACCGGCGACCGTGCTTCGGCTCAATGCGGCGCTGCGCCAGGCGCTGGCCGATCCCGCCGTGCGCCGCGTCATCCTCGGGGCCGGCGGCGAGATCGACCCCGGCACGCCCGCACAGTTCGGCCAGTGGCTGCTGTCCGAACGAGCACGCTACGCGGCCCTGATCCACGACGAATCCATTCGGACCGAATGAGCCGCCGGGGCCGCGCGTCGGCCCGGCGATCCAGGTTTTTCGACCCACAGGAGACACTCGCATGCATCGCAAACCCTGGCGTGGCGCCATCGCGGCCCTCGGCCTGATCGCCTCATGGATCGGCGCCCCCGCGCAAGCCGCTGCGTTTCCCGACCGCACGATGACCATCGTCGTGCCCTTCGCCCCTGGCGGCGGCGTGGACATGATCGGTCGCGTGCTGGCCCAGCAGATCTCCAAGGAGACGGGGCAGACCGTGCTGGTCGATGACCGTCCGGGCGCCAGCGCCAACCTCGGTGCCGCCTACGTGGCGCGCGCCAGGCCGGACGGCTACACCATCCTGCTGGCTGCCAACGGCCTGGCCGCCAACGCCACGTTGTTTCCCGATGCCCCCTTCGACCCCCTGAAGGACTTCGTCCCGGTGGGCAAGGTGGGTGAAGCGCCCCTGGTGGTGATCGTGGCCCGGAAGTCGCGCTTCCAGACCCTGGGCCAACTGCTCGACGAGGCGCGTGCCCACCCCGGCAAGCTGAGCTTCGGCTCGGCCGGCAACGGCAGCTCGCAACACCTGGCCGGCGAGTTGCTCAAGATGGATGCCCATATCCAGGCCCTGCACGTGCCCTACAAGGGCGGTGCGCCGGCCACCACCGACCTGCTTGGCGGGCGCATCGACTTCATGGTGCAGAACCCGCTGGAAGCCCTGCCCTTGCTGCACTCCCATCAGTTGCGCGCGCTGGCCGTGGCCAGCGACCAGCGACTGAAACTGCTTCCCGACGTGCCCACCGCCTCCCAGGCGGGCCTGCCGGGCTACGAGGCCTCGGTGTGGTGGGGTGTGGTCGCCCCGGCCCGGACCCCGGCCCCGGTCGTGCACAGGCTCAACCAGTTGCTCGACCAGGCGCTGAACGATCCCGCGACCAAAGCCCGGCTGGAATCCATGGGGGTGGTGGTGCAGGCAGGCAGCCAGCAGCAATTCGGCAGCTTCCTGCACGGCGAGGTCTTCAAGTGGCGCAAGGTGATCCAGACCGCGCACATCCACGTAAACTGATCCATCGCATGCGCGCGGCAGGGGGCCGCGCGCAGGGCGTTTCCAGGCACGACATGTCAAGCGCCGAGCCCGCCGCGCCAGCGGCCGGGGCCCAGCCCGGTATGGGCTGCGCCCAGCTGTTCTGGATGTTCAGCCACATCACCATGCTGGGTTTCGGCGGCGTGCTGCCGTGGATGTACCGCGTGCTGGTCGAGCAGCGGCGCGTGCTGTCGCCGCGGGAGTTCCGCGAGCTGTTTGCGCTGGGCCAGGTGCTGCCGGGGCCCTCCATCTGCAACATGGCGGTCATGGTCGGCTACCGCCATGCCGGGGTGGCCGGCGGCGCCAGCGCGCTGGCCGGCATGATGCTCGGCCCCATGGTGCTGG
>JAKBBP010000089.1 GCA_021808445.1 Pseudomonadota bacterium
TGGCTGGTGCGCGACGGCATTCCCGTGCAACAGCTCGAGATGGTCGCTGACTACCGGCTGACCGGTTTCGACGGCAAGCCGACCGACGGAGCGGCGCTGGCCGCGCACTATGGCGTGCACCTGGCGCCCACGGTGTTGTTCCTCGGCCCGGACGGGCACGAGATCGGCGAGCGCCTCGTGGGTGCCGGGGTGCCGGATTTCTATGGCGCCTTTGTCGACCGGTCCCTGAACCAGGCCCGCGAGCGCCTCAAGGCGGGGAACGGCCGCTGAGGCGGTGCAACGCGCACGAAGCTTGCGCTGCAGCCGCGGGATTTCCCTTATATACTCATACTGGTAGGTGTATACGAAAGGGGTTCCGAGAACTCAAGCGGCAGGTCCCGTGCGAGGCATCCCGGAGCGCGCCGCAGGCACAGGGGGGCAGACGATGAGGGTTCGGTTTCGTGGGGTGGCCATCATGGCCGTCGCCGCGCTGGCGCTGGCTGGCGTCCAGCCGGCATGGAGCCAGGGGCGCAGGGTGGATTTTGCGCAGGCCGTGGAACTGGCGCTGCACCAGAACCCCGACCTGCGCGCGATGCAGGCCCAGGTCGAGCAGGCCCGATCGGGGGTCGAGCAGGCCCGCGGGGCCCGCCTGCCGCGGCTGAGTGCCGGCCTCGGCGCCACCCGCACCAACGACGCTCTGAATGCCTTCGGTCTCAAGCTGGCCCAGCGAGGTGCGACCTTCAACGACTTCGGTGCCGGGCAGTTCAATCCAGCCCTGCCCGGAGTGCTCGACCTGGCGCCGACCAACCTGAACCACCCGGCCCCCGTGAACGACTTCAGTTCGCGCCTGGAGGCCCAGCTGCCGCTGTACACGGGGGGCAAGTTGCAGGGCTACCTGCGCCAGGCGCACGCGATGCTGCTGGCGGCGCAGGCCGGCGACCGCGCCGCGCGGCAGGAGATCGTCGACCATGTGTTGCAGGCCTACGACGGTGTGTGGACCGCGCGTGCCTACGAGCAGGTTGCGGCCAAGGCCTTGCAGGCCGCGCAAAGTCAGGTCGACATGGTCGACAAGCTGTATCGCCAGGGGGTGGTGCTCAAGAGCGACCTGCTCGCGGCCCAGTTGAACCTGGAGAACGTACGCACCCAGCAGCAGCAGGCGCTGGACCTGGAAGCGCAGGCCATGGACGGCCTGCACGTGGTGCTGGGCATGCCGCTGGACCAGCCCCTGGAGCTCGGCCCCGCCGTGCGGGTGTCCATGCCCGAGGGCACGCCGGCCTCATGGGTGGCCTCGGCCCAGGCGGACAACCCGCGGCTGGTCGCCCTGGGTGAGCAGGTGGCGGCGGCCGGTGGCCAGGTGGAGGTCGCGCGCTCGGGCCTGTACCCCCAGGTCGGGGCCATGGCGCGCTACGAGACCCACGACCCCAGCCCGGGCTTTTCCGCGCACAGTTACACCGTGGGCGTGCAACTCAGCTGGAATCTGTTCGATGGCGGCGTGACCCGCCAGGCCATCGACCAGGCCGCGGCTGCGCGCGAGGCCCTGCGCTTCAAGCTGCAGTCGGCACGCGAACAGCTGGGCATGCAGATCCAGGATGCGGCCCGCAAGGCCAGCCTGGCCTCCAGCCAGATCGCGGGGCGCGAACTGGCGGTGCGCCAGGCCGAGGAGGCCGAGCGCATCGTCGAGCAACGCTACGCCAACGGCGTGGGCACGCTGCTCGAACTGCAGGGCGCGCAGGCCATGCTGGACAAGGCGCGCGCCGACCTCGTGCTGGCGCGCAGCCAGGAGACCACGCAACGCGCGGCTTTGCGCCTGGCCCTGGGCCGGCTCGACGCCGGCTCCGTGCAGCCTCGCTGATCCCTTCCGAACCCGTTCTTCCGTCGAGACCGTCATGACTCACCATTCCTTGTCGGCCACCCTGCGCCCGCTCGCGATCGCGCTGGCCGTGACGCTGGCCGCGGGCTGCTCCCGCCACCAAGCCGCCCCGGACGCGGTGGCGGCGCGCGTGGTGGACGCGCGCACCGTGACCCTGGCCGCGCAGGATGCCACGGCGCGCACCCTGCTCAGCGGCGTGGTGGCGT
Organism: Pseudomonadota bacterium; assembly: GCA_021808445.1. Lineage (GTDB taxonomy): Bacteria > Pseudomonadota > Gammaproteobacteria > Burkholderiales > Burkholderiaceae_C > Thiomonas_A. The sequence goes on from JAKBBP010000089.1 coordinate 2,056, forward strand.
CGAGCCAGCAGGTGCAGGTGGCCTCGCGCCTGATGGGCTATATCCGCGACTTCGACGTGCACGAGGGGCAGCGCGTGAAGGCCGGCCAGCAGCTGCTGCAGATCGATCCCACCGATATCGAAGGCCAGGTCGCGCAGGCGCGGGCCGGGCTCGCGCAGGCGCAGGCCAACCTGGTTGACGCGCAGTCCGACTACCAGCGTTTCGGCAAGCTCTACCGTGCCGACGCGGTGACACGCCAGCAGTGGGACGGCATCCAGCTTCGCTACAAGGTCGCGCAGCAGCAGGTCGCGGCGGCGCGAGCCGGCTTTGACACCGCGGCCTCGCAGATGCGCTACGCGCGCGTGCGCTCACCCATCGACGGAGTGGTGGTGCAAAAGATGGCCAGCGCCGGCGACCTGGCCACCCCGGGGCGTCCCTTGCTGGTGGTCGAGGGCGAGGGGCGGCTGCAGGTGCGTGTGCAGGTGCCCTCCGAGGTGTTCGGGCGCCTGCGCATCGGCGAGCAGGTTCCGGTGCTCGCCAGCGGCCGGCAGATCGTGGGGACGGTGGCCGAGGCGGTCCCGGTGGCCGATCCCATGAGCCACACCCATGGGGTGAAGATCGACCTCCCGGCCGATGCCGGCCTGCCCAGCGGGACCTTCGTGCGGGTGGGCTTCGCCCTGGGCAGCGGCCCGCAGTTGCGGGTGCCGGTGGCGGCGCTGGTCGAGCGCGCCGGCATGCAGGGGGTGTTCGTGGTGGACTCCGCTGGCATCGCCCACTTCCGGCTGGTGCGCACCGGAGAGGTCGCGGGGGACCAGGTCGACGTGCAGGCTGGCCTGCAGCCTGGCGACACCGTGGTCACCAGCCATCTCGACCAGATGATCAACGGCGTGAAGGTCGGCGGAGGCCATCGTGGCTGATCATCTCGGCATGAACAGCGCCGGTCGGCTGGCGCGTGCCTTCGTCAGCTCCAAGATCACCGCGCTGGTGATGGTGGCGCTGACCCTCGCCGGCGTGCTGGCCCTGCTGGTCACGCCCCGTGAGTACAACCCGCAGATCGTCGTCCCGGCCGCCAACATCATCGTGGCCAAGCCCGGTGCGGGACCTCGCGAGATCCACGACCTCGTGGTCAAGCCCCTGGAGGCGATCATGGCCTCGATGTCAGGCGTGGATCACACCTACGGCTACGCGACCAACGATTTCGGCGTGGTCACGGTGCAGTTCCAGGTCGGCCAGGATCAGCAGAAGAGCCTGGTCAAGATGTACAACCAGTTGATGCAGAACCTCGACCGCATCCCTCCCGGGGCGATGCAGCCCGTGGTCAAGCCCATCGACGTCGACGACGTGCCCATCCTGACCGTGACCCTGAGCTCGAGCAGCCTGGGCCAGAGCCGTCTGCGCGAGGTGGGCACGAAGCTCCTGGCGCACCTGCGTGCCACCCCCGGGGTGTCCTTCAGCCAGGTCGTGGGCGGAGCGCCACGCGCGGTCAACGTCTGGATCTCGCCGGCCAGGCTGGCGGCAGCGGGCATCTCGCTGCAACAGGTCGACCAGGTGCTGCGCGGCAGCAACGCGGCAGCTCCGCTGGGCCACGTGGTCGATGCCAACCGGGTGGTCCCGGTGCGCATCGACAGTTTTCTGGGCGGAGCCCGCGACGTCGGCGACATCCTGATCGGCGCGCCCGACGGCAAGCCCGTGTACCTCAAGGATGTCGCCAAGGTCGAGGACGGACCCGAGGAGACCGATTCGCTGTCGCATTTCGCCTGGGGCCCTGCGGCGCAAGGGCATTCTCAGGGGCAGGAGATGAACGCGGTGACCCTGGTCATCGCGAAAAAGGCCGGCACCAATGCGGTGGTGGTGGTCGACTCCGTGCTGCGCAAGCTGCACACCCTTGAATCCTGGGCCCTGCCGCAGGGGGTGCATGTGACCATCACCCGCAATGACGGGGCCAAGGCCGACGAGGCGGTCAACACCCTGGTGGAACACCTCGGCGTGGCCATCATCAGCGTGTCCCTGCTGCTGTGGCTGTTCCTGGGCTGGCGCGAAGCCGCCATCGTCACGCTGACGGTGCCGCTGACCCTGTTCGCGGTGCTGACGGTGGACCTGATCGTCGGGGAAACCATCAACCGCATCACCCTGTTCGCCCTGATCCTGTCCCTGGGTCTGCTGGTCGACGGGGCGATCGTGGTCATCGAGAACATCCATCGCCATCTGCACCATGGACCCGTCGGCGATTTCGTGCGCACCGTCGTGCATGCCACGAACGAGATCGGCAACCCGACCAACATGGCCACGCTGGCCGTGATCCTGGCCTTCGTTCCGATGGCCTTCGTCACGGGCATGATGGGGCCGTTCATGCGCCCCATCCCGGTCAACGTTCCGGTGGCGATGATCGCCTCCCTGCTGCTGGCCTACACCGTGGTGCCCTGGGCGGCGCGTGCCTGGCTGTCGAAGAAGGCGGCGCGCGTGCAGTTGCAGCGCGACGAGCCCCTGGAGGAGGAACCGGGCGAGCGCGGCGCGCACCAGCCGGACCGGCTGCACCGCTCCTACCTGCATGTGTTCGAGCCGCTGCTGCGCAGCCGCATGCGCCGAAACCTCATGCTGCTGGGCGTGCTCGTGCTGTTGCTGGCCGCGATGTTGATGCCGGCGTGGCAGTTCATCCGACCCTCGGGCATGAATGGTCCGCTGTCGCCGCTGGGGGTCGAGCTCAAGATGCTGCCCAACGACAACACCAACAGCTTCCTGGTGGAAATCGACACGCCCGCCGGTTCGTCGCTGGAGCGCACCGACGAGGTCGCGCGTGCGGTGGGCGACGTGCTGGCGCGCAGCCCCGACGTCGTGGACTACCAGACCTTCGTCGGCATGGCCGCGCCCATCGATTTCGCGGCGCTGGTGCGCGGGGACGACCTCAAGCGCGGGGACAATTTCGCCCAGATCCGCGTCAACCTGCTGCCCAAGGATCGCCGCGCGATGTCCTCCCACGCCATCGTGCAGCAGCTTCACGAGCAATTCACGCCACTGCGCGCGCGCTTCGCCTCCACCTTCATCAAGCTGTACGAGACCCCGCCGGGACCGCCGGTGCGCTCGCAGGTCATGGCCGAGCTGTACGGCCCCTCCTACGCGCGCCTGCGCGAGGCGGCCGGAGGCGTCCTGAAGGATTTCGACCAGACCTACGGCATGATGAACCAGGATGACTCGGTGACCGCCACCACCGCCGAGTACCGCATCGTCATCGACCGAAGCAAGGCCGCGCAGTCGGGCATCGTGCCCGGGCAGGTGATCGGGCTGCTGCACGACTACATGTCCGGGCTGGACGTGGGGGCCGTGCACCTGGCCGGGGCCGACGAACCTGTGAGCATCGTGGTGCGGGTCTCTCGTGCCCAGCGCCAGTCCGCCAGCCAGCTGCTGGACATGCCCATTCGCGGAGCCGGCGGACACATCGTGCCCCTGGGGGCGATCGCGCGGGTCGAGCGCACCGATCTGGCCAAGCCCATCTACACCCGTGACCAGCATCCGGTGGTCTACGTCGGCGGCGAAATGGCTCGTTCGAGTCCTGTGTATGCAACCCTGAGCCTGAACAGCCGGCTGGACGGCCGGCGTCTGAGCGACGGCTCGGTGTTGCGCACCGGCAATCTGGGATTCACCGATACGGCGCCTTCCGACCTGAAGGGTTACCAGCTGCTGTGGGGCGGCGAGATGCGACTGACCCTGGACGTGTTCCGCGACCTCGGCTCGGCCTTCATCGTGGCGCTGGTGTTCATCTACCTGCTGCTGGTCGCCTATTACAAGTCCTTCATGCTGCCGGTGATCGTCATGGGGGCCATTCCCCTGACCCTCATCGGGGTGTTTCCCGGGCATTGGCTGACCGACCAGGCCTTCACGGCGACCTCGATGATCGGGGTCATCGCCCTGGCTGGGATCGTGGTACGCAATTCCCTGCTGCTGATCGATTTCATCCTCGACTATCGCGCGCGTGGCTACAGCCTCGAGGAGTCGGTGGCCCAGGCCGGGGCGGTGCGCCTGCGCCCGATCCTGCTGACCGCGCTGGCCATCATCTTCGGCTCGGCCATCATGATCACCGACCCGGTGTTCGGCGGACTGGCGGTGTCGCTGATCTTCGGCACCCTGCTGTCGACCCTGCTGACCCTCATGGTCATTCCGCTCATCTATTACATCTGGCAAGTCCGATTCGTACTCCCGCGCGCCGCGGGAAAGGCCTGAACCTCCGGAGCCCTCCATGACCACCGAACGCTACATCCGCATCCTCGCCGGCAGCTTCATCCTGATTTCCCTGCTGCTCGGCGCTCCCGCCAGCCCCCTGTACGTATCGAGCTGGTTCCTGTGGTTCACCGCCTTCGTCGGGGCCAATCTGCTGCAGTTCGGATTCACGAACTTCTGTCCGATGGCGCTGATCCTGCGCAGGCTGGGGGTATCCGACGGCGCGCCCTGCGCACGCTGACCCGGCAGGCCGGCCATGGCGGCTCCACCACCCAGCCGCCGCAGTGGGTATCATCGACGCAGCGCCGGCGACGGACCGGACGCGAAATCCCCCCATTGCGGAGACTCCTCGATGTCCGTTTTGACCAACGCCGCGTCGCGCACCGACATCTTGAACCGGCTCAAGCGCGCCGAAGGCCAATTGCGCGGCGTGCAGCGCATGATCGACGAGGGTGAACCCTGCCTGAAGGTCGCTCAGCAGCTCTCGGCCGTGCGCAAGGCGCTCGACAGCACCTTCGTGCGCATGACCGTGTGTTTCATCGAGCAGGAACTCGATGCTCGTCTGGAAGGCAGCAATGCCGAGAAGACGCGCCTGGATTCGATGATGGAAGAAATGGAGACCCTGCTCGCTCGCATGGCTTGAGGGGGTCAACCAATCACCCCGCCGCCCAGGCAGACTTCGCCGTCGTAGAGCACGGCGGACTGGCCGGGGGTGACGGCCCATTGGGGCTGATCGAACTCCAGGGCCAGCGTGTGGCCGTCGGCTTGCAGCACGGTGCAGGGGGCGTCGCTCTGGCGATAGCGGGTCTTGGCGCCCAGGCGCGAGCCCGCAGCCGGGGGGTGTCCGGACACCCAGGAGGCTTCCTGCGCCGCCAGGCGCGAGCTCAGCAGCCAGGGATGGTCGTGTCCCTGCACGACGTACAGGGTGTTGCTGGCCATGTCCTTGCGAGCGACGAACCAGGGCTCGCCGCTGCCTTCGCGGCTGCCCCCCAGGCCGATGCCCTTGCGCTGCCCCAGGGTGTAGAAGGCCAGGCCCATGTGCTCGCCCAGCGGCCTGCCCTCCGCGCTGAGCATCGGACCCGGCCGCGTGGGCAGGTAGCGGTTGAGGAATTCGCGGAAGGGGCGCTCGCCGATGAAACAGATTCCGGTGGAATCCTTCTTGCGCGCATTGGGCAGGCCGATGGACTCGGCAATGCGCCGCACCTCGCTCTTGGGCAGCTCCCCGACCGGGAACAGCGTGCGCCCAAGCTGGTCCTGGTTCAGGCGGTGCAGGAAGTAGCTCTGGTCCTTCGAGCGGTCCAGGCCTCGCAGCAACTGCACGCCCTGGGCGCTGTCGCGCACCCGCGCGTAGTGCCCCGTGGCGATGTGCTCGGCGCCAAGGCCCACCGCATGGTCGAGGAAAGCCCTGAACTTGATCTCGGCATTGCACAGAACGTCCGGATTGGGCGTTCGCCCGGCCTGGTATTCCCGCAGGAATTCGGCGAATACCCGGTCCTTGTATTCGGCGGAGAAATTCACCGCCTCGATGTCGATGCCGATGAGATCGGCCACGCTGACCGCATCCAGCCAGTCCTGGCGCGTGGAGCAGTACTCGCTGTCGTCGTCGTCCTCCCAGTTCTTCATGAACAGGCCCACGACCTCGTAGCCCTGCTGCTTGAGCAGCCAGGCCGAGACCGAGGAGTCGACGCCGCCGGACATGCCGACGACCACGCGGGGACGCTGGGAAACCATGGCGCGAATTCTAGGGCTGGCCGTGTTGCAGTGCCGCATCGCCATGCAGCAGGTCCAGGGGCCAGCGTCTGCCCGAAGCGTGGTCCAGCGCGCATTGCAGCACCGAGGGGCTGCGGTGACGCTCCTGGCTGGCGCGCAATTCGTCCAGGCTCATCCACAGGGTGCGCACGATGCCCTGGTCCAGATCGCGCGAGGGGTCGTGCTCGCCGAGCTCACCCGCGAAGGCGAAGCGCACGTAGTGCACGCTGGCGCCCTGGCGCGTGCCGTGGCTCTGGTAGACCCCCAGCAGTGCGGTGGGTCGAAAGACATGGGCGGTTTCCTCGAGGGTTTCACGCACCACGGCCTGCAGCAGATTCTCGCCGGCTTCGAGATGTCCGGCCGGGTTGTTCAGGCGCAGCCCCTGTGGCGTGTGTTCCTCGACCAGCAGGAATCGTCCGTCGCGCTCGATGATGGCGGCGACGGTGACGTGGGGGAGATTCGAGTCGGGCATGGCGGCTGGCAGGCTTCGTATTTTCCTGGTCTCGGAATGTGCATTTTCGTGGATACTCCATGTTTCGACCATAATGGGTGGTTTCGATTCACGAGGGGATCTTCATGCGCATAGGCGTTGCGGCGGAAAGCGTGGCGGGCGAGGCGCGTGTTGCGGCGACCGCGGAGAGCGTGCGCAAGCTGGTGGCGCAGCAGCACGAGGTGCTGGTGCAGGCCGGAGCCGGCGAGCGG
>JAKBBP010000090.1 GCA_021808445.1 Pseudomonadota bacterium
GGTCGACCACGCGCGACAGCGCTCCGGGCTCGTTCTCGAGCAGCACGGCGATGATGTGTTTCACGGACTCAGTCTCCTCCCCGGGCTTCGCGCACCGCCGGTAAGCGGCGCCTGGCTCCGGGGCCAGCGCATGAACGCCGCCGCATCCAGCGGCGGCCACGAAATTCAAAGATCCTCGGAACCCAGCAGCATGTTGGTGATGCCCTTGCCAGCCTGCACCATGGGCCACACATTGGTGGTCGGATCGACGACGAAGTCGATGAACACCGTGCGGTCCTTGAGCGCCAGCGCCCGGGTCAGCGCCTCGCGCACCTGCGAGGGCTTGTCCACGCGCATGCCCACGTGGCCGTAGGCCTCGGCCAGCTTGACGAAGTCGGGCAGCGAATCCATGTAGGAGTGGGAGTAGCGCCCGGCATACTCGATCTCCTGCCACTGGCGCACCATGCCGAGATAGCCGTTGTTGAGCAGCAGCACCTTCACCGCGGTCCCGTACTGCAGGCAGGTGGCCAGCTCCTGGATGTTCATCTGGATCGAGCCGTCGCCGGTGATCACCACGCACTCGGATTCGGGGCGAGCCAGCTTGATGCCCATGGCATAGGGCAGGCCCACGCCCATGGTCCCCAGGCCCCCGGAGTTGATCCAGCGCCGCGGATGCTCGAAGGGGTAGTACTGCGCAGCCCACATCTGGTGCTGGCCGACGTCGGAGCAGATGTAGGTCTCGCGATCGCGGGTCAGCTCGTGCAGGGTCTGGATCACGAACTGCGGCTTGATCACCTCGTCCGACTTGTCGTAGCTCAGACACTCGCGCTTGCGCCACTCGTTGATCTGCTTCCACCACGCGGCCATCGCTGCTGCGTCGGGCTTGCGCCCCTCGGCCATCTGCTGCTCGATCTGCTCGATCAGCTCCGACAGCACCTCGCCGACGTCGCCGACGATGGGCACGTCGACCTTCACGCGCTTGGAGATGCTCGACGGGTCGATGTCGATGTGCACGATCTTGCGCTCGATCTGCGCGAAATCCTTCGGATTGCCGATCACGCGGTCGTCGAAGCGCGCGCCGACGGCCAGCACCACGTCGCTGTGCTGCATGGCCATGTTGGCCTCGTAGGTGCCGTGCATGCCCAGCATGCCCAGGAACTTGGGATCGCTGCCGGCGATGGCCCCCAGGCCCATCAGGGTGTTGGTGCAAGGCAGTTGCAGCAGTTCGGCGAGCCGGCGCAACTTGTCGGATGCGCCGGCGAGCACCACGCCGCCGCCGCTGTACAGATAGGGTCGACGGGCCTGCAGCAGCAGTTGCACGGCCTTGCGGATCTGTCCGCCGTGGCCCTTGCGCACCGGGTTGTAGGAGCGCAGGCTGACCTCGTCGGGATAGTGGAAGCCGGTGGTGGCGATCGACACGTCCTTGGGAATGTCCACGACCACCGGCCCCGGACGCCCGCTGCGCGCGATGTGGAAGGCCTTCTTGATGGTCAGGGCCAGGTCGCGCACGTCCTTGACCAGGAAGTTGTGCTTGACGATGGGACGGGTGATGCCCACGGTGTCGCATTCCTGGAAGGCATCCAGGCCGATCGCATGGGTGGGCACCTGGCCGGTGATCACCACCATCGGGATCGAATCCATGTAGGCGGTGGCGATGCCGGTGACGGCATTGGTCGCGCCGGGACCCGAGGTGACGATGCACACGCCCACGTCGCCGGTGGCGCGCGCATAGCCGTCGGCGGCGTGCACGGCGCCCTGCTCGTGGCGCACGAGCACGTGCTGGATGTCTTTCTGCTTGTACAGCGCGTCGTAGATGTAGAGCACCGCACCGCCGGGGTAGCCCCAGATGTGCTTGACGCCCTCGCGCTGCAGGCAGCGCACGAGAATCTCGGAGCCCGTGAGTTCGGCGCCGGCTCGGCTGCTGGATGGGGAGGAGGAATGCTCGGCCGTGGAGGACGGCTGGGCCGCGCCGCGCGCGGTGGCAATGACTGTTTCCATGAGAAGCCTCGTTGAATTTCTCTGACGAAAAACCGTAGGCGCCTCTCCAGACAGGCTCGTGACCTGCTCTCGAGACTCGTTCCCCGGATTCGCCGGCGCCGATGGCATGCCTGCCGGTCCGCGCCCCCCTTGTCCTGCATGGGAATCGGGGCCTCGCGCGGGAAGCGCCGGCTCTGTGGTGATCAGCCGGCGTTTGCTCGGTCCGTGATCAGCACGAACCCAGGAACTCCGCGAAGTGTAATGCGGCGCCGCATCATGGACAAGGATTTTCAGCCGACGGCGCGCCGCAGCAGGCAGACTGCACTGGTCGCGATGCCTTCCTCGCGTCCCACGAAACCCAGGCGTTCGGAGGTCTTGGCCTTCACGTTCACCCGCCCGGGCTCGATGCCCAGCGTGGCGGCGATGCTCTCGCGCATCGCCTCGCGGTGACCGGCCAGGCGCGGCGCCTGCGCGCGCACCGTGCAGTCCAGGTTCACCGGCTCCCAGCCGAGTTCGCGCACTCGGCCCATGGCATGCCGCAGCAGCATGCGCGAATCGGCGCCCCGGAAACGCGGGTCGTCGTCGGGAAATAAGGTACCGATGTCTCCCAGGCCCGCGGCCCCCAGCAGGGCATCGGTGATGGCATGCAGCAGCGCGTCGGCGTCGGAGTGGCCGAGCAGGCCCGCCCGATGCGGCACATGCACGCCGCCAAGCACCAGTCGGCGGCCCGGCACCAGGGCATGCACGTCCTCGCCCAGTCCCGCCCGGTATTCCCAGTCCCGCTCCATCAGGTCGTCTCCCCCGCATGCCCTGCGTCGCGACGCGCGCGCAGCACGGCGTCGGCCAGTTCCAGATCCCCCGTGAGCGTGACCTTGAAATTCGAGGCCTCGCCAGGAACCAGCAGGGGCCGCAGTCCCTGCGCCTCGATGGCCGAGGCCTCGTCGGTGATTTCCCGATCCGCGCAGGCATCCAGGGCCGCCGCCAGGATGCCGATGCGGAACATCTGCGGGGTCTGCGCCTGCCACAGGCCGCTGCGCGGAACCGTGGCCTGCACGCGCGCCGGGCCGGCGCCCTCGCGCTGGCGCTTCAGGGTATCGGCCAGGGGCAGCGCCAGCAAGCCTCCGACCTCGTCGTGCACGCAGGCGTCGACGAGACGCCGGATGGCCTGGGTGGTGATGCAGCAGCGCGCGGCATCGTGCACCAGCACCCAGTCGTCGGCGCGCGCCCCGTGCTCGAGCAGCCACCCCAGTCCGGCGCGCACGCTGGCCGCACGGCTGGGTCCGCCGCAGGGCGCCACCACCGCGCGAGGCTCGCCGCCCAGCACCTCGCCGGCGGATTCGTCCCCGGCCTGGGTCACGACCACGACCCGGCGCAGGTCCTCGCAACCCAGCAAGGCGCGCAGAGGATGCGCCAGCATCGGCTCTCCGGCCACCGGGAGGTACTGCTTGGGCACTCCCGCGCCCAGGCGGGAACCGCTACCGGCGGCGGGGATCAATGCATACATGGAAAAAATTCTAATCTGCGCCAAGGCGTCGCCCACCGCCGAGGCGGGCCGCAGCACAAAGCCGTGCCAGTGCTGCGAGAATTCCGGGATGTCCTTGCCGAGTCAGCCTGAATCCCTGCTGGTGGCGCCCGCGCTGCCGACCCTGCATGCCGGACGCCGCCTGGCGCTGGCCCGCCCCCCCGGAAGCGCCGATGCCCTGCTGCTGGCCGAACTGGGCCTGTCGCGCCGCCCCGGCGGTCCCTGGCTGGTCGTCACGGCCGAGCCTGCCGACGCCCAGCGCCTGCTGGACGAGATCCGCTGGTTTGCCCCTTCGCTGCGCTGTGGCGTGCTGCCGGACTGGGAAACCCTGCCCTATGACGCCTTCTCCCCGCACCAGGATCTGGTGTCGGAGCGCCTGGCCACGCTCTGGGCCCTGCACCAGCGCGAGCTCGACATGGTGCTGGTGCCCGCCTCCACGGCGCTGCAGCGCCTGGCACCGGCGGCCTTTCTGGCCGCCACCACCTTCCGCTTCGACAAGGGGCAGCGCCTGGACGAGGCCAGCCTGCGCGCGCAGCTGGTGCTGGCGGGCTACGCGCAGGTCACGCAGGTGGTCGCGCCGGGTGAATACGCGGTACGCGGCGGCTTGCTGGACCTGCATCCGATGGGCAGCACGCTGCCGTTGCGGGTGGATCTGTTCGGCGACACCATCGATTCCATCCACACCTTCGACCCCGACAGCCAGCGCAGCCTCTACCCGGTGGACACGGTGCGCCTGTTGCCGGGGCGGGAGTTCCCGCTGGACGAGGCTGCCCGCCAGCGCTTCCGGGCCCAATGGCGCGAGCGCATCGACGGCGATCCCAGTCGCAGCCCGCTGTACCGCGACATCGCCGGCGGCGTCGCCGGACCCGGTATCGAGTACTACCTTCCGCTGTTCTTCGAGTCCACCGCCACGCTGCTCGACTACTGCGGGCCTCAGGCCGGCGTGGTCATGCTGGGCGACGTGGCCGGCGCGATGCGCCGGTTCTGGAACGACACCTCGGAGCGCTGGCGCCTGCTGCGCGCCGACCCCGAGCGTCCCGCGCTCGCTCCGGCCGATCTGTATCTGCGCGAGGAGGATTTTTTCGTCGGCATCCAGCCGCTGGCGCAGCTGGCGCTGCGCGGATCGGGGGAGTCCGGGGAGGCCGGGGGCGACCCGCCGCAGGCAGCGCAACCGGGTACCGACCAGGACAGCGCGCCGCCCCGCACGCAGCCCGCGGCCTCGGCCTTCGGCAGCAGGCTCCCCGAGCTGGCGGTCGAACGGCGTGCCGAGCAGCCGCTGCGTCGCCTGCAGGAATGGCTGGCCGCGGGCGCGCGCGCGCAGCCACCGCTGCGGGTGCTGCTGTGCGCAGACTCGCCCGGGCGTCGCGAATCCCTGCTCGAGATGTTGCGCGAGGCGCGGCTGGAGCCGCAAGGGGTCGAGGACTGGGCCCAGGCGTTGCGGGAGGATGCCGGCTTCGCGCTGACGGTGGCGCCGCTGGCCGCGGGATTCCAGCTGCCGTCGCGGCAGCTCGCGGTGCTCACCGAGACCGAACTCCTGGCCCTGGGCGCGGCGCAGCGCCGCCAGCGCAAGCAGGAACGCGCCAGCGACGTCGAGAACCTGATCCGCGACCTGTCCGAGCTCAAGCCGGGAGATCCGGTGGTGCACCAGCAGCACGGCATCGGGCGCTACCAGGGACTGGTGTCCCTGGACCTGGGCGACGGGCCCACCGAACTGCTGCACATCCTGTACGCCAAGGAGGCTTCCCTGTACGTGCCGGTCGCGCAACTGCACCTGATCGCGCGCTACAGCGGCGTGGACCCCGAGCACGCTCCGCTGCACACGCTGGGCTCGGGCCAGTGGGACAAGGCGCGGCGCAAGGCCGCCGAGCAGATCCGCGACACCGCTGCCGAACTGCTCAATCTGTACGCGCGGCGGGCCAGCCGGCCCGGCCACGGCTTCGGCTTTCCGGCGCAGGACTACGAGGCCTTCGCGGCGGGCTTCGGATTCGACGAGACCGCCGATCAGGCCGCGGCCATCCACGCCGTGGTGCAGGACATGGTGTCGGGCAAACCGATGGACCGCCTGGTCTGCGGCGACGTGGGCTTCGGCAAGACCGAGGTGGCGCTGCGGGCGGCCTTCGTCGCCGTCATGGGCGGTCGTCAGGTGGCGGTGCTGGCGCCCACCACCTTGCTGGCCGAGCAGCATGTGGAGACCTTCCGCAACCGCTTCGCCGACTGGCCGGTGCGCATCGCCGAACTCTCGCGCTTCCGCAGCGCGAAGGAAGTTCGCACGGCACTGCAGGGCCTGGCCGAGGGCACGGTGGACATCGCCATCGGCACCCACAAGCTGCTGTCGCCCGACGTGCGCTTCGAGCGCCTGGGCCTGGTGATCGTCGACGAGGAACACCGCTTCGGGGTGCGCCACAAGGAGGCGCTCAAGGCCCTGCGCGCGGAGGTGGACATGCTGACCCTCACGGCCACCCCCATCCCCCGCACCATGGGCATGGCCATGGAGGGCCTGCGCGACCTGTCGGTGATCGCGACCGCGCCGCAAAAGCGCCTGGCCATCAAGACCTTCGTGCGCAACGAGAGCAAGGCAGTGATCCGCGAGGCCGTGCTGCGCGAGATCAAGCGCGGAGGGCAAGTGTATTTCCTGCACAACGAGGTCGACACCATCGAGCGGCGCAAGGAGATGCTGCAGGAGCTCATTCCCGAGGCGCGCATCGAGATCGCCCATGGTCAGATGCACGAACGCGAGCTCGAGCGGGTGATGCGCGACTTCCACGCGCAGCGTTTCAACCTGCTGCTGTGCTCGACCATCATCGAGACCGGCATCGACGTGCCCACAGCGAACACCATCGTGATCAGCCGCGCCGACAAGTTCGGGCTGGCCCAGCTGCACCAGCTGCGCGGGCGGGTCGGACGCTCGCACCACCAGGCCTACGCCTATCTGCTGGTGCCCGAGGTGCAGTCGCTGAGCAAGACGGCGCAGCAGCGCCTGGAGGCGATCACCCAGATGGAGGAGCTGGGTGCCGGCTTCTACCTGGCCATGCACGACCTGGAGATCCGCGGCGCCGGGGAGGCGCTGGGCGAGGCGCAGTCGGGCAACGTGCAGGAGGTCGGCTACCAGATGTACCTGGACATGCTGGGTGCCGCCGTGAAGGCCCTCAAGGCCGGCCAGGAGCCCGACCTGATGCAGCCTCTGGCGGCGACCACCGAGATCAACCTGCACGAGCCCGCGCTGCTGCCCCAGGACTACTGCCCCGACGTCAACGCCCGCCTGAACCTGTACAAGCGCATGGCCAGTGCCGCGAGCGAGCAGGCGCTGCAGGAAGTCGCCGAGGAGATCGTCGACCGCTTCGGGCGCATGCCCAAGGCCGCGTTGAACCTGATCGAGACCCATCGGCTGCGCCTGCTGGCGCAGGCCTGGGGTGTGTCGCGCGTGGACGCCGCCGAGCAGCACACCGTGCTGCAGTTCCGTCCCGACCCTCCGGTGGACGCCGCGCGCATCATCTGGCTGGTACAGAATCACCGGCACGTGCGCCTGGCCGGCAACGACCGGCTGCGCATCGAGCGCGAGGCCGCCGATGCCGCCGCCCGCGCCCGCCTGGTGCGCGACACCCTGCGCCTGCTGGGCGAACCGCGCGTGGCCGCGCCGCCGTCGCCTGCCGCCCCCGCCCATTGAGCATCCTCGGCCCCCTGCCCCTCCATGTCCGCAAAGCCCTCCCCGCTGCACTCCCCCATGCCCCAACTCGTCCTGCAGGTCCCCGCACCCTCCCGACTCGAGCCGGCGCTGCTCGACCACCTCGCCACGCAGCTGGGTGCGCGCATCGCGCCAGCCCTCGAGCAGCCGGCCGCCGCCGCGGCGCGCGCCGTTCGCCTGCTCCACGTGGCAGCCCAGGCCTCGACGGTGCGCACGCTCCTGTCGCCCCTGGCCGAGCGCCACGGTTTCGACTGGGCGCTGGTGCCCGACGGCCTGCGCCTGCGCGACTTCCGCCTGCTGGTGCTGGACATGGACTCCACGCTGGTGAACATGGAGACCATCGACGAGCTGGGCAGCGCCACGGGCATGAAGGCGCGCATCGCCGAGATCACCGAAGCCGCCATGCGCGGCGAGATCAGCGACTACGCGGAAAGCCTGCGCCGACGTCTGGCGCTGCTTGCGGGCACGCCGGAGAGCGTGCTGGAACAGGTGTGGCAGCGCATGCAGCTCAACCCGGGCGCCGAGCAGCTGATCGGCGCCGCGCATGCGGCCGGGCTGCACGTGCTGCTGGCGACCGGCGGCTTCACCTGGTTCGCCGAACGCCTGCAGCGCCGCCTCGGGCTGGACAGCATCCGCGCCAACCAGCTGGACATCGCGGACGGATGCCTGACCGGGCGCACGCGAGGCCCCATCGTCGACGGAGCGGCCAAGCGCCAGGCGCTGCTGGATGCCTGCGCCGAGCTGGGCTGCGAGCCGCGCCAGGCCGTCGCCGTGGGCGACGGCGCGAATGACCTGCCCATGCTGGGCGCGGCGGGACTGGGCGTGGCCTATCGGGGCAAGCCGGCAGTGCAGCAAGCCGCCGACGCGGCGCTGAACCACTGCGGACTCGACGGGGTGCTGCGGCTGTTCGAGGACGCCTGAGCCACAGCGGCGCTGCGCGCCCTGCCCGAACTCAGGCTCGCGGACCCCGTCCCGGGCCGCCGGTGACGCGCTGGTCGAATTCCGCCAGAGCAGCGGCCAGGCTGTCCGCGTTCTCGGCCACATGCCGCGCCTGCTCGCGCTCCAGGTGATCGATGCGATCCATCAACTGGGTCTGGGCGGCCTCGATCTGCGAGGCCAGGCGATTGGTGGCCGCCTCCAATGCGGCCTGCAGCTGGCTCAGGCGCGAGCTCTCGGCCTTGTCCGCCAGCTCGCGCAGCGCCTGCTGGGCCTTGACCTGACGCCGCAGTTCCATCAGCGAGCGGGTGTGCACCCACAGCGCAAGTCCCCCCAGCACCAGCACCAGCAACGCGCACAGGCCCAGCATGAGCAGGCCCAGCGGGGCCTGCACGGTCGTCAGGCCCAGCGTGAGATGGGTGGGCGCGGTGAAGGCGCTCCAGTTGGCGACCGCGAAGGCGGCCAGCAGGATCAGCAGCAGGACGACTGCCAGGCTTCGCATTCCCATCAGGCAACTCCGGTTCGGGGGCCCAGCGCCGCATGCAGCGCCTGTTCGAGATCCGCGATCAGGTCCTCGGGGTGC
>JAKBBP010000091.1 GCA_021808445.1 Pseudomonadota bacterium
GTCATGCCCAGGGTGAGGGGGACGAACAGGAAGTGGTACAGCGCGGTGGCGGCGAACTGCCAGCGCGAGAGTTCCACGACGGTGGGGTTGATCATTGCACGCTCCCGGAGCCGCATCGAAGGACGGGGAATCGCGCGGGCGCCGGCCGGGGCCGACCCCGGCTCGCGGCCCGCACGCGATCCCCAGGCTCAACCATAGGCCGAATTCAGGTCTTGGAATTTGACCGGGGCCAAGTTTCGCACATACCCCCAGGAGTTGATACGAATTGCGACAAAACAACAATCTTTCGCGCGCGTGACAGGGCGACTTCGCAAACCACGCTAGATTCGTCGTAATAATGGGGTTATTGTCGATTTTCGGAATCGACCGGGCTCCGGCGCCCGCCGGCCTTGCCAAAAACCAAGAAATTCATGGCGAAAGCTGTCACTTCAGGGGGATTCACGCTGATCGAGCTGATGATCGTGGTGGCGATCGTCGGCCTGCTCGCGGCCGTGGGCATCCCGGCCTACAACGCCTATGTCATGCGCGGTTACATGCACGGCGCGCAGGACGCGTTGATCGAGCAGGCCAACGAACTGCAGAAATACGCGCAGGACAACGAGAAGTACCCCACCAGCTGCCCCAACCCGGTGACGGCCACCAATTTCGTCATCACCTGCTCGTCGAGCAATTCGACCTCCTACACCATCACGGCCACCGGCACCGGGCCGGCGGCGGGCTTCACCTTCACCCTGGACGACCAGGGCAACCGGAAGACAACGTCGGCCGCGCCGGGCTGGACCGCCAACCAGACTTGCTGGACCCGAGACCAGGGAGGCGACTGTGCGGTGCAATGAGTTTCGCGTTCCGCGGGGCCTCGTGCTCGCGGGCGGCGCCCAGGCGGGCTTCACCTTGCTCGAGCTGTTGATGACCATGGTGGTCATGGGGGTTCTGCTGGCCATCGCCGTACCCGCCTTCGAATCCATCGTGCAAGGGCAGCATGACAGCGACATCACGGGACAGTTCGCGCAGGATCTGGCCTGGGCCCAGGGCGAGGCCCTGTCCGGGCAGACGGTGACCATCACCATGGGCTCCGACGGGTCGTGGACGACCACCGAGACCTCGTACAACAGCTCCACGAAGACGACCACCACCAACACGATCACCGGGCACTCGCTGAGCTCGGCACAGTTGCTGGCCGACGCGCCCGGCGTGCAGTGCACGGTGGTGGGGGGCTCTAGCAGCAGTTGCGCGGCCACCATGAGCTTCAGTTCCATCGGCGTGGTCAGCGGAGCTCCCAGCGGCGTGGTCGAGTACAAGGCAGGAAGCAATGTGTCGTCGTTCCAGCTGTTCGCCTCCGGCTCCCTCGTGCCCAATCCCGGCTATGCGTCCTGAGCGCCCGCCCTTGCGTCGCCAGCTCGGCGCCAGCCTCATCGAGGTGCTGGTGGCCTTGCTGATCTTCTCCTTCGGCCTGCTGGGCCTGGCCGGGCTGTACGCGCGTGGCGCGCCGGCGCCCTATGAGAACCAGAGCGTGATCGACGTGCAGACCGCGGCCGACAGCCTGATGGCCGCGCTGGCCACCGATATGGCGGGCCTGCCGAACAGCGGGGTCACGAAGGTGAGCGATCCCAAGAGCATGCCCAGCTGGCTGAAGGACTGGCTGACCCAGGTCCAGGCGCAGATTCCCAGCCTGGCCGTGACCATCGTGCCAGGCAAGGACGCCTCGGGTAACAGCTGCTCGTCGACCAGTTGCGGCATCACGGCCACGCTGTACTGGACCGATGGATCCTCCCAACGTTCGCAGGTATTCCATGCGCAGATCGGCATTCACAGCTGAGCCCCTGCTTCCGGGCGGACGCCGGCGCCAGGCCGGCGTGACCCTGGTCGAGCTGATGGTGGCCATAGCCGTGGCCCTGATCCTGTCAATGGCGATCCTGGGCGTGCTGGTGTTCTCGGCCAGCAGCAACAAGAACAACACCTCGCTGGGCACGATGAACAACAACGTGCGAGGGGTGCTCACGCTGCTGACCCGCGATGCGAACAGCGCGGGCTTCATGCTGGGCGCGGCGCAGGCACAGTGCTCGCTCACCCTGCTGCATGACTCCAAGCTGAACACCCAGCCGCCCGCCATCAACCCGGTCTGGGAGCAGGACCAGACTCATGGCGGCAATCTGCCCTTCAGCAACAACGCCACCAGCTATCCGCCCAGCGCCTGGTCCAACAACCACACGCAGATCCTGTTGTTCGCGGCGTCGCCGTCCGTGCCGCAGTACACCACAACCGGAGCCTCGCCGAACGCATTGCTGCCCGCGCCGATCTCGACCGTGGCCTATGGAAGCAGCTGGGCGGCAGGTACCGGCGCGATGAGCACCGGAACCCTGCAGCTTGCGAGCGTGGCCGGTCTGAGCACCGGAGACACGGCGATGCTGGAGGTGCCGATGTCGGGCGGCCTGGTCTGCATGCGCATTCCCGTCTCCTCCATTTCCGGCAGCGCGGTGACCAGCTCGCCTGGCTCGCAATTCATGCCCAGCAACGCCTTCAGTGATTTCGCGACCCAGATCACGGCGAGCTCCAGCAGTTACGGAACCCTGGGCATCAGCCAGCTGCAGCATGCGCGCCTGATCGACCTCGGACAGTCCCCGAATTCGATGGAAATCATCGAGTACTGGATCGATGACAGCAACGGCTATCCGGTGCTGATGCGCAGCACCTACAGCGCATTGACCGACCAGCTGATCACCAGCGACGCGCTCGCGCCCGGGGTAGTCAGCCTGCAGGCCCTGTTCGGCACCCTTCCCTCGGGCACGCAGCCGGGCACGGCCACGCCTACCTTCAAGGCCTGGAGCGATGTTTCCGCGACCGACCAGGTGGTCTCCGTGGCGGTGGCGGTGGTGACGCGTTCCCTGTACGACGACAGCAGCTATACCGCGCCGACGACGATCTCGATTCCGCCGCCGGCCAGCGGCCTGACATCGCCGGACACCTTCGCCTCCTACAGCGTGTCCACCGCCGAGGCGCACCGGCACTTCCAGGTCGACACCTTTGTCATCGCGCTGAGGGACAGCACATGGAACTGAGCGCGCTCAGGCGCGGGCGGCCGCACCGCCTTGCGAACTCCAGGCGTCAGCGTGGCGCGATCCTGATCTATTCCCTGATCGCGCTGCTGTTGATTTTTCTCGGTGCCTTGTTCGCGCTGCGGGGCGGGCTGACCGATACGGGGCTGACCGACCGGTTCAGCGAACGCCAGAAAAACACCCAGGCCAGCGACCTGGCCCTGCAGTGGGTGTCCAGCCAGATCGCCAGCACGGGGGCCACTTCTCCGCTGGAGATCTCCGCGAGCTCGCAGACCTGGTATCGCCCCGTGGCGGCGGCGAGCGCGAGCGTCCCGGATCAGCAGTACTGGCTGACCTGCATCAACAACCCGACCACCACGGACACCTGCGCCCAGGCGACGATGCCCAGCGGCGTTACCCAGACCGCCTGGGTGTTCGTGCAGCCCACAGGGCGCACCGACACATCGAGCTGTGGAAGCGGCGGCGAGTCCGCCGTGTATTACGACGTATGGATTCACACCCTGGACGCACGCGGGCAGGTCGGCACCGATACCGAGGCCGTCTACCGGCTGTGCGTGGGCTGAGCCGCAAGGACATCGCAAACGGATCGACCATGAACGCCAAGCACAAGCTGCACCTCGCCGCTGCGCTGCTGCTCGCCCTGCTGCCCTGGGCGGCCGCCCAGGCCGCGGGCAACATCATCAGCGAGGATTTCACGGGCGACACGACCAACAACACCTGGATCGCGAAAAACGGGGCCTGCCTGACCGCAGGCGATGCCAACAGCATCAACAACGGTGGAATCCCGGCGTGCAGCGGCCTGAGCTATTACTCGGGCGCACTGCCCCAGATCGGCATGGCCAGTGGCGGAGACACGGTCGGCTCCGGCGCTCTGCGACTGACCAATGGCGGCAGCCAGGGCGTGAACGAGAACGGCGCGATCTTCTCCACCGTGCCCTTTTCCTCGAAAGCCGGCCTGCAGGTCACCTTCACGACCTACACCTACGGCGGCAATGGAGACAACACGCACGGCGCCGACGGCATCGGTTTCTATCTTCTCGACCCCAGCGTGGCCACTTCGCTCAGTCTGAGCACCGCGGCCAACCTCGGGGCCTTCGGCGGGAGCCTGGGCTATTCCTGTTCGAACGCCAACAGCCCCCACGACGGCATGATCGGTGCCTATCTGGGCCTGGGCATCGACGAGTTCGGCAACTTCTCCAATGGCGCGACCTTCTACAGCGGCGGAGGCTTGCGCAATGCGAACGACAACACCGCCTCGGGCAAGGGACTCAACACCCAGAACCCGGGTGAAATCGCCGTGCGCGGCTATGGCGACGTCAACTGGAAGTGGCTGAACGCCAACTACGGTACCTACTATCCGAGCTCCATGACCAAGGACCAGCAGCAGGCCGCCGTGAAGGCGACCTGCGAGTACGGCAAGGTGTGGAATTCCTCGACCTCGAAGCCCACGAGCACTGCGGTGCCCGACTATCCCTACATTTTCGGCTACACCTTGCCGAGCACTCAGCACCTGTATTCGCAGGAGAACAGCTCGACCGCGACCCGGACCAAGGCCACGCCCATCACCTACCAGCTGATCATCGATCCGGATGGGCAGCTCACCCTGGCCTACGACTACGGAAACACCGGGAGTTTCAGTCCGCTGATTTCGCAAAGCGACAATCTGTTCATCACCACCTCCAACGGCCCGCTGCCCTCGCAGTTCCTGTTCGGCTTCGGGGCATCCACCGGTGGGGGCAGCAATGTGCACGAGATCACCTGTTTCGAGGCCAGCCCCGCGGCCCGTACCACCGGGGCGCCCTTCGTGCCGATTCACATCGCGCCTTCCGGCTCTTATGCCTACACCCTCAGCAGCAACCCCAGCCCCGTCCAGGGGCTGGTGCAGTCCTACGCGGTGCAGTCCGGCGGTACCCCCGCCACGAGCGACTCCTGGGAAGCCGGCGCCCTGATGTCGACCTACCGCAGCGCGACGCCGGTGGCGACCAGTGGCACGCACGCCGCGGACCCGCGCCTGTATTCGACGGCCTCCGACGGTGTCACCGTCACGCCCTTTCCGGCGCTGGACACGGCGGCCTTCAACCTGAGCCTCAACTCGAGCTCGGTCCCGACCAACGCCTGCCTGGGAACCGACAGCGCCACGGCCGTCGGCAACATCATCAACTACACCGTGAACCCCAGCTACACCTGGTCGAGCATGCCGGGCAGCTGTGCCAGCTACCTCGGGCCCCGGCTCTCCGGCAGCTACCTGTCGACCTTCGCGCAGGATGATTACGGGCTGGTGCTTTCGCCGCCGTCCACGGTCGCCGATCTCACCTTGCCGGGCTATGCCAGCTGGGCCGCGGGCCTGAGCAGCCGTCCGTCGGCCCTGCTGTTCACCAACGACGATGGTTTCCTGTACTCGGTCGATGCGACCAGCGGCACCATGAACTGGGGCTGGATGCCGCGCTCCTTCGTGGCCGGGCTGCAGAACTATTCCAGCTTCCCCTACCAGGACAATTTCGGAGGCAAGTTCGCCGCCGTGGACGCCTATGACGGCAGCAACTGGGCCACCTATGTCGTGGGCAGCGCCCAGAATGGCGCGCTCTGGTATGACCTCAAGCTCTCCAGCAGCGGCAGCGCGGCAGCGGCGCCCTCGGCGGTGCTGCCCATCACCCTGCCGAGCGGCCTCGCGGGCGCGACCTACCCGTCGGCCAACTATACGCAGGGCGGGGTCGCGCCCACCATCCAGGAGGGCCCCTCCGTCAAGACCATCGGCACGCGCCAGTATGCGGCCTTCCTCGTCAATACGGGCAGCGGCAGCTCCACCACCAGCTACCTGGTCGAGTTCGACATCAGCCAGGGAATCGCGACGGCCCCGAGCATCGGCTCGGCCTACGTGGCCAAGATCCCTACCGCCTCCATCGGGGGCAGCGGCCATTACGCCAGCAGCAACCTGTATTTCGACCCGGACAGCCAGACCCTGACCTTCGGCACCAACCAGGGCGGGCTGTACCAGATGGCCTTCACCGGCAACGCGAACACCGATGTCGGTCTCATCGCCTCGCTGGGTTCCAGCTCCGACACCACCGATCCCCTGTTGTGGGTCGGAGGCGCGACCATCAACGGCTATCCCTACACCTGGGCCGCGAGCATGAACGAGATCGATGTGTTCGGCATCGGCGGCACCGGGTGGCAGGCCCTGTGGGAGGCGACGAACTCGGCTTCGAGTACCAGCGACAACGTGACCACCCTGACCGGAGATTCGGTGATCAGCGACATGCCCGCCGTGATCAACGGCATCCTGGTCGTTCCCGCCTACGTGCCTCCGACAGCCGGGGCGCGTGCCTGTAACATGAACGGCAACGGATTCCAGGACTATTTCACCCTGGCCAAGGGAACCTTCCCGAAGAACGAGATCACGGATTCGAACGGGAACACGATCACCAGTGACACCGCCCTGGGCCTGGGCCAGGCCTACACCATCAACGTCGCGTCCTCGAGCAAGGGGCACCTGGGCTTCAGTGGCACCTCCAGCAGCGGTGTGCCCGGCAGCGCGCTGGTGTTCCAGGGGGGCAGCACGAATCAGGTGGTGCAGTGGCGGGTGCACTGAGCAAGGGCCGGGACAAGGTGCCCGGCGCCCTGGCCTGCGGCCTCAGCCGTCCACCGGCCGCGCCGGCGTGTCCAGCAGCAGTTCGTAGAAGGCCAGGTCCAGCCAGCGGCCGAACTTGAAGCCCACCTGGGGCAGCGTGCCCACGTGGCGAAAGCCCAGGCTGGTGTGCAGGGCGATGCTGCCGGCGTTGGCGGCGTCGATGCCGCCGATCATCGCGTGCAGGCCCTGTTCACGCGCGGCCTCGATCAGGCGCTGCATCACCAGGCGCCCGAGCCCGCGGCCCCGGTGCTCCTTGTGCACGTACACCGAGTGCTCCACCGAGTACTTGTAGGCCGGCCAGGCGCGAAAGGTGCCGTAGCTTCCGAAGGCCAGCAGCCGGCCCGCGGCGTCCTCCACGCCGATCACCGGAAAGCTGCCCCGCTGCTTGGCCTCGAACCAGGCCACCATGCTCTGCGGCTCGCGCGCCTTGTAGTCGTACAAGGCGGTCGAGTGCGCGATCGCCTCGTTGAATATGTCCAGGATCGCCGGCGCGTGCCGCTCGAGGCTGCAACGCACGATCTCGACTTGGTCCATCGTCTCGTTCCCCCGCATCGAATCCCGCGATCCTAGCGCCCGTGCTCGCGCCTGCGCCCGCGCGTTGCGCCGGAGCCGCGCGGAGCGGCACGGGCCATCGCATGCACCGGCCCGCGCGCGGCGACGGGGCCCTCGGCGGCGCCTCCCATCGTCAGTCCCAAGGCACGGCCGCATGAGGCCCGCGTGAGCCGCCCTGTCCGCCCGCCGCGGCGCCTTTTCGGCATGCCAAGATGCCCAGGGTCATGCGCTGGCGGGGCAGGCATCCCGCCCAGCGGGTCTGCCACTGGGGGGAGCTTGCCCATGCTTCGATCGCTGCTGCGCCTGTCGCGGCGCGTCCACGGCGAGCAGCCGATGCGGCGCTGGAAATTCGTGGTGCGCAGTGTGCTGTACGGCGCCAGCCACCGTTCGTGGCTGGACTATCTGGGGCGCCAGGTCTGGCTGCATCGCATGGTGCTGCTGCGCCCGGAACTGGCCGAACGCCTGCATCGGCCCTATCAATGCGCGCGCTTCAATCGCTGGGCTCGCCTGGAAGCGCTGCAGGCGCACTACGACGTGTGCACGGCCCTCGGCTGGCAAGCCCTGTGCCTGCGCATGGCCCGCGAGGCCCTGGTGCTGGCCCGCCTGGATGCCGCGCGCCAGCCGGAACTGTGCATCGAACTCGGCTACGACGCGCGCTTCGGCAAGGAAGGCGAGTGGGTGCTGAACCTGCGCAGCGGCACCAGGCGCTGCTACACCATGGTGCTGGGCTTTCGCCGGCATGCCAGCGGCCACAGCCTGCACATCGGTTGCCTGCAGGGGCCCGAAGGCCCGGAAAGCCGGGAGCATGTGCGCCAGCTCACCCGCGCGCTGCACGGCGAGCGCCCGCGCGAGCTGCTGCTGGAGGCCGTGCGCGAGCTGGCGGCCTGCGCCGGGTGCAGCCATCTGGAATTGGTGGGCGACCGCCAGCACATCTATCGCAACCTGCGAAAGCGCCGGCGCCTGGCCTTCAGCTACGACCGCTTCGCCGCCGAGCTTCGCGCCCAGCCCGACGGCTCGCAGGGCTGGCTGCTTCCCCTGCGCGCGCCCGTGCGCGCCCTGGACGCCGTGGCTTCGCGCAAGCGCGCGGAGGCGGCGCGGCGCCGCGCGCTGCTGGAATCCATGCGCGCGCAGTTGCGCATGGCCTGCGCCGTCGCGCCCAAGCCCCCGTGACGCCGAGCGGGGACGCCGGCCGGGCGCCGCATCAGCTCCCGCGCGCCACGTGCAGCCCGGCGTCCGGGGGCAGCGCGAAGCTGTCGCGCACGCCGAGCAGCGAGACCAGCGCCACCAGCACGAAGGCGATGCGAAAGGCCGAGGAGGGCGCGGCGTGGGGCGCGAGCA
>JAKBBP010000027.1 GCA_021808445.1 Pseudomonadota bacterium
CCTTCGCCAACTCGGGGCAGATCTGCATGTCCACCGAGCGCATCATCGTCGACGCCTCGGTGGCCGACGAGTTCGCCGCGCGCCTGGCCGCGAAGGCCTCGGCGCTGCCCCTGGGCGACCCGCGCAAAGGCCCGGTGGTGCTGGGCTCGGTGGTGGACATGAGTACCGTGCAGCGCTGCAATGCGCTGATCGACGACGCGCTGGCCAAGGGCGCCAGGCTGCTGTGCGGGGGCAAGGCCGAATCCACGTTGATGCCGGCCACGCTGCTGGACCACGTCCGCCCCGACATGGCCATCTACCGCGAGGAATCCTTCGGCCCGGTCAAGCCCATCGTGCGCGTCCAGGGCCTGGAAGCCGCCGTGGCCTGCGCCAATGACAATGCCTACGGTCTGTCGGCGGCCGTGTTCGGGCGCGACGCGGCGCGCGCGCTGGCCGTGGCCCAGCGCATCCAGTCCGGGATCTGCCATGTCAACGGGCCCACCGTGCACGACGAGGCGCAGATGCCCTTCGGCGGGGTCAAGGACAGCGGCTGGGGCCGTTTCGGAGGCAAGGCCGGCATCGACGCCTTCACCGAACTTCGCTGGGTCACGCTGCAGACGGGCGAGCGGCACTATCCCTTCTGAGGCCTTCCAGCGCGCATACGGGCTCAGACCCTGCGGCCGCGCAGGCTTTGCGCGGCCGCCACCATGTTGGCCAGCGCCGGGCGTACTTCGGCCCACTGCCGGGTCTTGAGACCGCAGTCGGGGTTCACCCACAGGCGCTCGGCCGGGATGCGCTGCGCGGCCTTGCGCAGCAGCTGCGCCATGTGCTCCCGCGTGGGAATGTTGGGGGAATGGATGTCGTACACGCCGGGGCCGATCTGGTTGGGGTAGTCGAAGCGATCGAAGGCCTCCAGCAGTTCCATGTCCGAGCGCGAGGTCTCGATGGTGATGACGTCGGCATCCATGTCGGCGATGGGGCCGAGGATGTCGTTGAATTCGGAGTAGCACATGTGGGTGTGGATCTGGGTGTCGTCGCGCACGCCGTTGGCGGCCAGGCGAAAGCTCTCCACGGCCCAGGCCAGGTACGCCGCCCACTGCGAACGGCGCAGGGGCAGGCCCTCGCGCAAGGCGGCCTCGTCGATCTGGATCACCCGCACGCCCGCGGCCTGCAGGTCCAGCACCTCCTCGCGAATCGCCAGGGCCAGTTGCCTGCAGCTGACGCTGCGCGGCTGGTCGTCGCGTACGAAGGACCAGTTCAGCATGGTGACCGGTCCGGTCAGCATGCCCTTCACGGGCCTGGGGGTCAGCGAGGCGGCGTAGCGGATCCATTCCACGGTCATGGGCCGCGCGCGACGAATGTCGCCGTACAGGATCGGCGGCTTCACGCAACGCGAGCCGTAGGACTGCACCCAGCCCTGCCGGCTCAGCGCGTAGCCTTCCAGCTGTTCCGCGAAATATTCGACCATGTCATTGCGCTCGGCCTCCCCGTGCACCAGCACGTCCAGGCCCAGCGCCTCCTGCTCGCGCACGCAGGCTTCGATCTCGGCCCGCATGGCCGCGTGGTAGGCCCCCGCGTCCAGGTGGCCGGCCTTGAATTCGGCGCGTGCGCGGCGGATGTGCGAGGTCTGGGGGAAGGATCCGATGGTGGTGGTGGGAAAAGGTGGCAGCGCAAGCGACTCGGCCTGGCGGGCGGCGCGCTGCGCGTGCGGACTGCGGCGTCGCCCCATCTCGGGCCTCAGGCCATCGAGCGCGGCACGCACCTCGGCCTTGTGCACGCGCGGCGAAGCGCGGCGGGACGCCAGCGCCGCCTGGTTGGCCTGGAGGGCCTCGCGCACCGCCTCCCTGCCCTGGTCCAGCGCCTGGCCCAACAGCTGCAACTCGGCCAGTTTCTGGCGCGCGAAGGCCAGCCACCCGCGAATTTCAGGGTCGATGCCCTCCTCGCCGTCCAGGTCCATGGGCACATGCAGCAGCGAACAGGACGGCGCCAGCCAGAGTCGATCGCCCAGGCGCTCCGCCAAGGGCTCCAGCCAGTCCAGCAGGGCACAGAGATCACTTTTCCACACATTGCGTCCGTCGATCACGCCCAGCGAAAGCACCCTCCGCTCGGGCAGCAGGTTGAGCAGGGCTGCGACATCGTCCATTCCACGGCTGAGGTCCACGTGCAGGCCGTCCACGGGGAGCCGGGCTGCCAGGTAGCGGTTGTCGAGCAGGGGGCCGAAGTAGGTGGTGAGCATCAGGCGGATCCCGGGCACGCGCAATGCGTGGTAGGCGAGGTTGAAGGCCTGTTGCCAATCCATGTCCAGTTCGGTGGCCAGGATGGGCTCGTCGATCTGCACCCAGCTCGCTCCCTGCGCAGCCAGGGCCTGGAGCCATTGGGCGTACACGGGCAGCAGGCGGGGCAAGAGATCCAGCCGGTTCGAGCCGTCCTTGGACTTGCCCAGCGCCAGATAGCTCACCGGCCCCAGCAGCACCGGCTTCGCCCGTACGCCAGCCCGGCGCGCCTCGTCGAGATGCCCGAGCAGGCGGGAGGCATCCAGCTCGAATCGGGTGTGGGCATGAAACTCGGGTACGAGGTAGTGGTAGTTGGTGTCGAACCACTTGGTCATTTCCGCCGCGGCCACGCCGGCGCAGCAGGCGGCATGCTCGTGCGGTCCCTGGGCGGCGCGCCCGCGCGCGGCCCGGAAATAGGCGTCCAGGGCATCGCCGCCCAGGGCGCGTACCCGCTCGGGCACATGGCCCAGGGTGAAGCTCATGTCGAGCACGTGGTCGTACAGCGAGAAATCGCCCACGGGCACGTAATCGAGGCCGCGTTGATGCTCCCAATGGCGCAGGCGCAAGGCGGCCGCCTGCCGCTGCAGATCCTCGGCGGGAATCTGCCCCTGCCAATAGGACTCGAGGGCGAACTTGAGTTCCCTGCGCTTGCCGAACCGTGGATAGCCGAGGTTGTGCGTGGTGACCATGGACCCGAACTCCTGGATGCGAAAGACGCCATGCTAGGCAGGAGAATCCGTGACGTAAAATGGTCATTTCTCACGAATCCATGAATTTCTGTCAAACCACGTCCTCGCCATGATCGAGCGCATCCATCTCGCCATCGTGCAGGAAGTTGCGCGCCTGGGATCGCTGACGGCGGCCGCGCAGGCCCTGTGCCTGACACCCTCCGCGCTGAGCCATTCGGTCGCCAGGCTGGAGGCCCAGGCCGGCACGGACATCTGGATCCGCGAGGGCCGCAGCCTTCGGTTCACGCAGGCGGGGGAACATTTGCTGGCGCTGGCCAGGCGGGTGCTGCCGCAACTGCAACTGGCCGAGCAGCGGCTCGAGCAGTACGCGCAGGGCGAGCGCGGCAGCCTGCGCATCGGCATGGAGTGCCACCCCTGCTACCAATGGCTGCTCAAGGTGGTCTCGCCCTACCTCGCGCAGTGGCCCGACGTGGACGTCGACGTGAAGCAGAAATTCCAGTTCGGCGGCATCGGGGCGCTACTGGACCATGAGATCGACCTGCTGGTCACGCCCGACCCCCTGCGCAGGCCCGGGCTGCATTTCGAGCCGGTGTTCGACTATGAGCAGGTCCTGGTGGTCGCCCGCGATCACCCCTTCGCGCAGCAGGCCTGGGTACGCGCGGAGCAGCTGAGCGATGAGGTGCTGCTCAGCTACCCCGTGGGCATCGAGCGCCTGGACGTGTACAGCCTGTTCCTCAACCCCGCGGGCATCTCGCCGCGTCGCCACAAGACCCTCGAAACCACGGAGATCATGCTGCAGATGGTGGCCAGCGGGCGGGGCGTCGCCTCGCTGCCGCGATGGCTGGTGCAGGAGTACGCGACCCGATTCGAGGTGGTGCCCGTGCGCATGGGCGCCCGGGGAGTGGCCAAGCAGATCTTCCTGGGTTGTCGCAAGGCCGACCGCACCACGGGCTACCTGAGCGCCTTCGTCGACATGGCGCGCGCCGGCGCCTGAGAGGCCCGCTCGTGTGCTGCGGGCCGTCGTGCGCGAAGCGCGGCCTGCACGGCGTCCAGGCTGCTCATCAGCCACCGCGAATAGTCCATCTCCGGCCCCGCGAACTCCTCGACCCCCACCGTGGGGACTCCCGCGGACCGCGCCACCTGCTCCATGCGCCTCGCCAGGGGACTGCCGACCTGTCGGTTGTAGAACAGCAGGGACACGCGTCGCTGGCGCAGCGCATCTTCGTAGCGGGCCACCACGGAGGGCTCGGGCTCGGTATCGTTCATCACGTTGAACTGGAAGGTGTTGCCGAGACTGACCCATCCCAGTGCCCGCAGCATGTATCCGTACACCGGCTCGGTGGCCGTCACCTTCAGTCCGGGGTAGCTCGAGCGCAATTGCGCCACGCGCGCGTCGACGCCTGCCAGGCTGGCGCGGAAGGACGCGAGGCGCTGGGCGTAGTAGGGTCCATGCGCGGGGTCGCGTCGTGCCAGCAGCGCCTCGATGCGTGCGGCCATCGCATCGGCCACCCGCGTGTCGTAGAACAGGTGCGGATTGCCGTCCGGAAGCAGGCGTGCTCGATCCAGTTGCGCGGCGACGATCACTTCCCGCGAGGAGGAGGGATTGGCCGCCAGCAGGCGCTGCATCCAGTCGTCGTAGCCCATGCCGTTCATCAGCACGATGGAGGCGCGCGCGACCTCTCGCGCGGTGCGCGGAGATGCCTCGAATTCATGCGGGTCGACATTGGGATCGTGGATGACGCTGCGCACCTCCACGTAGGTTCCGCCCACGGCCTGCGCGATCACCCCGTAGGTGCTCTCGGCGGCGACGACGGCCACGGGAGCCCTGGCCGGCACGCCCGCCGCCGCGGCAGACGGCAGCGCCCAGGAAAGCGCGGCAACGACAAGGGCGAGGATTCGCATACGCAGGGGCAGGGTCCACGGAAAGCACGGCAAACGCAGGCCACAGCCTAGGCGAGTCAGGCTTGTTCTGCAAACGGCTTGCGTAATACCGGTGCGCCGGGCGCGTGGCCCGGCCCCGGGCCCTTGCCCTATTCGAAGCCCACGTGCAGGCGCAGGATCGCGACCAGTGCCGAGGGCAAGCTGCCGTCCGGATGGACCACGTACTGCAGGTCGGGCTGCAGGGCCAGATGCGGCGCCAGCACGATCTGGTAGGTCGCCTCGTAGGTGGTCTCGGTTCCCAGGCCGCGGAACCGGGCGCGCGCGACGCCCAGGCTGAATTGGTCCTGCGCCCTCCCGGGCAAGGGCCCCGGGACCAGCACGCCGGCCTCGACGTCGTAGCCCACGGCCCCCACCCGCTTCGGACTCCAGCCCACGCGCGCGAAGGCGCTCGCAGGGTGGTCGCCGCCTTCGAGCGGCTGGTCGACGCTCAGGTAGCCGCCCCAGTCGGCCTGGGGCAGCCGCGCATCGGCGGGGCCGTCGGGCCGGTAGCTCCAGGCGCCCAGCTTGTAGGTGCCGCTGCCGTGCCAGGTGCCCTCCTCCATCCACGTGGCGCCCCGGTGCAGCGCGCTCGAGCGATCCTGGGGGTCGCCCTGGAAAAGCCCGGTGCGGCTGGTCCACGCGCCGGAATGCCAGGTGGCCATCGCCCCGATTCCGGACACCGGGAAAATGGGAGCCACCGTGTCGCCCGACCAGATCGGCTCGGCACCGAAGCTGCCATTGAGCAGAAGGCCCGCGCTGTCGAGCACGTCGAAATGCGCGTCGGCCGCGATCAGGCCCGCGCGCAGCTCCCAGTGCGACCCGACCGGCTGGCCGTACCAGAGTTCATAGAAGCGGCTGCGCGAGGCGGCCTCGATGTTGGTGACGCTCTGCGCGTCGCCGACCCGCGTGGCCGAGGGCTGGGCGCTCTGGGTGCGCTGGAGCGTGGCCTTGATGCGTGAACCCTGCGGCAGGCCCAGCGCTCCGCCATCGAGCACGAAGCCCAGGCGAGCCAGGGTGTCGCCCACGCTGCCGGGCGCAATGCCCCCGCCGAGGTTGTCGACGATCTCCGAATCCAGGGAGAAGGTCCAGTTGATGGGAGAGCCGGCGGGAGCCTGCGCGGCCACCGCGCAAGGCGCCGCCAGGACGAGGGTCGCCGCCCCCGCGAACGCCACGAAGGCTGCGGGGACGAGGCTGCGCTGCCGGGGCGCGGAAACCTTCGAGCTTGGGCTTTGATCCATGCGTTCTCCGGTGGGCATTGTCGGTAAAAATTCGCCGATCCATCGACGCCCGAGACCCGCGCGCCAGACTGTCGGCGGATGGGGCCTTGGAGGGACCATCCTACTGGGAATGCGTCGTATTTGCATATGTTGCTCGACACACCCGGCCATTCCCAGCGGGCCGGGCGAGGCCTGGGTATGCTCTGGCCACACCATGCCCCCCGAAAGGAAGCTTCGATGCGCGCCATCGCCTATCGCCAACCCGGCCCCCTGGACGGCGCCGAGTCCCTCAGCGACGTCACGCTGGACGATCCTCGCCCCGGCCCCCGCGACCTGCTGGTGCGCGTGCGGGCCGTTTCGGTCAATCCGGTGGACACCAAGGTGCGCAAGAACACCGCGCCGCCCGCCGGCGAGTGGAAAGTTCTGGGCTGGGATGCCGCAGGGACGGTGGAGGCCGTCGGAGAGTCCGTGCGCAACTTCCGTGTCGGCGACAAGGTGTTTTACGCGGGGGATCTGACCCGCCAGGGCAGCAACGCCGAGCTGCAGGCCGTCGACGAGCGCATCGTGGGACATATGCCCGCCACGCTGGACTTCGCGCAGGCCGCCGCGCTTCCACTCACGGCCATCACGGCGTGGGAAGCCTTGTTCGATCGCCTGGACGTGCGCCGCGCGGTCCCCGGCGGCGCACAGGCTGTGCTGGTCATCGGCGGCGCGGGCGGCGTGGGATCCATCGCCATCCAGCTGGCACGCCAGCTCACCGACCTTCAGGTCATCGCCACCGCCTCACGGCCCGAGACGCGCGCATGGGTGCAGCGCATGGGCGCGCACCACGTGGTCGACCACACCGGGGCGCTGGCGCCCCAGGTGGAGGCCCTGCAGCTCGGCCAGCCTGCCTTCGTGTTCTCCACGACGCAGACCCATCGCCACCTGGCCGACGTCGCCGCGCTGATCGCTCCTCAGGGACGCTTCGCCCTGATCGACGATCCGCAGCAGCTCGACATCTCCCCGTTCAAGCGCAAGAGCGTGTCGACCCACTGGGAGTTCATGTACACCCGCAGCATGTTCGCCACGCCCGACATCGACGAACAGGGGCGGCTGCTCGACGAAGTCAGCCGTCTGGTCGATGCCGGCAGGCTGAGCAGCACGCTGCACACGCGCCTTGCGCCCATCGACGCGGCCACGCTGCGCCGGGCACATGCCATGACCGAGTCGGGCACCAATATCGGCAAGATCGCGATCGAGGGATTCTGAGCCGCAGCGCCCGGCCCGCCGGGGCGCTGCGCCAGGCGCGACGCTACTGCACCTTGACCTCGAGCACCTTCGGCCGGGCCTCGGCGGCCTTGGGAATGCTCAGGCTGAGCACGCCCTCCTTGAACTCCGCCTTGGCGGCCTGCTCGTCCACGTTGCCGGGCAGGGAGAAACTGCGGCTGAAACTGCCGTAATAGCGCTCCACGCGGTGATAGCGGGTGTCCTTCTGCTCGCTCTCCTGGCGTCGCTCCCCGGAGATGGTCACCATCCCGTTGTCGATGGTGATCTTCACGTCCTCCTTCTTCACCTCGGGGATCTCGGCCTTGATCACATAGGCGGCGGGCGTCTCCGAAATATCCACGCGCGGTGACCAGTCCGCCACGGCCACCGACTCCGCGCCCTGGGCCCTGCGTCCCCAGGCGCCCATGCGCGACAGTCCGACCGCGCGGGTATAGCGATCGAACAGGTCCTCGATCTCGTGCCAGGGATCCCATGGAACCATTGCCATGATGCTCGCTCCTTTGCGGGAGGAAGGGGTCGGGTCTCGCCGGTCGCCCCGCGCACGACCGAGAGCCGCCGGACCGTGGCGCTCGCGCGCCTGCCGCGCGCATGCGGTCGTCTCGAGGGACCGCTTGCTGGCGGTGACTCCGGCCGGCAGGAACAGGGCCAGTATGGATTCGTGCCCCCCGCGGCGTCCCTGATGTGGGTCAAGCACGCCGGCGCAGGCTTCGGCGCAGCTGCGGACCCGAGCAAGTTCCTGCGGCGTCGGCAGGGGCGGGGTCTCGCGGCCTTCGCTACGATGAGGCATCGCCGCGCCCCACCCCTCATGTCCCGTCCCGCCCGCGTTCCCGATCAGGTGCTCGAACTCCTGCGCCAGGGGCGGCGGCACGCGTGGACCATGGAGCAGATCGCCAGCGGCTTGCAGGAGGCCGGCCACCAGGCGGATTTCTCCACCGTGTACCGGGCGGTCGAACGCCTGCTGAGCGAGCACTGCCTGGACCGCGTGCCTCTGGGCGACGGCGCCACGCAGTACGAACTCGCCGGCCAGCACCACGACCATGTGCGTTGCGTGCGCTGCAAGGCCCTGGCGGCGCTGGATTGCGTACTGCACGACAACGAGCTGCGCGCGGCGGAGCAGGCCAGCGGATGGACCATCCTGGAGCACCGCGTGGTCCTCGACGGCCTGTGTCCCGAATGCCGCGCCGAATGCCGCTCCGAATGCCCTGAAGCGCCGCACGGCCGCGGCAAGATCCACGCCCACGAAGGCGCCCACGAAGGCGCCCCCGGCATCGCGCCCCGACACGCCAACGAGCCCGCGGCTGCCGCGTCCCCCGCGGCCTCGCTCAGCCCGAAGCCCCGGCCGCGCCGTCGCAGGACGGGCCCAGGTTCGCGTCGATGAATGCGGCGACGTCGCGCAGCGTCGGCGCCAGCCGGCGCAAGGGCGCGCCGAGTGCGGCCAGCACCAGCAGGTGCCCGATGCCCGGGTAGTAGCGCTCGACCACCGGGCTGCCCACGGCGCGCAGGCGCGCCGCCATGCGTGTCGAGTTGCCCGGATCCACCGTCCGGTCGCGCCGGCCGCTGGCCAGCAGCAAGGGCGGCTCGCCGCCACGCACGAAATGCAAGGGCTGGCTGGCGGTCCGCGTCGCCTCGGGGAACACGCGCTCGAGCATCGGGTCGCGCAAGGGCAGGAAGTCGTAGGGCCCCGCCAGCCCGATCGCGCCGGCCAGCACGCGACCCGGCGAGCCCAGCGCGCGCAGGTATTCGGGGTTGGTCGCCAGCAGCATGGCGATGTGCGCGCCGGCCGAGTGACCCATCAGGAACAGGCGTCGAGCATGCACGCCGAGGCTCGGCGCCTGTGCGTGCGCCCACGCCACGGCCGCTGCCGCGTCGGCCATGAAACCGGGAAACGCCGTGTCCGGAAACACCCGGTAATCGGGCACCACCGTGGCACAGCCGAGCGAGGCCAGCGCCTTGCCCACGAAGCGGTAATCGCGACGGTTGCCGTCCTGCCAGCTGCCGCCGTAGAAGAACACCACCAGCGCGCGCGGCGGCCCTGGTGGAAGGTGCAGATCGAGGTGCTGGCGCGGGTGCGCTCCGTAGACGATGTCGCAACGCGAGCGCATGCCCCCATGCGGGGTCAGCGCGTCGAGCCAGGCCACCGGCCGGCAGGCGGCCGCAGCGGCATGCAAGACGCCCGCGGCTCGGGCTCGCAAGCCGGTCATCGCGTTCCCGGACCGCTCGGGCCGCGGCGCCCCGCGCCGGGCGCCACCAGGGACCGTGCCGCGGCTGGCGCCTCCTCGCGTCGACCCTGGCCGCGCCCTCGCCCTCGGCGTGTGGACATGCTCAACGCCTGGCGCTTTCGATGATCGCGCCGGGAATCTCGGTCAGGCCCAGCACGCGCTCGGCGCCGCCCATGCGGATGGCTTCGCGCGGCATGCCGAACACCACGCTGCTGGCCTCGTCCTGGGCGATGGTGCGCGCTCCGGCCTCGCGCATCTGCACCAGGCCGCGTGCGCCGTCGTCGCCCATGCCGGTCATCAGGATGCCCAGCGCGTTGCGCCCGGCGCATTGCGCGACCGAGCGAAACAGTACGTCCACCGAGGGGCGGTGGCGGTTCACCGGCGGCCCGTCGCGCACCTCGGCGTGGTACTGGGCGCCGCTGCGGCGCACCTGCAGATGACGCCCGCCCGGCGCGATGAGCACCGTGCCCGGCAGCAGCCGGTCGCCGTCGCGAGCCTCGCGCACCTGCAGCGCGCACAGGCGATCCAGGCGCTCGGCGAAGGCCGCGGTGAATTTCTCGGGCATGTGCTGGACCACGGCAATGGCCGGCAGGGTCGCGGGGAGTTCCACCAGCACGCGCTCCAGCGCCGTGGTGCCCCCGGTGGACATCCCCATGGCGATGATCTTCTCCGTGCTCTCGTGCAGGGCGAGCAGGGTCGCCGCCGGCGCCGCCTGCGGCCCTGCGGCAGGCGCGGGCGCTCCGGACGCCGGGGGCTTCGCCACCCGCGCGGCGCGTGCCGACTGCGCCAGGTGGGAGGTGTTGGCACGCGCCGCGGCACGAATGGTCTGGCCGAACTCGGCCGTGCTCTCCACCAGGAAGTCCTTGAGCCCGACGCGGGGCTTGGTGAGCACGCTGAAGGCTCCGGCCGCCAGCGCATCCAGCGTGAGCTGCGCGCCCTTCTCGGTCAGGGTGGAACAGATGATCACGGGCAGCGGGTGCTCCTGCATGATCTTGCGCAGGAAGGTGATGCCGTCCATACGGGGCATTTCCACATCCAGGATCAGCACGTCCGGCCAGCCTTCGCGCTGCATGCGCTGCAGCGCGAACAGCGGGTCGGGGGCCACCCCCACGACATGCACTCCGGGATCGCGCGCCAGCACGGCCTGCAGCACCTGGCGAACCACGGCCGAGTCGTCGACGATGAACACGCGCACCGGCGAGCCGGCTGCGCCAGGGACAGGACTCATCCTCGAATCTCCATGGGGTTCTGCTCGGCGCCCTGGCCCCAGAATCGCAGGTAGGCGTCGCCACTCCACAATTCGAACAGCAGGTTGCGATGTCCCTGCCCGCCCAGATGCTCGGCGCGCAGGCGCAGGCCATGTTGCCGCACCAGCGCACGCGCCGCGGCGATGTTGCGATAGGGCACGTCGCCGGCGGCGCCCTCTCCCCCGAACATGCGCCCGCCCCCGAACAGCTTGGCGTCGAATTCCTGCGGCTTCGCCCCGGCCGCGTGCATGCTGCGCAGGAACAGGTACATGGCCTCGTCCGCGTAGCGCCCGTCCAGGTGCCCTCCGTGGCCACCCAGGCCATGGGGAGGGTGCCCGTGGCGAGCATAGGCATTGCGGGTCGGCAGCATGAAATGACACAAGCCCCCCACGCGCATGCCGGGATGCCAGACGGCGATGGCCACGCAGGAGCCGAGCAGGGTGCGCAGGCGCGTGTGCCCGGAGCCGAAATGCCACTGTCCGGGCTGAAGGTAGATCTCCTCGGGCTGGGCGGGCGCGCGCTCCTGGCCGGCGCCGGCAGCGCCGATGGCCGGCGCCTGGCCGTCCCGGGGATGGATGCGTGGCAGGTTCATCGCGCGGCGCGGCGGTAGATGGCTGGCTGCACGGCCTGCAGCTCGCTGTCCAGCCCGCTGAGACTTTCCGAGTGTCCCACGAACAGATGGCCCCCGGGGCGCAGGCACTGGGCCAGGCGAGCCACCAGGGCGCGCTTGGTCGGAGCGTCGAAATAGATCATGACGTTGCGCAGCCAGATCAGATCGAAGCCTCCCATGTCGGGCCAGTGACCGTTGAGATTGATGCACTCGAATCGCACGCGCTCGCGCAGCGAGGCCTGCACCGCGAGCTTGCCCTCCTGCGCCCCGACTCCACGCAGGCAATAGGCCTTCAGGTAGGCCTGGGGAATACGCTGCGCGCGCTCCATGGAGTAGACCCCGGCGCGCGCCTGCTGCAGCACCCGCGTGCTGATGTCCGACGCGAGGATCTCCCAAGGCCGGGAGCCCAGGCGCTCGGCCAGCACCATGGCCACGCTGTAGGGCTCCTCGCCGCTGGAACACGCGGCGCTCCAGACCCGGAAGGGCCGCGAGCCATCGACCGCGGGCAGGATGCGCTCGGACAGGAAGCTGAAATGCTGGGGTTCGCGGAAGAAGTAGGTCTCGTTGGTGGTCAGCAGGTCGACCGCCCGCTGGCGTTCCTCGGCATCGCGCCGCAGATGCTCCAGGTACTGCGCGAAGCTGTCGTGGCCCAGCACCTGCAGACGCCGCCCGAGGCGACTGCTCACCAGCGCCTTCTTGGACAGGGGCAGCGAGATGCCCGCGGCTTCGAACATGAGCTTGCTGAATCCCTGCAATTCCTGGTCGGTAAGCGCTTGCATGGTTCCCGAAAGAGGCCGACGCGGGCGAAAAACCGCCGCGCGCACAGCGAGAGACTAGCATCCGACGCCATGCCCGTGAGCCCGCGCCGCCCTCCCCGATGACCCCCTCCCCGCCCCCTGTGGCCGCTCCGACGGGCGCCGACAGCTTTGCCGAAGTGGCGCGACGCATCGCCGAGCGCGACCTGCCCTCCTTCGGCCTCACCCTGCGTGAACTGTTCCAGGCCACCGGGGACGCCAGTGCCTCGGGCCAGCGCATCGCCGGCATCGTGCTGCGCGACCCGGCACTGACCTCGCGCCTGCTGCGCGCGGCCAATGCCGCCCACCTGGGCCTGGGCGGCCACGCCCGCGTGGTCACGGTCAGCCGCGCCGTGGTGGTGCTCGGTCTCAACCCGATCCGCTCGCTGTGCGTGTCCGCGCTCACCGTGGAGGCCATGGCCGGCGGTACGCGCCAGACCCAGCGCGTGCAGCAGGCGCTGGGCCGAGCCCTGCACTCGGCCGTGCAGGCGCGCGACATCGGGCTGCGCCTGCGCGCTTCGCGTGAGTCGGCCGAGCAATCCTTCGTCGAGGCCTTGCTGGGCAGCATCGGCGAGCTGGCCTTCTGGTGTTTCGGCGGCGCCCATGCCCAGAGCCTGGACCAGGCCTTGCGCGACGGACGGCCCGCCGAGCAGGCCGAGACCGCCGTGCTCGGCACGACCCTGCGCGCCTTCGGACGCGAGTTGCTGCGCGCGTGGAACCTGGAGACCCTGCTGCGCGACAGCCGGGAGGTCGCGCTGGCGCGGCGCCTGGGCCAGGCCGCGGGCGCCGGCACGGCGCCGGGAGGCGGATGGACGGAGCCGGCGATGCGCGAGGCCGTGCACTCCGTGGCCCAGCTGCTGGGCCAGAGCGAGGCCGATACCCTCACGCGCCTGCGGGACAACGCCCGCGAGGCGCTGGAACTCGCGCGAGCCCTCGGCGCGCACGATGCCGCGGCCAGCATTCCCGCCAGCGCGGGCAAGGACCCGGCGAGTCTGGAGCCCCCGCAGCCGCCCCAAACCCCCTTTCCCGAGGCCGACCCGCAGGCCCAGCTGCGCGTGCTCACGGAAATGAGCCAGGCGGCGCGCTCGCGCAGGGAACTGCCGCTGCTGCTGGAAACCTGCCTGGAGGGCCTGCATCGCGCCGTCGGGCTGGACCGGGCGGCCCTGTGCCTGCTCAACCCGCCACGCAGCCGCATGAGCGCGCGCATCGTCCTCGGCCTGGACGCCGCCGCGCTGCGCGAAAGACTGCATTGGGACTGGAGCCCGGACATCGAATCGCGCTGGGCGCTGGGCGCACCATCCTGGTGCAAGGGCGAGGCCGGCGAGCCGCCTGGCCTGTTGCGCGCGACCGGTGCCGCGCAGGCCTTTGTCGCCCCTTTCGCCGTGGACGGACAGTTGCTCGGCCTGTTCTACGCCGATCGCGAAGCCTCCGGGCGCCCCCTCGGAAGCGAGCAATTCGAGAGTTTCCAGAGCTTCGTGACCCTGGCCCAGGTCATCGTGCGCTCCCTGCCACGCGCCTGAGCGCAGCGTC
Source organism: Pseudomonadota bacterium (assembly GCA_021808445.1). Lineage (GTDB taxonomy): Bacteria > Pseudomonadota > Gammaproteobacteria > Burkholderiales > Burkholderiaceae_C > Thiomonas_A. Next base: position 13,748 of record JAKBBP010000027.1, read on the forward strand.
CCGGCGGGTTCCGCCGCACTGTTGTCCATGCACAACAGTTAACCCGCCGCGGCCCTGCTATGGAATGGTTTGCCACAACTCTGCGCTTAGGATTGTCCTGTCTGGCATTGATCGTCCCCGCTTTCCTGAGGGCCGGACAAAGCAGTGGTCCGCCCCTCGCGGGAGAGGGCCCAGAATCAAAACGATCCGCGAGGATCACAACTCTGGAGATTTTCACGATGAAAAAATCCCTGATCGCGCTGGCTGTGTTCGGCGCTTTCTCCGGTGCCGCTCTGGCTGACGGCAGCAACGTGCAGCTGTACGGCCTGATCGACCTGGGCGTGACCCACTTCAGCGGCGGCGCTGGCGGCAACGTCACGCAGCTGAGCTCCGGCGTGCAGTCCGGCTCGCGCATCGGCGTGAAGGGCACCGAAGACCTGGGCGGCGGCCTGGCCACCATTTTCGACGTCGAAACCGGTTTCTGCGCCAGTGGCAGCACCAGCGCTCCGGCCACCCAGTCGGCCTACTGCACCGGCGGCCCCGGCGGCCCCGGCTTCATGGGCCGTCAAGCCTGGGTCGGCCTGAAGGGCGACTTCGGTACCGTCCAGGCTGGCCGTCAGTACACCCTGACGTTCGACGACCAGGCCAACATCGACCCGTTCGGCTATGGCCTGACCGGCTCGATCTCCAACATGGGTACCGTGGGCGTTCCGGCGCGTGCCAGCCAGGTCATCGGCTACACCTCGCCGAACCTGAGCGGCTTCACCGTCGCTGCCCAGTACATGTTCGGTGCCGGCATGCAATACGCCGCGGCCGACCAGTACAAGGCCACCGGTGGCTACAACCTGCAAGCCAGCTACGCCAACGGCCCGATCGGCGTGACCCTGAGCTACATCCGTGCCAACGACCCGAGCGGCAACGCCTTCGTGAAGGACACGGAAATCAGCGGCAGCTACAACTTCGGCGTGGCCAAGGTCGTGGGCTACTACACCGACAACAAGCCTGACACCAACGCCGTCAGCACCGCCAACCTGGACAACATCAAGGCCTACATGCTGGGCGTGACGGTTCCGGTCGGCCCGGGTGCCATCCTGGCGTCGTACACCCACCTGTCGAACGACACGGTGGCCAACGCCGGTGCCAAGCAGTACGCGGTGGGCTACACCTACTCGCTGTCCAAGCAGACCAACCTGTACGCGTCCTACGCGCACATCAGCAACGACACCGCCGCCAAGTACGCGGTGGGCGATGCGACCGACGGCGGCTTCGCGCCGACCGCCGGTGGTTCGTCGTCGGGCCTGGGCTTCGGCATCCGCCACCAGTTCTGATCGACGCAAGTCGAACGAGTTGGAACCGCGCCGCCTCCGGGCGGCCGGTTTTCGAAAACCGCCTTCGGGCGGTTTTTTTTCGCCCGGCGGCGCATGGCGAGGATGCGCGACAATGGAGCCCTACGATCGCCGAGCTTCGCATTCGACATGACCACCTCGCTCCGGGGCCGCGACTCCCGCGCCCGCCCCCAGGCCTCGCTGCAGGACCGCCTGCTGGCGCTGGCCGACAACGCCCTGAAGACCCTGGCCGGGGGCCTGCACGCCTCGCGCCCGACGCCCGAGGCCCCGGCGGGCGCGACCGCACGCCCGCTGGAGCCGGCGGAACGCGAGCTCTCCGGGCGCCTGATGCGGGTCAACCACGTGGGGGAGATCTGCGCGCAGGCGCTCTACCAGGGCCAGGCCCTGGTGGCGCGCGACCCCGGACTTCGCGTGCATTTCGCCCAGGCGGCCCGCGAGGAATGCGACCACCTGGCCTGGTGCCGCGAACGCCTCCAGCAACTCGACTCCCGCCCCAGCTTGCTGGACCCGCTTTGGTATGCGGGCGCGCTGGGCCTGGGCGTCGCGGCCGGCAGCTTCGGGGAACGCCTCAGCCTGGGCTTCGTGGTGGAGACCGAGAACCAGGTCGAACAGCATCTGGCCTCGCATCTGCAGCGCCTGCCGCAGGCCGACCTCGCCTCGCGCGCCGTGGTGGAAAAGATGCGCGGCGACGAGGTGGCCCATGCGACCGCCGCGGAAAAACTCGGTGGCCTGCCCCTGCCGGCGCCGGTGCGCTGGGGCATGCGCGCGGCGGCCAGGGTCATGACCACCACCGCCCACTGGATCTGAGCATCCCGCCCCGACGGGCCGGGGCTCAGCCCTCGACGATCTCGAAACTGGTGGTGATGGCTGCGGTCTTCGCCAGCATGGCGCTGGCGGAGCAGTATTTCTCGTGGGACAGCGCGATCGCCCGCTCGACCTTGGCCGCATCGAGCGCGAGTCCGCTGACGACGAAGTGCATGTGGATCGCGGTGAACACCTTCGGGTCGCTGCCGGCTCGGTCGGCCTGCAGGCGTACGCTGCAGTCGCGCACGTCCTGGCGCCCCTTGCGCAGGATGTACACCACGTCGTAGGCGGCGCAGCCGCCGGTGCCGGCCAGCACGGTTTCCATCGGCCTGGGCGCCAGGTCGTGCCCGCCGGGCTCGCCCTCGCGCGCAGCCGGGGCTCCGTCCATGGTGATCATGTGCCCGCTGCCCGTGGTGGCGACGAAGGCCATGCCCTCCCCCTCCAGTGGCTTGGTCCAGCGCACCGTGCATTCCATTGCTTGGCTCTCCCATGCGGCCGATGGCCGTCCGAGCTTCTATTGTGCGACATGCGCGGCGACAGCGTTGCCCTCCCGCAACACCGCAGCGCCGCGTCTCGGTGCTTGCGCCGCAAGCCCACGCAACGGCACCCCGCGTCGGCCTCTGCATCCGCGCATTCGAATGCGCGCAAATAAACCAGGACCAGCAAGGGGTTTTGCCAAGTACTCGGGTTTGTCCTAAGATAGAGCCATGTCGACGATGTCTGGTCGACGCCTCTTGTCTCCTCCACCCTCCTCCATAGGTGGATTCAAACCCAGGCCCCAAGCCTGGGTTTTTTTTGTGCCCTGCGCGGCGAGCCTCTCGGCTGCCCTTGGATAAACTGGGGTCTTTGCCCGCTCTGGCCCCGCACGTGACCCGCAAGCCCATCGACTACCTCCAGCGCATCCTGACCGCGAACGTGTACGACGTCGCGCACGAGACGCCGCTGGACCTGGCGCACAACCTCAGCCGAAGGCTGCACAACACCGTGCTGCTCAAGCGCGAGGACCAGCAACCCGTATTCAGCTTCAAATTGCGCGGCGCGTACAACAAGATGTCGCGCCTGAGCGAGGAAGAGCGGGGGCGCGGCGTGATCTGCGCATCGGCCGGCAATCATGCCCAGGGCGTCGCGCTGGCGGCGCGCAAGCTGGGGTGCCGCGCCGTCATCGTGATGCCCTCGACCACCCCGAAGGTCAAGGTCGATGCGGTTCGATCCTTCGGCGCGGGCGCCGTCGAGATCGTGCTCGAGGGCGAGAGTTACAGCGATGCCGCGGCGCACGCGGCGAAGCTGCAGGGCGAGCGCGGGCTGAGTTTCGTGCACCCCTTCGACGACCCCGACGTGATCGCCGGCCAGGGCACCATCGGCATGGAAGTGCTGCGCCAGCATCCGGGGCCGCTCCACGCCGTGTTCTGCGCCATCGGGGGAGGCGGCCTGATCTCCGGCGTGGCCTCCTACGTGAAGGCGGTGCGCCCCGAGGTACGGGTGATCGGGGTGCAGACCACCGACTCGGACGCCATGCTGCGCAGCGTGCGCGCCGGGCGCCGCATCGAGCTGGCCGAAGTCGGGCTGTTCGCCGACGGCACCGCCGTCAAGCGCGTGGGCGAGGAGACCTTTCGCATTGCCCGGGAACTGGTGGACGACTACGTGGTGGTCGACACCGATGCCGTGTGCGCGGCGATCAAGGACGTGTTCGAGGACACCCGCAGCGTGCTCGAGCCTTCGGGGGCGATGTCGGTGGCGGCGCTCAAGCAGTACGCCGCGCAGCACAAGCTGAAATCGCAGACCCTGGTGGCCATCACCTGTGGCGCCAACATGAACTTCGACCGCCTGCGATTCGTCGCCGAGCGGGCCGAGGTCGGCGAGGCCCGCGAGGCCTTGTTCGCGGTCAGCATCCCGGAGCAGCCGGGAAGTTTTCGCAAACTGTGCGCGCTGATCGGCCAGCGTGCCGTCACCGAATTCAACTACCGCCTCGGTGACACCGAGCGGGCACAGGTGTTCGTGGGAATCGCCATCAGCAGCCGCGACGACGCGCGGCGCATCGCGGCCCACCTGGAGCGGGCCGGATTCGCCACCCTGGACCTCAGCGAGGACGAACTCGCCAAGCAGCATGTGCGCCACCTGGCGGGCGGACGCGCGCCGCACGCCGAGGAATCCGCGCCGCTGCACGAGCGCATCCTGCGCTTCGAGTTTCCCGAGCGCCCGGGCGCGCTCATGCGTTTTCTCGACCGGCTCAAGCCGGACTGGAACATCAGCCTGTTCCATTACCGCAACCAGGGCGGCGACAGCGGGCGCGTGCTGGTGGGCATCCAGGTGCCGCCGGCCGACCGCAGACGCTTCGCCGAATTCCTCGACTCCCTGGGCTATTCCCATGTCGAGGAGACCGCCAACCCCGCGGTGCGCCTGTTTCTCTGAGCAGCAGCCTGCTACGGCTGCGCCGCCGCGCCCTGCCCCTGCCCGGGAACGCCCGGCTGCACGGGCCGGCCCGGCTGTTCCACGACCAGCGGGCGCTGGAGCATGCCCGGAAAGACCTGCGCGGCGGGCGCGGCCGGCGCCGCAAGGCTGGGCGAGCCGTCGCGCGAGGGCTCGCTGCGCAGCACGCTGCGCAGACCCTGGCGTTCGATCTGCACCTGCCCGAAAGCGGTCGACACCAGGCGCACTCCCGGCGCGATCTCGGAGCCCACGGCATAAGCCACCACGGGCTTGCCGTCCACGCCGATCAGGGCCGCCCCGGCATGCTCTCCCCCGCCGATCACTCCGAACAGGCGAAAGCGCCGTGGCGCGCGAGGCATCTCGGGCGCCGCACCGTACAGGCGCGGGGCCTGCCGCGCCAGCGCCCCCAGGCTGTCGGCGCCACCCGCCAGCGCATGCGCGGGCAACTCCAGGGGGCGCGCCAGCAGACGCAGCAGGGCGTGGGTCGCCGCCTCGGCGCAGGCGAAGGCCAGCACCAAGGACAAAAGCCAGGCCAGCCACGTGGATCGCAGCTCCAAGGCGCCCGCGTCCAGGCCACGGCGCGTGCTGTCAATGACCGGCTTGTGGTGATGGGAAAAGAGTCGCATGGGCCTCGTATTATGGGCTCGGCCACGCGCGACCCGGTTTTCCGCTGCGCCCGGCCCGAAGTTCCCCTTCCCACGAGCCCGAGCATGCAAGCCCCGCAATTCCCCACGAACAAGCCCCGCCGCGCCCGCGGCTTCACGCTCATCGAACTGATGGTCGTGCTGGTCATCATGGGCGTGCTGGCCGCGCTCATCGTGCCCAACATCATCGGTCGGACCGACGAAGCCCGGGTTACCGCGGCAAAAACCGATATCGGCACCATCATGCAGGCGTTAAAGCTCTACAAGCTCGACAATGGTTTCTATCCCTCGCAGGAGCAGGGGCTGCAGGCCCTGGTCGTCAAGCCCTCGACCACGCCGGTTCCCGGCAACTGGAAGCCCTACCTGGAAAAGCTGCCCAGCGACCCCTGGGGACGTCCCTACCAGTACCTCAACCCGGGCGTGAAGGGCCCGGTGGACGTGTTCAGCTACGGGGCCGACGGCAAACCGGGCGGCGAGGGTTCGAATGCCGACATCGGCAGCTGGCAGTAGTTCGCGCCACCGCCTCGCGAGCGCCTGCGCCGGATTCACGCTGCTGGAGATCCTGGCGGCGGTGTTCATCATGGCCCTGCTGACTTCGCTGGCCGCGCTGGCATTGCCCGGGGGCAACGATGAGCTGGCACGCACCGAGGCCCAGCGCCTGGCCGCGTTGTTCGACACCGCGCGCGAGCAGGCGGCCGCCTTGTCGATGCCCGTGGCCTGGGCGGCCGGACCCGATGGCTATGAGTTCCTGCGCCCTTCGGCCCGCGGCTGGGTGCCGCTGCAGCAGGCCCCGCTTTCGCCGCGCGCCTGGGGCTGGCTGGACGTCGCCGGCCCCGGATCCGCCATTCCCCGCGCTCCCGCGTCCTCGTGGTACGCCGGGCGGGTACGCATCCGGGTGCTGGGCGGCGGGGGGGCGCTGGGGGCCGCCCCCGGCTGGCTGGTGTTTGGCGCCGAGCCGGTATCCCAACCCATGCAAGTGGAGCTGGACACCGGCAGCCTTCGGCTGAGCGTGGTCAGCGACGGCGCGCAGCCCTTCGAGGTCCGCGAACAACGCTGAGCGGCTGCTCCATCGTCCCACCTCCATGATCCCGCTGCCGCCATTGCCCGGGCCCGCTCGCATGCCGCGCACCTTCGCCGGTGCCGGCGCGCGCCGGTCAGGATTCACCCTGCTGGAGGTGCTGGTTGCGCTGGTGGTGGTTTCGCTGGCGCTGCTGGCCGCGCTGCGGGCTGGCGGCGGGCTCCAGGATGACGCCGAGCGCTACCGCGAGTCGGTGCTGGCCCAGCAATGCGCCCAGAACTACCTGGTGGAGCAGAGGCTGCGCCAGAATTTCGTCGGCACGGGCGTGCACGTGCAGGCGTGCACCGAGGCCGACCGTTCCTTCACCCTTCGCACCGACGTGCAGCCCACCCCCAACCCCAACTTCCGGCGCGTGGACCTGAGCGTGCTCGATGCCTCGGGCTGGGCGGCGTGGAAAGTCGTGGCCATCGTCTGGAACCAGTGATGCGCCGCGTGCCGAGCTTTTCGCGCCAGCGCGGCTTCACGCTGCTGGAAATGCTGGTGGCCGCCTTCATCATGGCCATCGTCGCCGGCCTGGGCTGGCGCGGACTCGACAGCGTGGCGCGGTCGCGAGACGACGCCGCGCAGCGCATGCGGGCCGGCACGCAGCTGCAGCTGACCATGCAGCAGATGGATGACGACCTGGCCGAAGCCAGCGATGGCGGCAACCTGCTCCCGGCCGTCAGCCAGTCCGGAAACGGAGACCTGCTGATCGTGCGCCGCGTGGGCGTGGCGCTGGGCTCGGACCTGCGCGCCTCGCCCCAGGCGCCATCGCCGCTTTCGGGCGCGCTGCTGGTGGTGCGCTGGGGGGTGCGCGACGGGCGCCTGCTGCGCTGGGCCAGCCCGCCGCAGCTGTCGCGCGCGGCCCTGGTGCAGGCGATGCGTCAACCCACCGGTGGCGCCGTCGTGCTGCTCGACGGCGTCGCGTCCATGCACATGCTGGTGTATCGCTTCGCCGGCAACGGGCTGCAGAGCCAGTCGGGAGCCTGGGTCAACCTGTACACCGCGGCCGACGGGGAGCAAAGCGGCAACAATCCGCTGCTGGCGCAGTTGCGCACCCCGGGCGGTCTGCGCCTGAGCCTGGACATGGTGGCGGAGCAACTGCACGGCCCCATCGAACGCGAGTTCCTGCTGGAGAACCGGGGATGAGGGGCCGTGTTGACCGCCCCGGGCGCCACCACCGGCCGTGCTCCCGCACCGCACAGCGAGGCGCGGCGCTGATCACCGCGCTGCTGCTGGCGGCGCTGAGCGCCGTGATGGTCTCGGGCATGCTGTGGCGCGAATGGGGCGCGATCCAGCGCGAGCAGGCGGCGCGCGAAAGCGAGCAGGCCCGCTGGCTGCTGCGCGGCGCGGTCGACTGGGCGCGCCTGATTCTCAACGAGGCGGCGCGCAACTCGCCGGTGGTGGCACTGGACCAGCCCTGGTCCGTACCCCTCGCGGAGGCCGACCTCGGCAGTTTCCTGGCCGCCGGACAGGGCAGCACGTTGGGGCAGGTGTGGCTGGAAGGCCGCATCGAGGATGCCCAAAGCCGCTTCAACCTCAACGACCTGGTGCAGTTCGGCAAGCCCTGGCCGACCGCCATCGAGGTGTTGCAGCGCCTGTGCTCGGAGCTCGGCCTGTCTCCCTCGCTGGCCGTTCAGATCGGGCAGGCCATGGCCCAGTCGCAATCCGCGACCTCGGGCGCGCTGCCCATCCGCGAATTGCAGGACCTGGCGCGGGTGTCGCCCGGCATCGCCGCCGCGCTGCCGCGCCTGGCCCCCTACGTGACGGTGCTGCCCACCAGCACCCCGGTCAATGCCAATACCGCCAGTGCGCCCGTGCTGGCCGCCGTGATGGACCTCAGCGGGGATCAGGCGGCGCGCCTGATCGCTGCGCGGGCACACAGCCACTTCGCCGATTACAACGCCGTGCTCGCAGCGCTGGGGCCGAAAGGTCCACCCAGCGTCGACTACGCGCTGATGGGCGTGACCAGCAGCTATTTCGACGCCATAGCCCGTGTTCGCATCGGGGACTTCGAGTACGCCGAGCGCGCGCTGATCCAGCGCGTGGGCACACTGAGCATGGTGCTGCGCATGCAGCGAGTGGCGCCGTGGCTGGCCGATCCCCGCTCCTGAGCCGGGCGGCCCGATGCGTCCGATCCCGTCCGCTCGCAAGTCCCGCGCACACGCATTGCATGAAACTTTCATGAATCCACGAGCTTTGTTGCGCCAATCCCCTGGGCTCCTCCGGGAAAGACACGGATCCCCGGGGTGCCCTCCTTACAATCCTCGCGCATGACCCGCCTCGTGCTTCAGCTTCCCGTCGGCCACCGGCCCGGCGTCGTGCCCTATGTGCGGCTCGACGCCGGAGCTTCCGCGAGCGAGCACGGCGAAGCGCAGCCGGCGCTGTTGCCCAAGGCCGCGGCCGTGATCGGGGTGTGGCCCGCCGAGCAGCTCACGCTGCTGGGTCTGCAACTGCCGGCGATGCCCTCCGCGCGCCTGCAGGCCGCGCTGGCCGGCGCGCTCGAGGACCGTCTGCTCGGCGACGTGGCCTTGCAGCATCTGGCGGCCGCGCCGCGTGAGGCGGACGGCAGCCTGCGCTGGGCGGCCTGCTGCGAGCGCGAGGCCCTGCGCCAGTCGCTGGATCTGCTGGAGCAGGCGGGCTGCGAGGTGGGGAGGGTCGTTCCCGAGCCCGCGCTGCTCGAGCCCGGCTGGGCCTGCCTGCAGCGCCTGGACGACACCCGCGTGCGCCTGTTGTGGCGCGATGCCGCCGGCGAGGCCGGATGGCTGCACCTGCAGCAGCAGGAGCCCGGCGCGGCCTGTCCGCAGCTGCCGCTGGGCGTGCTGGTGGAGCCGGGCCTGGAGCCGCTGGCCACGCGCTGGTTCGGCGCGGCCACCGCGCAGCACCCCTGCGAGCGCAGCCAGTGGCTGGCGCGCGCCGCCGACTCCGCCTGGGACCTGCGCCAGTTCGAGCTCGCTCCGCGCGCTGCCGCGCAGCGCCTGTGGACCCAGTTGCGTGAGCAGGCGGCCACGCCCGCCTGGCGTCGAGTAGCCTGGCTGGCCGGCACCCTGGCGGCACTGGAGCTGCTCGGCCTGAACCTGCACGCGGCGCAGCTGCGCCGGCAGCAGGCGGCGCTGGAACAGCAGCTGCAGCTCACCGTCTCCCAGGCCCTGCCCGGGGCTCCGGCGGTGCTCGACCCCGGGGTGCAGATGCGCCGCGCCCTCGACCAGGCCCGGCTGCGCACCGGTGCGCCGACCAGCGACGGCCTGGAGGTGCTGATGGGTCGCGCCGCCCAGCTGCTTGCGGGCGCGCGCCCGCTGGCGCTGGACTTCCATCCCGGGCGCCTGAGCCTGCGCATGGCCTCCGGGCAGGCCGACGCCGCCTCGCGGCGCTGCCAGGAACAGGGCCTGGCGTGCAGCGTCGACGGCAGCTCGCTGCTGGTCTCGTCATCGGATTGAATCCCAGGCGCAGCCCCCTCATGGCCCTGTCCCCACGTCGCGGCGCCCGAGCCCCGCTCGCCGCCCTGAGCACCGAGTTCGCGGCGCGCTGGCGCGCCATGTCCGGCCGCGAGCGCCGCCTCGTGCTGGCGGCCGCGGGCGTGGTGGCGGCGGCGCTGGTCTGGCTGGTGCTGTTGCGTCCGGCCCTGCGTACCGAGGCGCGAGCGCCTCAGCGCATCGCGCAATTGCAGGCGCAGCTCGCCCTGGCGCGCAGCCAGGCCGATGAACTGGCACGCCTGGCCGCGCAGCCCCCCGTGCATGCGCAGGAGGCCGATCTCGGAGCCGCTGCCACCCGCTGGCTGCGTGCGCACGGCGCCCAGGCACAGGCCGCATCGCTGCCCGGCAGCGTGACCTTGCAGGTGCATCACCTGCCGGCCAGCGATCTGGCCGATTTCGCGCGCACCGCCCGTCAGGACTGGGCGGCCCAGGTGGCCTCGGCCAAGCTTCAGCTGGATGGCGGCGCGAAGGGCTCCAGCCTTTCGGGCAGCGTCGAGCTGCAGTCCCGGCAGGCGGCCTCCGGCGCAGCAGCCGACACGTCCTCGGGGCAGGCGCCATGAGCTCGCGACGCTGGCCCTACATCACCGCGTTGCTGCTGGGCTGCGCGTGGGCGCTGCTGGCCCACGCGCCGGCCACCTGGGTGGCCGGCGCCGTCGCGCGCGCCTCCGGCCGGCATGTGCTGCTCGGCAATGCCCAGGGCTCCTGGCATGACGGCAAGGCGCTGGTGGTGCTGAGCTCGGGACCTCAGGGGCGCGAGGCCAGCACCCTGCCGGGCCTGCTGTCCTGGAACATCGGTTTCGGCTCGCTGTGGCGCGGCGCCATCGAATTGCGCCTGCGCTGGCCGCCACTGGCTGCCGGCGCCCTGCGCGCCCGGCTGGAGCCGGGAGTCGGCGGCTGGACGCTGGCGCAACAGGGGGCTCCGTGGCTGGCGGTGTTCCCCGCCTCGCTGCTCGAGGGCCTGGGCACGCCGTGGAATACCCTGGCCCCCCAGGGCCTGGTGCACCTGCGCCTGCAGGGCCTGCGCCTGCACTCCGCGGCCGGGCGCATGGAACTCGGCGGAAGCCTGCGGGCGGATCTGCTGGACATGAGCTCGCGCCTGAGCACGGTATCGCCCCTGGGCAGCTACCGGGTGGACGTCGACGGGCGCGGCGCAAGCGCCGAGCTGCATCTGAGAACGTTGTCGGGGGCGCTGATCCTCGCGGGCGACGGCGTGTGGAACGGTCAACGCATGCAGTTCTCGGGAACCGCCCGCGCAGCCCCTCAGCGCGAGCAGGCACTGGCCACGCTGCTGGGCCTGCTGGGGCGCCGGGAAGGCGACCACGTGCGCATCGGACTGTGAAGGCGTCGAGCGGTGAAGACATTGAGCGTCGAAGGCATTGAGCGGTGAACCACAGGGACCCACTTTCATGAGCGCATATCCCATCCCCAGGATGATTCGTCCGGCGCTCCGCCGAGGCCGCGGCGCCACGGCGTGGCTGCTTTGCGCAAGCCTGGGCCTGGCGCCCATGTCCCCGGCCCTCGCCGCGCCGCCCGGGCTGGCCGGCCATGCGCAGGAAGCCGCCGCCCGCCCGCCCATGACCATCGACCTGGTCAATGCCGAGATCTCCAGCGCGGTGCAGGCGGTGGCCGCGGCCACGGGTCGCAATTTCATCGTGGATCCGCGCGTGAAGGGGCGCATCTCCCTGCAGTTCAAGACTCCGGTGCCGCCACAGCAGGTCTACCTGGCCCTGCTCACGCAACTGCGCCTGGCCGGCTACGCGGTGGTCGAGCACGACGGCGTGTTCAAGGTGGTGCCCGAGGCCGACGCGCGCCTGCAGACCACGCCGGTGGGCGTGGGCAACACCCTCGCGCGCATCCCCGGTCGCGGCGACCAGGTGGTCACGCAGGTATTCGAGCTGCGCAACCAGGCCGCCAGCAACCTGCTGCCGGTGCTGCGACCGCTGATCTCGCCCAACAACACCATCAACGTCGATCCCGGCAGCAATGCGCTGGTGATCACCGACTACGCGGACAACCTGCGGCGCCTGGCGCGCATCATCGCGGGCCTGGACATCCCCACCGGCAGCGAGGTCGACGTGGTGCCGCTGCGCTACGCGGTGGCCGCCGAGCTCGCCCCGACCCTGGACAAGCTGATCTCGCTGCAAGGCTCCTCGGACAGCGCGCGGGGCCTTCCGGCACGCGCCCCGGTGCAGAACACGGGGGGCGTGTCGACCTCCTCGGGCATGCGCGCCGTGGTGCTGCCCGACACCAGCAGCAACTCGCTGATCGTGCGCGCCAGCAACGGCGTGCAGCTCATGCAGATCGAGCAGATGATCCACAAGCTCGATCGTCCGGCCGCAGACGACGGCGACGACATCCATGTGGTCTACCTGCACAACGCATCGGCCGCCTCGCTGGCCAAGGTGCTGCAGGGCGTGCTGGCCGTCAACGCGGCCACCGGCGCAGCCGGCGAGGGCTCGCTGCAGCAGGCCGCGCGCCAGGCCGTGGGCTCGGCGGCGGCCGGCGGGCGCTCCGACTACACCTCGGGCGGCATGGGCTCCGGCTCCTCGGGCTACGGATCGGGGGGCTCCGGCCAAGGCAGCGGCGGCCTGGGCCACGCCCCGGACTTCGCTCCCGCCGATGAAAGCCAGACGGTGGCGCTGCCGCAGGGCGGCTCGGTCTATGCGGACGTGGCGATGAATGCCCTGGTCATCAATGCGCCGCCGCCGGTGTTCCGCCAGCTCAAGGCGGTGATCAACAAGCTCGACGTGCGCCGCGCCGAGGTCTACGTCGAGGCCCTGATCGTCGAGGTCAGCGCCACCAAGGCGGCGCAGCTCGGCGTGCAGTGGGAGTCGGCGCTGGGCAGCGCCAGCGGCAGCAACGCCATCGTCGGCGGCACCAATTTCAACAACCTGTCCAACGGCGTGCACAGCAACATCATCGGGCTGCAGGCGGCGCTGTCCAGCGGACAGGGAGCCGCCGCGCTGGCCAGCGGGGCGATCGCGCCCGAGGAGGGCCTGAACATCGGCATCCTGCACAACATCGCCGGCATCACCACCCTGGGTCTGCTGGCGAACTTCATGCGCAACAACCTGGACGCCAACATCCTGTCCCAGCCGAACCTGATGACCCTGGACAACGACACGGCCAAGATCATCGTCGGTCAGAACCTGCCCTTCCTCACCGGCTCCTACGCGCAAACCGGCTCCACCACCAACAGCGTGACGCCCTTCCAGACCTACGATCGCCAGGACGTGGGCCTGACCCTGAAGATCCGCCCGCAGATCACCGCCGGCAACGTCATCAAGCTGGACGTCTACAGCGAGAACTCCACCGTGGCGAACCCCACGGTGACCAACGGCCAGTACATCACCGACAAGCGTTCCCTGCAGACCACGGTGCTGGTCGACAGCGGGCAGACCATCGTGCTGGGCGGCCTGATGCAGAACCAGCTCACCTACAGCCACAACAAGATCCCCGGGCTGGGCGACATTCCGGTGCTGGGCCTGCTGTTCGGCTCCAAGGCGCGCACGCTGACCAAGACCAACCTGATGGTGTTCCTGCGCCCGATCATCGTGCGCAGCCAGGCCGAGGGCACCCAGGTCAGCCAGCAGCGCTACGACTACATGCAGCATCTGGAGCGCGGCACCCAGGCCCTGCCCTCCTTCGGCCTGCCCGAGCTGCCGGGTCCGATCCTGCCCGACCTGGGCCCGGCCGACAAGTCGGCACCCCTGCCGGGACCCGCGTCCCTGCCGGCACCGGCGCTGGGGCCGGCGGCCAAGCCCTGAAGGCCTGAACGGAGCCGCCGATGTCCGCACGCTACCCGCTGCCCTACGCCTTCTGCCGCGACCAGGCGCTGCTGGCCGAGCGCGAGGGCGAGGATCTGAGGCTGTGGATCAGCGAGTCCACGCGCGCCGCCGGCATGGCCGAGGTGCAGCGCCAGCACCCCGTGCGCGAAGTGCAGCGCATCGCGCAGGACGAACTGCTCGAGCGCATCGGCGCCGCCTACGCGCAGCGCGACGGCAGCGCGGCCGAGGTGGTCAGCGAGGTCGAGGGCGACGTCGACCTGTCGCGCCTGCTGCAGGATCTTCCCGCGGTGGAGGACCTGCTGGAGACGGCCGACGACGCGCCGATCATCCGCATGCTCAACGCGCTGTTCACGCAGGCCGCGCGCGACGGCGCCAGCGACATCCACGTCGAGCCCTTCGAGACCTTCTCGGTGGTGCGTTTCCGCGTGGACGGCACGCTGCACGACGTGGTGCGTCCGAACAAGGCGCTGCACGCGGCGCTGATCTCCCGCGTGAAAATCCTCGCCCAGCTGGACATCGCCGAGAAACGCCTGCCGCAGGACGGACGGATCTCCCTGCGCATCGGCGGACGCGCGCTGGACGTGCGCGTGTCCACGCTGCCGTGCGCCCACGGCGAGCGCGCGGTGCTTCGCCTGCTGGACAAATCGGCCGCGCGCCTGGACCTGCGCGCGGTGGGCATGTCCGCGCCCATGCTCGAGCGCTTCGACGCGCTGGTGCGCCACCCCCACGGGCTGCTGCTGGTCACCGGCCCCACCGGCAGCGGCAAGACCACCACGCTGTATTCGACCCTGGCGCGCCTGGATTCGGCCGAGCTCAACATCATGACCGTGGAGGATCCGGTCGAGTATGACCTTGCGGGCATCGGGCAGACCCAGGTCAATCCGCGCATCGAGCTGAGCTTCGCGCGGGCGCTGCGCGCCATCCTGCGCCAGGACCCGGACATCGTGATGATCGGCGAGATCCGCGACTTCGAGACCGCGCAGATCGCCATCCAGGCCTCGCTGACCGGGCATCTGGTGTTGGCCACGCTGCACACCAACGATTCTCCGTCGGCCGTCACGCGCCTGATCGACATGGGGGTCGAGCCCTTCCTGCTGGCCTCCTCGCTGCTGGGGGTGCTGGCGCAGCGCCTGGTGCGCATGCTGTGCGCGCAATGCCGCAAGCCCTCGCCCGACGGAACGGGCTTCGTCGCCGATGGCTGTCCGGCCTGCAACCACACCGGCTACCGCGGTCGCACGGGCGTGTTCGAGTTGCTCGAGGCCGACGACGCGCTGCGTGCGGCCGTGCACGAGCAGGCCGCCGAGGCGGAGCTTCGACGCCTGGCCAGCGCCGCCGGCATGCACAGCATGCGCGAGGACGGCATGCGCTGGGTGGAATCGGGCCAGACCTCGCTGGCCGAACTGATGCGCGTGACCCGCGAATAGCCCGCAGCACGCAGCACGCAGCCCGGAGCACGCCGCCATGCCCGCTTACCGTTTCGTCGCGCTGGATGCCGCCGCCACCGAACAGCGCGGCGTGCTCGAAGCCGACAGCGCGCGCGGCGCCCGCTCGCTGCTGCGCTCGCGCGGCCTGATTCCCCTGCAGGTCGACGCCATCGCCGCCGAGAGCGCGGCTGCCGGCACGCGGCGCTTTGCGCGCCGTCGCATGAATGCCCAGGAGCTGGCGCTGCTGACCCGCCAGCTCTCGGGTCTGCTGGTATCGGGCCTGCCGCTGGAGCGCGCGCTGGGCGCGCTGGCCGAGGACGCGGATCGCGCCGAGGTGGCCGACCTGCTGCAGGCGGTGAAAAGCGAGGTGGGCGGCGGGCACAGCCTCAGCGCGGCGCTGTCGCGCCACCCGCGCGAGTTCACCGACGTGTACCGCGCGCTGGTCTCGGCCGGCGAGGACAGCGGCGACCTGGGCGCCGTGCTGGGCAGCCTGGCCGACTACCTGGAAAGCAGCCAGCAGCTGCGCTCCAAGTTGCTGCAGGCGGTGGCCTATCCGGTGATCGTCGTGCTCGTGGCCATCGCCGTGGTCACGCTGCTGCTGACCTACGTGGTGCCGCAGGTGGTCGGGGTGTTCCAGGGAGCCCACCAGAAGCTTCCTCTGCTGACCGTGATGCTCATCGCGCTCAGCGGCTTCATCCGCCACTGGGGCTGGCTGCTCGCGCTGATGCTGGCTGGCGCGGCGCTGTTGCTGCGCCAGGCGCTGCGCGTGGCGGGGCCGCGTGCGGCGGTGCACGCCGCGCTGCTGCGCGTGCCGCAGCTGGGCCGCCTGATCCGCGGACTCAACACGGCGCGCTTCGCCTCCACGCTGGCCATTCTCAGCGGCGCCGGCGTGCCCATCCTGCGCGCGCTGCAGGCGGCCATCGACACGGTGTCCAACAGCGTGCTCAAGGCCGACGCCCAGGAGGCTCTGGCACTGGTGCGCGAAGGCTCCTCGCTGGCCTCGGCGCTGAGCCTGCACCGGCGCTATCCCCCCGTGCTCATCACCTTCATCCGGCTGGGCGAGCAGACCGGAACCCTGCCCGAGATGCTGCAGCGCGCCGCCGCCCAGCACGCGCAGGAAGTGCAGCGCCGCGCCTTCACCCTGGTCACCATCCTGGAGCCGCTGCTGATCCTGGGCATGGGCCTGATGGTCATGACCATCGTGCTGGCGGTGATGCTTCCCATCATCCAGATGAACAACCTGGTGAAGTGAGCGCCATGCCCGACATTCCCCTGAGCCCACGCCCCCGTCTCGACCGGACGCAACTGGCCGCCGGCCTGGGCGCGCTGGTGCTGAGCGCCGCGTGCACGGGCCTGGCCATCCACTGGGGCATGCGCATCTGGCGGGCGGCCCACGAAGCCCCCCCGGCACCGCTGGCCATGCCCGACTGGAACGCCCTGGCCTCCAACGCCGCACGCCTGTATCCGGCGCCCCATGTGGTGGCGGCCTCCACGCGCTTTCGGCTGTGGGGGGTCATCGGCGGCGGTGCGCAGGCCGGCGCAGCGCTGATCGGCATCGACGGCGGGGCCCCGCAGGCCTATCCGGCAGGCGCCATGGTGATCGACGGCGTGCGCCTGGTGGACACCGGCTTCGGCCAGGCCGTGCTGCTGCGCAATGGCGTGCGCGAAGTGCTGCGATCCAACCCGGACGCGGCCCCGCTCGCGGTGCCGCAGGGCGCGCCGTCCGGCGAGGCCTGGCCCGCGGAGGGCCGCTCGGTGCAGTACGGCGGCGACTCTCCGGCCGCGGAGGCCGCGGCGCTGCGTCAATCCCTGCAACGCCCGCAGTGAGCCCCGCGGTCTGAGCGAAAGCCCCCGCCACGGACGGCCTCCCCCGCGGACGCGGGGGAGCCGCGCCGCGTACCGGCTGTGTCATCAAATCGTCTCGGGAAGATCCTACAAAGCGTGTCGGACGCAACCTGTTGCAACAGATGCCGTCGCTTTGCCACCCTTTCCCGAGGACGACCATGAACCGCAAGACCCTAGCCGCACTCGTCGGCGCCTGCTTCCTGTCCTGCGCCGCCGCGCAGGCCGACCAGGGCCCCGTGCCTGCCGGCGTTCCCCACCTGGACCATGTCTGGGTGATCATGATGGAAAACCAGCCGATGAACGCCGAGGTGGGCAACCCCGACGTTCCCTTCATCAATCAGCTGTACCGCAGCGCCAACGTCGCCACCAACTATTACGGCGTCGGCCACCCCAGCCTGACCAATTACCTGGAAGTCGTCGGCGGCTCGAACTTCGGCGTGCGCAGCGACAACATGCCCGACTGGCACAACGCCGCGTGCTCGCCCAATATCGCCACCGGAGTGCCCAACCTCGACGTCGCGGCTCCCCAGGGCCAGCCCACCGTGATCTGCCCGATCCAGGGCACCGGTGTCGATGCCGCCACCCCCGCCATCGACTATGTCAACGAGGTCTACCCGGTCGGCTCCGGCGTACCCGGCAACCCGGCGACCGGATCCTGGGACCTGGACGGCAAGGTCGGCTATGCCGCCGCTCCCACGGTGGGCAAGACCATTGCCGAGCAGCTCATGCAGGCCGGAAAGTCCTGGAAGAGCTACCAGGAGGATCTGCCGCTGGCCGGCGCCGACAAGGTCAATTACAGCGATGGAGTGTTCGTCAACGGCAACGACAGCGGCTCGCTGCTGAGCCAGCCGACTCCCAGCGGCAGCATGGTGCAGCTGTACGCCGCCAAGCATGACCCCTTCGTGTATTTCCGCGACATCCAGGAGGGTCCTGCGCTGCGCGACAACATCGTCGGCTTCGACGGCCCTCGCGGCCTGTACGCAGACTTGCGCAGCGGCCAGGTACCGAATTTCTCCTTCATCGCGCCCAATCAGTGCAATGACCAGCATGGTCGCGGCAACGCGGGTGCGGACTGCACCGGGCCGGCCCTGATGTACCGCGGCGACGCGATGCTGCGCAAGCTGGTGCAGTCCATCCAGGCCTCGCCCGCCTGGGAGCATGGCCACAATGCCATCGTCGTGACCTGGGACGAGAACGATTACGGGGTCAACGAACCCAACAAGGTGCTGACTCTGGTGATCAACAACCATCGTGCCCCGCGGGTGGTCGACAACACCTTCTACAGCCACTTCTCCTTGCTGCGCACGCTGGAAGGCGGCATGGGCCTGCCCTGCCTGAACCATGCCTGCGACGCCGGCACGGCGGTGATGAGCCCGCTGTTCGCCGGTGGCGAGCGCGATCGCGATCAGGATCGGCGCTGAGCTGAACGCGGACGGGCGATCCGCTAAGCTCGACACCATCCGGAGCCTGGGCGGCAGCAGGCTCGCCCTCTGCCGCCCAGACTCCCAGTCCGAACCAGGTGTGCCGCCATGAGCCAGCCCGATCCTGCCGCAGCCGAAACCCCCGCGCCGCCGGAAAAGCTGGTGGTGGCGATTTCCTCTCGAGCGCTATTCGATTTCGAGGAGGAAAACCTCGTGTTCGAGACGGCCGACGACACGGCCTACATGCAATTGCAGCTCGAACGTCTGGACGTGCCGGCCTCGCCCGGCGTGGCCCTGCAACTGGTGCGCAAGCTGCTGGCCTTCAATACCAGCGACGCCGACCGCGACCGCGTGGAGGTGGTGCTGCTGTCGCGCAACGATCCGGTCTCGGGGCTGCGCGTGTTCCGCTCCGCCCGGCACCATGCCACCGCCATCGAGCGCGGGGTGTTCACCCGCGGGCGCCCGCCCTACCACTACCTGCACGCGCTGGGGGCGAAGCTGTTCCTGTCCGCCAACACCGACGACGTGCGCGCGGCGCTGGCCGCCGGTTTTCCCGCCGCCCAGGTGTATCCGCAGTCGGTGCGCGCCGGCGAGGCCCACCCGCAGGAAGTGCGCATCGCCTTCGACGGCGACGCCGTGCTGTTCTCCGACGAGGCCGAGCGGGTGTATCAGCGCGAGGGCCTGCCGGGTTTCACGCGCCACGAGACGCGCAAGGCTTCGCTGCCTCTGCCCCCCGGCCCCTTCAAGCCGCTGCTGGAGGCGCTGCACCGGCTGCAGCACGCCGCCAGCAGCGGCGCCACCTCCATGCGCCTGCGCACCGCGCTGGTCACGGCGCGCAGTTCGCCCGCGCACGAGCGCGCGGTGCGCACCCTGATGGCCTGGAACATCGCCATCGACGAGGCCATGTTCCTCGGCGGCCTCGACAAGGGCCCCTTTCTGCGCGAGTTCCAGCCGGACTTCTTCTTCGACGACCAGACCCGCCACGTCGAGTCGGCCGCTCGCCACGTCCCCGCCGGCCGCGTGCACTCCGGGGTGCATGAGCAGGCAGGTGGCCGGAAGTTGCGATAATCACGTTCATGCAAGCTTGGCACCCGCTCCCGCACGCTCCCGCGCAACCCGCGTGGCGCAGCGCCGTGGGGGAGGCCTGGCCCTGGCGCAAGCCAGCCGCCTGAACGCATCCCCCTCCCCCGCCTTGCCGCCCGCCCCGGGCGGCCCCTCGGCGCGCGCCGGCCGCGACATCGCAGCCGGCGCCGCGCGGCGCAGACCCCGGAGTGTCCCGCCATGCTGCTGATGATTGACAATTACGACAGTTTCACCTTCAACCTCGTGCAATACCTGGGCGAACTCGGCCAGGACGTGCGCACCGTGCGCAACGACGAGCTCACGACGGCCGACATCGAGCGCCTCGCCCCCGAGCGCATCGTCATTTCCCCGGGCCCCTGCTCTCCGGCCGAGGCCGGCATCAGCGTGGAGGTGCTGCGCCACTTCGCCGGGCGCCTGCCCATCCTGGGCGTGTGCCTGGGCCACCAGGCCATCGCAGCCGCCTTCGGCGGGCGCGTGGTGCGCGCGCGCACCATCATGCACGGCAAGACCAGCCCCATCGAGCACGACGGGCGCGGTGTGTTCGCCGGGCTGCCCAGCCCCTACACGGTGGTGCGCTATCACTCGCTGGCCATCGAGGATGCGGGCCTGCCGGCCTGCCTCGAAGTCTCGGCCCGCACGGCCGATGGCGAGATCATGGGCGTGCGCCACCGCGAGCACGCGATCGAGGGCGTGCAATTCCACCCGGAATCCATCGAGAGCGAGCACGGCCATCGCCTGCTGCGCAATTTCCTCGACCTGCCGAATCGCTGAACAGGGGCGCCCCACCATGACCATCACCAACCAGGAAGCGCTGGTGCGCGTCATCGAGCACCGCGAGATCTTCCACGACGAGATGCTCGCGCTGATGCGGCGCATCATGACCGGGGAGATGTCCCCGGTGCTCATCGCCGCGCTGATCACGGGACTGCGGGTGAAAAAGGAGACCGTGGGCGAGATCACCGCCGCCGCCATGGTCATGCGCGAATTCGCCACCAAGGTGCCGCTGCACGATACCGACCGCCTGGTCGACATCGTGGGCACGGGGGGCGACAGCGCGCACACCTTCAACATTTCCACCACCAGCATGTTCGTGGCCGCGGCCGCCGGGGCGCGCGTGGCCAAGCACGGCGGGCGCAGCGTGAGTTCCTCCTCGGGCTCCGCCGATGCCATCGAGGCGCTGGGCGGCGCGCTGACGCTGTCGCCCGAGCAGGTGGCGCAATCCCTGCAGCGCACCGGGATCGGCTTCATGTTCGCGCCCAACCACCACAGCGCGATGAAGCACGCCGCGCCCGTGCGCAAGGAGCTGGGCGTGCGCACCCTGTTCAACATCCTGGGGCCGCTGACCAATCCTGCCGGAGCCCCCAACCAGCTGCTCGGCGTGTTCCATCCGGACCTGGTCGGCATCCTGGTGCGCGTGCTGCAGCGCCTGGGCAGTCGCCACGTGCTGGTGGTGCACGGGGCGGACGGACTCGACGAGGTCTCGCTGTGCGCCCCCACGCTGGTGGGCGAGCTGCGTGACGGACAGGTGCGCGAGTATTCGGTGCATCCGGCCGACTTCGGCATGCAGGTCTGCGATCTGCGTGCATTGCAGGTGGCCTCGCCGGGCGAATCGGTGCAACGCATGCGCGAGGTGCTGGATGACCAGCCCGGTCCGTCCCGCGACGTGGTGCTGCTCAACGCAGGCTTCGCGCTCTACGCCGCCGACGTGGCGCCCAGCGTGGGCGAAGGCGTCGAGCTGGCGCGCAAGGCGCTGGCGTGCGGCGCCGCGCGCAAGAGCATGCAGGCCTTCGTGGCCTGCACCCGCGAGCTCGCCGGCCTGTCCTGATTCCCCTGCCCCGCACGGGCCAGTCCCCATGAACGACATCCTGCAACGCATCCTGGCCACCAAGTCCCGTGAGGTCGAGGCCGCGCGCGCCACGCTGCCCTTGGCCCAGCTCGAGGCGCGCGCACGCGCTCGCACCGACGCGCCGAGGGGCTTCGCCGCGACCCTGCGCCGCCGCGTGCAGGCCGGGCACCCGGCGGTGATCGCCGAGGTAAAGAAGGCCAGTCCCTCCAAGGGCCTGCTGCGCGCCGATTTCCGCCCGGCCGACATCGCCGCCTCCTACGCCTCCCATGGCGCCGCCTGCCTGTCGGTGCTGACCGATCGCGAGTATTTCCAGGGCTCGCCCGACTACCTGCGCGAGGCTCGCGCGGCCTGCCGGCTTCCCGTGCTGCGCAAGGACTTCCTGATCGACGCCTACCAGGTGTTCGAAGCCGCCGCGATGGGCGCCGACTGCGTGCTGCTGATCGCCGCGGCCCTGGACGACGCGCGCATGGCCGAGCTCGAGGACTGCGCCGGCCGCCTCGGCCTGGACGTGCTGGTGGAAGTGCACGACGGCGAGGAACTGGAGCGCGCCCTGCGCCTGCGCACACCGCTGCTGGGCATCAACAACCGGGACCTGCGCAGTTTCGAGACCCGGCTGGAGGTCACGCTGGACCTGCTGCCGCGCATCCCCCCCGGCCGCCTGGTCGTGACCGAAAGCGGGATCTCCACCCAGGCCGACGTGGCGCGCATGCGCAGCCACGGGGTGCACGCCTTCCTGGTGGGCGAGGCCTTCATGCGCCGGGAGGATCCGGGCGCCGCGCTGGAGGACCTGTTCGGCACGAGTCCCGCTGACGCGCTGCAGCAGGGGAGTTGACAAAACAGCCGGATGCCTTGAGAATTTTAGGTTCGCCTCGGAGGGGTGCCCGAGTGGCTAAAGGGGGCAGACTGTAAATCTGTTGGCTTACGCCTACGTTGGTTCGAATCCAACCTCCTCCACCAGAACATTGAAGTAGGGTTTTCGCGGTTTTTCCGTGTTTGTTGAACGGTTTAACGGTTTGGGTTTGACGGTTTGACGGTTCTCGCACGGCTTCGGGGGTCCTGGACCCACGGAGCAGCGCAGGTAGCACAGGTGGCGAAAGCGCAGAGGAACGAGCAGGCAGCAGCGGTAGGCGGCAACGATAGGCGGCAGCGGTAGGCAGCAGCGATACGACAAGACCACGCCGGCAGGCGCGGTCCGCGCAAGCGGATTGCAGTCGCGGGAGTAGTTCAATGGTAGAACCTCAGCCTTCCAAGCTGATGGCGCGGGTTCGATTCCCGTCTCCCGCTCCAGACTCTCTTGCGCCTCGCCCTGCCAGCTGCCGTCCGGTCGATTCGCCGCAGGCCTGAACGCCTGCCCTGGATCGCCCCCGGCGAGGCCTTTCGAAGTCGTCGCGAACCGGCAGGAACACGCCCATGTGGCTCAGTGGTAGAGCACTCCCTTGGTAAGGGAGAGGTCGCGGGTCCGATTCCCGCCATGGGCACCATCGATTGGTAGTTGATTTGCGGCATCCGTTTTCCAGGTCACGCCGTTTTCGAGTCGCACGTTTCACCCTCACGGTTTTCAGGAGCATTCATCATGGCGAAGAGCAAATTCGAGCGGACCAAGCCCCATGTGAACGTGGGGACGATCGGACACGTGGACCACGGCAAGACGACGCTGACGGCGGCGATCACGACGGTGCTGTCGAACAAGTTCGG
>JAKBBP010000092.1 GCA_021808445.1 Pseudomonadota bacterium
TTGTTCGCGAGGCTTGTTCGCGTGTTCTGGCGGAAAGGGTGGGATTCGAACCCACGATACGGAGTTACCGTATACCGGATTTCGAGTCCGGCGCATTCGACCACTCTGCCACCTTTCCGGGGTGTGGTGCTGAAGCAAACCTGAAAGTGTAGCAGGCGCGCCCCGGCTGGGGAAGATCCGGCGACGCGGAATTCACGCTTCCCGCGGCATCAGCACCTGCTGGCCGCGCAGGTAGGGCTGCAGGGCGCGCGGAACGTCGACTCCGCCATCGGCGCGCTGGTAGTTCTCCAGCACGGCCACCAGCGTGCGCCCCACCGCCAGGCCCGATCCGTTCAGGCTGTGCAGCCACTGGGTGCGCCCCTGGGCGTCGCGGGTACGCGCCTGCATGCGCCGCGCCTGGAAGGCGTCCATGTTGGAACAGCTGGAGATCTCGCGGTAGGTGTTCTGCGCGGGCAGCCACACTTCCAGGTCGTAGGTCTTGGCCGACCCGAAGCCCATGTCGCCGCTACACAGCAGCATGGTGCGGTACGGCAGTTCCAGGCGCTGCAGGACGGCCTCGGCGTGCGCGGTGAGCTGCTCCAGCGCCAGCGCGGACTGATCGGGCGCGCACAGCCAGACCAGCTCGACCTTGTCGAACTGATGCTGGCGGATCATGCCCCGCACGTCGCGCCCGTAGGAGCCGGCCTCGGAACGGAAGCACGGCGTGTGCGCCACCATGCGCAGGGGGAGTTGCTCGGGCGGCACGATGCTGTCGCGCACCAGGCTGGTCAGCGGCACCTCGGCGGTGGGGATCAGGTAGAAGTTGCCCAGCTCGCCACGCGGCACGGCAAACAGGTCCGCCTCGAACTTGGGCAGCTGTCCGGTACCGCGCAGGGTCTCGGCGCTGACCACGTAGGGCACGTAGGCCTCGGTGTAGCCATGCTCCTCGGTGTGCAGGTCGAGCATGAACTGGGCCAGCGCGCGGTGCAGGCGCGCAAGCGGCCCGCGCAGCACCGCGAAGCGCGCTCCCGAGAGCTTCGCCGCAGCCTCGAAGTCCAGGCCCAGGCCGGCGCCCACGTCGACGTGGTCGCGCACGGGGAAGTCGAAGCTTCGCGGCTGGCCCCAGCGGCGCAGCTCCTGGTTGCCTGCCTCGTCGGCTCCGACGGGCACGTCCGGATAGGGCAGGTTGGGCACCCCCAGCAGCATCTCGCCAAGCTCGGACTGGAGCTGATCCAGGCGCGCGGCCGAGGCCTCGAGCTCCGTCTTGATGGCCGCGACCTGGGCCATTTCGGCGCCCGCGTCCTCGCCCTTGGACTTGCGTTGTCCGATCAGGCGGGAGACCTGGTTGCGCTGGGCCTGCAGCTCCTCGGTCCGGGTCTGGATCTGCTTGCGCTCGGATTCCAGGTCCCGGAAGCGCTGCACGTCCAGATAGGGCTGCGGCTGCTTGCGGGTGTTCAGGCGGGCGACGACCTCGTCCAGGTCCTTGCGCAACAGGTTGATGTCCAGCATGGGAGGGCCAGTGAATGCTTGGGAAATCGGCACTGCCGCGCTGCGGCGGGCCGAAGGTCTTCAGGGTCGGGGGGTCTTCGGCCCCAGCCCCTTGGGCAGGGGAAAGCGCAGGGTCTCGTCCACGCCTTCCAGGTTGCGCACCGTGCGCGCACCGAGTTCGCGCAGGCGGTCGATCACCTGCTGCACCAGGCGCTCGGGGGCCGAGGCGCCGGCGGTGACGCCCACGCGCCGAGCGTCCTGCAGCCATTCGGCCCGCAGGTCGGCCGCGGTGTCGACCATGTAGGCCGGCCGGCCCAGACGCGCCGCCACTTCGCGCAGGCGGTTGGAGTTGGAACTGCTGGGGCTGCCCACGACGATGACCACGTCCACCTGCGGGGCCATGAACTTGACCGCGTCCTGCCGGTTCTGGGTGGCATAGCAGATGTCCTGGCGCTTGGGCTCGCGCAGCCGAGGGTAGCGCGCGCGCAGCGCCGCCACCACCGCGGCGGCGTCGTCCACCGACAGCGTGGTCTGCGTGACGTAGGCGACCTCGTCGCCCTCGGGAAAGGGAAGCTGCGCGACGTCGGCCTCGCCCTGCACCAGATGCACGCCGTCGGCCTGGCCCATCGTGCCCTCCACCTCCGGATGCCCGGCGTGGCCGATCATCACCAGGTGCAGGCCGTCGCGGCGCATGCGCGCCACTTCCACGTGCACCTTGGTCACCAGCGGGCAGGTGGCGTCGAAGACCTTCAGGCCGCGGGACTGCGCCTGCTCGCGCACCGCCTGCGAGACTCCGTGCGCGGAGAACACCAGTGTGGCACCGGCGGGCACGTCGTCGATCTCGTCCACGAACACCGCGCCCTTGGCGCGCAGGCTCTGCACCACGGTCGTGTTGTGCACGATCTCGTGGCGCACGTAGATCGGGGCGCCGAACAGCTCCAGCGCGCGCTCGACGATGTCGATGGCGCGGTCCACGCCGGCGCAGAAGCCGCGCGGACTGGCCAGCAGCACGTCGAGCTCGTCGGCCCGGGGATTCTCGACCGTCTGCGCGCTGCTCACAGCACCCCCAGGATATGCACGTCGAACACCACCGGCTTGCCGGCCAGCGGATGGTTGAAATCCAGCTCGATCATGTGGTCGTCGGCGGCCGTCACGGTGGCTGCCGCGCTGGCGCCGCTGGCAGAGCTCAGGCCCGCCAGTTGCACCGCGTCGCCCACCGCCAGGCGCACGCTGTCGGGCACGTACTGCTGCAGCAGGCTGCGCGGCACGCGCTGCACGCGCTGCGGATCGTGCATGCCGAAGGCCACGTCGGGCGGCAGCTCGAAGTGCGCCTGGGCGCCCTCCTCCAGCCCGATCAGGCATTGCTCCAGCGCCGGCGCGAGCTGCTGCGCGCCCAGGGTGAGGGTGGCGGGATGGTGGCCGAAAGTGTCCACCCAGGCGGCGCCGCCGGGGGCCGCCAGGCGGTAGTGAAGGGTCAGCAGGGAGTCGGGGAGAACGTTGGGCACGGTATCGATACACTGTGTCGTCGCGGCCAGGGCCGCGCAAACCCCATTGTAGGGAAGCATGTCCACCCGCATCGCCGACCTTCCCCCGGACGCGCGTCCGCGCGAAAAACTGCTCGCGCGCGGCCCCCAGTCGCTGGCCGATGCCGAGCTGGTGGCGCTGCTGCTGCGCAGCGGCGTGCGCGGCTGCAGCGCGCTGCAGCTCGGGCAGCGTCTGCTCGACGGCTTCGGCGGCCTGCACGGCCTGCTGCATGCGCCGGCCGCGAGCCTGCGCGCGGTGAAGGGCCTGGGCCTGGCCAAGTACGCGGAATTGGCGGCGGTGCTGGAAATGGCCCGCCGCGCGCTGGCCGAGCCCCTGCGCGAGCGCCGGCTGTTCGACAACCCTGACGCTGTCGCGGATTACCTGCGCCTGTGGCTGGGTGGCTCGCCGGTGGAGGTGTTCGCGGCGCTGTTGCTGGACCATCGCCACCGCCTGCTGCACGCCCAGCAACTCTGGCACGGCACGCTGGCGCAGACTTCCGTGTACCCCCGCGAACTGGTCAAGCTGGCGCTGGCGCACGACGCCGCGGCGGTGATCGTCGCGCACAACCACCCCTCGGGGGTGGCCGAGCCCTCCAGCTGCGATCGCGACGTCACGCAGCGCCTGAAATCGGCGCTGGCCCTGCTGGACATCGCCCTGCTCGACCACCTGGTGGTGACGCGCGCGCAGGCGTTCTCCTTCGCGCGCCAGGGCCTGCTGTAGGGGGACCGGCCCATGAGCACGCGCATTCCCCGGCGCGCACGTGCCCGCGCCGCTCCCGCGGCAGGCACGGCGCTGGCGCAGGCCGCAGCCTCGCCGGCGGCGACTTCGTCGGCTGCGGCCCTGCCCGCGGCGGAACCGGGGTCGGTGCAGCCGGCTGCCGGCGCGCCCGCCGCCGGCTCCGAGGACGAAGGCGGCCTGTTCCGCAAGGCGGTGGCCGGCGCGCGCCCCCTGCCGGCGCCGGACCGGGTGCTGCTGCGCCCGGATCCCCCGCCGCCGATTCCCCGCCAGCGCCTGCTCGACGAGCGCGCGGCGCTGCACGAATCCCTGTCGGACAGCGTGGACCTGGACAGCCTGCTGGAAACCGACCAGGAACTGTCCTACCGGGCCCCGGGCATCGGTCCCGACGTGCTGCGCAAGCTGCGCCGCGGCCATTGGGTGATCCAGGCCGAGCTCGACCTGCACGGCCTGCGGCGCGACGAGGCGCGCGCGGCCCTGCTGGAATTCACGCACGCCGCGCAGCAGCGCGGCGCCCGCTGCGTGCGGTTGATCCACGGCAAGGGGCTGGGCTCGCCGGGGCGTGAGGGCGTGTTGCGCCACAAGGTGCGCGGCTGGCTGCTGCAGATGCGCGACGTGCTGGCATTTTGCCAGGCCGGCCCGCACGACGGCGGCGCCGGCGCGCTGATCGTGCTGCTGCGCGGGCCGCAGACCCAGGCGCCCCGTCCCACGGTCTGAACAAGACACTACGCGTTCCGGGGTGTTGGGAATTACCGACACCACGGGCTCGGATCCTGGCCTAAGGTTTCGCGGATGCGAAGCCAGGCCCTGTACGACATCTCCCCCACCGTGAGCGCGGGCTCGCCCCTGTTCCCGGGCGACCGTCCCTACGCGCTCCAATGGACCGCGCGCATCTCCGGCGGCAGTTCGGTGAATCTCAGCGCCCTGGAGCTGTCGCCCCACGTGGGCGCGCACGCCGACGCGCCGCTGCATTACGCCGACGACGCGGCCTCCATCGAGGCCGTCGACCTGCTGCCGTACCTGGGCCCCTGCCGCGTGGTCCACGCCCTCGACTGCGGCCCCCTGGTGCGGGTGGAACACCTGCGGCAGGCCGAGCGCGAGCTGCCCCCCAGAGTGCTGGTGCGCACCTGCCGGCGCGCATCCACCACCTGGAACCCGGCCTTCGCGGCCTACGCCCCCGAGGCCCTGGCCTGGCTGGGCGAGCGCGGGGTTCGCCTGGCGGGCATCGACACCCCCTCGGTGGATCCGGCCGACAGCAAGCGCCTGGAGGCCCACCACACCCTGCTGCGCCTGGACATGCGGGTGCTGGAGAACCTGGTGCTCGACGAGGTCCCCGAGGGAGACTACGAGCTCATCGCGCTGCCGCTGAAACTTGCGGGGGCCTGCGCCTCGCCGGTGCGCGCGGTGCTGCGCCGGGCCTGACCCCACGACCGCGAAACCACCCTTCCCGCCCACGAACAAGCTCCCCCATGCCCTTCGCTCTCACCCGTGATGCCTGCGCCGCACGCGACGCGGCCGATCCGCTGGCGCCACTTCGCGCGCAGTTCACGCTGCCCCCCGGGGTCCTCTACCTCGACGGCAACTCCCTGGGCGTGCTGCCCGCGGCCACCGCGGAGCGCGTGCAGCAGGTGATCGCCGAGGAATGGGGCCGTGGCCTGATCCGCAGCTGGAACGATGCCGGCTGGATCGACCTGCCACGCCGCGTGGGTGACAAGATCGCCCGACTGGTGGGCGCGCGCCCCGGTGAGCTGGTGGTGGCGGACTCCACCTCGGTGAACCTGTACAAGGTGTTGAGCGCGGCGCTGCGCATCGCGCAGACGGACTCGGCTTCGCGCAAGGTGGTGCTGTCCGAGCGCAGCAACTTTCCCACGGACCTGTACATCGCCGAATCCCTGGTCGAGCAGCAGGGCATGCGCCTGGAACTGCTGGACATCGACGAGATCCCGGGGCGCCTGCGCGACGACGTCGCCGTGCTCATGCTCACCCAGGTCAACTACCGCACGGGTCGCATGGCGGACATGGCTGCGCTCACCGCCCAGGCCCATGCGGCGGGAGCACTCGCCCTGTGGGACCTGGCGCATTCGGCGGGGGCGGTGCCGGTGGACCTGAACGACGCGGCGGCGGATTTCGCCGTGGGCTGCGGCTACAAGTACCTCAACGGCGGCCCTGGCGCGCCGGCCTTCTGCTGGGTGCACGCGCGCCACGTGGAGCGCTTCCGGCAACCGCTTTCGGGCTGGATGGGACATGCCGCGCCCTTCGTGTTCCAGACCGGCTACGAGCCGGCGCCGGGCATTTCCCGCTACCTGTGCGGCACGCCCGCGGTGCTGGGCATGGCCGCGCTGGAATGCGGAGTGGACACCGTGCTGGCCGCCGAGCCCCTGGGCGGCATGCCCGCGCTGCGCGCCAAGTCGGTGCAACTCACCGAGCTGTTCCTCGAACTCGCGCGCGAGCGCCTGAGCGCCCATGGCCTGCGGCCCTTCGGCCCGTCGCAGGCCGCGCAGCGCGGCAGCCAGGTCTCGCTGGCGGTCCCCGCGGACGGCTCGATCGACGGCTACGCGCTGATGCAGGCCCTGATCGAACGAGGGGTGATCGGCGACTACCGTGCCGGCGACGGCAGCGCCGCGCACCCGCATCTGCTGCGCTTCGGATTCACGCCGCTGTACCTGCGCTACGTGGATGTGTTCGACGCCGTGCAGGAGCTGGCCGGACTGCTCGAATCCGGGGCCTGGCGCGACGCTCGTTTCGCGCGCCGGTCCGCGGTGACCTGACCCCCTCGCCCGCAGGAGCCCCGATGAGCTGCCCCCACCACCAAACGGCCCCTTCCTCGCGCGGCGAGGCCATCGTCGCCGACGAAGGCGCGCAACTGGATTTCTCGCGGGACATGAGCTATGGCGACTACCTGCGGCTGGACGCCGTGCTCGGCGCGCAGCACCCGCTGTCGCCCGAACACGACGAGATGCTGTTCATCGTGCAGCACCAGACCTCGGAGCTTTGGATGAAGCTGCTGCTGCACGAGCTCCATGCGGCCTCCGGGCACCTGTCGCGCGACCTGCTGCCGCCGGCCTTCAAGATGATGGCGCGGGTGTCGAAGATCCTCGAGCAGCTGGTGCATGCCTGGGATGTGCTGGCCACGATGACCCCGCCCGAATACACGGCGATCCGCCCCTACCTGGGCCGCTCCAGCGGCTTCCAGAGCTGGCAGTACCGCTGCATCGAGTTCGCGCTGGGCAACAAGAACCGCGCCATGCTGCAGCCCCATGCGCACCGTCCGGAGCTGCTCGCGCGAGTGGAGGCCGCATGGCGCGCTCCCAGCCTCTACGACCAGGCGCTGCGCCTGCTGGCGCGCCGCGGCATCCCGGTGCCGGCCGAGGCCGTCGAGCGCGACTGGACCCTGCCCTATGTCGCGAGCCCCGGCGTGGAATCGGCCTGGCTGCAGGTCTACCGGGACCCGCACGCGCATTGGGATCTGTACCAGCTGGGAGAAAAACTCGCCGACATCGAGGACGCGATGCGCCTGTGGCGCTTCCGGCATGTGACCACGGTGGAGCGCGTGATCGGCTTCAAGCGCGGCACCGGCGGCACCGGCGGGGTCAGCTACCTGCGCAAGATGCTCGACACCGTGCTGTTCCCGGAGATCTGGAGCCTGCGAACCCAGCTCTGACCCGGCGCGTACAAGCGGCGCGCGCGCAAGGCCCCGCCTGCGTCCTGGCCCGGGCTATGCCTGCCCGGGTTCGGCGCGGTTGCGCATCCAGTCCGCGGTGCCGTCGAAGGCGTGCTGCAGGCGCGCGCGCAGGGTCTCGTCGACCCCCTGCTCCTGCATGGCCTGGCGCATGCAGTCCAGCCAGGCATCGCGCTCGGCCACTCCGATGGCATAGGGAAAGTGGCGCATGCGCAGCCGCGGATGCCCGAACTGCTGCTGGTACAGATCGGGCCCGCCGAGCCAGCCGCTCAGAAACCAGTACAGCTTGTCGCGCGAGCCCTCCAGCGTGCTGGGGTGGATCGCGCGCAGCGCGGCGAAACGTGGTTCCAGATCCATCAGGTCGTAGAACCTGTCCACCAGCGCGCGCACGCCGCGCTCGCCGCCGAGTTGTTCATAAGGGGTCGGCCCCTGTGGCTGGTCTTCGGA
>JAKBBP010000003.1 GCA_021808445.1 Pseudomonadota bacterium
TGCGCCGCAGGGCCTGCACCCCGTCCTCGGCCTCGTCGATCGTGCCCGTCACGTGCCCGGTCTGCATGAGCAGGCCGCGCACGATGCGCCGCATGGTCGGGAAATCGTCAACAACCAGGAATTTCAAGGAATGCTCCGACAGGCAGAAACGGTTCGGGGCCCGCGTTTGGATTGACGGCACGGACGGCGCCAACTTGAATTCCTTGCGGGGTGGGGCGCTCGCGGCCTGCGCCGCGAGCCCGACCTGCAATTGTGCCCCGCCGCTGTCGCGCCGCACCACGCGGGCATCCCCGATGTCGCGAGAATGCCGCAAGCCCGCGGCGCGCTGGACCGTCCACGCGCAGGCTTCGCGCCCTGGGCTCGGCGCTGCCGGTACCATCGTGGGTGGACAAGTCCTTTCCTGACCTCGATCGGAGCCGCGGCCCCCGGGCGCGTGGCGCCGATCCGCTCACTCGCATGCATTCCCCATGTTCCTCCTGATCGGATATGTGCTGTCGCTGGCGGCGATCTTCGGCGGCTACATCGCCGAGGGCGGGCACGCCGGCGCGCTGTTCCAGCCCTACGAGTTGCTGATGATCGGTGGCGGGGCCTTCGGGGCCTTCTTCGCTTCCACCTTCCCCAAGTCGTTCAAGGCCACGCTCAAGGCCCTGCCCACGGCGATGAAGGGCTCGACCTACTCGAAAGCCGCCTACATGGAGCTGCTTTCGCTGCTCAACGAGCTGTTCACCCGCATGCGCCAGAACGGCCTGATGGCCATCGAGGGCGACGTGGAGGAGCCGCACAACAGCGAGATTTTCAAGAAGTACCCCCACATCGCGGCCGACCACCATGTGCTGGAGTTCATCACCGATTACCTGCGCCTGATGATCGGCGGCAACCTCGGGGTGATGGAGATGGAAAATCTGATGGATGTCAACATCGAGACCCATCACCGCGAAGCCGAGATTCCGGTGCACGCGATGACCAGGACGGCCGACAGCATGCCGGCCTTCGGCATCGTGGCCGCGGTCATGGGCGTGGTCCACACCATGGCCTCGGTGACCCAGCCGCCCTCGGTGCTGGGCGAGCTGGTGGGCGCCGCGCTGGTGGGAACCTTCCTCGGTATCCTGATCGGCTACGCCATCCTGGCGCCTGTCGCGTCGCGCATGGAGGATCGCGCGCATGAGGCCACCAAGATGCTCGAGTGCATCAAGGTCGCGCTGCTGGCGACCATGAATGCCTACCCCCCGCAGGTGGCGGTGGAGTTCGCGCGCAAGGTGCTGTTCACCAACGAGCGCCCGAGTTTCACCGAGCTGGAAAGCCACCTGCGCGACGCGAAGGGGAAGTAAGCCATGGTCGACGGCAAGGCGCAGCCGATCGTCATCAAGAAGGTCAAGAAGGTCGTCGCGGGCGGCCACGGCGCGGCGTGGAAAATCGCCTACGCGGACTTCGTGACCGCGATGATGGCCTTTTTCCTGCTCATGTGGCTGCTCGGCTCGTCCACGAAGGCGCAGCTGGAAGGCATCGCCAAGTATTTCCAGCAGCCGCTCAAGGTCGCGCTGCAGGGCGGCCCCGGTGCGGGCGCGGCGACCTCGGTGCTCAACGGAGGGGGCACGGACCTCACGCGCACCGTGGGACAGGTGCGCAACGGCGCCACGCCGGGGCAGACGGTCAAGCCGAACGCTACCACCACGGTGGTCGTTCGCCAGGAGCAGATCGACCGGGCCAACCTGGAGGCCCTGAAAAAGGCCCTGGACCAGCAGATCCGGGTGAATCCGCAGCTCAGCGCCTTCCGCAACCAGCTGCTGATCGACATCACCCGCGACGGACTGCGCATCCAGGTGGTCGACAGCGACAAGCGTCCCATGTTCGGCCTGGGCGGAGCGCAGCTCCAGAGCTATGCCCAGGCCATCTTCCACGACATCGCACCCACGCTCAACAGTCTGCCCAATTCGATCAGCATCACCGGCCATACGGATGCGCTGAACTACCAGAACCAGGGCAAGGGCTACAGCAACTACAATCTGTCCGCGGACCGCGCCAATGCGGTGCGTCAGGTGCTGGTGCAGTCCGGGCTGGACGAGGCCAAGGTGCTGCGGGTGGTCGGCATGGGTTCCGCCGCGCCTTTCGACCCCGCGAACCCGAATTCTCCGCTCAACCGGCGCGTGAGCATCCTGGTGCTGACCAAGGCGGCCAGCGCGCGCATCCTCAGGGAGCAGGGCGCCGAGCAGACGGCCTCCAGCTCCGGCCAGGCGAATGCCCAACTGGGGGGAGCCAGCCAGCCGGGGGCGGCGGCGTCGGCAGCGGGCGCGGCGAAGGCGGCGCCCGGAGCGGCTGCGGTGACTCCGGCTGCCGGGCCGGGGCGGACGACGCCCGCGGCGGGGCCGCCGCCTCTGCATGTGGGTCCGGCCTTGCTTCCGCAAGGGGCTTTGCCGAAAATTTCGTCCAAACCGTGAATTTGTTCCTCAAGTTCTCGCACTGCGTGCCGTAACCCCTTCCAGCAGGAGAGAATCTGGCGATCATGAACCCGATCCAGCACACCTACACCCCGACGACGGGCGACGGCGCGCAGCGCGTCGAACTGCCGGCCCAGCAGGTGCAGGCCGGCCGCAGCCCCTCGTCTTCGCAGGGTCCGGCCACCTCGGGCGCCGGCGCGGGGGATACGGTGTCGATTTCCGAATCCGCGCGCCAGTTGCTGCAAACGGGGGCTGCGCAGGCGGCTTCTGCGTCGACGCAGCGCCTGGGCATGCTGCGCCAGGCCATCGCCTCGGGAAGCTACACGGTGGATGCGCGGCAGATTGCCCAGGGTCTGCTGCGCGACAGTCGCGCGCTTGCCCAGTCCGGCGCCGGATCCTCCGGCGGCGGCGCCTGAACTTCTTCGTGATGAGCTCCGCGCAGCCGGATCGCGCGGCCGCCGAGGGGGCGGACGCGCAGCTTGCGCTGCTGCTCGAGCAACTCGGCGAGCTGTTGCAGGCGGAGCTCGACGCACTGGTGCAGTCCCACGATCCCTCCCGCATCGAGCAGATGGCCGCGCGCAAGAGCGATTTGTGCGCACGCATCGAAAGCCTCCAGCGCCAGCTTCCCGAGCCGGATCCGGTGCGCGCGCAGCGCCTGCGCGAGCTGGCCCTGGCGGTGGCGCAGGCCAATCTGCGAAACGGCGCGGTGGTCGCCGCGCTGATCCGCAATACCCGTGGCGCGCTGGACATCCTGCGGTCGATTCCCCCGGGCGAGTCCGCGGCGGTGTATGGTCCGCGGGGGCAGACCCTCGGGGCCGGCAAGGCCAAGCCGCTGGGCAGCGCCTGAGGCGCTGCGCGGACCGGCGAATCATCGGACATGCTCATCCTCAGCCGTCGCAGCGGAGAGGCCATCCGGATCGGCACGGACATCCGTATCGTGGTGGTGCAGCTCGGGGGTGGCAAGGTCCGCCTCGGCATCGACGGCCCTCGCGAATTGCGCATCCTGCGCGAGGAGCTCTACGAGATGGTGGCCGGACTGAACCAGCAGGCCCAGGCCGCCGATCCGGGCGCGCTGGAGCGGTGGCTGGAACAGCCGCCCGAAGCTCCGAAGGAGTCCACCTGATGGCCGTGCACGCGACCCGGCTGGGCCTGGTCGAGGTTGCCGAATCGCAGCGCTGGACCTGCTCCCTCCCCCTGGCGGGCTTCGAGGATCTGCGCGAGTTCGTGCTCATGCACGTTCCCGCGCAGGGACCCTTCCTGTGGCTGCAATCCCTGGAGCTGCCGGAGCTGGCCTTCGTGCTGTGCGATGCGGCCTGTTTCGGGCTGCGCTACGTGGCGGGCGCCGAGTACGAGCCGGAACTGCTCCTCGCGCCGCCCTGTGTGCTGGTGATGCTGCCACAGCAGCCTGGCGAGCCGCTTCGCGTGCACCGGCAGGCTCCGGTGCTGTTCGACGTGCACTCCGGCACCCTGCGTCAACAGGTCTTCGAGCCCGAGCATGTGCTGGGCGAGGGTGCCTGGGTGGGCCCCGCCGCCTGTGCGCCGGTGAACGCCGCCTGGGCCGAGCGCATCATTTCCGTGCAGCCCCGATAGGGCGCACACGCCGCCTGCGCACCCCTGCGCACCCCAGCGCGCCGCGGATCAAAGCCGGGCGTCGCGCAGCAGCTCGCGGTCGCGACGCTGCACGTAGCGCTGCAGCAGCCGCTGCTGGGGCATCGACAGTTGCTGCAGGGACAGACCGACCAGGCGGGCGGCGGGTTCACCCGCGGCGGAGCGCAGCACGCGTACGAAGCGAAGCTGCGCGGCGCACTCGATGGGCTGTCCCTCGAGTTCGAATTGCAGGCGCTCGATCCACTCGTTGCCCGCCAGGTCGAAATCACCCGGCGCAAGGGCGCGCAGGCGCATGCCGCTGGCGCTGAGGTCCAGGCACTGCGCCTGCAGGCTGCGAGCGCCGCGGCGGAACAGTTCCAGTCCCGAGACGTCGCCGGGTCGCACCGGCACCCGGTAGTTGGCACGGCGCTGCAACTGGTACAAGGCCTGCGGCCAGCCCAGGCGCAAGGCGCCATAGCCCTCCCAGTCCTGCAGTCGCTCGAGGGTGCAGCGCAAGCCGACGAACATGCCGCCTGCGCGCCCCAGGCACAGCAGTTGTTCTCCCGGCATCAGGGCGGGGCGGCGTGGCGGATTGAGTTCGTCGATGATCAGGAACTGTTCGCCGGGGTCCACGTGGAGCAGCATGGACATGTGCTCGTGGTCCTCGCCCGGCACGATCACGCCCAGGAACTCGCGCGCGCGCTGCAGGCGCTCGAGGGTGTGGTGGGCCCGTGCCGCGACGCGGAACCCGTCCTGGAACAGGGTGTTGACGATCTCTCGCATGCGCTGTCGGGGCCTTGCCGGCCGGCGGCCTTCGGCCCCGGGCGCGCGCAGGGGCTGGCCCGGATCTCAGATGCCCAGGTTCTCCGCCCAGGCCAGGGCTTCCAGGTGGGCGAGGGCGACGGCGCGCTGGCTCAGGCCCAGCAGCCCGGCATGCTGGTCGATCTCGTCCCAGTCCTCGCGCTCGCAGGCGAGCACGATGCCCAGGTAGGGGCCGAAGGGACCCTGCCGGTCGCGCAGGGCCTGCATCACGGGTTCGGCCAGCGAAATCTCCTGCAGTGCTCGATCCAGCGGCACTCCCAGCATGGCATCGAGCATGGAGAACACCCCGACCACGAAGGCGTTGTCGCATTCCGCGGCGGACATCTGCCCCTGCGCCAGCAGTTCCAGCATGCGTCCGCGGGTGATCGCAACGCGGGCCTGGCTCGACGCGGCGCTGCTGCCCGGGGTGATGGCCAGCAGCAGCACCAGCCAGCGCAGCAGTTTCTTGTAGCCGAGGATCACCACCGCGTGGCGGAAGGAGGTGATCTCGGTCATGAGGCCGAAGCCCGAGGAATTGATGTAGCGCAGCAGCTTGAACGACAGCGTGGGGTCCTGCTTGAGCACTTCCTCGATGGCCGGCACTTCCGCATGCTTGTTGACCAGGTCGATGAGGCGAAGCACGGTCGCGTAGGCCGGGTTGACCACCTTGGCGCTGACCGTCTGCGGGCGCGCGAAGTAATAGCCCTGGAACAGGTGCAGGCCGGCGTCGAAGTACTCCTTGAAATTCTCCGGGGTCTCGACCTTCTCGGCGAGCATCTGCAGCTTGGGCAACGCGCCCAGGCGCTTGACCAGCATCGGCAGAACGCCCGTCGGCAAGGCCTGCACGTCGATCTGCAGGTAGCTCAGCAGCGGCAACCATGCGGTGTAGGGAGCGGTCAGTGCGTGCACCCCGGCGGCCAGGCGGAAGCCCTTGTCGCGCAGTGACTGCATCGCGGTCGCGGCCTCGGCGATCACCGCGGCATCGTCGCCCGGCGCGCGTGGAAGCTCCAGCACGATGCGCTCCGGGAACACGATCTCCAGGTGCTCCCCGTCAAGATCCTCCAGGCGCACGTTGATGAAGGCCAGCTTGTCTCCGAACAGATTCTCGGTGGAGATGCTCGACAGCGCGTGGAAAAGCAGCGCCGTGTCGGATGCGCGGCTGTGTTGGGTCGGCGCCTGGGTGCTGGTGGCGCTTTCGCGCGCCAGCAGTTCGTAGCCGATGATGTGCTGCTGACGGTCCAGGATCGGCTGGCGGGCGATGTGCGCGTAATTCTCGCTGGACGCGGCATCGGCGGCAGGGGATGCGGGAGTCGTGTTGGATTCCATCGGGATCTGCTGGCTGGAAAGGCTGCTTGTGCGGCGAGCCGCGGATGCCTGTGGATGCTAGCAGGCTGTTGAGCTGGCAGGCCCCCGGGGCCGGCGGGGCTTCGCCGATCTCCCCGCCTCAACGCGTCCAGGCGCGCATCCACATGTCCAGATGGTCCTCGAGCATCCAGTTCGCGAGCACCTTTTCGCGCAACGCATCGCCCTGCGCGCGCAGGGCCCGGGGCTCGCCCACCGCATCCTGGATCGCCCGCACCCAGTCGCGGAATCGGTTGGGCACGCGCACGACGGGGAAATCGCCCTGGTAGGGCGTGATGTCCGAGCAGATCACCGGATAGCCGAGCACCCCGTATTCCAGCAGGCGCAGATGGCTCTTGGCCTCGTTGAAGGCATTGTGCTCCAGCGGCGCCACCGCCAGGTCCAGGTCGAGCTCGGCCAGCTTGGGGGCGTACTGGTCCAGCGGGATGCCGGGATGGAATTCCCGCACCACCTCCTTGAGCTCGGGGGGGCACAAGCCGAAGAACACCCAGTCCACCAGCGAGGCGGTCTCACGCACCACCTCGACGATGAGCTCGAGGTCTCCGCTGTGGCCCACGCCTCCGGCCCAGCCCACGCGCAGGCGCTTGCGCTCGGCGCGGGCCGGTCGCAGTGCGCCCCACCGGGCACGCTCCAGATAGTTGGGGCACACCAGGACCTCGTCGCTGAAACCGGCATAGGCCTTGGCCAGCGGCTCGGTGGCCACCACCAGGCGGTGGCACAGGCCCGCGGCCTTGCGGAAGCGCTTGGCGATGTCCTTGTGGATGTGCGCGCGGTGCACGCTCTTGACGGGCAGGTTGGTGATGAGGTCGTCGATCTCGAACACCCTGAAGGCCCGCGTCAGGCGCGCATTGCGCTCCAGGGCCTCGATCTGCGGCCATTCCATCTGGCGTTGCACCACCAGGCTGTCGGCATCGATGCGCTGCATTTCCGGCGCGTGGAACAGACGCATGGTTTCCCAGCCCTGCACCCGTCCGGCCCGGTTCAGCGCACGCAGCGGGGAGATGATGCGGTATTCGCCGCAGCCCTCGCGATCGGCCGGGTGCACCAGGATGCGCGGACGCGGGCGCCATTCCGGATCCCAGGCCAGCGGCGGCTGGTCATCGAGCAGGAATTCGGTGGTGGCCAGGCTGAGGTGCCGGTTGTAGGCCGGGTCACGGGCCAGGATCGGCAGCCACTTGTCGTACATGGCCTCGCGCTCGGAAGCGAAGCGCTTCTGCTTGGCCTCGTCGGGCTTTTCCTCGACCTTGCCGCGCTGGCTGGCCGACCCCTCGTGCATCAGCAGTGCGTAGGGGGTGAACACCACGCGCAGGCCGGCGGCTCGCACGCGCAGGCACAGGTCGATGTCGTTGTAGGACACCTTGAAGGCTTTCTCGTCCAGGCCGCCGAGCTGCTCGTACAGGCTCTTGCGCACCAGCAGGCAGGCTCCGGTGACGGCGCTGAGGTCCTGGACCAGCTGGGCCCGCCCAAAGTAGCCGCGGTCCTCGGGAGCCCGTCCCAGGAAAGGATGTTCGGCGGGTCCGCGTACGCCCAGGATCACCCCGGCATGCTGGATCTTGCCGTCCGGGAACAGCAGCTTGGCGCCCACCGCGCCCACGTCGGGGCGCACCGCGTGGGACATGAGCTCGTCCAGCCAGTCCTCGTGCAGCGCGGCGGTGTCGTTGTTGAGCAGCAGCAGGAACTCGCCACGCGCGCAGCCTGCGGCCAGGTTGTTCATGGCCGAGAAATTGAATTCCCCGGGCGTGCGCACCACCCTCAGGCGTCCGCCCAGCTCGGCCTCGCGCGATTCCACCGTGGCCAGGTAGCGCATCGCGTCGTCGGCCTGGCTGTCGTTGTCGATGATGAGGATCTCATAGGCCGGGTAGCGGGTCTTCTCGATCACCGATTCGATACAGCGCTGCAGCATGGGCAACTGGTCGCGCGTGGGGATCAGGATCGACACCAGGGGACGCCGCTCGGGCAGCGGCCAGCGCACGCGGAACGCGGGCGGGAACGGACCGCCCTCGACCTGCGCGGCGATGCCCAGCCGGTTGAAATGGGCTTGCAGCACGGTCTGACCCATGCTGAGGATTTCGGGCACGCTCTTGCGCGTGTGCCCCGATCCGGCACGTCGGTGGTACAGCACTTCGGGCACATGGCCGATCGCCGATTCGGCGATGCCCTCGGCCTGCAGTCGCTCCCAGGCCCGCAGCGCGAGGTCGTAGTCCTCGGCTCCCTCGCAGGCCGAGTCGAAGCCCCCGAGGGCCTCGAACAGGTCGCGACGCACGAGCATCAGGCCCCCGATGTAGGGCAGGCTGCGCAGGAAATCCAGGTTGAAATCGGGCTTGCAGTGCGGGTTGATGTGCTGGCCGTCGGCGGTGATCCCGTCCTCGTCGGTGTACAGCAGACGCCATTCCGGGTGCATGCGAAGCGCATGCTGGATGCGGAACAGCGCGTCGGGAGCGATCATGTCCTCGGCATCGATCAGGCCCAGCCAGGATTCGCCGGAGTCGAGCAGCGCGCGGTCGGCTTCCTGGATGGCCGCGGCGGCGCCGCCGGAACCGTCGATGAGCAGCAGGCGCATCGGCTTGCCGGTGGGCCATTGACCAGCCACTGCCTGTTGCGTCGCCTTGCCCGGCATGTCCGCGCGCGTGGCGATCATGGCCAGCGCCACGCCGGGAGTGTGCGCCGGCTCCCATGCGCTGCAGCTCTCCTGGGCCCAGGTGAATTCCTGGGGCAGCAGGCGGTGCGAGGGCAGCCAGGGCTGCAGCGGTGGAGCGGCGGGCGCGGGGGCCGCGCCGGGTACCGAGGGGGGAGGTGCCGCCTGCGCCGAGCTGAGGTGGGCGACCGCGATGGGCGCCTTGTAGGGCGTGCCATCCGCGATGCGCTGGGACCGAGCGACAAACTCGCGCAATTGCTCCTCGAAGCGCTGCAGCAGCGAGGCATAGCGTTGTCGAACCCGGTGCACGGTGCTGCGTGCGTGTTCCAGCGCCTCGGGCGAGTTGCCCCAGGCGACGCCGTCGTTGCCGAACTCGTCGCTGGCGAAACTGGACTTGAGGTGGGGGTTGGGCAGGAAGACCACCGGACAGCCGCACAACAGCGCCTCGAGAGCGAGCGAGGAGTTCTCGTAGCAATAGAACGCCTCGCTGCGCTGGAACAGCGCGATGATCTGTTCCCGGGTCTGGATCGGGCGATTCAGCTTGAAGGTGCCGCCCAGGTCGCTGAGGATCTCGGTGCTGTTCCTGGTGACGTCCAGCAGCGTGCCACGGTGCAGCAATTGGTACTTGCTGGCGTAGAAGCAGGTCCCCTGCCGGCGAACCGAGGGATCGGGCCGGAACAGGTTCGGGTCGGACACCGGCAGGAACAGGGTGCACAGCGCCTTGGGCACCGACCGGCTCAGGATGTCGGTGTGGCCCACGCAGTATTCCGAGGGCGGGAACTGGGCATCGCCGCCCAGGGCACCTGGGAGGTTGAGCAGGTAGCGGACCACCAGCGGTGCCGCGAAGGGATTGCCGCGCAGGGTCTCGGGATAGACGGTGATGGGCGTGCGCCCGGCCTCGAAATCCGCGGCGATCTGCTCCCGGGTGAGCACCGGGGTGCGCAGATCGGGGTTGACGCCCGAGCCTGGCGGAACCGCCGCGGGGAGAATCAGGTAGGCCCGTTCGCCGCTCTCGTTGAGGCTGTGGCAGAGGTGATGCAGGACGCGGACCCCCGCCGAGGTCCGTGAGTAGAAGGGCGCGAAGATGTAGTAGGGATGCCGAAGACGCGGAAAGATCAGGCTGTGGATGTCGTCATTCGTCGAAGTCATGGCGTTCCCATGGATGGACTGCGCGCGCAGCCTCGGTCGCGATCCCTGAAGCGACGATCATAGTGGAGCCCCCGGCCCGCCCGGGCGCCAGGGGTCGCGGGCGCGGGCCCCGGCCGAAGGGCGCGACGGCACGCGCTCAGAGGTACTTGAACAGGCTCAATCCCTGCAACTGGGAAAAGGCGCTTTCCGAGGCCTGCAGGGCGGTCAGGCTCTGCTCGTACTGCGAGATGGTCGCCGGATAGTTGATGCTGGCGATGGCAGTCTGCTGGGTCTGCAGTTGCAGGGTGACGCTGGAGTTCTGGCTTTGCACCGCCTGCACCTGCTGCAGCCGGCTGCCGATCGCCGACTGCGTGCCCAGCAACACCGTCTGCGCCTGATCCAGGCTGGCCAGCGTGTCGGAGATGGCCTGCGCGCGCCGCGCGCTGGAGCCGCTGGTCGGTCCGCTGCCACTGAAGGCCTGCTGCAGGTCCAGGAAGCTGGCGAACAGGCTCTGCGGCTTCGAACCCGCGATGGTGAAACTGTCCCCGGCGGCGGGGGTCCCCAGGATCGGCACGGCGATGGCGGGGCTCGTCCCGGGCGGAAGCCCGATGCTCATGCCCGGGCTGAAGCTCCCGCTGGAGACCACCCCCGAGGCCGTGAAGGCCGCGCCGCTGCCGCTGCTCACGGAGTACACCAGTCCGCCTCCACTGGGCGCAGCGCTGAAGCTGATCTGGTATTCGGTGCCTCCGACGGTCAGCAGCTGCTGCGCCAGCGAGGGGTTGTTCACGGTGCCGGGGCCGGCGGTGGCGCCCCCCGCGTTGGTCCCGCTGGCAGACACGCTGAACGTGCCGTTGCCGCCGGGGATGTTCATGAACACGGCATTGCCGGGGTCGCCGATGGCCGTGCTCAGGCTGGGGCCGAGCGCCAGCTGGTTCTGGGCGCCGTCGCCCTGGTAGAGCACCTGGCCGTCGGACTGCAGCACGAAAGGCTGGGTCTGGGTCTGGCTGCCGGCGAAGACGTAGTTGCCCTGGCCGTCCTGCGTGTTGCCGTACTGCACCAGTTGCTGCAGGTAGCCCTGCATGGTGGTGGCGGCGTTCTGCAGCTGTTGCGGGTCGATGGTGCCGTTGTTCATCTGCAGCGCCAGCTGGCGTACCTGCTGCACCAGGGTCCCCACGCTTTGCAGCGTGGAGCTTTCCAGTTGCAGCGACTGCTGCGCGCTGCTGCCGTTCTGGCTGAATCCCGCCAGCTGCCCGATTTGCGCGGTCAATGAGACGTTCTGCGCCACGGCCACTGGCTGCGCCGAGGGATTGACCAGCGAATTGCCCGTGGACAGCTGCTGGCTCAGACTGGTGAGCAAGGTCTG
Organism: Pseudomonadota bacterium; assembly: GCA_021808445.1. GTDB lineage: Bacteria > Pseudomonadota > Gammaproteobacteria > Burkholderiales > Burkholderiaceae_C > Thiomonas_A. The sequence continues at coordinate 11,312 of JAKBBP010000003.1, forward strand.
CTGTTGCAGGATGCCGCCCAGGCTGGCGGCGTAGAACTGGTTGCTGCTGATGATCTGCATCGAATGCTCCCGCGATCGCCGCTCAGGCGGACTGCACCGCCGTGATCAGCGATTGGAACAGGCTGCCGCCGATCTGGATCGCCGTGGCCGCCGCCTGATAGGCCTGCTGGTACTGCATCAGGCGCGCCGCCTCCTGGTCGAGGTTCACCCCGGACACCGATTGCTGGGCGCTGCCCGCCTGCTGGGCCACCGCGGTGGCCGCGCTGAGCGCGCTTTGCGCCTGGTTGCCCTGGGAGGCGACCTGGCCCACGAGCTGGGTGTACGCGCCCTGCAGCGACAGCGTGCCGTTGCTCAGGGTGTCGGCACTTTGCAGCGCCGCCATGGCACGGGCATTGCCCCCGTTGCCGGGGCCTCCCGGGCTGAGACTGAAGGCATCGCCCGACACCGCCACGTTGCCGCTCAGGTTCACGCTCCAGTAGCCTCCCGGCGGATTCGAACCGTAAGCCACGTCGATGGTCGTGCCGCTTCCGCCCAGCGAGAGGCTCCCGCTGGCCAGCACCGTGCTCGAGCCGGGTTGCGTGACGATGAATCCCACGCTGGAGCCGCTGGTGCCGCCGCTGCTGAGGGTGATCTGCAGCGCGGTGGGCACGTTGACCCCGGAGACCACGATCGCACCCGCGCTCCCCGAGGCATACTGCCCAGCGGACAGCGCGAGGTTGCCCAGATTGCCATCCTGCAGGGTGCCCGAGACGATCTGTCCGGCGCTGCTGACGTAGGGGGCGGCCGCGGCGATGGACTTCGGATCGTTCAGCAGGGAGCGGAAATCCACCGCGCCCAGGCGCGTGGGCTGCACTTCGAAGAGGTTGCCCGAGGCGGCCCCGCTGACGGCGACCTGCACGCCCGCGAAGCTCAGCGTGGTGACCCCGCCCGAGCTGCTCTGCGTCAGGCTGGTGGCCTGGCCGGTCGTCAGGTCCGTGGCGCTCCAGCTGGTGCCGTCGAACTTGATCTGGTAGTTGTCCCCGGTGAGCTGGTTGGCGTTCACGATGGACCCGCTGACGCTGGCCGTGCCCGTGTTGGCGCTGTTGGCCAGCACCTGCACCGGGCCGGAGGCGAACATCGCGCTGCCCAGCTGGCCGTTCAGGTCCAGTCCCTGCGCCTGTTGCTGGTTCATCGACTGCGCCAGCGCGTCGGCAATGCGCCCGAGGCTGTCCTGCGCAGGCTGCAGCACCTGGCTGCGGAATTGCAGCAGGCCGCCCAGCGCGCCGCCCTGCAGGCTCTGCGACAGGATGGCGCCGTTGCTGGCATAGGCGACTTCGGTCTGCGAGGGGTCGTAGGGATTGCTGGCCGTCGTCAGCGCGTAGGACTGGCTGCCCGCCACCAGCACCTGTCCGCTGTTGGTGAACACGTTGAGCGCATTGCCCTGCTGCAGCACGCTGACGCCGAGCTGCCCCGACAACTGGGTGATCAGCTGGTCGCGCTGGTCCAGCAGGGTGTTGGGGTTGCTGTTGCTCGAGGTCATCGAGTTGATCTGGACGTTCAGCTGCGCGATCTGCTGGGTCAGCGAGTTGACGCTGACGATGCTTTGTCCGATCTGCTGGTTCACGCCGCTGGATTCGGCCTGCAGCTGGGCGCCGGCGTTGCCCAGGGTCTGGGCCAGGGTCTGCGCCTGGCTGATCAGCGCCTGTCGCGAAGGAATGTCCGAGGGGTTGGCCGCCACCTGGGCCACTCCGCTGGCGAAAAACTGGTTGATCGACGTGCTCAGGCCGGACTCATTGCCACTGACCAGGTTCACCAGGGACTGCAGCTCGGTGTTCAGCGTGCCCGCGCCGCTCAGGCTGGACGTGGTGCTCCACACCTGGGTCTGCAGGTAGTTGCTGTAGCTGCGCGTGACCGTGGTCAGGTCCGTGCCGTTGCCCAGATACAGCCCGCCGTAGGTGCTGGCCGGCTGGGTGGTCTGCACCACCTGCTCGCGGCTGTAACCCGGCGTGTTGACGTTGGAAATGTTGTTGCCCGTCACCTGCAGGGCGTTGAGTGCCGCCTCCAGCCCGGTGAGGGCGTTGCTGACCAGACCGCTGACTCCCGACATCGCTCAACCCCTTCCCAGACTGCCGCGCGCGTGGCCGGGCCGGGCCTGCCCGTAGACCGGTTCGATGCCCTGGCGGGCCGATTTGTCGCGAGCCGCGCGCAGCGCCTCGCTCCACAGCAGCAGGGTGTGCTGCAATCCGTCGTACTCCTGCCGCAAGGCCTCGGCCTGCGCGCGCAGCTGCGCGTCCGGCTGGCCGGCGCGGCCTTGTGCGCGCCGGGCGGTGAAAGGCGCCAGGCGATCGAGCAGGGGCTGCCACAGGGGCAGCATGGCCTGCTGGGACATGTCCCCCTCCATGAGGGTGCGTCGCTTGTCGCGCAGCATCGACGTCAGGGCTCCGAGCAGGGCGAGTTCATCGCGGTCGGCGCCCGGATCATCCGGCCGGCTCATGGAAGGGGTCGCGCGCGCGTGCATGGTGCGAAGGGGGGAACGCAAGGGTGGACGCAAGACATGGTGTTCAACGTCACGGAAGCGCAAAACTTGAGCCCGCCGCTCCCAGGCCCAGCGCGGCCAGCGCGTCGTGCATGGTCGGACTGTCGGCGACCTGCAGCAGCTTGCGCGCATAGTCGGGATCGGTCGCGTACCCGGCCCTCTGCAGGCCCTGCGCGAACGCGCCGAGATCGCTTCCATGGCCGCGCACCGAGGCGTAGCGCGGCGAATCGAGCAGGGAGGCGTAATCCTGCACGCTGGCGGCTGCGCTGCGGTAGGCCCGAAACGCCGCCTCCCCCAGGGAGCGCACGCCCTGCGAGACCTCGGCGCTGAGCTCGCGCAGGCTGGGGCCATGCCAGTCCGTCCCCGCCTTGATCCCGAACAGATTGTTGCCCGGCGCATGGCGCCCCCAGCCGGTCTCCAGCGCGGCCTGCGCCAGGATGCCCACGGGACTCACGCCCAGGGCCTGGGCAGCTGCGCGCGCGCTGGGCGCGATGGCGGCGATGAAGGCGCGGGCCCGGCGCTGCAGCGATTCCTCCTCCGCCCCACCGGGGCCGGCCGCGGCCGCGTCGTCCGCGGCATGCGAGGAGGAGCCGGTGGCGCCGGCCGGCAGCGCCACCGGCAGACCGGCCGCGGCCGCTGCGCGTGGAGCCGGCGCATGCGGCAGCGTCCCGGCGGATCCCGAGGCGGGCGACGAGGCCGCGCCTGCGACGCCGTCGCCAGGCTTCGCACCGGCGCCGTAGCGGGTCGCCAGCTCGCGGGCAAGGAAACTGCCCAGGCCGATGCCCGAGCCTTGGCTGACCACGTCGGCCACCTGCTGGCTGAACAGCGACTCGAACATCGGGCCGCCGCTGTCGCCCAGGAGATCGGGCCCCAGCTTGACGGTGTTGGCGCTTTTCAGCAACTCCTGCACCAGCAGGGCCTCGAACTGCCGACTCACCGCGCGGATGGTCGCGGGGTCCTGCGGGTGGGCCTGCGCCAGCGCCTGGAGCTGGTTGAGCCCCTGGAAGGACAGGCTGTCGGCAGCCTGTGCGGTGGCGGAGCCCAGGAGGGGAGAGCTCATGCGTGGCGCCTCAGATCACGTCGAGCTGGGCGTGCAGCGCGCCAGCCTGCTTCATCGCCTGCACGATGGCGATCAGGTCCTGCGGCGAGGCCCCCACGGCGTTGAGCGCGCGCACCACGGCGTCCAGGGTCACGCCCGGACGGAACATGAGCAGATCGGCCTTGCCGGCCTTGGCCTTCACCGAGGTCTGGGGAACCACCGTGGTCTGGCCCGCGCCCAGGGGGTTGGGCTGGCTGACCTCGTACTTGGTGTTGATGCTCACCGACAGATTGCCGTGGGCCACCGCGCAGGCTCCCAGGGTCACGTTCTGGCCCAGCACCACGGTGCCGCTGCGCGCGTCGATGACTACCTTGGCCGGGGGGGCGGACGGGTCCACGTCCAGCGCCTGCATGCGCCCGAGGAAGGCCGTGCGCGCTCCGGGCGATGCAGGGGCCCGCACCTGGATCGTGCCGGCGTTGAGCGCCACGGCGGTGCTGGCGCCGAAGGATTCGTTGATGCGATCGGCGATGCGCGAGGCCGTGCCGAAGCTCGGGGTGTCCAGCGCCAGGGTCAGGGTGGGGCCCTGGTTGAAGGCGTCGGGCACGCTGCGCTCGACCGTGGCGCCGTTGGCCACGGTGCCCGCGGTGAGGAAATTGACCTGGGTGCTGCTGCCTCCCGAGGACGCTCCGTAGCCGCTGACCACGACGCTGCCCTGGGCCACGGCGTAGGTCTGGCCGTCGGCACCCTTGAGCGGGGTCATCAGCAGGGTGCCGCCTGCCAGGCTGGAGGCGTTGCCCACCGCCGACACCGTGATGTTGATCTTCTGGCCCGGCAGCGCGAAGGCTGGCAGATCGGCGGTGACCATCACGGCCGCCAGGTCCTTGGGCTGCAGGTTCTGCGCCACGCTGGCCGGCAGGTTGATGCCCAGGCGCTGGAACATGTTCAGCAGGGACTGGGTGGTGTAGGGGACCTGCGTGGCCTGGTCGCCGGTGCCCGACAGGCCCACCACGAGACCGTAGCCGACCAGCTGGTTGCTGCGCACGCCCTCGATGCTGACCAGATCGCGGATGGCCATCGCGCGGGCGGGCGCGGCCCATGCGCCGAGCCCGCAGAGCAGCGCGGCAAGGAGCAGGACGGGAAGTCGCGGGAGTCGAGACATGGACAGGAGGCTCGGGACGGTCTGTGGGGGGGGGCTCAGAAGGGCCACAGGGAGAGGAAGAACTTGGTCAGCCAGGGCACCTTCGCCGCGTCGTACACGCTGCCGTTGCCGCTGTATTCGACCCGCGCGTCGGCGATCTGCGTGCTCGACACCGTGTTCTGGGGCGTGACGTCGGCGGCTCGCACCACTCCCACGACCCGGATGAACTCATGCCCGCCGTTGAGCATGACCTCCTTCTGTCCGGACAGTTCCAGGTTGCCATTGCTCATGACCTGCACGACCGTGGCCTGCAGCGTGGTCGTGAAGGTGTTGCTCTGCGTGGTGGCCCCGTTGCCGCCGAACTTCTGCGCGGAGGTCGCCCCCAGGCTGGGGCTGTAAGGGCCCAGCGTCGGCTGCACGCCGAACAGGCTCGACAGCCCCGCGCTCACCGTGTCCGATTTGGCGATGGTGGTGTTCGTCGACTTGCTGGCGTTGGCGTTCTCGGCGATCAGAATCGTGATCAGATCGCCCACGCGGTGCGCGCGCGAGTCCTCGAACAGCGCCACGTTGGTGCCGTCCTGCCAGATGGCGCCGTTGGCCGGGTGCGCGTTCATCGGCTGCGGCTGGGCGGGAATGCGCAGGGGCTCGAGTTTCTGCAGGGCCATCTTGTCCGTGGGCGAGGCCGCGCAACCGGCCAGCAGCAGCGCAGCTGCCGTCAGCACGGGCGCGCCGGCGCGGCGCAGGATCGAGGCAAGCGGGTTCATCAGATGTTCTGCTCCACGTACTGGAGCATCTGGTCGGAGGTCTGCACGGCCTTGCTGTTGATCTCGTAGGCGCGCTGGGTGGAAATCATGTCCACCAACGCCGACACCACGTTCACGTTGGACGATTCCAGGTAGTTCTGCTGCACCGCGCCCAGGCCGTTGAGGGTGGGCTGGCCGGTGTTGGGGCTGCCGGAGGAGCCGGTCTGCAGATACAGGTTGCCGCCGATGCTCTGCAGCCCGGCCGGGTTGATGAAATTCGCCAGCTGCAGGGTCCCCACCTGCTGCGCGGCGGCCTGGCCGGGCAGGGTCACGGACACCGTGCCGTCCTCGCCGATGGTGATGGTCTGCGCGCTGGACGGGATGGTGATGGTCGGCTGCACGAGATAGCCGCTGGCCGTGGTGAGCTGGCCCTGGTTGTTGAGCTGGAAGGTGCCGTCGCGCGTGTAGGCAATGGTCCCGTTGGGCTGCAGGATCTGGAAAAAACCGGCGCCGTTGATGGCCACGTCCAGCGGGTTGCCGGTCTGGGTCAGATTGCCTTCGCTGAACAGGCGCTCGGTGGCCACCGGCGTCACGCCCGTGCCCAGCTGCAGGCCCGAGGGATACATGGTGGTCTGCGAGGACTGGGCGCCTGGCTGGGTCAGGTTCTGGTACAGCAGGTCCTGGAACACGGTGCGCGCGCTCTTGAACCCGGTCGTGTTGACGTTGGCCAGGTTGTTCGAAATCACGTCCATGTTGGTCTGCTGGGCTTGCAGACCGGTGGCGGCGACGTACAGGGATCGGATCATGGTGGCTGGGAGCGCGAAATCAGCTCACGTTGAGCAGCTGTTGAGCCGCCTGGTGGTTCTGGTCGATGTTCTGCATCAACTTGGTCTGCATCTCGAAGGCGCGGGTGTTCTCGAGCATCTGCACCATCGCGCGCACCGGGTTGACGTTGCTGCCCTCGAGCACTCCGCTGGCCAGTTGCACCGTCGGATCGGGCTGGGCGGGACCCTGGGTGTCGCGAAACAGCCCGTCGGCGCCGCGCTGCAATTGCGAGCTGGGCGGGTTGACCAGCTGGATGGTGCCCAGCACCACCGGAGTGCTGGGCGAGGAGCCCGCGGGAACCCCGGAGATGGTCCCGTCCACCCCGATCTGGATCGAGGTGAGCTGGGGCACCGAGATCGGCGAGCCGGATTGTCCGAGCACGGGGTGCCCGTCACTGGTCGTGAGCACGCCGCTGGAGGAGATGCGCAGGTCGCCGTTGCGCGTGTAGGCGGGACTGCCGTCGGCCGCCTGCACGGCGATCCATCCGGAGCCCTGCACGGCCACGTCCAGGTTGCGTCCCGTGTGCACCATCGACCCCTGCCGGAAATCCGTGCCTTCGCTCTGCGTGGCCACGTAGGCATTGCTGGGCAGCGGTTCCCCGTAGACCGGCAGGGCGCGAAATTGCGGCGTCGCGGCACGGTAGCCAGTGGTGCTGGCGTTGGCCAGGTTGTTGGTGACCACGTCCTGGCGCTGCAGCACGGCACGCGCGCCGGTGGCGGCGATCCACAGGGAGTCCATGGCGTGTTTCCTCGTTCAGCGTGCGGCGTGCGTCCCGGCTCAGAGTGCCAGCAGGGTCTGCAGCACCTGGTTCTGGGTCTTGATGGTCTGGGCGTTGGCCTGATAGGACTGCTGCGCCACGATCAGGTCGACCAGCTGGGTGGAGAGATCCACGTTGGAGCCCTCGATGGCGCTGGATTGCAGCGTGCCCAGGGAGCCCGAACTCGGTGAACCGGTCAGTGGCGGCCCGGATTGATAAGTCTCCAGGAAATAGTTGTTGCCGGCGCGTTGCAGGAACTGTGGCGCCGCGAAGTTGGTCAAGGTGACCTGGCCGAGAATGGACGACTGGCCGTTGCTGTACTGGCCGTAGACCGTCCCGTCGGGATTGACCGCCAGATTGGTCAGCCCGCCGGCTGCGTAGCCGTTGTTGCCGATGCTGTTGACGGCCGAGGCGGTGGCGTAATTGGTGGAGCCGGAGAAGCCGACGCTGAGGGTGCTCGGGTTGGCGCCGTCGGCCCAGGTCAGCGCCCCGGTGGACAGCGCCACCGTGCCGCTGACGGTGCCGGTGGACGTGAACGGCAGGGTCCCCAGCGCGCCCGAGGTCATGCCGCTTGCACCGGTGGTGCCGTTGACCGAGTAGTACACGTTCCAGTTGGTGCCGGCGCCCGACACCAGCTGGTAGTACGTGGTCATCAGGTGCGGCGAGCCCAGGCTGTCGTAGACCGTGGTGCTGGTCGAATAGGTGTAGCTCGCGGGATCGCTGGCGGAGAACGCGGTGCCGCTGGCCACCGGAGTGGCGGCCGAGTTCAGGTTCATCGAGAACACCAGCCCCGACGTGGCCTGCGGGGCCAGCATGCCCTCGGTGATCTGCAGCGGCCCGGAACCCCCGGTGAGCACGCCATTGACCGCGGGGATGCCGATGAGCTTGCCGCCGTGGGAGTCGATGACGTAGCCGTTGGAGTCCAGCTGGAACTGGCCGTTGCGTCCGTAGACCGTGGAGCCGTTGTAGTCGAACTGGAAAAATCCATTGCCGTTGATCGCCACGTCCAGCGGATTGCTGGTGCTCTGGATGTTGCCCTGGGAGAACTGCTGCGCCACCGTCGACACCGAGGTGCCGATGCCGATCTGCCCGTTGGTCGGCGCATTGCCGGCGATGGCCGCGGCATAGGCGTCGGAAAACTCGGCGTTGGACTGCTTGAAGCCGGCGGTGTTGGCGTTGGAAATGTTGTTGCCCAGCACCTGCAGGTCGGTGGAGGCGGCCTGCAGGCCGGAGATCGCGGTCTGGAACGTGCTCATGGCGCGGCGTGATGGACGGGGGAAGGGGGGAGCGCGGGCGTGGGTCTCACATGACCCCGACCACACCCGACAAGGGAATCGAGCCGCTCTGGCCCTGGATCTGCAGGGTCGGCGAGGAGCCTGCATTGAGCATCACCGACACCACCTGGCCGCTGCCGAAGGGCGCCGCGCCGACGCTGGCGCCGTTGCCGTCGGTGGCCTGCACCGCGAAGGTGTAGCTGCCCGGCGCCGCCGCGGCGCCCGAGGCGTCGGTGCCGTTCCAATGGAAGGACTGCACACCCGCGGCCAGGGAGCCCAGGTCCAGGGTGTTGACGGTCTGGCCGGCCGCGTTGTTGATCTGCACCTGCACGTCACGCGCACCGCTGGCCAGCGTGAAGCCGCCTGCGCTGCCCCCGCTGGCGCCCAGGCTCAGCGAGTTGTCGTCGAACACCACGTTGCGACCGACCAGCGAGGCGGCCTGCAGGCTCTGGCTCTGCGCCAGTTGCGAGGTCAACGCGGCCAGAGACTGCTGCATGGCCTGCACGCCGCTGGCGGTGCTGAACTGCGCCAGCTGGGCCGACAGGTCGGTGTTGCTCATGGGGTTGAGCGGATCCTGGTTGGTCAACTGGGTGACCAGCAGGTTGTAGAAGGTGCTCGCATTGCCCAGCGCGGAAGCGCCGCTGGCGCCCGAACTGCTCGAGCTGCCGGTCGACTCCAGCGAGGAGAGAAAGGGGTTGCTGCCGATCGGGGAGGTGGACATGGGGGAATTCCTCGGGGGATCACTGGCCCAGCGTGAGGGTCTTGAGCAGGAGATTCTTGGCGGTGTCGGCGACGTTCACGTCCGCCTGGTACGAGCGCGATGCGGAGATCATGTTGACCATCTCGTCCACCGGATTGACGTTGGGGTAGGCGACATAGCCTTGCTTGTTGGCCAGCGGGTTGCCCGGCTGGTAGACCATGCGCATCGGACCGGGCTTTTGCACCACGCCGGCCACCTGCACGCCATCCACGCCCGCGCCGGCACCCGGCGCACTCAGGGGCTGCGCCGCGAACACCACCTCGCGGGCACGGTAGACCTGGCCGTTGGAGCTGGTGGCCGAGTCGGCGTTGGCCAGGTTGCTGGCGACGACGTTGAGCCGGTAGCTCTGTGCATTCAGGCCGGTGCTGGCGACGTCCAGGGCGGTGAACAGGGACATGGTGCGGTTCCTGGGTCGGGGCTCAACCCGTGATGGCCGAGTTGAGCATCTTGATGCGCTGGGTCAGGAACGTGAGGTCCGACTCGTACTGGATCGAGTTTTTCGCGAAAGCCGACTGTTCCCGGTTCATGTCCACCGTGTTGCCGTCCAGGCGTTCCGTATTGCCCTGCTGGTAGGCCACGAAACCGGCACCCGGCTGGCCGCCACCCGGCGCCTGCATCTGTCCGGACTGATCGGTCTTGAGGCCCAGGCTCGGGGCTTGGCCCGACACCGCGCTTTGCAGGGCCTTGGCAAAGTCCATGTCGACGGCCTTGTAGCCCGGCGTGTCCGCGTTCACGATGTTCGCCGCCAGCAGCTGCTGGCGCGAGGCGCGGAGATCCAGCGCATCTTGCAGCGGCGCGAAGGCTCGGTCGAGGATGGAGGGCGGGAACATGGGCTTGCAGGGGCGGCGGCGATCAGGGCGGCAGGGCGGCAACGCAACGGCTTGTGCCCCATCGAAGCAGAAACCATGCCACGCAGTCCGGCGGCCTTCGCGATGCGGCGCATTCCGGGGCACTCCCCTCGAAGGCCGGGTGGATTCGGCCCGCGGCGCCGGGCGGCCACCCGGCCCGTGCCCCCCCGCCGCGCGCCTTGCCGCGAGGCGGGGGGCGGCAAGGCCTTGCCGCTTGCCGGCCGCCCCGAAGCGGCAGCGCATGCAGGCGCTCGGGCTTGGCCGGAGCCGGTCGGGGTCGGTTCCCGGGGCCGCCGCGCCCGGCTTTCGGGTGGTACGGAGCTTGCATCCGTGCTCCTGACCTGTCCCGCTCGTGGGCGGCACAGGACAGGAGGTGGAGCGCGGTCGTCGCGCTGGCGGGTTCCCGCCGATGGGACCAGGGAGGCGGGGCAGGGTGATGCAAGGGCAGAGCAGGACGCGCAGGGCGCAGTCGGGTGGTGGCGGGGGGGATGCCCTGCCGCAGGCCCGCGTGGCCGGCGCGACGGGCATCGCGGGACGGGTGGGACTGGTGCTGGTGGTGCTGGTGGTGCTGCTCGCGGCCCTGGGCTGTCCGGCCAGGGCCCATGCCTCCGCAGCGCCTCCTTCCGCGGACTCGAGCTCGTCGCGCTGGGAGTCGCCGGCGGCCTTGAGCCGCGCGGCCGAGGAGTTCGTGCGCTCCCACCTGCCCGCGGAAGCAGCGGCCGACCATGTGCGCCTGCATGCGGGCCGCGTGGCCGCGCGCTTCCCGGCCTGCGCGCCGCAGCGTCTGCTGGCACTGCCCTTCGGCGATCCCAGTCCCTACGGCGCGCAGACCGTGCAGTTGCGCTGCGAGGGACCTCGGATGTGGTCCGTCTACCTGCAGGTCAGCGTCGACTGGCCGCAGCAGGTGGTGGTGGCGGCCCATGCGATCTCTCCCGGGCACACGCTCCGGCCCTCCGACCTGCAGGTCTTGCAGCGCGATCGCGCCGGCCTGCCTCCGGGGGCTCTCCAGAGCGAGTCCCAGGCAGACGGTCGCGTGCTGCGGTTCGGCGTGGCGGCCGGCCAGAGCATCACCGAATCCATGCTTTCCGGTCCCCGGTTGATCCACTACGGTCAGGCGGTGTCCCTGATCGCCGAAGGAGACGGGGTCCGCCTGGTGGCCCTGGGCATCGCCCTGCAGGATGGCAGTCAGGGCCAGACCGTGCTGGTGCGCAATGCCCAGTCGGGCAAGGTGGTCAGCGGCGTGGTCGACGCCCACGGGAATGTGGTGGCCGCGCTGTTCCGCTGAGACGCCACGGAGCGCGTCAAAACCCTGACGCCATCGTGAGCATCGGAGGGGATGACGGTCGTCACCCGCCTTGCGCTTGAGCTCCGTCCGCGCGGCTTGCCCCTCTGGAAACGCAAGTTTTCACGGTGCGGGAGCTTGGGCTGGCATCAGGCTTGCTAGGCCCACGGCAAGCACAGGGAGGGTGACGCCATGGGGGCGTGGGCATACGACGAGATGTACGGCTGCGCCGCGGGGAGCGTGCCGGCGGCGCCGGGCGTGACGCCCTTGCCGACCCGGAGGGCGCGGGAACTGGCGCAGGGCGAGGCCAGTCTGCAACTGCCGGCCGGAGTGTTGCGCCATGTCCGCCGCAGTCTGTCGCACTGGATCGACGGCGTGCTGGAGGCGAATGCCCTGGCGCGCGTCGTGGCCCTTCCCGCGCAGGTCGCGCAGGGGCTGGCGCAGGCCTTGCAGGCAGCCAGTCAGGGCTCGTCCCTGCTGGCCGGGCTGGCCGATGCGCTGGAGCAGGCCCAGGCCCTGCAGCGCATGAGCTGTGGCGCCACGCCGCGGCCGACCCTGGTGCGTGAAGGCCTCGGGCTGCTGATGCGTCTGGCCGACCTGGAGTCGGACTGGGCGGCGCAGCAGGCCTGGCTGGACCCGCTGACCGGACTGCCGGGCCGCCGGGCGCTGTTGCAGCGACTGCAGGCGGAGCTCAGCCGCCTGCGGCGCCAGGGCGATGATTGCTGCGTGGCGCTCATCGACCTGGATCGATTCAAGCCGGTCAACGATCAGTTCGGCCATCTGGTCGGCGACCAGTACCTGGCGGCCTTCGCGGGCGCCCTCAGCTCGCGCCTGCGCAGCTACGACGCTGCCTTTCGCTACGGGGGCGACGAATTCGTGCTGTGCCTGCCGCAGGCCGGCGAGCAGGAGGCCCGCGGCGTGGTCGAGCGCATTCGTCGAGGCCTGGCCGAGAAGCCCCTGGTGAAGGCCGAGGGGCGCGAACTGTATGCCGCATTCTCCGCGGGGGTGGCAGCGCTGGATCCGCACAAGTCCCTGGGGCAGGTCCTCGGCGAGGCGGATTCCCGGCTGTACGCCGCGAAGCGGGCTGGCGGGCATCCTCCGGTCGGCGCGGCCTGATTTCCCACGCACCCGCCAGGACCTGGAGTCCCTCGCGTGAACCTCGCCCAAGCCAGCCCCGGTGACCTGCGTACGGCCTTCGGGCTCGATGCGCGCGAATTCCTGGCGCGCTTCGACGACGCCGTGCGCGAGGCCTGCGATCGGCGCGACCAGCAGGCGCTGGGCGCAGCGGCCGAGGCCCTGCGGGGCATTCGCATCGGCGCCGAGTTCCTCGGCCTGGAGGCCTTGTCGGATGCCTGTCGCGACGTCGAACGCGAATTGCTGGTGCAGTTGCCGCATCTGGACGCGCAGGCTGGCGCCGAGCGCGCTCGCATGCATCGACTGGCCCGCGCCCTGCACGAGGCCCTGGAGCAGTTCCTGCGCGAGGCCCCGAGCGTGGATGGGGCGCCGCCGCAAGGTGCCGACGCTTGCGCGCAGGACTGCGGCGCCCCTGCGCCCCGGCTGACCCTGGTTGCGGCCCAACCGGGGGCTCTGGACCCTGCCGTGCAGCCCGAGGGACACGCCGAGCCCGAGGCGCAAGCCGGGACCCGGGGGAATGCGGCACTTGAGGAACAGGTCTTGGCCGAGAGGGAGTCGGGGGTCGTGGTCGAAACCGAAACGCGCACGGGGGAGGCGGGCGATGCGCAGGACGGAGCGCCCGAGGCCGCGCCGGAGCTCGCATCCGATGTTCCGACCGAGGCGAAGCCCGAGGCCAGCTCGGTTGTCGAGGAGGACGCCGGCTGGGCGTCGCGACCGCAGGGGGGGGGCGATCCGCAACGGGAGAGCGATCCGCAGCGGGAGAGCGATCCGCAGCGGGAGAGCGATCCGCAGCGGGAGAGCGATCCGCAGCGGGAGAGCGATCCGCAGCGGGAGGCGGCGTGGAGCGCCGGGGATCTGACGCTTTGCCTGCAGCGGGCGGTGGAGCCCTTGCGCGAGAGCCTGGCGCAGACCAACGAGCTGCTCCGAGGACAGGTCCAGGGCTGGGAGGGACTGCGAGAGACCCTCGTGCAGGCCCTGGCCGCAACGGTCGACGAGGCGCGTGCCCTGGCCGGTCAGGCGGTCGCCGCAGCGGCATCGCAGGCGGCGTCGCAGGCAGCGTCGCAGGCGGCGTCGGAGATGGCCTCGGAGGCAGCCTCGCAGCTAGCCTCGGAGGCAGCCTCGCAGGTCGCCTCCCAGATGGCCTCGCAGATGGCCTCCCAGATGGCCTCGCAGATGGCCTCGCAGGTCAGCACGCGGGTCGTCGAGGCGCTGCGCGAGCAGCCCGCGCCGGGGCCGGGCGGACCGGCAGAGGAAGGCCCGGGCCAGGAAGCCGCCGCGCTGTCCACGCCGCCGGGCAGCGAGCGGGAACATGGGCCGGACCCGGAGCCGCAGGACGCAACCGCGGACCAGGTGTCGCATTGGCACGGGGTGTTGCAGGTGCGCCTGGCGCGCCTGGGGCCCTGGACCCTGGCCCTGCCCGCCGAGCAGGTGCTCGGCCAGCTCGCGGCGCCGGCGCGTCTGCTGCCCCTGCCCCAGGGCGATACCCTGGTGCTGACCGACCATGGTGCGCTGCCCGAGGTGGGCCTGGAGGCCTGCTGGGGCCTGCCGCCGCAGGAGACGCCTGGCGACTACCTCTTGCTGCGCGACGGGGAGGTGGGCTATGCGCTGCGTGTGCAGCAGGTCCTGCAGCCCCAGGCCCTGCATTTCTGGGGTCTGCCCGCTCAGCTGGGGGCGCCGGTGGGGCTGGCCGCGGCAGCCGTGTTGAACGAGCCGCCGCAGGTCCCGGGCCTGCAGCCCGCGGGCTCCGAACTGGCGCTGCTGCTGGACCCGGGCTTCGTGGCCTGGGAGCATGCACGCGCGCAACTCGCCCGGCAGGCCACCGGGTGCGCGACCGAGCAGCCGAGGGAGTCATGAGCGAGGCGCTCTCCCGCGAACCGAGCGTCAAGATTTCGTCGCCCCTGCGCCCGGGGACGACGCAAGGGGCATCCGCGGAGTCCCGCGGCATGGCCACGGCGGGACCTGGCGCGACCGGCGCAGCGGGGCCGCTGCCGGCGATGGGATTCGCGGCGGCGCTGGCCGGCAGTTGGCTGTTGTTCGAGGTCGATGGCCAGGTCTGCGCAGTCGACAGCCGGCAATTGCGCCAGATCGCGCTGGCCTCGAGCATCGTCGAACTCCCGGGTCGGCGCCCGCGCGACTGGCCGGGGGTGATCGCATGGCAACAGCGGGTGCTGGCCGTGCTGGACTGCGGCGCGGCGATGGGCCGACGGCCGAGCCGGGGCCGCGAGGGCGCCCGGGTGCTGCTGGTGCAGGATGATGGCCGCCTGTGGGCCTTGCTGGTGGATCAGGTGCGTGGGGTCCACCAGGCGCAGCCGGAGCAGTTGATCGAGGTGCAGGCCGGTCTGCCGGTGCCATGGAACTCGGTCCGGGCCCTGCTGCCCCTTCCCGCGGAGTCCGGCGGCGACGTCTGTCCCGTGCTGCATGTGCCCACTTTGTGCAAGGGCTGCCTGGAGGCGTCGACCGACACGCCGTCTCCGCGCGCCGAGCCACCGGAGTTGCGAGCGTGAGAATCACACCGACCCGAGCCCTCGTCGCGATGGGCCTGTTGTGCGCTGCCTGGCTGCCCGGCATCTGGTGGTTGCAGCGCCTGGTGCCGGCGCAGAACGGCGCCGGGTGGCCCGCCACCCCCGCCCTGCTGGGCGGAGGCTGGCTCTTGCTGGTGCTGGCCGCCTCCTTCCTGAGCCTGAGCCTGCGCATCGAGCAGGCGCGCCTGCGCGTGGCCATGCGCGCCGTGTTGCGTGGAGATGCCGTGCCGGACCCCGCGCCGGAGTGGCGTGGCCTGCTGGACGATCTGCGCCTGGCCATGCGTCGGGCAGGGCTGGAGCGTGAGCGCCTGGCGCTGCGCGCGCAGCAGGCCGAGGACGCCTTGCGGGAGCAGGGCGAGCGTTCGCTGCAGGCGGCGCGAAGCGCCCAGGATTCGCTGCAGCAGGTCCAGGAGGAGTGGAGACGCCTGTTGCCGGCGCTGCCCTCGGCGCGCGATGGACAGTCGCGATTGCAGGCCCTGCGCCAGTCCGCGCAGGCGCTGGACGGTGCCGGCGAGCAGGCCCTGCACCTGGCCTCCGGGGTGGAGCAGGCGCAAGCCAGTCTGCTCCAGGTGCGCGAGGCGCTGGGGGCGCTGGGCTCGGAGGTGGAGCGCGAATTCCTGCAGCGCGCGCGCCGCCTGGCCGAAGCCCTCCAATTGCTGAGCCTGAATTTCCGCCTGGCCCTCGAACGTCTGGAACTCATCCCCGGAGTGCACGGCGAGACCCTCGACACGGTCGTGCAGGATCTGGAGCCTCTGTGTCTGCAGGCCACCGCGCTGGTGGAGGCCCTGCCGTCGACGGACCGGGGAGGCAGCCAGGCCGGCGCCTTGCTGCAGCCGGTGGAGCAGGCGCTGCAGCTGCTGCCTGGAGAACTGGGAAAGGTGCGAGAGGCCCTGCGGCAGGGGCGCGCGGCCCTGGAGCCGCTGTTGGACGAAGCGCAGGCAGCCGCCTCGCGCGACCTGCGTGCCGTGGTCGAGCAAGCCTTGGAGGAGCTGCAATAACGGAACAAAAAGTTCCGTAAAACAAGCAAAATTCCTGTGGAATCTGCGCATGCCACTCCCGAGCCCCGCCAAGCGTGGACTCGGTGCGTGCTTGCGTGGCGAACCCTAAAGTCCGGCGCGCCTGTGTCGTTGAGCCAGCTGCGGACAGGTTTGCCCGCGTCCGGCAGGGAAGCCGGACCATGTTTCTCCCCAGGAGCTTTGTCATGGCCATTTCCGGCATCATCAACACCAACGTCAACGCGTTGAACACCCTGAACGCGTTGGGTGGAACTTCCAGCAGCCTGAGCACCTACATCCAGCAGCTGTCGACTGGCAAGCAGATCAACGGGCCTGCCGACAACCCGGCCGGCTACTCGATCGCGCAACGTTTCCAGACCCAGATCAACGGGTTGAACCAGGCCGTTTCCAACGGCAACCAGGCGGTTTCCCTGGTGCAGACCGCCACCGGCGCCCTGCAGAACGAAACCAACCTGCTGCAGCAGATCCGCACCATCGCGGTGCAGTCGGCCAACGGCTCCAACACCACCCAGGACCGGCAGTCCCTGCAGAACGTGGTCACCCAGTTGCTGGCGCAGGTGCAGACCATCGCCACGCAGACCCAGTTCAACGGCCAGAACCTGCTGGACGGCACTTTCGCCGGCTCGCAGTTCCAGGTGGGCGCCAACTCCAACCAGATCATCAACGTCTCGGTCGGCAATTCGCAGACCAGCGCGTTGGGCAACTACACCACGGTTGCTTCAGGGGCGGTCTACTCGACCAGTGGCGCCTACTCGAGCAATGGCTACCTCGCCGGCGGCGCGTTCACCGAGTCGATCGGGGCGACGTCGGGCGCGGGTGGTGCCGGCAACTTCACCTCCGGCACCATCACGGTGTCGGGCTCGGTGGGTTCGGCGGCAGTGACCGTGTCGGGCAATGACGCTTCCGCGGCGTCGATCGCCAGCAACGTCAACGCGGTGTCCTCGCAGACCGGCGTGACCGCGCAGGCCTACACCAGCGTGGCGTTCAAGGTGGCCACATCCGGCAGCATCAGCTTCTCGCTGGGCAACGGCACGTCGGGTAGCGTGACCAACTCGGTGAACATCTCGGCGACCGTCACCAGTTCCAACGGCAGCTATGACCTGAGCTCGCTGGTCTCGGCGATCAACAACCAGGCGGCCACCACCGGGGTGTCGGCCAACACGCAGATCGTCAACGGCACGCAGGAACTCGTGCTGACCCAGAGCCAGGGTCAGAACATCGTGATCCAGGCCAGTTCGGGCAGCGGCACGCTGGGCCTGGCATCGGGGTCGACCGGCTCGCTGAACCTGGTTGCCAACACGGTCAACTCCGACGGCACGCAGTCCGTGTCGAGCTCGCTGGGAACCCTCAGCAGCGGTGGCGGTGGTCTGCTGGTGCAAGGCGTGGTGCAGTTCCAGTCGGCGAGTTCGTACTCGATCGGCAACGCGACGAACATCGGCTTCGCCAGTTCGGCCGCAACGCTGTCGTCGGGCAACGGCGGCTCGCAGGTGGCCAGCGTCAACGTCAGCACGGTGGCCGGTGCCAACCAGGCGATTGCCATCCTCGACCAAGCGATCAACGCGCTGAACTCGCAGGGCGGCGCGCTGGGCGCGGTGCAGCAGCGGGTGCAGGCCTCGGTCAGCAACGCGCAGACCGCGGCGACCAATCTGCAGTCGGCGCAGTCGGTGGTGCAGGATGCGAACATCGCCTCCGCCACGACCCAGCTGTCGAAGTTCCAGATCCTGCAACAGGCCGGCATCTCGACCCTGGCGCAGGCGAACGCGCTGCAGCAAAGCTACCTCAAGCTCCTGCCCTGATCGCGGGAGACTGAGGTCTCGGACCACGGGGGGCCCTACACGGGCTTCCCGTGGCCAGGATCCTGGAGACGAGCTCCGTCATGGACATCTCGAATCTTCGTACCACCGTCGACCCCGGCGTACCGACGGTGCCCGCCGCCGCCCCTCCGGGCGGCGTCGGCTCATCCTCGGGCGGCCCGGGCACTGGCTCGACGGCGCCCGCTTCGCAGTCCGCCGGCGGCGCTTCGGGCGCTTCGGGCGCGTCTGCCTCGCAGGCCCAGGGCGGAGCGTCGTCGCAGGCTGCCTCGCAGGTGAGCGCGGAAAGCCTGCACAAGGCCGTGCAGAAAATCAACCAGCAGCTGGAGCTGTCGAGCGGGGTGACCCTCAGCGCGGGGCTGGACACCAGCGGCGCGCACCCGGGGCAGGTGCTGGTCGAGCTGTCCGACAAGGCCACGCGACAGACGTTTTTCAAGTATTACGTGCCGGCCCGGCAGGTCGTGCAGGCCTCGCAGGGCCTGGGCGGCGCGGGGGCTTCCGGCGCACTGATCGACGCCAAGGCCTGATGCGGCATCGCGGCCTGTCGTAGTCTTCGCGCCATCGCACCCCCTGGAGCACAGCATGTCGGTTTCGATCTCGGGCCTGGTCAACGGCATCGACGTCCAGTCGCTGGTCACCAGCCTCAGCGCGGCGTACCAGCGACCGATCACCCTGCTGCAGAACCAGGAGCAGTCCTACCAGACCACGCTGTCGGCCTGGGGCACGGTGCAAAGCGCGCTGTCGACCCTGCAGACCGCGGTGTCCAGTCTGCAGAGCGTCACCCAGGTGAACAATCGAACGGTCAGCTTGAGCAACTCGGCAGCCGTTTCGGCCAGCGTGTCCTCCGACGCCCCGCTGGGCAGCTACTCGCTGAGCAATATCGTGCTGGCGCAGTCGGAGAATCTGTACTCGCAGGATTTCGCGTCATCGGCCAACACCACGGTGGGCACCGGAACCCTGCAGATCCAGGTGGGTTCGGGCACCGCCACCGCGGTGACCATCACCAACAGCAACGACACCCTCACCGGCATTGCAGCGGCGATCAACAACGCCAACGCGGGCGTCACCGCGGCGGTGGTGTACGACGGCACCGGCTATCGCCTCACCCTGACCGGCTCCAACACCGGCGCGGCCAACGCCTTCACCGTCAGCGTCAGCGGCGCCACGGGTTCGCTGAGCTCCCTGGGCTACACCTCCGGCACCGGCAGCAGCGGCATGACCGAAAGCCAGGCCGCCAGCAACGCCTCGGTGACCATCAACGGCCTGGCCATCACCAGTTCCAGCAACACGGTCAGCCAGGCCATTCCCGGAGTCACGCTGAACCTGCTGCAGGCCAGCGGCTCCACGACCTTGCAGGTGGGCAACGACTCGGCCAGCTTCGTCACGTCGGTGCAGGCCTTCGTCAGCGCCTACAACACCGCCATGGGCACGCTCAACAGCGTGACGGCCTATGACAGCAGCGCGACCAGCGGAGCCTCGGGGGGCAGCGGGCCCCTGATCGGCAATGCGGCCATCCAGGGGCTGCGCACCCAGTTGATGAGCCTGATCAGCGGGCAGGCGCAGGGGACCGTCTCCGGCAGCGCCTACACCTCGCTGGGAAGCGTGGGCCTGAACCTGGCCACCGACGGCACGGTGCAACTCGACAGCAACCTGCTGTCCTCGGCGCTGTCGGACAACTACCAGCAGGTCACGGGCCTGTTCGGACAGGTGGGCACGCCCAGCAATGCGAACGTGGGCTTCGTGTCGACCACCAACGACACCCAGCCGGGCACCTACGCGGTGAACGTGATCTCGACCGCCACGCAGGCCTCGGTGAGCGCATCCAGCGCGGTGCCCAGCGGCGGCCTGAGCAGCGCCGAGAACCTCACCATCACCTCGGGCGGAACCAGCGTGGCGGTGAGCCTGGCCTCGGGTTCGACCATCGACGCCATCGTCGCCACCATCAACGCCACGCTGAGCCAGAAGGGCCTCAGCGGCATCACCGCGGTGAACAACAACGGCGTACTGCAGTTGCAGACCAGCGCCTACGGCAGCGCGGAGTCCTTCAGCGTGGTCTCGGACCAGGCGGCCTCCGCCGGCAGCACGGGAATCGGCACCACAGCGCTCAGCGCCACCGGCACCGACGTGGTGGGCAGCGTCAACGGCCAGGTCGCCAGCGGTTCGGGGCAGACCCTCACCGTCACGGGGCCAGGGGCCGCGCTGGGCCTGCAACTCACGGTGTCCGGGCAGTCCACCGGCGGCCTGGGCAGCGTGACCATCAGCCAGGGGGTGTACCAGCGGATGAACGCGGTGCTGACCCAGGCGCTGAACAGCACCACGGGTTTCGTGGCCGCGGCCACCAGTGGGCTCAACAACACGATCAGCGGCATCAACCAGCAGATCACCCAGTTGCAGAACAGCGCCAGCGCGCAGACGGCGCTGCTCGAGCAGCAGTTCGCCGCCATGCAGGTGCAGGTGGCCCAGATGCAGTCGGTCGGCCAGTATCTCAGCGCGTTCTACAACACCAGCTCCGGCTCCTCGGTCGGATGAACCATCAAGCAAGGAGGCTTGAACCATGAATGCCATGACGGCGTTGAATGCCTATCGCCAGGTGGGCCAGCAGGGGGTCCAGGAGGAACGCCTGCTGGTGCTCGGCCTGGACGGGATCCTGGAATACCTGCGGCGCGCGCGCAACGCCATCCAGGAGCGTGCGCTCGACCGCAAGGTACAGGCCATGGGCCGCGCCTACCAGATCGTCGAGCACCTGCTGGTGGCGCTGCCCGATCCGGCCTCCAGCGAGTCCGGCGAGCTCAGCCAGCGCCTGGCAGGGGTCTACCGCTACCTGCTCGACCGCATGGGCCAGGCCAACATCTTCGACGACACGAAGGCGCTGGACGACTGCGCCGCGGTGGTCACGACCCTGCGCGACGCCTGGATCGAGGGCCTGCGCCGAGCCTGAGCGGGCCGGGAGGCGGTATGCTGGCGCCTGTGCCTTCGCCCGGGCCTGCGCAGCCATGAACCAGCCACCGCCGCCACCGTCGACCTTTCCGCCCGACCTGGGCGAAACCGCCGCCGCCCCGGTGCGCGGCGAAGCCGTGAGCCTGCACGCAAGGCTGCCGCTGGACTGGGTGGAGACCATCACGCCCGAGTCGGCGCTTGCCGACGTCATGGCCGACAACCTCACGCTGCTGCGCGCGCTGCTCATGCTCGACGAGCCCGCGGCGTCGAGCGACCCCGCCCGGGCCGACGCGAACTCCCACCTGGAGCGCCGCATGGACCTGCTGCTGCTGATGGCCAGCACGGCGCTGCGGGGCATGCAGGCACTGCCGCGCGAACGAAGCTGTGTGTTGTCGGCGCGGCGCCTGTACTGGGCCAGCGAGGGCTCCATCGGCGTGGGGCGGCGCCTGTGGGCGCGCGTCTGGCTGCGCCACCGCATCGCCTTGCCGCTGATGCTGCCCGGCCAGATCGTCGAGGAGGAAGTGGAGGGCGACCTGCTGTGGCACCGGCTCGACATCGAAGCCCTGGAGCCCGCGCTGCAGAACGACCTGGAGCGCTTCGTGTTCCGGCACCATCGCCGCCAGGTCGCGCGTCAGCGCGCCGCACTCTGAGCCCGGCCTTCCCATGGGACGCAGGAAGACGCAGCAGGAGCACGAGAACCACGAGCGCTGGCTCGTGTCCTACGCGGATTTCATCACGCTGCTGTTCGCCTTCTTCGTGGTCATGTACTCGATCTCCTCGGTGAACGAGGGTAAGTACAAGGTGCTGTCCAAGACCCTTGTCGCGGCCTTCACGGGGCAGCCCACGCGGCCTCTGCCCCTCGAGGCCGCGGACGGCGCGGGGGGGCAGCCCCGCCTGGTCCAGCTGCCCCCGCTGCCCACCGCGGGCACGCAGTCCGGCGGCGGCGAGCGGGCCCGCCAGGCGCTGCGCCAGCGCCTGGCCCGGATCGCCGAGTCGCTGGCCGCCGGCCTGGCCCCGCAGATCCGCCAGGGCCAGGTGCAGGTGCGCCTGACCCCGATGGGCGTGGTCATCGACATCCACGACAACGTGCTGTTCGCCTCCGGCAGCGCCCAGCTCGGCGACGCGGCGCAGGGCCTGCTGGCCCAGGTCTCGCAGGTCCTGGCCAGGCTGCCCTACCAGTTCCAGGTCAACGGCTACACCGACGACAAGCCGATTCACAATGCCGAGTTCGCGTCGAACTGGGAACTGTCGACCATGCGCGCGCTCTCGGTGCTGAACATGCTGGTCGGCCAGGGTGTCGCGCCGCAACAGCTGGTCGCGGCCGGTTACGGCCAATATCATCCCATCGACAGCAATGCCACCCCGCAAGGCCGCGCGGCCAACCGGCGGGTCAGCATCGTCATCGTTTCTCCCGACCAACCCACGGGCTCCGATCGTGGCGTGGTGGTCGCGCCGCCCGGCGCGAGCGCCCCCGCCGCGGTTCCCGCCCCCGACAGCCACCCATCGTGACAGACCCCCTGGACAACATTCAGAAGCGCCTCGGCTGGATCAACCGCGCCCTGGTCGTCGGCGCCGCATTCATCGTCGTCGCGCTGATCGTGTTCGTGGTGCACCGCATGCGCGCGGGCTCGGCGCCGCCGGCGCAGGTGGCGTCGGCCGCGTCGGCCCCGGCGCACGCGGCCTCGGGCGCATCCGCGCCCAAGGCCGCCGCCAGCACGGCGACCAAGAACGCGCCGCCGCAGGCTTCCGCGGCAGCATCGACGCCCCTGCGCACGGGCTCCGGCGCGTCGCCCGCCGCCGTGCCCGCTGCCGTGCCCACCGCCTCGGCCGCCTCCGGGTCTTCCGCGGGCGCGGCGCAGGCCGTTCCCGCCGCGCCCGCGCTGCCGCAGGCTCAGCCTACGACGCCACCGCCTTCGGCCAGCGCCGCCGCGGGCTCGTCCGCCACGGCCGCGCCCGCGCGCCGCGCCCCTGCCGGGCATGCGCATGCCCTGCGCCAGCCCCATCATCCTGTCGCCCGCCACGAGCCCGTGCGCAAGCATGCGGCGGCGGCCAGCGCGGTGTGCAGTCGCGCCGGCTGGTACGTGCAGGTCGGCGCCTTCGCCGAGCTCAGCAGCTACGACGCGCTGCGCGCCCGGCTGCAGCGATTCGACCTGCCGAACTGCCGCGGCCCGCGCAGCCCCCATGGCCTTCACGTGCTGCTGGTGGGTCCCTACGCCACGCGCGCGCAGGCCCTGCACCTGCGCTCGCACCTGAAGGAGCCGCTGCGCAAGGCCAGCTACCTGCGGCACCTGGGAACCCGGTAGTTGCCGCAAACGCGTTGCGCGTGGGCGACGCGCAACGCCGTTTTCCGGCGCGGTGTGCTGGTGGTGCGAGAATGAGCGTCAACAAGCCATGAGCAGCACGACGATCACCGCCGAGGATGTCAACGCCGAGCCCTTGTTGCTCGGAGAAAGCGCGCAGATGGTCTCCCTGCGCGCGCTGCTGCGCCGTGTGGCGGCCACCGACAGCACGGTGCTGGTGCAGGGCGAGTCCGGCACCGGCAAGGAACTGGTCGCGCGTCTGCTGCACGCCTGGTCCGCGCGGGCAGGCAGGCCCTTCGTCGCCGTCAATTGCGGCGCGATCCCGGGCGAACTGATGGAGAGCGAGCTCTTCGGCCATGAGCGCGGGGCCTTCACGGGCGCGCAGTCCGCCCGCAAGGGACGCTTCGAGCTGGCCGGCCGCGGGACCCTGTTCCTCGACGAGATCGCGGAGATGAGCCCGGCGCTGCAGGTCAAGCTGCTGCGCGTGCTGCAGGAGCGGTGCTTCGAGCGCGTGGGGGGCAGCGAAACCCTGCAGGCCGGCGCGCGCATCGTGGCCGCGACCCACCGCGACCTGGAGCAGCTCATCGAGCTGGGGCGTTTCCGCGAGGACCTGTATTACCGCCTGCACGTGGTTCCGGTGCGCATTGCGCCCTTGCGCGAGCGCGCGGACGACGTCCTGCTGCTGGCCGAGCATGCCTTGCGCGGCCTGGAGGCCGCGGGGCTGGGCAGGGTGCGCCTGGGCGAGGGAGTCCCACAGGCCCTGCTGGACTATGCCTGGCCGGGCAATGTGCGGGAGCTGAACAATCTGATGGAGCGCCTGGTGATCCTGCACGCCGGGGAGACCGTGCGCCTGCGCGACCTGCCGCCCAAGATGCTGGGATCGAAGTCGCTGTCCCAGGGACTGGCGCCGGCCAACGATGCCGATCCCGGGGACGAGGACGGCCTTCACGACCTGATGCAGCTGGTGGCCGAGCCCTCGGAGCCGGTGCTGCCTGCGCAGGGCATCGACCTGCGCGCGTATCTGGAGCGCATCGAACGCTCGCTGATCGAGCAGGCACTGCAGGCCAGCCAGAACGTGATCGCCCATGCCGCGGCCCGACTGGGCCTTCGCCGCACCACGCTGGTGGAAAAGATCCGCAAGTACAACCTGCGCGAGGGCGGGGAATGAGCGCCGGCTTCGCCAGGCGCAAGGCGCGGCGGACGTCAAGACTTTGACGTTGCGCGCGCCTGCCGGCGGGGGCGCTCGCGGATTGCGTAGGATGTCGCCATGGGCTCGCTGGCTTGCGATTCCGATTTCTCTTCCCGCCCAATGTCTCTGTCCTCCAGACTCTCCGAAGCGCCCAGCGCGGCCGGCGCGCCCGCGGCGGGCCTGATCGCGCGCTCGGCCACCATGCTGCAGACCCTGGACATGGCGGCCCGGGCGGCGCGCACCGACGTGAGCATCATGCTGCTGGGCGAGAGCGGGGTGGGCAAGGAGGTGCTGGCGCGCTACGTGCATCGGGAATCGCCACGCGCGGCGGGGCCCTTCGTGGCCATCAACTGCGCGGCCATTCCTGAAAGCCTGCTCGAGGCCACGCTGTTCGGCTTCGACAAGGGAGCCTTCACCGGCGCGGCCCAATCGGCTCCCGGCAAGTTCGAGCAGGCGCAGGGAGGCACCCTGCTGCTCGACGAGGTGACCGAGATGGCCGCTTCGCTGCAGGCCAAGCTGCTGCGGGTCTTGCAGGAGCGCGAGATCGAACGCCTGGGCGGGCGCCGGCGCATCCCGCTGGACCTGCGCATCGTGGCCACCAGCAACCGCGACCTGCAGCAGGCGGTGAGTCAGGGGGTGCTGCGCGAGGACCTGTTCTACCGGCTCAGCGTCTTTCCGCTTCGGGTGCCCGCGCTGCGCGAGCGCCCGGAGGACATCGTGCCGCTGGCCGAAGCCCTGCTGCGGCGCTTCGCGCAACAGTACGGGGCGGGGCAGGCGGCGGCCGTGCTCGACGGGTCGGCGCGCCAGGCCCTGCTGGGCCATGCCTGGCCCGGCAACGTGCGGGAACTGGAAAACGTGATGCAGCGCGCGGCCATCCTGTGCAGCGCCGGGCGCATCACCGCGGCGGACCTGTTGCTGCAACCCGGCGCGCTGCCCGTGAACCCGCCGATGCGTGGGGCGCCGGCGCCCCGGCCGGCGGTGGTGGAGACGCTGGCGGACGCGGGCGCGCATCGGGCCGGTGGGATGGCCGCAGCGATGGCGGGCGCGATGGGCGGCACGCTGGGGGGCACGATGGGCGGCGCCGCCGCCGGCGCGCGCGCGCTGGGCGCCGAGCTGGCCGAGAACGAGCGCAGGATGATCGCCGACGCGCTGCGCGACAGCCTGGGTTCGCGCAAGCTGGCCGCGCAGCGCCTGGGCATCAGCCCGCGCACACTGCGCCACAAGCTGCAGCGCCTGCGCGAGGCGGGGCTGGAGTTGCCCGCCTCCTTCGACGATGCCGACGACGCGTAGAAACCCGGGGGCACCGCCCTCTCCGGTCGGGCAGGGCGAGCATGGAACGCGTTTTGCTTAAGTCTGGATGCCGTCAGGGTCTTGACGCTTGGTTCCGCCATGGAGGTTCGTCCGATGAACGTCGATCGCATGCAGCAACTGGTGCAGCAGATGCGCGCGCTGGCCGCCGAGGCGGCCGCCTCGCCCAGGCTGGACGGTGCGGGCTCGCCCGCGGGGGCATCGGCCGCCGGCGGGGATTTCGCCAGCACCCTGCGCGCGGCGCTGGACGGGGTCAATGCGCAGATGCAGCAGGCGGACCGCATGCAGGCGCAGTTTGCCACGGGGACCAGCGACCTCAGCCTGAGCGACGTGATGCTGGCCACGCAAAAGGCCTCGCTTTCCTTCCAGGCGGCGCTGCAGGTGCGCAACAAGCTGGTCACCGCGTACCAGGACATCATGAACATCCAGGCCTGAGGCCTCGGCAGCCTGAAGCTTCGCCGCGCAGTCGCCCCCCGGAACCCACACACCACCGATGGCCACACTCACCGACCCAGTCGCGCCCCAGGCGCTTCGAGCTCCGCTGACGCTGTGGAGGCGTCTGAGCGTCAACCAGCGCATGGGCCTGCTGGTCGGCCTGGCGGCGCTGGTCGCGCTGCTCGTGGTGAGCCTGCTGTGGGGGCGCGTGCAGGGCTACCAGGTGCTCTACACCAATCTCTCCCAGGCCGACGGCGGCACGGTCATCGCCGAGTTGCAGAAGCTGGGAGTGCCTTACCGCATCACCGATGCCGGCAATGTCATCGAGGTTCCCTCCGACCAGGTCTACGCCACCCGCATGAAGCTGGCCGCGCAGGGGCTGCCCAAGGGTGCCGGCGTGGGCTTCGAACTGCTGGACAACGAGCCCATGGGCACCAGCCAGTTTGTCGAGCGGGTCAACTACCAGCGCGCCCTGGAGGGCTCGCTGGCGCGCACCATCGACTCCATGTCGGCGGTGCAGTCGGCCACGGTGCATCTGGCCATTCCCAAGCCCTCGGTGTTCCTGGACCAGGAGCAAAAGCCCTCGGCTTCCGTGCTGCTCAAGCTCTATCCGGGACGGGTGCTCAACGCGGCGCAGGTCGCCGGCATCGTGCATCTGGTCGCCTCCGGCGTGGCCGGCATGAGCGACAGCTCGGTGAACGTGGTCGACCAGGACGGCAATCTGCTGACCGCCGCCTCGCAGTCCGACAGCGGCATCGAGCCCAGCCAGCTGGCCTACCGCAATGCCGTCGAGCAGCAGATTCGCAGGCAGATCGAAAGCATTCTCAGCCCGCTGGTGGGCAGCAACGGAGTGCGCGTGGCCGTGTCGGCCGACCTGGATTTCGGCAAGACCGAGACCAGTTCGGTGATCTACGGCCAGGGCCATCTTGTGAGCCGCCAGGCGCAGACCCAGAACAGCACCGGCAACGCCAGCCTGCCGGCTGGCGTGCCGGGGGCCCTGACCAACCAGCCACCGGGGGGAGTCGCGGCGCCGTTCACCGTCGGCTCGGCCTCGGAGCCGCTGACGCCGCAGCAGTTCACCCAGCTGGCCCCCTCCCTGCGCAGCCTGGCGCCGACCGCCGCGAGCAGCTCCGCGACCACGAACTATGACGTGGACAAGACGATCAGCCATACCCAGCAGCCGGTGGGCTCGGTGCGGCGTATCAGCGTGGCCGTGCTGATCAACGACCGGGCGCCCGCGGCGAAGGGCGCGAGCGCGAAGCCCCAGCCGATGAGCTCGCAGCAGCTTGCGCAGATCCGCCAACTGGTGCAGGATGCCATCGGCTTCGACGCCAAGCGCGGCGACCAGGTCTCGGTGGTGAGCATGCCCTTCGGGGGAAGCTCCGAGGCGCAGCAGGCGCCCTTGCCCTTGTGGCGCTCGCCGGCCATCTGGGATCCGGTGCGCGAGGCGGTCCCCTACCTGCTGGCCCTGATCTTCGGCCTGCTGATCTACCGCGCGGTGCGCCGACTGGCGACCCCATCGGCGCGGGACGAGGAGGAGGAGGGCGAGGACGAGGAACGCGCCGAGGGGGGACGCGCCGCGGGCGCGGCGCCGGGCGAACTCGCCCCGGAGGTGGTGCACTTGAGCAACACCTTCGAGAACGACGCCGCCGTGTCGCGCGAACTCGCCAGGCAGGACCCGCGGCGCGCCGCGCAGGTGGTCAAGGAGTGGCTTGCCGATGGCCAGTGAGGAGGAAGATCTCAAGGGGCTGGAGCGCGCCGCCGTGCTCCTGCTCAGCCTGGGCGAGGACCAGGCCGCGGAGGTCATGAAGCACCTGGCCCCGCGCGAGGTGCAGCGCCTGGGCGTGGCCATGTCGCGCCTGGGGCGCGTGAGCACCGACCAGGCGCATTCGGTGATGCGCGAATTCCGCGACAAGCTCGAGCGCCAGACCTCCCTGGGCCTGGGGGCCGACCAGTTCCTGCGCGCCGCCCTGACCAAGGCCCTGGGCGGAGACCGGGCCAATTCGCTGATCGAGCGCATCCTGCACGGCGGCGAGTCGACCGGTCTGGAAAACCTCAAGTGGCTCGAGCCCCGCGCCGTGGCCGAGCTGATCAAGCTGGAACACCCGCAGGTGGTCGCGCTGGTCCTGTCCTACATCGACCCGGACCAGGCCGCCGAGGTCTTGCATTTTCTCAGTGATCGTCTGGCCAGCGAGGCGATGCTGCGCCTGGCCAACCTGGACGGGCTGCAGCCCAGCGCCCTGCGCGAACTCAACGACGCGCTGGACGAATTGCTGTCGGGGGACTCCCAGAGCGTGCAGGTCAGCGCGATGGGCGGGCCCAAGATCGCCGCCGAGGTGCTCAACCGCCTGGATACCTCGCTGTCGAACACGATCATGGACCACATGCGCTCGCAGGACGAGGATCTGGCGGGCAAGGTGCAGGAGCAGATGTTCGTGTTCGACGACCTGATCAACGTCGACGATCGCAGCATGCAGACCATGCTGCGCGAGATCTCTTCCGAGACCCTGATCGTGGCGCTCAAGGGCGCCAACGCCCCGCTGCGCGAGAAATTCCTGGGCAATATGTCCAAGCGCGCCGCGGAGATGCTGCGCGACGACATGGAGGCCAAGGGGCCGGTGCGCCTGACCGAGGTGGAGGCGGCGCAGAAGGAGATCCTGCAGGTGGCCACGCGCCTGGAGTCGGCCGGCCAGATCCAGCTCGGCGGCGGCGGCGCCGAGGCGATGGTGGGCTGATCCCGTCATGCAGGCCTGTCCCACGGGTGCGTACGGAGCGCGCCGATGATCATCCCCAAGGAATCGGCCGGCAAGGCCCGTGCCTGGGCCGCGCCCGAGCTGGGCAGCGCCGCTTCGCGGGAGGCCGGCCGCGCCGGCTCCCCGGGGGCGCCGCCGCTGCCCACCGCGCGTGAGCTCGAGGCGGTGTTCGAGTCGGCGCGCGAACAGGGACGGCGCGAGGGCTTCGAGCAAGGCTACCAGGAGGGGCGCGCCGGCGGGCTGCAGGCCGGGCGTCAGCAGGCGCAGGCCGAGCTGGAGTCCCTGCGCTCCCTGATGCAGCGCCTGGGCACGGCGGCAGCCGCGCTGGACGCCGAGCTGGAGGCCTCGCTGGTCGCGCTGGCCATGGAACTGGCGCGCCAGGTGATCGTGCACGAGTTGCGTACCCAGCCGCAGCAGGTGCTGGACGTGCTGCAAAAGGCCCTGGCGGCCTTTCCGGCGCGAGCCGGCGTGCCATGGGTGCGCCTGCACCCTGACGACGCCGCGCTGCTGGGCGAGCTGGCCCCCGAGCTCGAGGAAAGTGGCATGGGCCTGGTGGCCGATCCCACGCTGCAGCGCGGTGACCTGGTGCTGGGGGCCGGGGCCGAGGGCGCGCGCGCGCATCCCGAGCGGCGCTGGCGCGTACGCGACGCCCAGGCCGAGCTGGACCTGCGGCTCGAGGAGCGCTGGCGCCAGGTCATGGCGCGCCTGTTCGAGGAGGGTTCGCTGTGAGCGCCCCCTCCACGAGTTCTCCGCAGGCCCTGGCGCGCCTGGGCACCCTGTACCGGCGCCTGCGCGCGGCGGGCGACCTTCCGCTGGTGCCCAGTGGCAGCCTGGTGCGGGTGCGCGGGCTGATCCTGGAGGCGCAGGGCCTGGACCTCAGCCTGGGTGCGCGCTGCCTGATTCGCACCGACGGCAACCGGCGTGTCAGCGCCGAGGTGGTGGGCTTTCACGGGGACAACGTGCAGCTCATGGCCAGCGGCGACATGCAGGGACTCGGGCCGGGCGCCCGGGTGACGCCCGTCCCCGGCGACCTGCGCGTGCCCGCCGGCATGGAACTGTGCGGCCGCGTGCTGGATGCCGATGCGCGCCCGCTGGACCGTCTCGGGCCCTTGCTGGCGGCGGATTTCACCAGTCTGAGCACTCCGCCCATCAACCCCCTGGAGCGCGCGCTGGTGCGCCAGCCCCTGGACGTGGGCGTGCGCGCCATCAACGCGCTGTTCACGGTGGGGCGCGGAGCTCGCATGGGCCTGTTCGCCGGCAGCGGCGTGGGCAAGAGCGTGCTGCTGGGCATGATGGCGCGCAACACCACGGCCGACGTCATCGTGGTCGGCCTGATCGGCGAGCGCGGGCGCGAGGTCAAGGAGTTCATCGAGGACATCCTGGGCCCTCAGGGGCTGCGCCGCGCCGTGGTGGTGGCCGTGCCTGCCGATGCGCCGGCCCTGTCGCGCATCCGCGGGGCCCGTCTGGCCACCGCGCTGGCCGAGTACTACCGCGACCAGGGCCTGCACGTGCTCCTGTTGATGGATTCGCTCACCCGCTACGCGCTGGCGCTGCGGGAGGTCGCGCTGGCCGCCGGGGAGCCGCCGGCCGCACGGGGTTTCCCGCCCTCGGTGTTCGCGCGCCTGCCCGCGCTGGTCGAACGAGCGGGCAACGGGCGCGAGGGTGGCGGCAGCGTGACGGCCTTCTACACCATCCTGATGGAAGGCGACGATCAGCAGGACCCGGTGGCCGACAACACGCGCGCCATTCTCGACGGCCATGTGGTGCTCAGCCGGCGCCTGGCCGAGCAGGGGCATTTTCCCGCCATCGACCTGCAGGCCTCGATCAGCCGGGTCATGCCCGCGCTGGCCGACAACGAACAATTGCGCAGGGTCTACCGGCTCAAGGAACTCGAGGCGCGCTATGCCGCGCAGCAGGACCTGATCGCCGTGGGGGCCTACACCCCTGGCTCCGACCCCGTGCTGGACCAGGCCGTGCATGCGCACGCCACCATCGGGGCCTTCCTGCGCCAGGGCATGCAGGAGGCCGTCGACCTGGCTGCCAGCCGCGCGCTGCTGGAGCAGTTGATGGCGCCGTATCTGACCGCTGTCGCCTGAGAAGGACAAAGCCTACACTTGGCGCTGTGCCGATGTCCGCGGTCGGCCGCTGAACATCGCCCATGTCCCAGAACCCCGCCAACCCCCAGCGCCTGCAGACCCTGAGAAATCTGCTCGAGCAGGCCCAGCAGGAGGGCAACCGGGTCGCCGTGCAACTCAAGCGGGCGCAGGCCGAGCAGGCGCAGGCCGAGGCCAAGCTGCGGCAATTGCAGCAATTCGCGGAGCAGTACCAGCGCCAGCTTGGGGACATCGAGCGCGGCGGGGGCGCGTGGAGCGCCGTGCGCGACATGCGCAGTTTCCTGGATCGCATCGGCGCGGCCCAGGCGGTGCAGCACAAGGAGATCGAAGGCGCCCGCGAGCGCTGCGCGGAGCAGATGCGCGCCTGGACGGCGCTGCGTCAGAAGGAAAAGGCCTACGAGGTTCTGCTGGCCCAGGAGCAGGGCCTGCTGCTGGCGCAACAGCGCAAGCGCCAGCAGGTGGATCTGCAGGATTGGTCGCTGAACCGTCGCGACGCCTTCGGTGACAGTTTCACGGACAGCCAGAACTCGCGCTTCGGCGATACCGGCACGCGCCGGAGCTGAGTTCCGTCGCATCGGGCCGGATCCTGGCGCCGGTGCACGACGGAATCCCGTCGCGGCCCCGCCCGGCGCCGGACCTGACGCCGGTCCCGGCGCCTGGCGCGACTCTTGCATGCGGATGGCTGCGCCCAGGGCACCCTTGCCGCCCGCGCAGCATCCATGACCCAGATCGCATCGCTTCCCTCCCTGCCTGGTCCTGCGGGCGTCGTCCCGTCCGCGACCTCGTCCGGTGCTCCCGACGGCTCGAACTTCGCCAGCGTGCTGTCGGTGGCACAGGCGGGCGCGCCGGCGCCTCAGCAGGCCCCGGCCGCGGCCTCCCCCCAGGCGCCGGGCGAGAACCCGTCGCCAGGGGCCGGCGCGTCGCAGAGTCCAGGCTTCCCGGCGAGGGCCGACGCCCAGGCGCAGGGTGCCGGGGCATCCTCGCCGCAGTCCGGCGGCGGGGGAACCCAGGCAGCCTCGGCGGGCCCGGGAGGTTCCCGGCAGACGGCCTCGTCGTCCCAGGCGCAGGCGGCGTCCTCAAGCGGGCCAGGCTCGCAGTCGAAGGCCGCGGCCGGGACGGGTTCGGAGCAGGCATCGTCGTCCCCATCCGCCGGCGGCCACGGCCAGGCCGCCGATGCGCGCCACGCCGCGGCCGATGCCGCCGGACAGGCCGGGGCGGCGGCCCAGGCGGCCGCGCAGGCGATCCTGGCGCAGTGGGCCGCGCTGACCGGGCAGGGTGGTTCCACACCGGACGGCGGCAAGGCCGGCGCCCAGGCGGGCGGCAAGACCTTGCCGCCCGGCACCCAGCTGGCGCGCTCCGTCCAGTCGCTGCCCGACGGGCAGGCGCTGGCCAAGGCCGTGTCCGACAGCGGGGCGCAGGCCCTGCAGGCCGACGCGCGTGCGGAACAGGCCGCGCTGAGCTCCGATGCGCATGGCGCCCAGGCCGGCTTCGAGCAGGTCGCCAGCGCGGCCGTGGCGGCAGCGGCGCGTAGCGCTCCGTCCGCGCTCGCCGCCTTGCCCGGGCTGGGCCCTGCGGGGGGCGTCGATGCCGGCGCTGCCGCCACCGCCACCCCGGGCACTCCAGCGCGGGCGGATGGAGCACAGGCTCCCGCGGCTGCCCTGGCGGCCCTCAACGCGGCCGGCCAGCTGGGCACCGCGATCCAGACACCGGCCTCCGGCGTCGAGGCGGCGGCCACCTACAGCGCCGCCCTGCCGTCCCCGGTGGGCAGCGCCCCCTGGGGGCAGGAGCTGGGCCAGCAGATGCTCATGGCCGTGGACGGCAAGCTGCAGACCGCCACGCTGCACCTGAATCCGCCGCAGCTCGGTCCGCTGGAGGTGCAGTTGCAGATGCAGGGCGGCCAGGTCAATGCGCAATTCGCCTCGCCGCATCAGGCGGTGCGCCAGGCGGTGGAGAGCGCGCTGCCGCAATTGCAGGACATGTTCGCCGGCGCCGGCATCCAGCTGGGTCAGGCCTCCGTCGGCACCGGCAGCCCGCGCGAGGGCGGTCACGGCGGCGCGCGTTCGCGCTCGATGTCCGGTCGCGGCGAGTCCGCGCTGGATGCCGTGCCGGCCACCGCGCTGGCGCAGGCCTCCCCCGGCTGGCTGCGCGGGCTGGTCAACACCTACGTGTGAAGCCTTGAAGCGCCCATTCAGTCCGATGCCCGACGTGTCGTTTACAGTATGCGAGGGTCCTGCGGTGCGGACGCCCGGCGGCCCCACGCAACCGGGAACTGCCGGCAGCTCGCGCTGAACGACCCGAATCCCTATTCCACTGCCCGCGCGGCGCATCCATGGTCAAGGACGTCTTATCCCAGGACGAAGTCGATGCCCTGTTGCAGGGCATCACCGGCGAGGACACCGAACCCGAGGTCGAGGAGGTCGACGAGGGCGGGGTGCGCCCCTACGACCTGGCCAGCCAGGACCGGATCGTGCGTGGGCGCATGCCCACGCTGGAGGTCATCAACGAGCGCTTCGCGCGCCTCTGGCGCGTCGGGCTGTTCAATTTCCTGCGCCGCTCCAGCGAGATCTCGGTGTCGTCGGTGCGTCTGCTCAAGTACAGCGAATTCATCCGCACCCTGGTGGTTCCCAGCAACCTGAACCTGGTGCAGCTCAAGCCCCTGCGCGGAACGGCGCTGTTCATTTTCGATCCGCGCCTGGTGTTCAGCGTGGTCGACAATTTCTTCGGTGGCGACGGGCGGTTCCATGCCCGCATCGAGGGGCGTGATTTCACGAACCTCGAGCAGCGCATCATCGGGCGCATGCTGGACATGGTGTTCAAGGAATACCGCAGCGCCTGGAGCCCGGTGCTGGGCCTGGACATCGAGGTGCTGCGCTCCGAGGTCAATCCGCAGTTCGTCAACATCGCCACGCCGACCGAGGTGGTCATCACCTCCACCTTCGACGTGGAGATCGAGGGCGGAGGCGGCTCGCTGCACATCTGCATCCCCTACAGCATGGTCGAGCCGATTCGCGACCAGATGACCACCGGCATGACCACCGACCGCAACGAGGTGGACCAGCGCTGGATGCAGGCCCTGCAGAGCGAGATGCGCGAGGCCGAGGTCGAGATGCGCGTGGAGTTGCTGCAGCGCGACGTGCTGGTGCGGGAACTCCTGGGCATGCGCGTGGGCGACGTGATCCCCGTCGAGATGCCCGAGACCGTGGTGGCGCGCGTCGACGGAATTCCGGTGCTGGTCGCAGAATACGGGCAACGCGACGACACCATGGCCATCAAGGTACGCCAGCGCCTGCTCGCGGAGGCTGGACTGGGCCAGTCGCCGAAGGCGCATCTGCGCTGAGCACCGGCCCCCCCGCCGCGCGCACAGCTTCCGCAACCCCTTTTTCCTCCGCACCAAGATCATGGCCGAATCCGAGCAACCCGGCGCAATCGACGAGCTGACCGACACCGCAGCGTCGGATGCCGCGATGGCCGACGACTGGGAAGCCGCGCTGGCCGAACAGGGGCCGGTGGAGACCGGGGCCCAGGCGGCCGCGCCGCAGGCGCAACGCGCCAGCTTCGCGCAATTGCAGCCGGACCCCGCCCCTGGCGGCGCCGTTCCCGAACAGCTCGACCTGGTGATGGACATCCCGGTCACCCTGTCGGTGGAACTCGGGCGCACCAAGATCCAGATCCGCGAACTCCTGCAACTGGCGCAGGGTTCCGTGGTGGATCTGGACCGGCTTGCCGGCGAGCCCATGGACGTGCTGGTCAACGGCTTCCTCATCGCCCGCGGCGAGGTGGTGCTGGTCAACGACAAGTTCGGCATCCGTCTCACCGACATCGTCAGCCCCAGCGAGCGCGCCCGTCGCCTGGGTTGAGCCGGCAGGGCTCGAGACCGATCCGCGTCGATCCGCGTCGATCAGGGCTTGCGGGAGGAAGCCGCCGCGGCCTCGATCTGCTCGCGGGTCCTGGTGTAGACCTGCGCATTGGGCTTGCCGATGGCCAGCGCCTGGTCCACGGCGTGGCGCGCGCCGCGCAGGTCGCCGGCCGCCAGCAGGGCCTGGGCGAGGTTGTTCCAGGGGTCTCCATCGCCCGGGTGGGCGCGCGCGGCCTGTGCGAATCGGGCAGCGGCCTGCGCATCGTCCTTGCGCGCATAGGCCAGATTGCCCAGGCCCATCATCGCCACCCAGGCGTCGGGCCAGCGGGCCAGGGCGTCGCGATAGGCCTGGCGCGCGGCTTGCGGGGCCACGCTCTCCATGGGTGCCACCGCTTGCAGATAGCGCAGGGCCTGGACCTGCGCGGGGAATTCGCCCGGGCGCAGGGCCACGAACCCCCAGCGCCCGCCGCCGGCCCAGGTCGCATCGAACTGGCCGATGGAAAGCACCAGGTCGCGCGCCGTGCTCGAGCGCAGGCTCACGCTGTCGTGCCGCAGGTCGTAGCCGACGACCACGGCGAAATGCCAGACGTTTCCAGGAATGCCCAGGCGCTGCAGCACCACGACCGGGTGGCCGTGGGCGACGTTGTCGAACAGTTCGCCCAGGCTTGGCCGGATCACGTAGGCCACGCGTGCCGCACGCCGGGTCGCACCGAGCATGTCGTACTGCAGGGTGCCGTCCAGCGCCGGGGTGATGAGTTGCGGCTTGAGTCGCTCGACGTCGGTATCGACTCCGGCGAAGCGCAGGACCTCCGCCAGCGAGGCCGGGCCGCAGGCGTTGGTGTCGTCGGGGTAGAAGGGCACCGCGGCCACGTGGGCCTGCTCGGGCAGGCCGGCCGGACGCTGTACCAGCCTGCCGTCGCGGAACTGCGGCGGACCCGAGGAGAGGGGCAGGGCACAGCCTCCCAGCGCCGCGGCCAGGGCCAGGGCCACCCCGAGTCCCTTCACGCGGCGCGGCGGGCGCGGCCCGGCCCAGGGGGCTGTCATCAAAGCGCGACCACGACCAGGATGGCCACCAGCAGGATGATCACGGTTTCCTGAAAGCCCAGGGTGCCCGCCGCGGGCATGGACTGGATGCGCGAGGCCAGGCTGGCCACCTCGGAGTCGCTGAGCGCGGCCACGCGTTCGCGGGTCAGGTCCGCGCTGACGCCCATCTGCTCCATGCGGTGGCGCACGTCGGCCCGCGCCAGGAACTGTTCGACCACGGTGCGATCGTGCGCGATGTCGGCCGTGCCGCGGCCGCTGGCCTGGCGCGCGATCTGCTGGGTGCCGATCAGGTCGGCCCGGGCCATGGGAGGCAGCGCGAGCATGCCGGCGCTGAGCAGCGCGGCCACGAGTTGGCGGGAAAGGCGTCGGGAATGCATCATGGGTCTCCTGGGCGTACGGGCGGACCGGTCTGGATGCCAGGCCACCCCAGCTGGGCTCGGACTCCGGGCTGCCGGTGCCCGGCCCCGGAGAACACGCGGGGAAAAGTTTACGACGAGTGCCCTGGCATCGTGTCCCCTGCGTCCGGAGCGGCCGGCTCCGTCCGGGCCGGCCCGGATGCCCGATGCGCACGGCGTGGAATCGGCACACGCGCAGCGCGCCACCCCAGGTGGCGCTGCCCGGGTGGCCCGGCGCCCGCCGGGGCGTAGCGGGCGAGTTCCAGCTCCATCAGCAGCGCGCGGACCGCCCGCAGGCCCGGGTCCCCGCCCAGGTCCCGGGCCAGCGCCGCAGGGGCCTGGGTGGGCTGAGCCCGCACTCCCGCCCGACGCAGCCGCGCGCACAGCAGCGAGTAGGCCCGCTGCCAGGGGTCCTGGCGCGGGCGTCCACGCCACAGCAGCCAGCTACCCCCCAGGGCCAGCAGCAGGCCCAGGCTGAGCGCCGCGTCGCCTCCCAGGCGCGCCGGGTCGGTGGAGGCCAGGCCGAGTTCGCGCAACAGGCGGCGTTGGCGCGTCTGGCCGTACTCGAGCACCCAGTCGTTCCAGCCCTGGTCCACCGCGTCCCCCAGATTGCGCAGCCAGCGCAGCGCAGTGGCATCGCGGGGACCGAGCATGGCCAGGCCCAGCAGGGGCTCGGTGGCGTCCAGGGTCTGACCGCTGCGGTCGATGCGAGCCGGGTCGACCATGGACGTGGGGTCGGCGCGCACCCATCCGCTGCCTGCAAGCCAGTATTCCGCCCAGGCATGCGCATCGCTCTGACGGACGACCCACAGGCCATCCACGGGATTTTCCGAGCCGCCCTGGTAGCCGGTGACCACGCGGGCCGGAATGCCCGCGGCCCGCATCAGGACCACGAAAGCCTGGGCGTAATGTTCGCAAAAGCCGACGCGTCGCTGGAACAGGAACTGGTCGATGGCGTCGGGTCCGCGGTAGGTGCCGGGGTGCAGGCTGTAGCGGAAGGGCTGCTGCCGGAACATGCGCAGCGCCGCCGCCGCCACCGCGCGCGCCCCGCCGGCGGCCTCGCGGTGTGCCAGTTCGCGCCCGAGTGCCACGGTGCGCGGATCGTAGCCCGGGGGCAGGGCGGTGTAGGCCTTCAGACGGGCGGCCGGCTCCGGCTGCGTCCCGTCGTGGCGCAGCCAGGACGCGAGGGTGTAGCGCGTGACCTGGCTCAGCGCATGGTTGGAGCGAAGCTCCAGGTCGTGCGTCAGGCGCAGCTGCGTGCCGGGCTGGCCGCTCAGCGCCGGCGCGCTCGCGGGTACGTCCAGCGCGAAGGCGAAATGGCGCTGCGTGGGCTGCAGGGTCACGGTGTAGCGCACGGGCTCGCCGAGCCCGCGCAGGCTCGCGGGCGGGGCGCTGCCGCCTGCCGGGGAAGGAGGCAGCGCGCTCCAGCGCCGGCCGTCGAAAGCCCCCAGGACGGGGCCCCGCCAGTACATCCGGTTCTGGGGCGGACGCCTGCCCAGGAAGCGCACGTTGAAGGCCACGCTGTCGTCCAGGGCGAGGCGTGCGATGGCGCCCGGGTCCATGTCCGAGGCCAGGCCGGTGCGTGCGCGCGCGTCGTCGGGCAGGCTCCACAGCGGTCCGCTCAGGCGCGGGAACAGCAGGAACAGCGCCGCCATCACGGGCAGGCCCAGGCCGAGCAGGCGCAGGCCCAGCCCGAGGCGCCGCGCCAGCGTCGGGCGTCGGCCCGGCAGGTTGGCGTCGATCAATGCGATCAGCCACCCCAGGGTGCAGGCCAGCATCCACGCCGCGGCCCAAGCGGACTGGGCGTACAGGAACTGCGCGAACACGCAGAACAGCCCGAGGTAGAAGACCACGTAGGCATCGCGTCGGCGGCGTACCTCGAGCAGCTTGAGCGCCAGCAGCATGCACACCAGGCACACGCCGGGATCACGCCCGACCACGCTGTGGTAGCGCAGCAGCACCGCGGCCACGGCGGCCGCGAGCAGGGCCGCCAGCAGCAGGCGCGAGGGCAGGGGGCGCGAACGCCAGGCCAGCGTCCCTCTCCACAGCAGCAGCGCCAGGCTGAAGACGCCGGCCCAGCCGGGCAGCTGCGGCAGCAGCGGAGCCACGCTCAGGGCCGCCACGGCCAGCACCAGCAGGGTGTCCTGCGCCGGCGTCGGCAGGGCTCGCAGGCGGGCGGCCAGCCCGGCGCGCGGCGCGGCGGAGGATTCAGCCATGCCCGTCGTCCTCCGGCAGTCCCCAGGCCGCGAGCAGGCGCAGGCAGGTGCGCGCCTGTGCGTCGCCGCCGGCCGGAGGCACGCTCCGCCCGGGCAGGCGCAGGCCGTAGTCGAGCTCGCGGGCGCGCGCGGCCAGCACCCATGCGCTCAGGCGCCGCAGCCGCGCCTCGGTGTCGGGGACGGCGGACGCGGCGTCCCAGTCCAGCCACAGCCGCAGGCGCGCGGGCGAGCTGCCCGCGGCGCGCACCACCCGCTGCTCGCCGCGGGTCTTGCGCCACACCACGCGTCGCAGCTCGTCGCCGTCCCGCCAGGCGCGAAGCTCGTCGAGTTCGTCGTGCTGCCCGATGCGCCGGGCGGCGCCCTCGCCCGCCAGCGGCTGAGCCGGTGGAAGCGCAGGGCAGGGTTGCTCGGGCGCCGGAACGACCCACAGCCGATCCGGTGGGCGCCACACGCTCCAGGCGCGCCACAGTCCCAGGGGGAATCGGGTCTCCAGGCGCAGCGCCGGCCAGGCAAGGTGCCCGCGGCGCGGCGGTGTCCAGGCCAGCGCCAGCTCGACATCGGTGCCGGGCTGCAGGTCCGCCACTTGCGCGCCGCCGTCGCCCAGTCGGGCCAGCAGGCCCCAGCGCGCGCCGCGCTCGGCACGCAGGCGCAGCGCCAGCGTGCCGGGGCGTCCCGCGTACAGCTCAGGCTCCGTGGCCTGTGCCACCGACACGCGCACGCCGCGCAGGTTGGCATGGGTGACGTGCATGGACATGAGCGCGCTGCCGGCCAGCGCGAAGGTGAACAGATACCCCAGGTTGAGCTGGTAGTTGATCGATCCCAGCAGCAGGACCACCACCGTGAGGGCGAACATCCACCCCGCCGCGGTGGGCAGGATGTAGACATTGCGCTGCCCCAGCAGGGTGCTGGGCCCCGGCGGGTGGCGGGCCAGGGCCCATTGCGCGAAGCGCTCGCGGGCGCCGGCCGACCGAAGCCTGCGAGGAGGGGCGGGCGCGTGCATGGCGCCGCCCGCTACAGAGCCACGTGCTGCAGCATGTCCTGCAGCAGCGCTCGCACCTGGGGCCCGCCCCCGGCGTGCTCGCCCACCGCCATCAGCCGATGGGCGGCGACCGCGGGAAGCACCTGCTGCACGTCCTGCGGCGAGCAGTAGTCGCGGCCCTGCATGAGCGCATGCGCGCGCGCCGCGCGCAGCAGCGCCAGGCCGGCGCGCGGGCTCAGCCCGGCGGCCAGGGAGCGGCTGTCGCGGCTGGCGGCGAGCAGGCGCTGCACGTAATCGGCCAGCGCAGGAGCCACGTGCACCTGCTGGGCCTGTTGCTGCAGGCGCAGCAGCGCGTCGCGGTCCAGGCGCGCCGGCAGGCGCCTCAGAAGCTCGCGCCGGTCCTCGCCCAGCAGCAGGGCGCGCTCGGAGGCCGCGTCCGGATAGCCCAGCGACAGGCACATGAGGAAGCGATCCAGCTGGGATTCGGGCAGCGCGTAGGTGCCGCGCTGGTCGTGGGGGTTCTGGGTGGCGATGACGAAAAAGGGCTCGGGCAGCGCGTGCGAACGCCCGTCCACGCTGACCTGGCGCTCCTCCATCGCCTCCAGCAGCGCACTCTGGGTCTTCGGGGGGGCCCGGTTGATCTCGTCGGCCAGCAGCACCTGGGTGAACACCGGCCCGGGATGAAAGCGAAAGACCCCCGTCTCGCGCTCGGGCATGCTCACGCCCAGCAGGTCGGCGGGCAGCAGATCGGCGGTGAACTGCACCCTCGTGAAGCCCAGCCCGAAGCCATGCGCGAGAGCCTGCGCCAGGGTGGTCTTGCCGACGCCGGGCAGATCCTCGATCAGGAGGTGGCCGCCGGCCACCAGGCAGCACACCGCCAGTTCGAGTTGTGCATGCTTGCCCACCAGCACGCCATCGAGTTGTGCAACGAGTCCGCCAAGTTCGTGATTCATCGCAATCCGCCGCCGTCCGGGCGGGAGCACAATGCAAGGTCGAGGAGGGTTATTGTGCCTGTGCGTGCCCGCGGGCACAGGCCCGCATCCACACCCAGGAGACACCATGCGCACCGGGTACTACACCCACCCCGACTGTGCCCGCCACGAGATGGGCCAGGATCATCCCGAGTGTCCAGCGCGGCTGGCCGCCATCGAGGACCGCCTGATCAGCGCCGGCCTCGACTGGGCCCTGCAGCGCCCGCAGGTGCCGCTGGCGCAGGAGCAGGAACTCGAGCTGGCGCACAGCGCACTGTACCTGGCCGAGCTGCGCGAGCGCGGCAAAGTCGACGAGGGCTACGCGTGGATCGATCCGGACACGCTGATGAATCCCCACACGATGCGCGCGGTCTTGCGTGCGGCCGGCGCCGCGGTGGCCGCCACCGACGCCGTGCTCGACGGCACGCTGGACAATGCCTTTTGCGCCGTGCGTCCCCCCGGACACCACGCCACCCACGACCGCGCGATGGGGTTCTGCTTTGTCAACAACGTCGCCGTGGCGGCGCGCCACGCGCTGGACCGCCGGGGCCTGGAGCGCGTGGCCGTGGTCGATTTCGACGTGCACCACGGCAACGGGACCGAGGACATCCTGGCCGGTGACTCGCGGGTGCTGATGGTGAGCTTTTTCCAGCATCCCTTCTACCCCTACAGCGGCACCGAGGATCCGGCCTCCAACATGCTCAACGTACCGCTTCCGGCGTACAGCGCCGGCGCCCAGGTGCGCGAGGTGGTCGCGCACCGCTGGCTGCCGCGCCTGCGCGAGTTCGCCCCGCAGATGATCTTCATCTCCGC
This sequence comes from Pseudomonadota bacterium, assembly GCA_021808445.1. Taxonomy (GTDB): domain Bacteria; phylum Pseudomonadota; class Gammaproteobacteria; order Burkholderiales; family Burkholderiaceae_C; genus Thiomonas_A. Next base: position 52,286 of record JAKBBP010000003.1, read on the forward strand.
CGGCTTCGATGCGCACCGGGAGGACGACATGGCCCAGATGGGCCTGGTGGAGGCCGACTACGCCTGGATCACGCGCGCCATCCGCGAAGTCGCCGACGAGCTCTGCCAGGGACGCATCGTGTCCTGCCTGGAGGGCGGCTACAACCTCAGCGCGCTGGGCCGCAGCGTGGTGGAACATGTGCGCGTGCTGGCCGGGCTGGAATCCTGAGCCGGGGTGCTTCGGCCGGGTCGTAGCCCCGCGCCCTTGATCTCCGCTACGCTTGCTGCTGGCGGCCGGCTCGCCCGGGCGCCGTCCTTTTCCGACTGGAGAGTCCCGATGTCCGCCGTCACCGAGCCCGCCGCCTCCGCCGCGGCTGCAGACAGTCCCCTGCTGGTCGATCGAGACGCGCGCGGCGTGGTCACGCTGACCCTGAACCGCCCGCGGGCCTTCAATGCGCTGTCGCGCGCCCTGTTGCTGGCCCTGCGCGAGGCGCTGGCCCCCCTGCGCGAGGACGCGCAGGCGCGGGTGGTCGTGCTGCGCGGCGCCGGCAAGGCCTTCTGCGCGGGGCACGACCTGCGCGAAATGCGCCCGCAGGCGGGCAGCGAGGGCATCCATGAGCTCTTCGATCTGTGCGGCAAGTTCATGCAGGACCTGGTGGCCTTGCCGCAGCCCGTGATCGCCTGCGTGCACGGCATGGCCACCGCGGCCGGTTGCCAGCTGGTCGCGCAGGCGGACCTGGCGGTGGCCAGCCTGGACGCGAGCTTCGCGACCTCCGGCGTGAACCTCGGACTGTTCTGTTCCACGCCCAGCGTACCCCTGGGGCGCAACCTGCCCCGCAAGCGGGCGATGGAAATGCTGCTGACGGGCGATTTCATCGACGCCGCCACCGCCGCCGACTGGGGCCTGGTCAACCGGGCGGTTGCGGCGGATCGGCTGGAGGCCGAGCTCGAGGCCCTGGTGAGCACGATCCTGGGCAAGCCGGCGCAGGCGATCGCGCTGGGCAAGTCGCAGTTCTACCGCCAGATGGAAATGGGACTGGCCGGGGCCTATCAGCTCGCCTCGCAGACCATGGTGTGCAATTTCCACGAACCCGACACCCTCGAAGGCGTGCAAGCCTTTCTGGAAAAGCGGCCGCCGTCCTGGAAAAAACCGCTGTGAGTCGCGCCTTGCCCATGCGCGACGGCTCGCCCTTGCTGCAGGCCATCGCGCATCCCGGTTGGGGCGAACCGCTGCACCGCCAGCTGCTGGTGCTGGTGGGCTCGGCCCTGCTGGGCCTGCTGGTCGGGACGGTGGTGGAGCGCCGCTTCACCGCCTCGACCTGGAAGGGCGCCTTCGTCGCTGCGCTGCGGCACGGCGTGGGCCTGCCGCTGGTGGCGCTGCTTGCCCTGCAACTGACCCGCCATGTCTCGCGCGACCTGCAGCGCGCCGAACTGCTCAAGGTCATGTTGCCCGTGCTGGCGGTCTGGCTGCTGGCGCGGGTGGCCGCGCGCGCCGCGCACCGGGTGCTGGCCGATCCCCACAGCGCCCGCTGGCTGACCTGGGTGGTGCGCCTGTGCGCGGGGCTCGGACTGCTGTTGTACCTGACCGGTGCGCTGCCGGAGATCATCGAGGCGCTGGACGCCGTCTCGGTGCATATCGGTCCGCAGCGACTGACCGCCTGGACCCTGCTGCGCGGCGTGGTGTCGGTGGCCGTGACCCTGTTGCTGGCCTTGTGGCTGTCCTCGCTGATCGAGGCGCGGCTGCTGGCCTCGCCGCTGGACATCAACCTGCGGCTGGTGGTCTCCCGCCTGGTGCGCGCAGGGGTCTTCACGGCGGCCCTGCTGACCGCGCTGCAGATGGTGGGCATCGACCTGACGGTGCTGGGAGTGTTCGGTGGCGCGCTGGGCGTCGGGCTGGGCCTGGGCCTGCAGCGCATCGCCGCCAACTATGTGTCGGGCTTCGTCATCCTGCTCGAACGCAGCGTACGCGTGGGCGACAACGTGCGCCTCGACACTTTCCAGGGGCGCATCCAGGACATCAAGACCCGCTACACGGTGGTGCGCAGCGCCGGCGGCACGGAGTCCATCGTGCCCAACGAGATGCTGATCTCCAGCCGCATCGAGAATCTTTCCTACACGGATCCGAACGTCTGGTTCTCCACCGTGGTGTCGGTGGCCTACGGCAGCGACCTGGAACAGGTGCTGGCACTGCTCCCCGCCGCGGCGGCCACGGTGCCCAGGGTCGTGGCCCAGCCCGGCCCCTCGGCCGTGCTGAGCAATTTCGGCGCCGACGGGCTGGAGATCACCGTCGGGTTCTGGATCGCCGATCCCGAGAACGGTACCCTCAATGTTCGCGGAGCCGTGAACCTGGCCCTGTGGCGCACCCTGCGCGAAGCAGGGATCGAGATCCCGTTTCCGCAGCGTGTGCTGCACTGGGCCGCCGGCGCTGCGCCGGGAGCCGGTGCGGCGCAGTCCGGGCTCGGGGCTTGATTCGACATCGGACTTGCCGATACACTGCAAAAAAAGAACGATCGTTCGCTTTTGGTCGCGAGCCGCTTCCGGCGGCGATGCGCGGCCGTCATCTCCTGAGGAGTCTGAGGCATGAAGGTTCTGGTCGCCGTCAAGCGGGTCGTGGACTACAACGTGAAGGTCCGCGTGAAGTCCGACGGCAGTGGTGTGGACACCGCCGGGGTGAAGATGAGCATGAACCCCTTCGACGAGATCGCGGTGGAGGAGGCGGTGCGCCTGAAGGAAAAGGGCGCGGCCACCGAGATCGTGGCCTTCAGCGCCGGGGTGGCGGCCTGCCAGGAGACCCTGCGCACGGCGCTGGCCATCGGCGCCGACCGCGGCGTGCTGGTGCAGACCGAGACCGAGCTGCAGCCGCTGGCGGTGGCCAAGCTGCTCAAGGCCGTGGTGGACAGGGAGCAGCCGCGCCTGGTGATCCTGGGCAAGCAGGCCATCGACGACGACAGCAACCAGACGGCGCAGATGCTGGCGGCGTTGCTGGGCTGGGGCCAGGCCACCTTCGCCTCGAAGGTGGAGATCGACGGCGACAAGGCGCGGGTCACGCGCGAGGTGGACGGCGGGCTGGAGACCCTGGAGCTGGCGCTGCCGCTGGTGGTCAGCACCGACCTGCGCCTGAACGAGCCGCGCTACGTGACCCTGCCCAACATCATGAAGGCGAAGAAAAAGCCCCTGGATACCCACAGCCCCGAGGAGCTGGGCGTGGACGTGGCGCCGCGCCTGAAGACGCTGAAGGTGGCCGAGCCCCCGAAGCGCGGCGCCGGCGTGAAGGTACCCGACGTGGCCACGCTGGTGGCCAAGCTCAAGAACGAAGCCAAGGTGATCTGAAGGAAGCCCCATGAGCGCACTTGTCCTTGCCGAACACGACAACCAGGCCGTCAAGGCGGCGACCCTCAACACGGTGGCCGCGGCCGCCGCCTGCGGCGGCGAGGTGCACGTGCTGGTGGCCGGCCACGGCTGCGGCGCCGCCGCGCAGGCGGCCGCGCGCATCGCCGGCGTGACCAAGGTGTTGTGCGCCGATGCGCCTGCGCTTGCCGATGCGCTGGCGGAGAACCTGGCGGCGCAGATCGTCGCGCTGGCGCCGGACTACAGCCACATCCTGGCGCCCGCCACGGCCTCGGGCAAGAACGTGATGCCGCGCGTGGCTGCGCTGCTGGACGTGATGCAGATCTCCGACATCATCCACGTGCTGGCGCCCGACACCTTCGACCGCCCGATCTACGCCGGCAACGCCATCGCCACCGTGCAGAGCGCCGACAAGGTGAAGGTGATCACGGTGCGCACCACCGGCTTCGACCCGGTGGCCGCCGAAGGAGGCCATGCCACGGTCGAGCCGGTCGACGCGGCGCCCGACAGCGGCAAGAGCCGCCTGGTGGGGCGCGAGCAGACCAAGAGCGAACGCCCGGAACTCGGCGGCGCGAAGATCGTCGTCTCGGGAGGGCGCGGGCTGGGTTCGAAGGAGAACTTCGACGCCGTGATGACCCCGCTGGCCGACAAGCTCGGCGCGGCGCTGGGTGCCAGCCGGGCCGCGGTGGACGCGGGCTACGCCCCCAACGACTGGCAGGTGGGGCAGACCGGCAAGATCGTCGCCCCGCAGCTGTACGTGGCGGTCGGCATCTCCGGGGCCATCCAGCACCTGGCCGGCATGAAGGATTCGAAGGTGATCGTGGCCATCAACAAGGACGAGGAAGCCCCCATCTTCGGCGTGGCCGACTACGGACTGGTGGCCGACCTGTTCACCGCCGTGCCCGAGATGGTTCGCGCTCTCTGATCTCCCCCGGGCCGGGGCTGCCCCGGCCGGAACTTCCTGCTGGATGCCCCGATGAGTGACTACAACGCCCCGGTGAAGGACATGATGTTCGTGCTCGGCAAGCTCGCCGGGCTCGACGAGGTGGCGGCGACCCCCGCCTACCGCGATGCCGGCGCCGACGCCGAGACCGCGGCCGCCGTGCTGGACGAGTGCGCGCGCTTCACGCGTGAGGTCGTGGCGCCGCTGAACCGCTCCGGCGACAAGCAGCCCTCGATCTGGAAGGACGGCTCGGTGAGTACCTCGCCGGGCTTCCGCGAGGCCTACGCGAGCTTCACCCAGGGTGGATGGCAGGGGCTGCAGCACCCCCAGGAGCACGGCGGCCAGGGCCTGCCCAAGCTGATCGGGGCGGCCTGCAACGAAATGCTCAACAGCGCGAACCTCAGTTTCGCGCTGTGCCCCTTGCTCACGGACGGTGCCATCGAGGCGCTGCTCACGGCCGGGTCCGCCTCGCAGCAGGCGCGCTACCTGCCGCGTCTGGTGTCGGGCGAGTGGACCGGCACGATGAACCTCACCGAGCCGCAGGCGGGTTCGGACCTCGCGCTGGTGCGCACCCGGGCGGTTCCGCAGGACGATGGAAGCTACCGGCTTTTCGGCCAGAAGATCTTCATCACCTACGGGGAGCACGACATGGCGGACAACATCGTCCACCTGGTGCTCGCGCGCCTTCCGGACGCTCCGGCCGGGGTCAAGGGTATTTCGCTGTTCATCGCGCCGAAGGTGCTCGAGGACGGTCGGCGCAATGACGTCTGGTGCGCGTCGCTGGAACACAAGCTGGGCATCAAGGCGAGCCCGACCGCGGTGCTGCTGTACGGCGACGACAAGGGCGAGGTCGGTCCGGGCGCCATCGCCGAGATGGTGGGCGAGCCCGGTCGAGGGCTGGAGTTCATGTTCATCATGATGAACGCCGCGCGCTATGCCGTGGGCATGCAGGGCGTGGGGCTGGCCGAGCGCGCCTACCAGCAGGCGGCCGCCTATGCGCGCCAGCGCGTGCAATCGCGCCCGCCGGGCGCGCGCGAGTCCACGACCATCGTGCACCACCCCGACGTGCGGCGCATGCTCATGACCATGCGCGCGCTCACCGAGGGTTCGCGCGCGCTGGCCCTGGTCGCCGCCGGGCTGCACGACCTGGGCATCGGCGAGACCGACGCCTCGCGCCGCGCCGCACACACGGCCGCCTATGAATTCCTGGTGCCGGTGGTCAAGGGCTTCAGCACCGAAGTCAGCCTCGAGGTGAGTTCGCTGGGTGTGCAGGTGCACGGCGGCATGGGTTTCATCGAGGAAACCGGTGCCGCGCAGCATTACCGCGACGCGCGCATCCTGCCGATCTACGAAGGCACCACGGCCATCCAGGCCAACGACCTCGTGGGACGCAAGACCCTGCGTGATTCGGGGGCGCTCGCCGGCCAATTCGCCGATCGCGTGCGCGCGACCCAGCGGGAACTGGCCGCGCAGTCGCAGGCCGGCGCCCGCACCATGGCCGTGCGCCTGGACGAGGCCCTGGTCGCCTACGGCGACGTGGTCGACTTCCTGGTGCGCAATGGCGCCGAGGCCCCCGAGAAGGCCTATGCCGGCAGCGTGCCCTACCTGATGCTGTGCGGCTATCTGTTCAGCGCCTGGCAGATGGGTCGGGCCTGGCTGGCCGCCGGCGCGCTGCCCGCCGAGGAGGGAGAGTTCGCGAGGGCCAAGCAGACCACCGCCGAGTTCTTCTGCACCCACCTGCTGCCGCGCTGCGCCGCGCTGCGTGACGCCGTGGTCGACGGGGCCGCCAGCGTCATGGCGCTTCCCGTCGAGCTTTTCTGAGCCATCGCGTCCATGTCCCTGCCCGCCATCCTGTCGAGCCTGCGCCTGCCGGTGATCGGCTCGCCGCTGTTCATCCTCTCCAACCCCGAGCTCGTGATCGCGCAGTGCACCGCGGGCATCGTCGGCAGCTTTCCGGCGCTCAACGCGCGTCCCGCCTCCCAGCTCGACGAGTGGCTGGCGCAGGTCACCGAGGCGCTGGCCGCCTGGGATCGAGCGCATCCCGGGCAGCCGGCGGCTCCCTTTGCCGTGAACCAGATCGTGCATCGCAGCAACGAGCGCCTGGAGCACGACATGGAGCTGTGCGCGCGTTACCGGGTGCCGCTGGTGATCACCTCGCTGGGCGCGCGCCCCGAGGTGAACCAGGCCGTGCACTCCTGGGGGGGCATCGTGCTGCACGACGTCATCGACGATCGCTTCGCCCGCAAGGCGGTCGAGAAGGGAGCCGATGGGCTGATCGCGGTGGCGGCGGGGGCTGGCGGACACGCCGGCACGCTGTCGCCCTTCGCGCTGGTGCAGGAAATCCGCGCCTGGTTCGACGGACCGCTGGTGTTGTCGGGGGCCATCGCGCGCGGCGATTCGATCCTGGCCGCTCAGGCCATGGGCGCCGACCTGGCCTACATCGGCAGCGCCTTCATCGCCACCGAGGAGGCGCGCGCGGTCGGCGCCTACAAGCAGATGGTGGTGGATTCGAGCGCGCGCGACATCGTCTACTCCAGCCTGTTCACCGGCGTGCTGGGCAATTACCTGCGCGGCTCCATCGTGGCTGCGGGGCTCGACCCCGAGCACCTTCCGGCGGGCGACCCCAGCCAGATGGACTTCGCGGCGGCCATCGGCGGGGCCAAGGCCTGGAAGGACATCTGGGGCTGCGGACAGGGTATCGGCGCGGTGCGCGAGGTCGTTCCGGCGCGCGCATTGGTGCAGCGCCTGCAGTCCGAGTACGAGGCGGCTCGAGCCCGCCTGTGCGCGGCCTGAGCCCGCGGCGCGCCCGGGGGTGGGTTCCCGCCCCGGCGATCGCGGGTTGGGAAGAGACTGTCGCATGCAGGCAGCATGACCCGGTGACCTGACAGCCCGTCGGGTTGCGGGGGCATGGTCGACGGACGGGTTGGGCGCAGCCTACAAGGTCCTCCTCCCCCTCGTCGACGAGGGCGCGGGGAGGAGCATGCCGGGCGCGTTGGCGGCCGCGTGGTCGAAAGGCCCTCGGTCCCTACCTCGCGATCCCGACCATGAAGCTCTCCCGATGGCTTGTGCAGGCAGGCGGTGCAGCCGCCGCCTGCTGCGGCTGCGCCCAGGCGCAGGACTCCACGCTGCAACTCTACGGTTCCATCGACGTCAGCGTCGCGCGCTTCAGTGGCGTGCGCCAGCATCCCTTCGATCCCGACGCCGGGCCGGTCCCCACCTCCGTCACCGGCATGGGGGCCGGGGGCGTCACCGGCTCGCGCCTGGGCGTGCGCGGCGCGACCGCGCTGTCGCCCGGCCTGAAGCTCGATTTCCTGGCGGAGACGGGCTTTTGCGGCGTGGGGCTGAACCAGCTCGACGCCGGCGGCGATCCCGAGTGCTCCGGCGGGGGCTTCATGCAGCGCGCGGCCTGGATCGGGCTCGAAGGGCGCCTGGGCAGGCTGCGCGCCGGGCGCCAGGTCACGCTGCTGGATGAGCATTCGGCGCAGGGCGACGCCTTCGAAGGCGCCTTCCTGGGCCAGGTGGGCAATATCTCGCTGGTGGGCAACAACCACGCCGGTCTCGACATGTCGCGGCTCAGCCAGGCGCTGAGCTGGTCCACGCCGGATCTCGGCGGCTTCGGCCTGCAGGCCCAGTTCACGCCGCATGCGCGCGGCACGCGGGCCGACGAGGACGGCGACGATGCGCGCGACCCCCAGGCCTGGATCGTGGGTGCGCATTACCGCAGCGCCGCGCTGACGCTGGGCTTCGACTGGAGTCGCTGGAATCGGGCCTACACGGCCGCGGGCCAGCCGCAGGGCCAGGCCTACCGCCTGTGGCAGGTCTACGCCAGCGTGGGCGTGGGGGCGCTGGACCTGTATGCGCAGGCACAGCAGGCGAGCGCCGACGGCGCCACCGGGCACCAGCGCATGGTCGACCTGGGCCTGGGCCTGCCGCTGGGACGGGGCCGGTTGATGGCCTCGATCGGGCGCCACAGCGACTCCATGGCCCCCGCGCCCAGGCGGGTGGAACGCTCCGACGCCACCCAGTACGCGCTGGGCTACAGCCTGCCCTTGTCCGCGCGCACCCTGCTGTATGCCTCGGCGGCCCATATCGTGAACGACGACGCCACGCCGACCCGCCTGGGTACCGAGCTGGCCGTCGGCGCCGCCGGGGATGTGGTGCACGGCATCGTGGGGCGCAATTCCAACGGCGTGTCGCTGGGACTTTCCCACAGCTTCTGAGAGGCCCGGACTGTCCCGCGGCGTGGCGCATGGGCCACATTCCCCCGGGAGTGTGTGCCCATGGGGTATGGGGGCTTGCCTTGCGCACATGGCGGCCAGGGAGTATCGAGGCGCTAGCATGGAGCGCAAGCCACAGCACCAGGACCTCCATGCCCCAGGAATTCGATCCCGACTACGCCGCGCTGTTCGACAACAACCGCCGCTGGGTTCGCCGCGTCAACGACACGCGCCCGGACTTCTTTTCCACGCTGGCGCGCCTTCAGGCCCCGAAATATTTCTGGATCGGCTGCGCGGATTCGAGGGTTCCCGCCAACGAGGTCATCGACCTGGCGCCGGGAGAGGTGTTCGTGCACCGCAACGTGGCCAATGTGATGCCGCACTCGGACATGAACTCCATGTCCACGCTGCAATTCGCGGTCGACGTGCTGCGCGTCGAGCACATCCTGGTGGTCGGGCATTACGGCTGCGGTGGCGTCAAGGCCGTGCTGGACGGAGCTCGCGTCGGGCTGGCGGACAACTGGCTGGGTCACGTGGGCGACGTCATGGAACGCCACGCCGCGCGCCTGGCCGCCTTGCCCCAGCACCAGCGCTGGGACCGCCTGTGCGAGCTCAATGCGCTCGAGCAGGCGCACAACGTGTGCCGCACCACGGTGTTGCAGGACGCCTGGGCCCGGGGCCAGCATGTGGAAGTGCACGCCTGCTGCTACGGACTGAAGGACGGCCTGCTGCGCGACCTGGGGCTGGCCGTGCGCGGCGGACAGGTGCTCACCGAGCGCTTCGGCTCCGCGCTGGACTACGTCGACCATGGTGTCACCGGAGAATCCCGATGAATTCCCCCGCTTCCGTCTACCCCGGCCTGAACGCCGACCGCCACGGCCTGACCCAGCTCGGGCGCATCGTGCTGGACGCGCGGGTGTTCGGCCTGATTCCCGACGAGGAGGACTGCGCGGGCTGGAGCCTGGGACGCATGCAGGAGCTCACGCAGCGCGTCGAGCAGGCCTGGGATCGCCACGGCGGCCTGCCCAGCAGGCTGCCCGCCGAGTTGCTCCAGCGCCACCAGGCCGTGTACCAGCGGGCCATCGAACAGGCACGTGCCCGCGGCTGGGACCCTGAGCTGGGCGACGACGAGTAGGCGCGGGAGGCGCGGGAGGCTTGCGCAGGCTCAGGCGCCGCGCCCGTGCCGTTCCCCCCGCGCCGGCAGGTGCAGCAGCGTGGCGGGCCTGTCGCTGCGGCCGCGCTGGGCGACGGCGTGCAGGGCCTCGTGGAATTCCCGCGGCAGTCGCCGCATGGCGTCGCGCGCAGGCTCGCCGTAGCCCACCGCTTCGAAATCCACGGCCTGGTCCAGCCCCGTGCGGTGGTCGGGGCGCAGGCGCTCCCAGGCCAGCAAGGCGAGCGCGCGCTGCTGGCTGTCCACGAACACGAATTCGTCGCGATCGACGATGGCCAGCACCTGCAGGCTGCGGATGGGTACGAAGGCCACGCCGTTGGCGCTGCGCATCTGCAGCGTGCGCGCAAGGTTGTAGGTGGCCCCGGCCATGCTTCGGGGCTCGCGCCAGAGTTCGGGACCTCGGTGCACCGTGATCTGCATGTTCGCGTCTCGAGTCGACGAGAGGGACGCCCCGCGTGTCCGCGCGGCATGACCGGCTCCCGCAGGTGGCCAAGCCGATCCTGGGGGCATTTTGCATCCCCTGCAGGTGGAGGCGCCAGTCTTCATCCCGTGTGCTTGGGGTTATTCCGGCGTGCACGGCCCCGGCTCACCGGCGCGAGACCTGGTTTCAAGCTGGGTCGTGTTGCAGCAGATCCTGCAGGCTCAGCGCCTGCAGCGGTTGCAGGGCCTGGGCCAGGCGCGTCGAGGCGCTGGCCGCGGCATGGTGGTCCAGCAAGAGCGGGTCCAGCAGGGCCTGGGCCGGCACCTGACTCGGCTCCACGAGCAGGGCCCAGCGCACCCATCGGTGGCGGGGCGAAGGCGCGACGCGGCCCACCCATCCCAGACCTTCGAGCAGGTCCAGCAGCGGGCGCAGGTGCAGCGGGTCGCAGCGCAGGTTCGAGCCCAGCGAGAGGATGTCGCGACCCGCGTCGGCCTTGCCGCGCGACTGCTCGAGCAGCCGCAGCAGGCGAAGCGTCAGCAGGAAGTCGGCTCCGGGGCCCCGCGCGTGGGGCTGCGCGTGCAGGCGCAGCAGGGGCAGGTGCGCGGCCACCATCGCGCCGAGCAGCACGACCATCCAGCTGCAGTAGATCCACAGCAGGAACATGGGCAGGGCCGCGAAGGTCCCGTACACCGCCGTGAAGTTGGCCGCGCTGCCCACGTACCAGGTGAACACCCGCCCGGCCAGGCCGAAGCCCACCGCGGCCAGCGCGGCCCCGCCCAGCGCGTCGCGCCAGCGCACGTCGGCGTTCGGCGAAAAGCGGTACAGCGCGCCCAGCGCCAGCGCGACGAACAGCCAGGACAGCGCCGTCAGGAAGCCACTGGCCATCCCCGGCATGTGGTGCAGCAGGCCATGCCGCGAGGCCAGCGCGGCCCAGGACACGGCCAGCGTGGATCCCATGGCCAGTGGCCCCAGCGTGATCGCGGCCCAGTACAGCAGTACGCGCTGGCCCAGGGGGCGGGCCCGGGCGGTGAACCAGATGCCGTTGAGCGCGCGGTCCACCGTGAGCATCAGCGAGGTCGCGCTCAGCGCCAGCCCGGCCACTCCGGCCACGCCGAGCCCCGCGGCGCGTGCCGCGAAGGCGTTGAGGTAGCTCAGCACGGTGTCGGCGATGCGCGGCGGCAGCATGGTGCTGGCCAGGCGCTGCTGCAGGTGCTGTTCCATGTGGCGAAAGGCCGGGAAGGCCGTGAACAGCGACAGGCCCACGGCCAGCAGCGGGACCAGGGAGATCAGGGTGGTGAAGGTCAGGCTGCCTGCCGTCTGCGCCAGGCGGCACTGCTCGAAGCGCTCGCGCAGCGCACGCAGCATGCGCAGCAGGCGAAGCCATTCAGGTCGGGCGGTCCAGTCGCGCATAGGATTGGGTCATGCAAGAAATTCTGATCCTCTACTACAGCGTACACGGCGGCACCCGCGAGCTGGCCGAAGCCATTGCCCGTGGCGTGGCCGAAGTGCCCGGCATGCTTCCGCGCGTGCGCACGGTGCCGCGCGTGAGCTCGCGCGTCGAGACCCCCGAGCCGGCCGTTCCCTCCGACGGACCCCCCTACGTCGAGCTGGCGGATCTGCAGGAATGCGCGGGGCTGGCGCTGGGCTCGCCCACGCGCTTCGGCAACATGGCCGCGCCGATGAAGTATTTCTGGGACCAGACGGCGGCATTGTGGCTCTCGGGGGCGCTGGCCGGCAAACCGGCCGCCGTCTTCACCTCCACCGGCAGCCTGCATGGCGGCCAGGAGACGACGCTGCTGTCGATGATGCTCCCGCTGCTGCACCACGGCATGCTGCTGGTGGGGCTGCCATATACCGAGGCCCGGCTGGGCGCCACGCGCAGCGGGGGGAGTCCCTACGGAGCCAGCCATCATGCCGGCGCCGACGCGGCGCTGGAGACCACCGAGGACGAATGGCAGCTCGCGCAGGCACTCGGGCGCCGCCTGGCCGACGTGGCGCGGCGCCTGGGAGACGGGGCATGATCCCGCCGCGCGGCACCGAGCGCTTTCTCGACGCGCTGCAGGCGCTGCTGGGGCCGGGCCACGTGCAGTCGAGGGCCGAGGACATCGCCGGCTGGACCCGCGACTGGCGCGGGCGCTACCAGGGGCGCGCGCTGGCGCTGGCCTCTCCGGGCGACACCGCCCAGGTGGCCGAGGTCGTCCAGTTGTGCGCCGCGCACGGCATCGCCCTGGTGCCGCAAGGGGGCAACACCGGCCTGGTCGGCGGTGCGACGCCCGACGGCAGCGGGGAGCAGTTGCTGCTGTCGCTGCGGCGGCTGAATCGCATTCGCGACATTTCTCGAGCCGATGGCGTGATCGTCGCGGAGGCCGGCTGCATCCTCCAGTCGGTGCAGGAAGCCGCAGAACAGCAGGACATGCTGTTTCCCCTCAGCCTGGCCGCCGAGGGCAGTGCCACCATCGGCGGTGTGTTGTCCACCAATGCCGGAGGCACCGCGGTGCTGCGCTACGGCAACGCGCGCTCCCTGTGCCTGGGCCTGGAGGTGGTGACGGCGCGTGGACAGGTCTGGCAGGGCCTGTCCAGCCTGCGCAAGGACAACACCGGCTATGACCTGCGCGACCTGTTCATCGGAGCGGAAGGCACGCTGGGCCTGATCACCGCGGCCAGCCTCCAGCTGTACGCGCGGCCGCGTGCCCAGCGCACGGCGCTGGCGCAGGTCGCGCACGCGGACGACGCGGTGCGCCTGTTCGAGCTGGCGCGCGCCGCGCTGGACGCCGGACTCACCGGCTTCGAGCTGATGAGCGCGCACAGCCTGCGGCTGGTGGGCCAGCATTTCCCGCAACTGGCGCGTCGCTTCGAGCTGGAGGCGCCCTGGTGCGTATTGCTCGAGCTGTCCGACGGCGAGAGCGAGGAGCACGCGCAGCAGCGCCTGGAGCAGGTGCTGGGCGACGCGCTGGAGCGCGGCCTCGTGCGCGATGCCGTGGTGGCCCAGTCGGTGGGGCAGGCCGACGCGATGTGGGCACTGCGCGAACACATCCCCCTGGCCCAGGCGCAGGAAGGCCTGAACATCAAGCATGACATCTCGGTGCCCATTTCGCGCATGGCCGCCTTCGTCGAGGGTACGGCCGAGCTGGTGCTGCAGGCGCTGCCCGGCGCGCGGCTGATCGTGTTCGGGCACCTGGGGGACGGGAATCTGCACTACAACGTGCAGGCGCCCCTGGGCGCGGACGGCCCGGCTTTCCTGGCGCGGCACCAGGAGCTGTGCAATCGCATCGTGCATGACGCGGCGGCGGCCTGCGGAGGCAGCTTTTCCGCCGAGCATGGCGTGGGGCAGCTCAAGACGCCCGAGCTCGCGCGCTACAAGAGCCCGGTGGCGCTGGATTTGATGCGCGCCGTCAAGGCCGCGCTGGATCCCCAGGGGCTGTTCAATCCCGGCAAGCTGCTCCCGGCGAGCCTGCCGCCGGAGCCGCAGCGATGACCACCGGCGACCCCCCGGGGCCGGCGCCGCGCCTGCGCGCGCTGCCCGGCCTGGTCGAGTCGCGCATCGGGGGCCTGCGGCGGGCGTGGAACTCGGCCGGCCCGCAGGCCCTGGCGGCGCTGGTGGCGGCGGCCGCGGGCGCCATGCTCATGCGCCCGCAGTTCGCCCATGTCGCCAGTTCCCTGCGCATGCTGAACCATCCGCAGGCGGCGCTGGGCCTGGCCGACATGCTGGTGCTGCCGCGGGTGCTGCTGGGCCTGGGGCTGGTGCTGATGAGCCTGGGACTGCTGGCGCGCGCCCGGGTGGCCTGGGTCATCACGCTGCTGCTGAGCCTGCTGGGAGCCGGGGATGCCCTGGTGTCCTCGCATCGCACCGGGCCGCTTTTCATGCTGTGCCTGCTGCAACTGGCCGTGCTGCTGCTGTGGGCGCGCCGATTCAACCGCAGCAGCATCGCCGCCGGGTCGCTGTTCGCGCTGCTGAGCATCGGCAGCCTGCTGCTGTACGGCATGCTGGGCAGCCTGTGGTTCGGCGAAGGCTACGCGCCCCCCATCCGCAACCTGGGCACGGCGCTGTACTACGCGGTGGAGACCATGTCCACCGTGGGCTACGGGGACATCGTTCCGCGCACCATGCACGCGCGCATGTTCACGGTCTCGCTGATCGTGCTGGGCATCTCGGTGTTCGCGACCACCTTGTCGCTGATCATCGGGCCGGTGATCGGCGGAAGCATCAAGCGGGCTCTGGAGGGTCGCATGCAAAAGCAGCAACGCCGCAATCACTACGTCATCCTCGGCATCTCGGCGCTGGCCTACACGACCTGGAAGGCCCTGCAGCAGCGCGGGGTCCCGGTCACGGTGGTGGTGTCCTCCGCCGCGCAGTCTCCATTTCCCCCCGAGGCCGACGTGGTCGTGGGGGACGCGACCAGCAACGAGGTGCTGGAGCGGGCTGGCGTACCGCAGGCCAAGGCGGTGCTGACCCTGCGCGAGGACGACGCCGAGAACGCCTTTGCCGTGCTGGCGGTCAAGGAACTGGCTCCCGGCGTGAAGACCATCGCCGGGGTCAACGACGCCCGCCACGTGGCCAAGATCCGCCGCGTCCAGCCCGACGTGCTGTTCGCGCCGCAGTTGCTGGGCAGCGATCTGCTGGTGCGTTCGCTGTTCGACGAGCCGATCGACAACCAGACCGTGGCCAAGCTGCTGTTCGCCGATCCCGATTGACGCGGGGCGGGGCGCAGCCTGTCGGTGCGCCGACGCGATCTGGATCAAGGCCGGCGTCTGCGCGGGCGCTATGCTGGACAGGCCAGGACTACCAGGTCGTGCCATGGACGATTCCGTACCAGGCGATGCTCCGTTGTTCTCCCTGCTGCCCAGGCGCCTGGGCGTCGACACCCACCACGAGCCCGTGGTGGTCTTGCGCGCGGACTCTCCGGTGGTGCGTGCCGAGGGCTTCGAGGCGCATGCCCGCATCGAGGTCCTGGGCGAGCGCGCCAGCATCGTCGCCACGCTGAACATCCTGAGTTCCGGCGGGCTGCTCGGCCCGGACGAGGTGGGGCTTTCCGAGGCGGCCTGGCTGCGACTGCAGCCGCGCGCCGATGAGCGCCTCCGATTCCGCTTCGCACGGCCCAGCGACGCGATGAGCCACGTGCGGGCCAAGATCTTCGGCAAGCGACTCGCCGAGGGGGCGTTCGAGGCGATCATCGCCGACACCGTGGCCGGGCGCCTGTCCAACGTGGAGATCGCCGCGTTCCTGGTGGCCTGCGCGTCGGGAACCATGAGCCGATCGGAAGTCACGGGCCTGACCCGGGCGATGGTGCACAGCGGAGCGCGCATGAGCTGGCCCCATGCGCTGGTGGTCGACAAGCATTGCATCGGCGGGTTGCCGGGAAACCGGACCACGCCCATCGTCGTGGCCATCGCCACCTCGCTCGGGCTGATCATGCCCAAGACCAGTTCGCGCGCCATCACCTCGCCGGCGGGTACCGCGGACACGCTGGAGACCATGACCTGCGTGGACCTCGACCTGGCGCGCATGCGCCGCGTGGTCGAGGCCGAGGGGGGCTGCATGGTATGGGGCGGGGCGATGAACATGAGCCCCGCCGACGATCTGCTGATCCGCGTGGAGCGCATGCTCGACCTGGACAGCGAGGCCCAGCTGGTGGCCTCGGTGCTGTCCAAGAAGGCCGCGGCAGGATCCACGCACGTGGTCATCGACATTCCCATGGGCCCCAGCGCCAAGGTGCGCAGCGCCGAGCAGGCGCAGTCGCTGCTGCGCGCCTTGCAGGCGAGCGCGGCGGCGCTGGGCCTGCGTCTGGCCGGCATGATCACCGACGGCTCGCAGCCGGTGGGGCGAGGCATCGGCCCGGCGCTGGAGGCGCACGACGTGCTGCGCGTGCTGGGCAACCATCCGCAGGCCAGCGCGGACCTGCGCGAGCGGGCGCTGGATGTGGCCGCCGCGGTGATCGAACTGGGCGGACGGGCGCCGGCGGGTCCCGACGGCGCCGCGCGCGAGCTGGCCGCGACGGTACTGGCCGACGGGCGCGCGCTGCGCAAGTTCCAGGCCATCTGCGAAGCCCAGGGTGCCTTTCGGGAGCCGGGCGTGGCGCCGTTCCAGCGCCCCGTGCCGGCGCCGTGCACGGGGCGGGTGCAGGCCATCGACAACCGCCTGCTGGCGCGGGCCGCGAAGCTGGCCGGCGCGCCCCACGCGCGCACCGCGGGCTTGCTGCTGGGGGTCCACGTGGGCGAGCGCATCGAGCGCGGCCAGCCGCTGTTCGAGTTGCATGCCGAGTCGCAGGGCGAGCTGGACTACGCGCTGGATTTCGTGCGAGGCCATCCCGGCATGTTCCACCTGGACAACGCATGAACACCGGGCAGGCCGGCGGGCTGCAGCTGTATCCGATGCCCGGCAACGAGCGATTGGCCGACGCCCTGGTCGCGCGGCTGGGACCCAGGGTGCGGCGAGCCGGTCTGTGGCTGCACCGCTTTCCCGATGGCGAGTCGCTGGTGCGCGTGGAGCCGCCGCGGGCTGCGGCAGCGCTGGTGTGCACGCTGCGCAACCCGGACGCCCTGAGCCTGCCCTTGCTGATGGCGGCGGCCACGCTGCGCGAGCTTGGAGCCCCCCAGGTCGGCCTGGTCGCGCCCTACCTGGCCTACATGCGCCAGGATCGCGCCTTCGAGCCTGGACAGGCGGTCTCCGCGCGCATTTACGCGGCTCTTTTGTCGGCCCACTTCGACTGGCTGCTGACCGTGGATCCGCACCTGCACCGCATCGATTCCCTCGATCAGGTGTACCGCCTGCGCAGCCGCGTCGTGCACGCCGCCGGGCCGATCGCGCGCTGGGTTGCCAGCGAGATCGCCCAGCCCCTGCTGATCGGCCCCGACGCCGAGAGCCGCCAATGGGTGGCCGAGGTCGCCGAGCGCGTGGGCGCACCGATGCTGGTGCTGGACAAGCAGCGCCGGGGAGACCTCGACGTGTCCAGCCGCTTGCCCGATCTGCGGCCCTGGGCCGGGCGTACGCCCGTGCTGCTGGACGACATCGCCAGCTCCGGGCGCACGCTGGCGGGGGTGCTGCAATCCCTGCGCGCACGCTCCATGGCCCCGGCAGCCTGCGTGGTGACCCACGGGCTGTTCGCCGTGGATGCGCTCGAGCTCGTGCGTGCCGCCGGCGCCACCCGGGTGGCCTGCACGGACAGCGTGGAGCCGCCGCCGTCCGTGGAACGCATCACGCTCGACGCGGAGCTGGCGCAGGCCCTGGGGGAAATGACCGCAACCTTGAGGGAGCCCCGACCATGATCCGACTGTCCTGCCACGGCGCGGCCAAGCAGGTGACCGGCTCGTGTCACCTGGTGCGCACCGAGTCCGCCAGCGTGCTGGTCGATTGCGGCCTGTTCCAGGGCGGGCGCGAGCTGGCCGAGGAAAACGCCGCCGAGTTCGGTTTCGAGCCTTCCGGCATCGACGTGCTGCTGCTCACCCATGCCCACCTGGACCATTGCGGGCGCATTCCCCTGCTGGTCAAGCGGGGCTTCAAGGGGCGCATCGTGTGTACCGCGGCCACGCGCGAGCTGGCGCGCCTGGTGCTGGCGGATGCCGCGGGGCTGCAGGAGGAGGACGCGCGTCGCGCCCAGCGGCATGGCCGGCACGCGGGGGAGGGAGGAGCCCCCCTGTACACCCTGGCGGACGCCTTTCACGCCATGGACTATTTCGACGGCTCGGTGGAGTACGGCGCACGCCTGGAGGTCGCCGCCGGCGTGCACGCGACCTTCGTCGACGCGGGACACATCCTGGGGTCGGCGTCCATCCTGCTCGAGCTCGAGGACACGGGGGAGCACCGCACCGTGTTCTTCTCCGGCGACATCGGCAACCCGGGGCGCCCGTTGCTGCGCGATCCCCAGGCGCCCCCGGCGCGTCCCGACTACGTGGTCATGGAGACGACCTACGGGGACCGCGACCACCGCGACTGGCAGGCTTCCTACGAGGAGCTGGTGCAAGCGGTGTCCGACACCCTGGCCCGCGGCGGCAACGTGATCGTTCCCACCTTCGCGCTGGAGCGCGCGCAGGAGCTGCTGTACGTGCTGGCGCGGGCCATCGAGCAGCGGCGCCTGCCCCGGCACCTTCCGGTATTCCTCGACTCTCCGATGGCGATCTCCGCCACCGAGATCTTCCTGCGCTACCCCCGCTGCCTGCGCCCGGACTTCGCGGCCCGGCTGCATGGCCCGGATCCTCTGCAGCTTCCGGGCCTGCGCCTGACGCGCGAGACGGCGGAGTCGATGGCCATCAACACCATCCGCGGCGGCGCCGTGATCATGGCCGGCTCCGGCATGTGCAGCGGTGGGCGGGTGCGCCACCACCTGCGCCACAACCTGGGCAACCAATCGAACAGTGTGGTCTTCGTGGGTTTCGCCGCGCAGGGAACCCTGGCGCGGCGCATCATCGACGGGGTGCGCCAGGTGCGGCTGTTCGACCAGGACATCGAGGTGCGCGCACGTGTCCACACCATCAACGGCTTTTCGGCCCATGCCGGGAGCAGCGAGCTGCTGGCCTGGCTCCAGGCCTGCGGACACCCGCGCAGGGTTTTCCTGGTGCACGGCGATCCGGACACCGCCATGCAGGCCTTCGCGCAGCGCCTGGAGCAACTGGCCATGCCCCATCAGATCCCCGGCGACGGCGAGCCCATCCTGTTGCGCTGAGCCGCCCCGCGACCCCGCCTGCGACCCGCTTCGCGGGGCCGTGGCTGCGCCACGTCAAGGAATGCGCGGCGCACCGGGCGCACACTGTGGCAGGCGTGCCGCGCAGGCGCGCGGCCGTGCAGGAGAGCTCCGATGGATCATCCGGACTACGCGCGCAGGCGCCAGACCATGGTGCGCCAGCAGATCGCGTCGCGAGGCGTGGACGACGATCGGGTGCTCGCAGCCCTGCGAGAGGTCGCGCGCGAGCGTTTCCTGCCGGATTCGGCGCGCGACGCCGCCTACGAGGAAGTCTCGCTGCGCCTGGAGGACGGGCGCCTGCTGCCCCAGGCCTACGTCCAGGCGGTGGCGCTGGCGGCACTCGCCCTGCGAGGCGACGAGAAGGTGCTCGAGATCGGCACCGGTTGCGGCTACGGCAGCGCGCTGCTCGCACGACTTGCCGCGCAGGTGCGCACCGTGGAGCCCGACGCACGCCTTGCCGAGCGAGCGGCGGGGGTCTTCGCGCTGCTGGGGCTGCGCGAGGTGCACGTGCGCCACGGTGAGGCGTCGGCCGGATGGGAGCAGGAGGGTCCCTATGACGCCATCCTCGTGCAGCCGGGGATCGAGGCCTCGGAGCCGTCCCTGCGCAGCCAGCTTCGGGTCGGGGGGCGCCTGGTGATGGCGCAGGGCGGCAGCCCGACGGTGCTGGAACTCGTGCGTACCCGGCGCGTGTCCGAGTTGCGCTTCGAGTCCGAGGATCTCGCGGACCTGCGCCTCGCGCCCGAGGTACCGGCCGGCCCGGCGCGCGCCGGCTCGCGCCGCGGCCAGGCAGGGGCCGCCGAGCATGCGCAGGCGCGGCTTTCGGTGGCCGTCGGCCGCGCAGGCGAGGCGTTCGAGGACCTCGAGGCCGCCGAACTGGAGCCGTTGCTGCGCCGCATCGGGCGAGCGCGCGTGGTCCTGATCGGCGAGGCCACACACGGGACCTCCGAGTTCTATCGCATGCGTCAGCGCATCACGCGCGCCCTGATCGAAAGGCGGGGCTTCGACTTCGTCGCCGTCGAGGGGGACTGGCCCGACTGCGCGCGCATCGACCAGTACGTGCGCAACGCCGAAGAGCCCGCCGCGCGCTGGAAGGCCTTCGCGCGCTTTCCGGCCTGGATGTGGCGCAATCGGGAGGTGGCCGCATTCGTCGACTGGCTTCGGGAATGGAATGCGCAGCAACAGCCGCGCCTGCGCACGGCCTTCTACGGGCTGGACTTGTACAGCCTGTATGGCTCCATCGAGCGCGTGCTGGAATACCTCGAGCGGGTGGATCCGCAGACGGCGCGCCTCGCGCGCCAGCGCTACGGCTGCCTCAGCCCCTGGGAGGACGACCCCGCCGGCTACGCGCGCGCCACGATGACCGCCGGTTATCGCTCCTGCGAGGCTGACGTGGTGGCGATGTTGCGCGAACTGCTGCACGCGCGCTCCAGCTACGGCGGCTACGACGGCGAACGCTTCCTCGATGCGCTGCAGAATGCGCGCCTGGTGGCCAATGCCGAGCGCTACTACCGCACCATGTACTACGGCTCGCGCGAGTCCTGGAACCTGCGCGACGGGCATATGTTCGAGACCCTGCGCACGCTGCTGGACTTTCGAGGGCCGCAGAGCCGTGCCGTCGTCTGGGCCCACAATTCCCACGTGGGCGATTCGGCCGCTACCGAGATGGCCCTGCGGGGCGAATTCAACCTCGGGCGCCTGTGTCGCAAGGCCTTCGGCTCGCAGGCCTACGCGATCGGCTTCGGAACCCATGCAGGGCAGGTCGCGGCGGCGGATTCCTGGGGCGCGGACATGCAGGTGATGGAGCTGCGCCCCAGCGCGGCGGGAAGCCATGAACGCGTGTTCCACGACAGTGGCGTGCCGGGGCTGCTGCTGCCCCTGCGCTCGCTGCCCGCGGATCCCGATCTGGCGGGCTTGCGCGAGTCGCGCCTGCAGCGGGCGGTCGGGGTGCTGTACCGGCCGCTCACGGAGATGGCCAGCCACTACTTCGAATCGGTGCTGCCGGAGCAGTACGACGAGTACATCTGGTTCGACCGCAGCCATGCCGTCACCCCGCTCGACAGCCTGAGCCTGGAAGGCGTGCCCGAAACCTATCCCTTCGGCGTATGAGCGCAGGGTGCCGATGCTCCGGCCCCGCTGATCCAGGTCAAGGACAGTCCGCGGCGGCGGGTCGATACTTCCCGGTGAATCTCATCCGTTCGCATGCCGCAGGAGCCGCGCCATGAACCCCCAGTCCCAGATCCAGGCCGCCCAGCGCGCCGAGGTCGAATGCCTCACCGACCTGTTCGACGCTGCCATGGACGGATTCGAGCAGCTCACCCGCCTGCAGTTGCAGGCCATGCGCGAGTTCTCCCGCAACCACTCGCAGCGTCTGTTCGAGGCCATGCAGGCCCGCGACGCACGGGACTGGGCGGCCTTGCCGCAGCAGGCGCTGCGCCCGGATCCGGACGGTGCGTTGCAGTACCTGCAGGAATTCGGGCGCATCGCGGGCTCGGTGCAGGCTGCCATGTCCGAGGCCTTGCAGCAGGGCGCGGCCCGGCTGCAGCACCACCTGCAGGAGGCCGTCGAGCAGGCCGGCGCGCAAGCGGCGCCCGGGGCGCCCGGGGCGCCCGGCGCACCCAAGCGCCAGCCGCCGCGTGCGCGCGCAGCCGCCGGCCGCGCCTCCTGATTTCCAACCTGGCGGGCTGCCGGCACGGCCCGGGGAGAACGTCATGCCAAGAATCGCCCTGGTCACCGGAGGCACGCGCGGCATCGGCGCGGCCATCGCACGCCGCCTGGCCGCGGACGGCCTGCGGGTGGCCGTGAACTACCGCGGCAATGAATCGGCCGCCCAGGCCTTCCGCGAGGACAGCGGGCTGCCGGCCTTCCGCTGGGACGTGGCCGATTTCGAAGCCTGCCAGGCAGGCGTGCGGGAGGTCGAGCGCGAGCTCGGAGGGGGCATCGAGGTGCTGGTGAACAATGCCGGCGTGACCCGTGACGCCATGCTGCACCGGATGGAGCTGCGGCAGTGGCGGGAGGTCATGCAGGACGATCTCGACGCCATGTTCCACATGTGCCGCTCGGTCATCGACGGCATGCGCGCGCGCGGCTGGGGGCGCATCGTGAACATCTCCTCGGTCAACGGCCAGAAGGGGCAGCTGGGACAGGCCAACTATTCCGCGGCCAAGGCAGGCGTGATCGGATTCACCAAGGCGCTGGCGCTGGAGTCGGCACGCAAGGGCATTACCGTCAACGCGGTCGCGCCGGGTTACACGGACACGGACATGCTGGCCGGAATCGACCCCTCGGTGCTCGAGGGCATCAAGGCGCAGATCCCGGCCGCACGCCTGGGGCGGCCGGAGGAGATCGCGCACGCGGTATCCTTCCTGGTCGACGATCGCAGCGGTTTCGTCACCGGCGCCACGCTGGCCGTCAACGGCGGGCAATACATGGTGTGAACCCTGGTGTCCTGTCCCGTAACGAACCATGACCAAGGCCATCGCAGCCCAGGATCCCCCCGGTGATGCATCCGCGCCCGAGCCGCGGGCCGATTCCTACGCGAGGACCCTGCGGGCCTTGCAGATCGAACTGGTCAAGTACCAGAAACACCTCATCGCCCACGACGAGCGCCTGCTGCTCATCCTGGAGGGGCGCGATGCCGCCGGCAAGGATGGAACCATCAAGCGCATCGTCGAGCACCTGTCGCCTCGCGAGACCCGCGTGGTCGCTCTGGGCAAGCCCTCCGACCGCGAGTCCACCGCCTGGTATTTCCAGCGCTACGTGCCCCACCTGCCCAGCGCCCAGGAATTCGTGCTGTTCAACCGCAGCTGGTACAACCGCGCGGGGGTCGAGCCCGTCATGGGCTTCTGCGATGCGGCGCAATACGAGGAGTTCCTCGACACCGTCCCGGTATTCGAGCACATGCTGGTGCGCTCCGGCGTCCGGCTGTTCAAGTACTACCTGGACATCGACCGGGACGAGCAGCGCAGGCGCCTGCAGGCGCGGCGCCGCGATCCGCTCAAGCAGTGGAAGCTCAGCCCCATCGACGCGGCCGCGCAGGCGCACTGGAAGGATTACAGCCGTGCGCGCGACACCATGTTCGCTCGCACCCACACGCTGACCGCTCCGTGGTACGTGGTGCGCGCGGCCGACAAGCGAGCGGCCCGCCTGGATGTGATCCGCCACCTCCTGGGGCATCTCGAATACCACGGCAAGGACCACGGGCTGCTGCGTTCCGACTCCGGCCTGGTGTTCTCCTACTCCGAAGAGGCGCTGCGCGCCGGACGGATCGCCCCCTGACATCGAGGTCGCCATGTACTCCCGCATCCTTGTCGCGCTGGACGCCAGCGCCACCGCCCAGCAGGCCGCCGAGCACGCCATCGGCCTGGCCCGTGCCCTCCAGGCCTCGCTGCGCATGGTCTGCGTGGTCGACGTGGCGGGGCTGGCCGGGGCGCTGGCCGACGTGAGCCGCGTGATGAGCGACGACGCCAGGTTGTTGCTGGACGACTGGATGAACCGCGCGGCCCAGTTCGGCGTGGACGTCAGCACCGGCATCGTCGAGACCGGGCGCCACGCTGTCCGCGTGGCCGACGCCATCCGCGCCGAGGCCCGGCGCTGGGATGCGCAGCTCATCGTGCTGGGAAGCCACGGGCGCAGCGGCGTGGGCAACCTCATGCTCGGCAGCGTGGCCGAGGCGGTGGCGCGCGACAGCCGCTGCGCCGTGTTGCTGGTGCATCCCGGCGACGCCCAGTCCTGATCCGGCGCGCGCAAGCGCCGACGCAAAGCCATCGTTTGCCAGTGTCCGGCCCCACGCATCAGCGGGACAGGACACTGGCGTGAACTGCCGCGTCAAGGCGGCGTGAAACTGCTGCGCGGCGCTCCGCTGGCGCCTATGTTCCCGGTGTGCTCGCAAGACACCGGATCCGCCATGCGCAGGACGGGGTGGGGCACCGGCAGGCCCCCGCATCGGAGGTCGTCCGCGAAGGCTGGGGGAGGCGCCGCGTGCAAACGCGGCCGGTCGTTCACCCCCAACTGCTACGAGCATGACTGGACTCCGAGTTGTTCGATCCCTGGCGCGCAGCCGGGACGCGCGGCGCGTGCGACGCGCAGGCATGAACCTGGCCATGGGTCTCGCGCTGGGCGCCATGCTGCTGATCTGTGGTGGCGCCGCCGCGCATGCCGAGGAGCCCGCGCCGGCGGCGGGTCCAGGCTATGACGATCCTGTCGCCTATCGCATGACGCCGGACGCCAGCCTGGCTCGATCCGCGGCGAGGCAGGCCGCGGCCGTGACCCGGCACGGCATCACGCTGTCCGGGCGGCGCCTGCGCTACACCGCCACCGCGGGGCACCTGCTGGTGCGCCAGCCGGGCGACCCGTCGAAGGTCGAGGCGGCGCTGTACTACGTGGCCTATACCCTGGACGGACAGGATCCGGCGCGGCGGCCGATCACCTTTTTCTGGAACGGCGGGCCGGGAAGTTCCAGCATCTACCTGGACCTCGGCGGCTGGGGCCCCAGGACCCTGGACATCGACGAGGCGCGCATTCCGATGGCCACGCTGGCCCGATCGCCCCGCTTCGCGCTGCGCGCCAATCGACAGACCCTGTTGGCCGACACGGACATGGTGTTCGTCGACGCCATCGGAACGGGGTGGTCGGAAGCCGTCGCGCCGTACCGCAACCGCGACTTCGAGGGCGTGGATGCCGATGCCCGGCTGATGCGCGACTTCGTCATCGACTACCTGCGGGACAACGGACGCACGATGTCGCCGAAGTACCTGTATGGCGAGTCCTACGGGGGCATCCGGACCCCCATCGTCGCACGCCTGCTGGAGCAGTACGGAGCGCTGGCCCGCGGCGCACCCGTGCTGAACGGGCTGATCATGAATTCGCCGATCCTGGACTACAAGACCAACTGCTACATGCGCTGGTACTCGGACCAGCGGCCCCTGGCGCGATTGCCGGGCGGGGACATCGCCTTCACGCGCGCGCCCGTGTCCTGCGAGGGCTACGTCCCCAGCTACGTGATGGTGCATTACGCGCAGAGCCGACCCGACGCGACCGTGGACCAGGGGCGGCGCGCCGCGCGGCGCGCCATCGCCCTGGCGCGCGAGTCCTGGAGGCCGGAGTGGCGTGCGTACCGAGCCACGCTGGCGTCGACTCACTGGCCGCTTCCCTATGTGCCCGGTGACTTCGGGCCGGCCCAGCAGCGCGTGTTCGCGCGCCTAGGAGCCGCCACGGGCCTGCGCCCTTCCGCGTGGGCAAGGGACTTCAACATGAACGTGCCGGATTTCGACTCGGCCTTGCTGGGACTGGATGCCGCGCATTGGGACCGCGCCTGGTCCAGGGTCGATCGCTACGACGCGATGGTGCGCCTGCCTGCCCGACTGAGCGGCTATGTCAACCCCAACGGGCGCTGGGAACGCTGGGTGGCGGGCTCGGACTACCTGGACGGCAGCGTACTGCGCGCAGAGCGCAATTTCACGTCGAAGTTCCTGGACTACCACGACCCGAGCCCCTACGTGGTCGACCGCTGGCCGGCGCATTGGGACTGGCATCACGCCGGCGACCTCAGCAATCACCCCCAGTCGGTGTCGGATCTGTACGAGGCGATGACCCTGAACCCGACGCTGCGGGTGCTGATCGCGCAGGGCGAGCAGGACACCGCGGCGCCTTTCTACCAGACCATGCTCGACCTGCGCGCAGGAGGCCTGGGAACGAAACTCCGGGTGCACCTGTATCCGGGTGGGCACATGCTCTACCTGACGCAGCCGTCGCATGCGCTGTTCAAGGCGCGCCTGGATCGCTTCTATGCGCAGGCCCAGGCGCCGGGCCCTGCAAGCGCCGGCGCGAGCGGCCGTTGACCCTGCCATTGACCCTGCCGTTAGCCCTGCCGTAGCAAGGCTACGCGCACGGGCTTCGGGGTCGAATTCCGGACTACTGTTCCATCTGCGGACTCGCGGCCTTTGCAGCGCGGGTTGGAGAACACGGGGGATGGGGCCATGCGCGTGCATGGCGTTTTGTCATCCGACCTGGTTCGAACATGCTCAGATTCCGTCATGGCGCGCCGCCGCACCGGCCCGCGCAGTCTTTGCTCCCTCTTCGACAGCCCGGCCTCGCGCGCCGCGTGCTGGCCTGGCGCCGGTGCGCCGTGGTCGTGGCCGCCGCGGCGCTCAGCGCCTGCGGCGGAGGCGGGCAGGGCGCGGGCCCGCACGTCACCGCCTATCACGCCTACGACGACCCTGTCCCCTACGATCTGCGCGCCGGGGCATCGCTGCCCGCGGCCTTCGCGAAGGCGGGGGCTGCCGTCACGCACCACGACCTGATGCTGGCGGGCCAGCAGAGGTCCTACACGGCGACGGCAGGGCACCTGCTGGTGCATTCGCGCCGGACGGGCAAGGTCGTGGCAACCATGTTCTACGTGGCCTATACCCTGGATGGCCAGCCTGCCGCGAAGCGGCCGGTGACCTTTTTCTGGAACGGCGGCCCGGGAAGTTCGGCGGTGTATCTCGAACTGGGGGCCTGGGGCCCGCGCACCCTGGAACTCGACGAGGCGAACGTGCCGGAGTCCGCGCTGGGCAGGCCTCCGGCGCTCAAGCTGCGGACCAACCCCGACACCCTGCTGGGCGACACCGACATGGTGTTCGTCGATCCGGTCGGCACCGGCCTGTCGGAAGCGGTGGCTCCGCGCACCAACCAGTCCTTCGCCGGCGTCGACCCCGATGCCCGTGCGGTGCTCGACTTCATCGATGCCTGGCTGCATGCCAACCACCGCGAGATGTCGCCCAAGTTCGTGTACGGGGAGTCCTACGGCGGGATCCGCACCCCCATCGTCGCCAGGCTGATGGAGCAGCAGGGACCCCTGGCCCACGGCGCGCCGGTGCTCAGCGGGGTGCTCATGAACTCGCCCATCATGGACTTCAAGACCAATTGCGATTCGGCCTGGAGCTCCGTCGGCAATCCCGTGCAACAAGGGCCCTCCCAGACCTTGGCCTTCACGGTGCCTCCCGTGTCCTGCGAGGGCGACATTCCCAGTTTCGTCATGGCGCATTACGCGCTGACCCATCGAGCCACCACCGTCGCGCAGGACGCGCGCGCGGCCCGTCAGGCCATGCAACTTGCGCAAGGCACATGGGCGCCGGAATTCAAGGCCTACCAGGCCACCGTCGGCGCAAGCGGCTTCGCCAAGGCCCACCCGGTGCCCTGGGTGGCCAGCGACTTTCCGGCGAACCAGCAACAGGTGTTCCAGGCCATGGCCCAGGCCACCGGCACGCGAGCCGACGACTGGGCGCGGGTGTTCAACATGAACATCGAGGACTACGGCTCGGCCATGCTGCGCCTGGACAATGCCCACTGGGATCAGGAGGACTTTCGCATCAATCCCTACGATGCGATCGTGACCACTCCGGCGCATGCCAGCGGCTACGTGAACTTCAACGGCAAGCCGGAGACACCGCCCCAGGCCGCAGACTATTTCAACAAGGCCCTCGTGGCCGCGCAGCGTCGCTACTTCTCCAGGTTCCTGCAGTACCAGAGCGCGGCGCCCTACGAACTGCTCAGCCCGCGCCAGATCGAGTACTGGAACTGGCACCATGACGGCGACCTGAGCAACCAGCCGCAGACGGTGAGCGACCTGATGGAGGCCATCGACCTGGGCGGGCATCTGCCGGTGCTGATCGGGCAGGGAGAAGAGGATCTGATCACCCCGTTTTTCCAGACCCTGCTGGACCTGCACAGCGCCAGGCTGGGCCGCGAGGTCGAATTCCGCGTGTTCCCCGGCGGGCACATGCTGTACCTGACCCGCGTGACCCACGACGCCTTCAAGACCACCCTGGACCACTTCTATGCGCGTGTCGCGAACGGTACCTGGTCCCCCGACAAGCCCACGAGGATCTTCCGATGACTGCATTTTCCGCAT
The DNA here is from genome assembly GCA_021808445.1 of Pseudomonadota bacterium. Taxonomy (GTDB): domain Bacteria; phylum Pseudomonadota; class Gammaproteobacteria; order Burkholderiales; family Burkholderiaceae_C; genus Thiomonas_A. The sequence goes on from JAKBBP010000003.1 coordinate 79,930, forward strand.
GGTCTGAACGCGCTCTGGCCCGCACGTACCTGGGAGCCGGCCTGCTCGCCCTCGGCGCGGCCGCTGCGCTGGTCTGGGTACCTGCGGCCAGCGCCTCGCAGCACGGCGCTGTCGCGCAGGCGGCGGAGGGCCTCGTGCAGCCTCCGCCCGACCGCCCCGGCACGGCGACGCCGCCCCCCACCCTGGAGCAGATGGTCCACATGATGAAACAGGACATGTGGCGCCACTTCGTGCGCGCCGAGGATCCTCAGACCCGGCTGGTCAGCCGGCAGGGAGCCCGCCTCAGCCACTGGGGCTATGCGCTGGAGCATTTCCGGGCCATGGACGTGAACCACGACGGGACCCTCAGTTTCACCGAGGTGTGGAACTACGTGCGTGCCCACATGCCGGGGCGTTGAGCGCGGCGCCGGCCGGGGGCGGCCCTGCCGTGCCCCGGCTCAGCCTGCGAAGGCGGCCCAGGCCAGCGAGAGCAGCATGCTGGCGGCCAGCCAGGCGGCGGCCGGCAGCATGTCGCGTCGGCGTGACAGGCCGAGCGCATAGGCGGCCTTGAGCAGGTTGTTGCTGCCCGAGGCAATCAGCACCGCGTGGATCACCGCGGAGGCGTCGACCTGGAAGTGTCCGGCCAGCAGCGACAGCACGAAGGGATCGATGTCGCTGAGACCGACCACGAAGCTGAGCACGTTCAGGCCGCCGACCCCGAAACGGGTGGTGACGAAGGCGGTGAGCGCGGCGAACACCACGAACAGGACCGCGAACAGCAGGGCCACGGGAAGGTCCAGCGGGTTGCGCGGTGCCAGGCGGGCGGACGCCGCGGCCGTGCCGGCGCCGGCCTCGACATCCGTGCCCGCGGCGCGGCGCCACAGCAGCCAGGTCACTCCCAGGCTGAGCGCGCACAGCAGGCCGAAGGGCAGGGCCAGTCGCAGGGCAGCGTCCAGATGCCCCAGCGCGGCGATCACCACCCACAGTCGCAGGTACATCATGGCCGTGGCCAGCACCGTGGCCGCCGGCGCCTGCGCGGCCAGCAAGTCGTCCTGGCGTGCCTGGCGCGCCAGCACCACCGTCGCCGCGGTGCTGGAGTAGACCCCTCCGAGCAGGCCGGTCAGCAGCGTGGAGCCGCGCGGAAACACGTAGGTGTGGGCCAGGTAGCCGGCGTAGGAGATGGCCGAGATCAGCACCACGGCCAGCCAGACCTTGGAATAACTGATGGTGCTCAGCCCCGGGATCGGCGTGTCGGGAAGCAGCGGCAGCACCAGCCCCGCGATGATCAGGAACTTGGCCAGCGTGACTCCCTCGGACACCGGCATGGCGTCCGAGATCTTGCGGATCAGCGGCTTTTCCGCGAGCATGAGAATGGCCACGATCAGCACGGCGGCGACCAGCCAGGGCGGCTGGGTCTGGATCAGCGGGCCCAGCGCATAGGCGAGCAGGGCGATCATGCCCGGCAGCAGTTCGCCGCCGGCGCCCCCGTCGCGCCCGGCGCGCGCCAGGTCCACCGCCAGCCACACCGCCAGGGCGGCCAGTCCGACCAGGTAGAGTCCACGCGGCCGGGTTCCGTCGAGCAGCCAGAGCACGAAACCCGCGGCACCGATCAGGGTCAGGGTGCGCGTGGTGCCGAAGCCCACGCCTTCGTCCTGCGCACGCCTGTAGCTGTGCAGTTCCAGCCCCAGCACGAAAGCCAGCGCGGCGCTTGCCGCGAACTGCAGCAGAAGGGGGGGAAGACCCGGGTTCATTCGAGGCGCCGGCGGGTGTCCGCCAGCAGGCGCCGCATGCGCATGAACGCGGTGCGCTGATCCTGTTCGCGGATGGCCTGGAACACGCGCAGGTGGTCGTCGAGGGCCTGTTTGAAGGTGTCGGCGCGGCGCGCCGACACGCCCAGCAGCATGCCCAGCGCCGAGCCGATCACGGAGGACAGGGGAATCAGCAGATCATTGTGCGTGGCCTCGAGCACGGCGACGTGGAATTGCAGGTCGGCCTCGACCCATTGCTCGACCACCTGGGAATCGCGCATGGCCTCGCAGGCACGTTCCATGGCGCGGACGTCCTCCGCGCTGCGGTTGCGTGCGGCGAGCATGCAGGCATTGGGCTCGATGATCTCCCGGATCTCTCCCAGCTGGCGCAGCATGTCGCCGCCCGGGTCGGCCGCGCAACGCCAGGCCAGCACCTCGGGGTCGAGCATGTTCCAGGACGACACCGGCTGCACGCGGGTGCCGATGCGCGGGCGCGCCTTGAGCAGGCCCTTGGCCGCCAGCACCTTCACCGCCTCGCGCAATGCCGTGCGGCTGACTCCGAGCTCCTGGCCCAGCACCTCCTCGCTGGGCAGGGTGCTTCCGGCGGGGTAGCCGCCGCCCACGATGCGCTCGCCCAGGCGCTGCACGACCTGCCGGTGCAGCGCGGGTCCCGCCGAGCCACCCTGGGCCGGACGCGGGACGGAAGGGGTGTTGGTCATGGCGTCGAAAGCGTTGTCGAATATTGTATGATGATTGAAAGGTCGCAACCATCGCCCAGCCCAGGAAACAGCATGCCGCCGAGCCTCGATCGCGCGGTTCCCGTCGGCGCATCCGAGATCATCGGCATCGACTGGGGGACCACTCACCTGCGAGCTTACCGCGTTGCGCCCGACGCAAGCGTGATCGCCCGCTGCGAAAGCGACGATGGAGTGCTGCGTTCGCGCGGACGTTTCGGCCAGGTCTGCTCCTCGGTGCTCGAGCGCCTCGGCGCCCGCGCCGGCGAACTGCCGGTGATCCTGTCGGGCATGGTGGGGAGTTCGCAGGGCTGGCAGCCCGTGGACTACCTGGGCATCGACCAGCCCCTGCGCACCCTGGGCGAGCACCTGGTCACGCTGCGCGCGGACGACGCCCTGCCGCGCTGTCATCTGGTGCCCGGCTATGCGGTGATGCCGGAGCAGGCGGGCCCCGAGCAAGGCATCGATGTCATGCGTGGCGAGGAGGTGCAATTGCTGGGCGCGACGCTGCTGGATGCGGATGCGCGCAACCGCATGGTGGTGCTGCCGGGCACCCACTCCAAATGGGCGCAGGTCGGAGCCGGGCTGATCCGCTGGTTCGCCACCTACATGACCGGCGAGCTGTTCGCCTGCCTGAGCCAGCAGGGCACGCTGGGCGCCCTGATGGCGCGCAGCGAGGACTCCCCGGAAGCCTTCCGCGCCGGTGTGCGCCGCTCCGGCGAGACGCGCCTGGCCGGAGCCTTGTTCAGCTGCCGGGCCATGGTGGTCACCGGGGCCATGCCCGCCGAGCATGCGCGCGAGTACCTCAGCGGGGTGCTGATCGGCGCCGAACTGCACGAGGCCCTGGCCCGGGGCGGGCCGTCGGCGAGCAGGGTCTCGATCGTGGCCTCCAGGGCCCTGGCGCGTCGCTACCAGGACGCGGCGGCGCTGCTGGGCATCGAAGCCAGCTGCCTGGACCCGGATGCCGTCTACGTCGCCGCGCTGCGCGAGCTGGGGCGTAGCCTGTAGCGGCGGATCCGCGCGCCTGCCCCGCCCCCTTTTTCCGCAAGGAGCCCCTCCATGTCCCCTGCCGTTCCACGTCATCCCGGCCTGCCGGCCGGCGCCGTCCCCCTGGTGGCGATCCTGCGCGGCTTGCTGCCCGAACAGGCCGCTGCCGTCGGCAGCGCCTTGTTCGACGCGGGCCTGCGCTGCCTGGAGGTTCCGCTGAATCGGCCGCATGCGCTGCGCTGCATCGAGATCCTGGTGTCCATGGCGCCTGCGGACGCGCTGATCGGTGGGGGCACCATGATGAGCCTGCGTGACGTGGACGAGGTCGTCGCCGCGGGAGGCCGGTTGATGGTCTCGCCCCACTGCGACCCCGAGCTCATCGGCCATGCGGCGGAGCGTGGCATGTTCTGTGCGCCCGGCGTGGCCACCCCCAGCGAGGCCTTCCAGGCGCTTCGTGCCGGCGCGCATGCCTTGAAGCTGTTTCCGGCCGAGCAGATCGGAGCGCGCGGCCTGAAGGCGCTGTGCACCGTACTGCCCCCCGGTACCGAGGTGTGGCCGGTGGGTGGGGTGGACGAGCGGCAGATGGCCGAATGGCTGCGTGCCGGCGCGACCGGTTTCGGCATCGGCTCGCAGCTGTTCCGGCCGGGCGTGGAGGCCGCCGAGGTGGGGCTGCGTGCCGCGCGCATGCTGCGCGCCTGGCAGGAGGCCAGGCAAGGCTCGGGGGCTTGAATCGCGCCGGCCGGCAGGCCGGGCGCCAGAGGATTCCCGCGAGCGCAGTGGCCATGCCAGCCGCCTCAGCCGGCCGGCTCGCTCCAGTCCAGCGCGCGTTGCACGGCCTGTTGCCAGCGTCGCAGCAGGCGCTCGCGCTCGGCGCCCGACATCGCGGGTTCCCAGCGCCTCTGGGCCTTCCAGTGCGAGGCCAGCTCCGTGGGGCCGCTCCACAGGCCTGCGGCCAGGCCGGCGGCGCAGGCCGCGCCCAGCGCCGTGGTCTCGCTGCATACGGGACGGATCACCGGCGTATCCAGCAAGTCGGCCTGGAATTGCATCAGCAGCGAGTTCGCGCTCATGCCGCCATCGACCTTGATCTCGCGCAAATGCATGCCGCTGTCGCGTTGCATCGCCGCCACGATTTCCTGGACCTGGAAGGCGGTGGCCTCCAGCGCCGCGCGCGCGAGGTGTCCGCGATGGGCGAAATGGGTCAGGCCCACCAGCACTCCGCGCGCATCGGGGCGCCAGTGGGGCGCGAACAGGCCGGAGAACGCGGGCACGAAGTACACGTCGCCGTTGTCGGGCACGCTGCGGGCGAGTTCCTCGATGTCCGCGGCCGAGCCGATCAATCCCAGGTTGTCGCGCAGCCAGCGCACCAGGGATCCGGTGACGGCGATCGAACCTTCCAGTGCGTAGCATGGGGCCTGCTCGCCCAGGCGGTAGGCCACGGTGCCCAGCAGGCCGCTGGGCGAAGGCGCGGGGCGCTCTCCGGTGTGCATGAGCAGGAAGGATCCGGTGCCATACGTGACCTTGGCCTGACCCGGGGCGAAGCAGGCCTGGCCGATCAGCGCGGCCTGCTGATCGCCCGCTAGCGCGGCCAGCTCGGCGCCGCGCAGGGCACCCTCGCGAATGGGGGCGATGCGCTGCGAGGTGGAGACTACCCGGGGCAGGCAGGCCAGGGGTATGCCGAGGGACTCGCAGATCTCCTCGTCCCACCGCAGGCGGTGGATGTCGAACAGATTGGTGCGGCTGGCATTGGTGACGTCACAGACATGGCTCCCGCCATCGGGTCCGCCGGTGAGGTTCCACGCCAGCCAGGCGTCGACGGTGCCGAACAGCAGCTCGCCGCGCGCAGCTGCCTGTGCGGCCCCGGGATGCTGGCGCAGCATCCATTGCAGTTTGCAGGCGGAGAAGTAGTTGGCCGGGGGCAGGCCCGTTCGATCGCGCCAGCCCTGCGGGCCGACGCGCTGCACCACCTCGCGTACCAGGGAGTCGGTGCGGGTGTCCTGCCAGACGATGGCATGGCCCAGCGCGCGCCCGCTCGCGCGTTCCCACAGCACGGCGGTCTCGCGCTGATTGGCGATGCCCACCGCGGCGAGCTGGCGAGCCTCGATTCCCGCCTCGCGCAGCGCCTGCGCAGCCAGGTCCTGCACGTTGCGCAGGATCTCCGCGGGGTCGTGCTCCACCCAGCCGGGCTGGGGGCAGATCTGGCGGTGCTCGCGCTGCGCCGTCGCCACCACGCCCAGCGCCGCGTCGAACACCATGACGCGCGAGCTGGTGGTGCCCTGGTCGATGGCTGCCACATAGGTGTTCACTGCGAATCTCCTGATCCTGCGGTCGTGCCCGGGCGGGCGCGACGGCGCTGGAACCATGCGTCGACCGCGTCGCATTGCGCAGGGCTCGTGTGCAGCCCGCACTTGCTGCGGCGCCACAGGAAATCCTCCGCGCCGCACGCCCATTCCTGATCCGCAGCGTATTCCAGCTCGGCCTCGAACACCCCGGGGGCGATCTCGGCGCCCAGGTCGCCCGGGCCGCGGGCCGCGCCCAGCCAGCGATGCAGCCGGGTTCCGTAGGCGCGCGCCACGCGCCGGCGCATGGGCGCCGGCATCCACCCATGGCGGGCCGCCAGGGCCTGCTCGAAGTCGGCCAGATCGGTGGGCCCGGCACTCGCGCGCCCGAGTTCGGCGTACAGGTCTCCGCCGGGGAGCACGGTGCGGGCGGTCCAGGCGCCGCGCCTGCAGTCCAGCAGCGCGGCCAGGCGGTCCGCCGCCTGTTCGGCCAGCAGCCGATAGGTGGTGATCTTGCCGCCCCAGACGTTGAGCAGCGGGGCGCCGGCCTCGTCGAGCTCGAGCCGGTAGTCGCGCGTCACCGCGGAGGGGTCGCCGCTCTGGTCATCGAGCAGGGGACGTACCCCGGAGTAGCTCCAGACCACGTCTGCGCGGCCCAGGGGTACGGCGAAGTAGCGGGTCACGCTCTCGCACAGATAATCGATTTCCTGCTCGCTGATGCGCGGGGCGCCGGGATCCTGGTCGAAGCTCACGTCGGTGGTGCCGATGAGCAGGTGCTCCTCGCCGTAGGGGATCACGAACACGATGCGTCGATCGGGGTTCTGCAGCAGCCAGGCGCAGCGCATGGGCGCCCAGCGGCGCACCACCACGTGCGAGCCCTTGACCAGGCGGGGACGGCGCGGGGCCGCCGCGCCGGCGGCCTGCGCGATCTGCCCGGCCCAGGGACCGGCCGCGTTGACCAGGCTGCGCGCACGAAGCGGGAAGCTGCCATGCTCGCCATGGAGCTCGGCCTGCCAGATGCCGGATTCGCGGCGCAGCGAGCCCACCCGCGTGCGCGTGAGTACGCGCGCGCCGCGCTCGGCTGCGTCGAGGGCATTGAGCACGACCAGGCGGGCGTCATCCACCCAGCCGTCCGAGTAGGCGAAGCCCTGGCGCCACTGCGGGCGCAGGGAGCAGCCGGACGCCTCGCCCTGCAGGTCCACCATGCGTGAGCCGGGCAGCCAGCGTCGCCGCGCCAGATGGTCGTACAGCCACAGCCCGGCTCGCAGGGTCCACACCGAGCGCAGCCGCGGGTCGTGGGGCACGATGAAGCGCATGGGCCACATGATGTGCGGCGCGCTGGCGAGCAGCACCTCGCGCTCCTGCAGGGCCTTTCGCACCAGCGAGAATTCGTGGAATTCGAGGTAGCGCAGGCCCCCGTGGATCAACTTGGTCGAGGCCGAGGAGGTGTGCTCGGCCAGGTCGTGCTGTTCGCTGAGCACGACGCGCAGCCCCCTCCCGGCGAGGTCGCGGGCGATGCCGCAGCCGTTGACCCCGCCGCCCACGACCAGCACGTCCCAGGGCTCGCCCAGGTCCCTCGCTCCCATGTCAGGCGTCATGGGCAGGTCCTCCTTCCAGGGTTCATGCCCGCTCCAGCCCGAACACCAGCGCGGCCTCGGGATGCAGCGCGGGCAGGGGCAGCCCGCATTGAGCGAGTTCGTGTCCGTCGGCCAGCACCCCGGGGCCGGCAAGCGCCTGCAGCCAGCGGCTTTGCTGTTCGGCACGCTGGCGCAGCTGGCCGGCGCGGCCCAGCAGGTGCACGCGCCAGCGCCCGCTGCCGCGCAGACGCGGCAGACGCAGAGCCGCCGACTGCGGACCCGGCATCGCCTCGGGCTGGAATACGCACAGGAAATGGCGCTGCGGCGTGGACGCCAGCCACCAGCAGGCCCCGCTGGCGCTGTGCCCCTGGTCGATGTCCCCGTCGTGGATGGTCTCGCGCCATTGCTTGTACAGGGTGATCCAGCCCCGCAGGCGGTCGCGCTCGTCGGTGCTCATCGCGCGCACGTCGGCCTCCACGCCCATATGCCCGAAACAGGCCACCGCGCAACGCAGGTCGATGCTCTGCGAACGCCCGGTGGCATGGGCGGGCGCGGGGCCCACGTGGCTGCCCAGCAACTCGGGCGGAAACAGGCGCAGCGCCCCGGACTGGATGGCGATGCGCGAGCTGGCGTCGTTGTTGTCGCTGGTCCACAGGCGCTGGGTGTGGCGCAGGATGCCGAGGTCGGCACGCGCGCCGCCGGAGGCGCAGCTCTCGATTTCCACCCGGGGATGCGCGTCGCGCAGGCGCTCGAGCAGCGCGTACAGTGCCAGCACCTGGGCATGCATGCCGGGGCGACCGTGCGCATCCAGCGCCTGCGCGAGATCGCGGTTCATGTCCCATTTCAGGTACGAGATCGGCGTGTCGCGCAGCAGCGCATCGAGCTTGTCGAACAGGTACTGCGACACCTCGGGCCGGGCCAGGTCCAGCACCAGCTGATGGCGTCCGAATACCGGCTCGCGCCGCGCATCCCCGAGCGCCCACTGCGGATGCTCGCGATACAGGCGGCTGTCGGGGTTGACCATCTCGGGTTCGACCCACAGGCCGAATTCCATGCCCAGCGAGCGTACATGCTCGGCCAGCCCGCGCAAACCATGGGGATACTTGCGCGGGTCGGGCCACCAGTCGCCCAGGGCCGCGCGGTCGTCATTGCGGCCTTCGAACCAGCCGTCATCGAGCACGAAGCGCTCCACGCCCAGCTCGGCCGCGCGAGACGCCAGGTCGCGCAACTCGGCCTCGTCGTGACGGAAATACAGCGCTTCCCAGGTATTCAGATGCACCGGACGCGGGCGCCGCTTGCCGCCCGGCCAACGCAGCACCTCGCGCCTGGCCAGTGCGTGCAGGCCGCGCGCGGCCGAGCCGATGCCGGCCTGGCCCAGCGCCAGGTACAGCGCCGGCACACGCAGACGCGCGCCGGGCGCCAGGCGGATTTCGCCGGGGGCGAACCACTCGCCGGCCTGCAGCAGCAGCCGGCCGTCTTCGTGGCGCTCCAGCGCGAAGCGGTGGTTGCCGCTCCAGGCCAGTTGCACGCCGATGGCCGGCCCCTGGTGCTCGCAGCTGTGGGCGCCGAGCACGAACAGTCCCGGCGGTGCCTGGTGCGAGCTGCGCCCGCGCCGGTTCTCGCGCGACCAGCCGTCGGCGCCCACGGCGCGGCGCTCCCACTGGAATTCGTTCGCCCACTCGCCGTGCGGGCAACTCACCTCGGTCAGCTCATCGGGCAGCGCGATGCTGGCCCCGGCGAGGCGATCCACCTGCAGCTCGGTGTCGCCTCGATTGTGCAATTCGGCCTCCACGCGCAGCACGTCGGTGGCCGCATCGAGTCGCAGCTCGATGCGCAGCCCCAGCCCGGCGCAGAGGTCGCCGAGCTGCACGCTCAGGGAGTCTGGCGAGGGCTGGCTCCAGGACTCCACGCTCCAGTCGTGGATGGCGTCGAGGCCGTCGCGGTGGGCGCGCAGCAAACCATCCTGCGCGAGGCCGTTGCCATGGCCGGGCGCCAGGCGCGCGAGGCTGGGCGCGTCCATGCCCCCCTGGGGCATGGACAGCAGCTCCGAGCCGGGCCACGCGGCCAGCAGGTCCAGCGCGTCCAGGCGCGAGCCCAGATGGCGCCACACGGCAGTGCCGCCGGCGCTGAGCTCCAGCACGGCGCTGCAGGCATTGCCCTCGAGTCGCAACAGGGTCGGTGGCATGGATTCAGCCCTTGGTCGCGCCGAGGGTGAGCCCGGCGATGAAGTGGCGTTGCATGGCGAAGAACATCACCACTGGCGGCAGGGCGGCCAGGATGGATCCGGCCGCCACGAGTTGCCATTGCGAGATCCACTGGCCGTTCAGGGACATGAGGCCCCCGGTGACCGGCATGGCATGGCTGCCCTGGGTGAGCACCGTGGCCCAGAAATAGTCGTTCCAGACGAAGGTGAAGATGAGCACGGCCAGCGCAGCCATGGCCGGGCGGATCAGGGGAAGCACGATGCGCAGGAAGATGCGCAGCTCGCCGGCCCCCTCGATGCGCGCGGCCTCGATCAGCTCGCGAGGCAGATCGCGGATGAAGTTGCGCAGGAAAAAGGTGCAGAAACCGCTCTGGAAGGCGGTGTGGAACAGGGTCAGTCCCAGCGTGCTGTTGTACAGACCCAGATGCAGCGAGAGCTGGCGCACCGGCACCATGAGGATCTGGGCGGGCACGAAATTGCCCCCGACGAACAGGAAGAACACCGCCAGGTTGGCACGAAAGCGGTACACGCCGAGGGCGTAGCCGGCCAGGCTGGCCAGCGCGATGGATCCGATCACCGCCGGCACCGTGACCTCGAAGCTGTTGAGGATGTAACGCAGCAGCGGGGTGTTGCGAAAGACCTGCAGGTAATTGCTCACCCCCTCCCACGAGGCCGGCAGGCCCCAGTAGTTGCCGGAGTTCATGTCGGCGGGGGTGCGCACCGACATCATCGCCACCGCCAGGATGGGCAGCAGCCAGATCAGCAGCAGCACCGGGATGCCGACGCGGTAGGCCCAGCGCGTGGGTGCGCGGGTCTGTTCGATGGGCGTGGGGAACATCAGGCGTTCTCCTTTTCCTGCACGTACACGCGCCGCAGCACGAACACGATGAACACCAGCATGATGAAGAACAGCACCGTGGCGACGGCGGCGCCGTAGCCCATGCGGTAGCCATATTCGCTCAGCGCGACCTCGTACATGTAGTACGCCAGGGTGCGCGAGCTGCCGTAGGGGCCGCCCTGGGTCATGATGGAGATCATGTCGAAGCTGCGCAGCGATCCGATCACCGTGACCACCACGGCGATGAAGGTGGCGGGGCGCAGTTGCGGCAGCACCACCTTGAACAGCATGGACCACCCCTTGGCTCCTTCCAGCCGGGCGGCTTCGATGAGGTCGGTGCGTACCCCGTTGAGCCCGGTGAGGTAGAGGATCATGCAGTAGGCGATCTGCGGATACAGCCCGGCGGCGACGATGCCGTAGGTGACCAGGTGCGAATCCGAGAGCACCGCCACCGGAGGAAGCCCGAAGGCGTGCAGCAGATGCACGAACAGTCCGGAGGTGGGGTCGTAGAACAGGGTGAAGATCAGGCCGATGACCACCTGGGAGATCACGAAGGGGAAGAAGAAGGCCGATTTCATCAGGCGCATGCCCGCAACGCTCTGGTTGAGCAGCAGGGCCAGCCCCAGGCCGATGGGCACCGAAAGCAGGTAGCCGAACAGCCAGATCAGGTTGTTGCGCAAGGCGATGAGGAAGGCCGGGTCCGAGGCCAGGCGCAGGTAGTTGGACAGTCCCACCCAGCGCGCGGCGCCGAGCCCGTCCCACTTGTACAGGCTCAGGCCCATGGACTCCACGATGGGCCCGAGCACGTAGACCGTGAACAGGAACAGGCCCGGCGCCAGGAACAGCCAGGGAGCGAGGGACATGTGGTGTCGCGCCCACCAGGATCGGCGGGGCGGCGTGGGCGTGGAGGAGGACATGACGGGGATCTGCGGCTGCCCGCTCGCGCCGGTGCTTGGCCGGCGCGAGCGGTGGGGCGGACAGGGCCCGGGGGCCCGGCTGTCTTACTGGCTGTAGACCTGCTTCTCGACCTGGTCGAGGTGCTGGAGGATGTCCTGGCGGTCCGAGGGGTTCATCAGGTAGTGCTGGAAGCCGTCCAGTCCGGCCTTGGCCATCTGCGCGGGCGCGTCGCGGTCATAGAACTGCGACAGGTCCTTGGCGTTGGACAAGAGCTTGAACCCGGCCTTCAGGAAAGGATCGTCAGGCAGCTTGGCGTTCTTGTTGGTGGGCAGTTGTCCGAGGATCGCGTTCATCTTCGACTGCACGTCCGGACGCGCCAGGTAGGCCAGGAACTTCTCGGCGTCCGCCTTGTGCTTGGCGTGCGCGGGGATGAACACGATGTCGGTCGGCGCCTCCTCGGCGTCGGGGACCTTCGGGTTGATCACCGGGAAGGGCACGAAGCCGATCTGGGACTCCTTCAGCCCGGCCGACTTCATCACGTCCACCGCGAAGTTGCCCATCAGGTACATCGCCGCCTTGCCCTTGACCAGCAGCGGAACCGCTTCCTGCCAGGCGTAGGAGGCACTGTTGGGAATGAAATAGCCGGGCTTGGTCAGCTGATCCCAGTAGTCGAACACCTTTTCCACGCGCGGGTCGGTGTAGGACACCTTGCCCGCCATCAGCTTCATGTGGAAGGCGTAGCCGTTGACCCGCAGGTCCAGGTAGTCGAACCAGCCGGCGGCGGGCCAGGGGGCCTTGGTGCCGATGGTGAAGGGCGTGATGCCATGGGCCTTCAGGGTCGCGCAGTCACTCAGCAGTTCCTTCCAGGTCTTCGGCGGCTGCAGGCCGAGCTTGTGGAACAGGTCCTTGCGGTAATAGATGCCCCACTGGTAATAGGTCAGAGGCAGGCCCCACTTGCGGCCATTGATGGTCATGGACGAGGCGGAGGAGGCAAAGGCCTGGTTCCAGCCATCCTTCTGCCACAGCGGAGTGACGTCGGTGAACAGACCGTCCTTGACGAAGGGAGCCATGCGGTTGGCCGCGTACCAGGTGGCCAGGTCCGGCGGATCGGCGGAGAGGAAATTGAAGATGGCGCTCTTGTACCCCTCATGGTCGAAGGTGTTCACCTTGACGTGGATGTTGGGGTAGGCGGCCTCGAATCCCTTCACGCCGGCAGCGATCGCCGCCTTGGGTCCGGGGTCGGAATAGTCGGTGTTGAACACCAGTTCATCGGCGTGCGCTGCGGCCGCGGCGGCGCCCAGAAGGGCGGCGCCGAGCACCAGCTTGCGGGACAGGCGTGGCATGTTGTCGTCTCCTCTCGAGTCTTGATCAATGTGCGGAAGCCGCTGGGAGCAGCTTCCATGCGGATACGCCCCTGGGGGGCAGTTCCAGCGCGCCCAGCAGGCGCGTGGCCTCGCCTTGCGGTGGCTCCCAGCACACCGGCGAATCGGAAAAATTCAGAGCCAGCACCAGCTCGCCCACTCGGCTGATGCGCAATCCCTCGGGCAGGCGCCGCGGGACCAGCCCGGCGGATGGCGCCACGTGTTCCAGCAGCGACACCCAGCCGGCCTGGTCGAGCCAGGCGCCCAGGTACCAGCAGTTGGCATGACGGGTCAGCGCGGCAGAGCCCTCGGCGGATCCCTCGTCCGCCCCTTGCGTGAATCGGGCCTGTACCGAGGCTCCCCGCAGCGCCAGTTGTTCGCACCAGCGGCTGGCCCGCAGGGTCGGCCCCTGCTCGCCCAGGCGCAGCGCCAGCTCCACGCCGGGGGGCAGCGAGCTCACGCGCTGGACCTGCACGCCGGCGAGCTCGGCGAACACGCCCGGTGCCAGGCTGGGCGGGATGTGCAGCTCCTCGGTCTTGGATCCGGCGCGCGGGCCCAGCAGGATCTGCGCGGAGCTTGCCCGCAGGGCGGAGGCCAGCGCGGGCTCGCCGCGCAGTTGCGAGGGCAGAAGCACCAGGGCGTAGCCCTCCAGCGACGACTGCGGCGGCAGCACGTCCACGTCCAGTCCGAGCTGGCGCGCCGCGCTGTAGGCCCGGAAGCAGGCCTCCAGCGCAAGGTAGTCGCGTCCCTGGGGCTGGATGTCGGCCATCCACAGGCTGGCGTAGTCGAACACCAGGGCGACGTCGGCGCGCCTGCGCGTGCGCGCCTCCCGCAGCTGTTCGCGCAGCCCGTCGAGCTCGCGCGCGACCTGCGCGGCTTCGATGGCTCCGAGGTCGTCGCTTGCGTCGGGGCGCTGCAGCCCGGCGTGCATCTGCTCCTGGGCATAGGGCGCCTGGCGCCAGCGGAAGTAGCTCACGATCTCCGCGCCGTGGGCCAGTGCCTGCCAGGTCCAGACGCGCACCATGCCGGGGTGGGGCGCCGGGTTCCACTGCGCCCAGTTGACCGGGCCGGGCTGCTGCTCCATCACCCACCAGCGACCGCCGCACATGCCGCGGTAGAGATCGTGGTGGAAGGCCGGAATGTCCGGGTGCCCGGTGAAGGCGTGGCGCCGCTTTTCGTCGGGGTCCAGGAAAAAGTTCTGCGTGGCACCCAGGGGGTAGGAGTCCCAGGTGGCGACGTCCAGGTCGCGGGCCAGCTTGTGGTGGTCGAACTCGGTGAAAAATCCCATGAAGTTGTGCAGCACGTCGCGGCCGGGGGAGTGACGGCGCAGGATGTCGACCTGCATGCGGTTGAACTCGATCACCTCGTCGGAGGCGAAGCGCCTCCAGTCCAGACGGTGCGAGGGATTGGCCTCGGTCACCGTCGCCGCGGGAGGGTCGATTTGCGCGAAATCGGTGTATTCCTGACTCCAGAACACCGTGCCCCAGGCCTGGTTGAGGGCCTGCACCGTGCCGTAGCGGCCTTGCAGCCATGCGCGAAAGCGCTCGCGCGCGGCCTCCGAATAACTCAGGACCGTGGAGTGGCAACCGTATTCGTTGTCGGTCTGCCAGGCACAGACTGCGTCATGCCGTCCGTAGCGTTCGGCCATCAGCGTGATGATGCGCGCCGCCTGTTCGCGGTACACGGGGCTGGAGAAACAATAGTGCCGCCGCGAGCCGAAGCCGCGGGGGTGCCCCTGCTCGTCCAGCGCGAGGATCGAGGGATGCGCGTCCACCAGCCACTTCGGGGGCGTCGCGGTGGGCGTGCCCAGCACCACGCGCAATCCATGGCGGTGCAGGGTGGCGAGGGCATCATCGAGCCAGTCCCAGCACAGCTCGCCGCTGCGCGGCTCGATGCGGCTCCAGGCGAACTCGCCGATGCGCACCACGCGCAGCCCGAGTTCGCGCATGTGGCTCGCGTCGCGCTCCCACAGTTCGCGGGGCCACTGCTCCGGGTAATAGCAGACACCGAGTTCGATCATCGCAAGTTTTCCAGTGTCCCCGGCTCAGGCGGCCGCCGCGCTCATCATGGTCGGAAGGCCTTCGGGCTGCACCGTGCGCGGCAGCGCCACGTCGGCGCCGTCGAACACGTGCACCCGCTCCGGGGGCAGGCGCAGGGCCACGCGGTGGCCGGGCGAGGCGCTGAAGTTGCCGGGAGCCTTGGCCACCCAGGGATCTCCACAGCCTGCTGCGTCCAGGTACAGATAGGTGGCTTCGCCCAGGCGCTCCTGCCACAGCACGTCACGCCCCAGCGCGGGCTCGCCGGCTCCCACCTCGAGATCCTCGGGACGCACCCCCACGCTCAGCTCGGCTCCCGCGGGCTGGGAGCGCGCGTCGACCCGCGCCTGCACGCGCTCGCCGCTGCGCAGCTGCAGCGTGGCGAGCTCGGCGTCGCACTGCATCAGGCGCGCCGGAGCGAAATTCATGCGCGGCGAGCCGATGAAGGCGGCCACGAAGCGATTGCGGGGCTGGTGGTACAGCTCCAGCGGAGTCCCGCATTGCGCCACGCTGCCGTCGCGGGCCACCGCGGCGCCGGTGTTGAGCAGCACGATGCGGTCGGCCAGGGTCATGGCCTCCACCTGGTCGTGGGTCACGTAGATGGCGCTGGCGCGCCCGAAGTCACGATGCAGGCGCGCGATCTCGAATCGCGTCTGCACGCGCAGCGCCGCATCCAGGTTGGACAGCGGCTCGTCGAACAGGAAGACGTCGGGCTCGCGCACGATGGCCCGGCCGATGGCCACGCGCTGGCGTTGTCCGCCGGAAAGGGCCTTGGGCATGCGATCGAGCAGGGCCTCGAGTTGCAGGATCTGCGCCGCCGAGCGAACCCGGCGGTCGATCTCGGAGGGCGCGCACTTGGCCAGGCGCAGGCCGAAGGCCATGTTCTCGAACACGCTCATGTGGGGGAACAGGGCATAGCTCTGGAACACCATGGCCACGCCGCGCTGTGCCGGGGAGACGTCGTTCATCACCTTGTCGCCGATGCGCAACTCGCCGGAGGTGATGGATTCCAGGCCCGCGACCATGCGCAGCAGCGTGGACTTGCCGCAGCCGGAGGGCCCGACGAACACGCAGAACTCGTTGTCCCCGATGTGCAGGCTGACGTCGCGCACCACGGGGGGCAGCTTGCCGTAGGCCTTGCTGACTTGTTCGAGACGGATACTTGCCATGATCGGTCCGGATGGCCCCGCGCCATGGGGTGCGCGGGCAGATGGGAGGGGAGGGTGGGCTCAGTGGGATTCGCGAGGCACCGCGTCGCCACGACAGCCCGTGAGAAAGTCCAGGTCGGCCCCCAGGTTGGCCTGCTGCACATGGTGCACATACAGGCGCACGTAGCCCGAGTCGGGCAGAGGCGGCGGGGTCCACGCGGCTCGCCGGCGCTCCAGCTCGGCGTCGTCCACCCGCAGTTGCAGGCGACGCGCGTCCACGTCGAGTTCGATCAGATCGCCGTCGCGCACCAGGGCCAGCGGGCCGCCGGCGGCGGCTTCCGGGGCGGTATGCAGCACGACGGTGCCGAAGGCCGTGCCGCTCATGCGCGCGTCCGAGATGCGCACCATGTCGGTGACGCCCTGGCGCAGCAGCTTGGGCGGCAGTCCCATGTTGCCCACCTCGGCCATGCCGGGGTAGCCGCGGGGCCCGCAATTCTTGAGCACCAGCACCGAGTCGGCGTCGACGTCCAGGTCCGGGTCGGCGATGCGCGCCTTGTAGTCCTCGATGGACTCGAACACCACCGCACGTCCGGTATGACGCAGCAGCCCGGGGGTGGCCGCCGAGGGCTTGATCACGGCGCCGTCGGGGGCCAGGTTGCCCCGCAGCACCGCGATGCCGCCCTGTGCCACCAGCGGCTGCGCCAGCGGGCGGATGACCTGCTCGTCGTGGCATGGGGCCTGCGCCACGTGGTCGGCCAGCACGCCGCCGGCGACGCTGGGTGCCTGACCGTGAAGCAGCCCGGCCTCGAGCAGGCGGCGCAACACCGCGGGCAGGCCTCCGGCGTAGTAGAAGTCCTCCATCAGGAAACGCCCCGAGGGCATGAGGTCGACGATGGTCGGAACCTCGCGCCCGAGGCGATCCCAGTCGTCCAGGTTCAACGCGACGCCCACGCGCCCGGCGATCGCCAGCAGGTGGATGACCGCATTGGTCGACCCGCCGATGGCCCCGCATACGCGGATGGCGTTCTCGAAGGCCTGGCGGGTCAGGATGTGCGACGGCCGCACGTCCTCCTGCACCAGTTCCACGATGCGCCGCCCGGCGCGCTGTGCCAGGTCGAAGCGCCGCGCGTCGACCGCGGGGATGGCCGCGTTCTCGGGCAGGGCGATTCCCAGGGCCTCGACCAGGCAGGCCATGGTCGAGGCCGTGCCCATGGTCATGCACACTCCGCTGGAGCGCGACATGCAGCGCTCGGCCTGCATGAATTCCTGCTCGCTCATCGTTCCGGCGGCGACCGCCTCGGCGAATTTCCAGACATGGGTGCCGGAGCCGATGGCCTGGCCACGGAAGCGTCCGTTGAGCATCGCCCCGCCGGAGACCACGATGGTGGGCAGGTTCACGCTGGCCGCCCCCATCAGCGTGGCCGGGGTGGTCTTGTCGCAGCCGGCCAGCAGCACCACGCCGTCCAGGGGATGCGCGCGCAGTGCCTCCTCGACGTCCATGCTGGCCAGGTTGCGGAACAGCATGGCCGTAGGACGCATCAGGGTCTCGCCCAGAGAGCTGACCGGGAATTCCAGCGGCAGTCCGCCAGCCTGCAGCACCCCGTGGCGCACACGGTCCGCCAGGTCGCGGAAATGGTGGTTGCAGGGGGTGAGATCGCTCCATGTGTTGCAAATGCCGATCACTGGCCTGCCGTCGAAGCTGTCGTCGGGAAGGCCTTCGCTCTTCATCCAGCTGCGGTGGATGAAATTGTCCTTGCTGCGGCCTTCGAACCAGGCTTGGGAACGTCGCTTCTTGGGGGTGGATGACGACATGATGGAGCTTGGCGCACGGGCTCGGATGGATGACTTGCAATCATCATACAAATAAAGTCGTGCGCGACCAACTCCGAGGTATCCCTGATCCCGGATGCGCGGCCGGTGGGCGGCCGGTGGGCGGCCGCGACGTCAGTCCCCGGCGGGCGCGGGGATGGCGCGGCGCCGCGTGGCGCGGCGCAGCGACGGCGGCCGCTGGTCCAGCGTCGAGGTTTCGTCCGCCAGCGCCTGCCGGCCCGCGTCTTGCGCGAACTGCCGCCGATAGGCGCTGGGCGTGGTCTGGCGCGCGGCCTTGAACTGCCGGTTGAAATGGGCCAGGTTGCCGAAGCCCGAGCGCACGGCCACCTCGGAGACGGGCAGGCGGGTGTCGGCCAGCAGGCGGCAGGCGCGGCCGATGCGCAGGCGTGTGAGGTGCTGGCCCACGCTTTCCCCCAGGTGTTGCAGGAAGTAGCGATGCAGGCTGCGCGGGGACCAATGCGCGGCCGCGCACAGATCCGCGATGCGCAAGGGCTCGGCCAGGCGCGATTCCATCAGCGCGAGCACGCGGTTGATGCGCTCGGGTTCATGGCCCGTGGCGGCCCCGGCGCCGGCGGGGCCGGCGAATGCGCCGGGCGAAGCCAGCGCCTCGGCCGGGGCGTCCGCAAGGCGGCACAGCAGGTCCAGCGCGGCCGCCAGGCGTCTGCGCGGCTCGGGCGCGAGCAAGCCGGGAAGCTGATCGCGCATGGCCCGTGCCTCGGCCTCGGGGAAGCTCAGGCCGCAGGCTCCGCGGCGCAGCAGGCGGTGCAGCGCCTCGTATTCCGGGCAGCAGTCGGCCAGGCGGCGGGCCCAGGCGCCGTCGAACCACAGCACGATCGCCACCTGCGGCTGCGTGGGGTCGAAGGAGCGGTTGGAGGACCAGGTATGGGCCAGGTCGGGGGGCACGAGCACCAGGTCGTCGGCGCCGTACTCGGCCACCGAATCGCCGATGTAGCGCCGGCCATGGCTGTTGAGGGTCAGCGTGAGTTCGTATTCCGGGTGGTGGTGCCACTCGAAGGGGATGCGCGGCAGGCGCCGGTGGTAGATGCGCACCGAGCAATGCTCGCCGAATTCCACATGTTCATACGCGGGCTTCATGGCGAAATACGCAGCAAGAATGGCCGGATCCTATCACTTTGCCCCTGCGCCAGCCCCTATGCTGCGCCCATCGCCGGAACACACATTCCACTTCCTGGAGACGACCATGACCGCCCTGCAGATCGACGACCTGCCCGCCACCATCCGAGCCGTGAAACAGCGCCTGCGCGAGCAGCTTCCCGACCACGCGCGGGTGTTCGCGCAGCTCGAGGCCGACATGCGCGCGCAGGCGGCGGAGATCGCCGAGCTGCGGCGCCAGGGGCTGCCGGTGATTCCCGAGATCGCCTACGAGGACATCGCGCAGGGCCGGGTGAGCGAGGAGCAGTGCCGGCAGGTGCGCAGGCGCGGCGCCTGCGTGATCCGTCGCGTGTTCGATCCGGCGACGGCGCAGGCCTGGGATGCCGAGATCGCCGACTACGTGCAGCGCAATGACCTGGATGCGCGACTGGCCCACCGCGCGGAGGACAAGTACTTCGGGCAACTGGCGTCGAGCAAGCCCCAGATCTACGGCGTGTACTGGTCGCGTCCGCAGGTGCAGGCGCGCCAGTCGCCCGAGCTGAGCGCCACGCGCGTGTTCCTCAACCGGCTGTGGCGCAGCCACAGCGAGGGTCGGCAGCACTTCGATCCCGAACGCGTGCCCGCCTACGCCGACCGGCTGCGTCGTCGTCCGCCGGGATCGGACTCCCTGGGCCTTTCGCCGCATTGCGACGGGGGCTCGGTCGAGCGCTGGATCGATGACAATTTCCGGCAGGTCTACCGGCATGTATTCGACGGGAACTGGCAGCAGTACGACCCCTTCGACGCGGCCTGGCGCCCCGAGGTGCGCGAGGTCGCCTCGCCCGCCGTGTGCTCGATGTTCCGAACCTTCCAGGGCTGGACCGCGCTGACTCGCCAGGGGCCCGGCGACGGTACCCTGCAACTGGTGCCCATCGCCAACTCCATGGCCTACATCCTGTTGCGCGCGCTGCAGGAGGACGTGCCGGACGACGACCTCTGCGGCGCGCTGCCGGGCCGGGCCCTGTCCATCGACGCCCGCTGGCATGCGCCGCTGTTCGACGCGCTTTGCTCGATCCCGTTGATGGAGCCGGGCGACGCCGTGTTCTGGCACTGCGACCTGATCCATGCGGTGGAGGATGCGCATCGCGGGACCGGCTACAGCAATGTCATGTACATCGCGGCCACGCCGGGTTGCGCCAAGAACGATGCCTATCTGCGGCGCCAGTTGCCGGCCTTCCTGGAGGGGCGCAGCCCGCCGGATTTCCCGGCGGACGATTTCGAGACGAATTTCGTGGGACGGGCCGGTGTGGACATGCTCAGCCCCCTGGGGCGCGAGCAGATCGGGCTCGACCCACAGCCCGCAGCCAGTGCCAGGAGGGCGTGAAATCAGGGTTTATCCCGTGCGGGTTTTCCATTTGTACATCGCATTGATTTATTTAATGCGGAGGGCAACAATGGCGTCGTTCCCGGATGCGGCCACGAGCGCATCCGGGAGCACTGACGCCAGTGCCGGCATTCCAGGCACACCATTCCACAAGCCCTGAGCACGAGGAGACGAACCATGAAATACCGCTTTGCCGCGCTGGTCGCGGTGCTCGCCGGCGCCGCTGGCGCCAGCCAGGCCGCCGAGCCGGTGATCGGCCTGATCACCAAGACCGACACCAATCCCTACTTCGTGACCATGCAGAAGGGCGCGAAGCAGGAAGCCACCAAGCTGGGGGCCAAGCTGCTGACCGCTTCGGGTCGTTTCGACGGTGACAACTCCAGCCAGGTCACCGCGCTGGAGAACATGACCGCGGCCGGGGCCAAGACCATCCTGATCACCCCGGGGGACTCCAAGGCCATCGTCCCGACCATCGAGAAGGTGCGCAAGCAAGGCGTGATGGTCATCGCGCTGGACAGCCCCACCGAGCCCGCCAGCGCGGTCAACGCCCTGTACGCGACGGACAACTATCAGGCAGGCGAACTCATCGGCGAGTACGCGGCGAAGGTGATGAAGGGCAAGAAGCCGGTCATCGCCACGCTCGACCTGTTCCCCGGCAGTCCGGTCGGCGC
Organism: Pseudomonadota bacterium; assembly: GCA_021808445.1. Lineage (GTDB taxonomy): Bacteria > Pseudomonadota > Gammaproteobacteria > Burkholderiales > Burkholderiaceae_C > Thiomonas_A. The sequence continues at coordinate 100,691 of JAKBBP010000003.1, forward strand.
GCAGCGTCACAACGGATTCATGAAGGGCTTCGGCCTGGCGGCGGCTCCGGCCTCGAGCAATGAGCTGTCCAAGGCTTCCGACATCGTGTGCATGGCCGACTCCGACGGCGATCAGGCCAAGGGGCAGACCGCGATGCAGAACTGCCTGCAGAAGAACCCGAACATCAACCTCGTCTACGCCATCAACGAGCCGGCTGCCGCGGGTGCCTACCAGGCGCTCAAGCAGGCCGGGCGCGAGAAGGGCGTGGCCATCGTGGCCATCGATGGCGGATGCAAGGGGGTCGAGCAGGTCGCGCAAGGCATCATCACCGCCACGGCGCAGCAGTACCCGCTGAAAATGGCCGCCTACGGGGTCAAGGCCGGAGTCGAGTACGCCAAGACCGGCAAGATGGTCTCGGGCTATCACAACACCGGCGTGAACCTGATCACCGACAAGCCGATCGCCGGCGTGGCGAGCCACGGCACCAAGTTCGGCATGCGCATGTGCTGGGGTAACCGCTGAGCTGGCTTCCCCGGGGCCCTGCGGGGCCCCGGGGCGACGCCGACCCGATCCACCATCCGGCGCCCAGGCGCCGTGCGGAGACCATCGCCGTGAACGCCGTATCCGTTTCCCAGCCCGCGCGACTGCGCCTGAACTGGGCCAGCCTGGGCCCGCTGGCCGCGCTGGTGCTGGCCTGCGCCTTCTTTTCCACGCAAAGCAACCGCTTCCTGCAGTTGCAGAACTTCGCGCTGATCCTGCAGCAGGTGATGGTGGTCGGCACCCTGGCCATCGGCCAGACCCTGATCATCCTGACCGCCGGCATCGACCTGAGCTGCGGCGCCATCATGGCGCTGGCCAACGTGGTCATCGCCAAGCTTGCGGTCACACTGGGCTGGAACCCCTACCTGGCGGTGCTCGCCGGCGTGGCGCTGGCCGCGGGCATCGGCCTGGTCAACGGGCTGCTCGTGACCAAGGCGCGCCTGCCCGCGTTCATCGTCACGCTGGGCACCTTGAACATCGCATTCGCCGCCACCCAGATCTACTCGGGGGCGCAGACCATCACCGGGCTTCCCGGGCCGATCACGGCGCTGGGCAACCCGCTGATGGTGGCCGGCGCTCCCGTGCTGTGGGGCTCGCTGATCATGCTGGTACTGTACCTGCTGGCCTGGCTGGCGCTGCGCGAGACCGCGCCGGGGCGCCATGTCTACGCCGTGGGCAACAGCCCCGAAGCCGCGCGCCTGAGCGGAATCTCGGTGCACCGCGTGCTGCTCGGCGTGTACACCACGGCCGGAGCGCTCTACGGCATCGCGGCCTTGCTGTCGCTGGCGCGCACCGGGGTGGGTGACCCGCAGGCCGGACAGGTGGACAACCTGGCCGCCATCACCGCGGTGGTGCTGGGCGGGACCAGCCTGTTCGGGGGACGCGGACCGATCCTGGGCTCGCTGGTGGGCGCGCTGATCGTGGGAGTGTTCCGCAACGGCCTGACCCTGATGGGGGTGGAGTCGGTGTACCAGATGCTGATCACCGGGATCCTGGTGCTGCTGGCCGTGGCCACCGATCAATTCGTGCACAGGAAGGGTTGAGACCATGAACGCAGTCATGCAGGAAGCTTCCCGGCCGCAAGCCGCGCGGCGCCCGGTGCTGGAGGGGCGTGGGCTGACCAAGCGCTACGGCCATGTCACCGCGCTGCAGGGCACGGATTTCGAGCTTCGCGAAGGCGAGATCCTTGCGGTCATCGGCGACAACGGCGCCGGCAAGTCCTCCCTGGTCAAGGCGCTGTCCGGAGCGATCATCCCCGACGAGGGGGAGATCCTGCTCGACGGGGCCACGGTTCACTTTCGCTCGCCGCTGGATGCGCGCAGGCAGGGTATCGAGACCGTCTACCAGGACCTCGCGGTGGCGCCGGCCATGACCATCGCCGAGAACCTGTTCCTGGGGCGGGAACTCCTGCGCCCGGGAGCCCTGGGTCGCTGGCTGCGCCTGATCGACAAGAAGCGCATGCTGGCCGAGGCGCAGACCCACATGGCGAACCTGAAGATCGGCCTGCGCTCGCTGACCCAGGCGGTGGAGACCCTCTCGGGCGGCCAGCGCCAGGGCGTGGCGGTGGCGCGAAGCGCCGCCTTCGCGCGCCACGTGGTGATCATGGACGAGCCCACCGCGGCGCTGGGGGTCAAGGAAGGCAACATGGTGCTCGAGCTCATCCGCCAGGTGCGCGACCGCGGCCTGCCGGTGATCATCATCAGCCATAACATGCCGCATGTGTTCGAGATCGCCGACCGCATCCACATCCAGCGACTCGGCCGCCGCGCGGCGGTGGTGGATCCCAAGCGCATCGGCATGAGCGAGACGGTCGCCGTGATGACCGGCGCCATGTCACCCGAGCAACTCCCGGCCGAGTGCCTGGCCTGACCCACGACGTGCCATGCTGAAGAACATCGATCCGCTGCTGACCCCCGAACTTCTCAAAGTGCTGGCCGAGATGGGCCATGGCGACGAGATCGCCGTGGTCGACGCCAATTTCACCGCGGCGTCCCTGGGTGCCGCCCACGGGCGCGTGCTGCGCCTGGCCGGTGCCGGGCTCACGGCGGCCTGCGACGCCGTGCTATCGCTGCTGCCCCTGGACGTGATCGACGCGGGCCCCGTCGCATACATGCAGCATGCCGGCATGCCCGAGGGGCAGCCCTCGCCGCTGCAGGCCCGGGTCATCGAGTCGGTGGTGCGCATCGGCGGCGTGCCGGCGAGTGCCTGCGAGGCGATGGAGCGCTTTGCCTTTTATGAACGCGTGCGGGGCGCCTGGGCCATCGTGCAGACCTCCGAGCCCCAGCCCTTCGGAAATTTCCTGTTCAAGAAGGGCGTGATCGTCGCGCTGCAGGCATGAGAATGGAGGCTTCCGACGGCGAGCCGCGCCAGGACGAGGCGGCGCTGTCCGAGCCGGCGCTGCCGGAGTCGGCGCTGCCGCGCACCCGCGCCTGGGCGCGCGGCTCCAACCACGTCGGAATGCGTCAGTTCAACGAGCGCGTGGTGCTGCAGGCCATCCGGGTGCACGGCAGCTGCTCCAAGGCGGAGATCGCCCGCAGCACCCATCTGACGGCGCAGACCGTGCAGCAGATCATCGGCCGGCTGGAGGCCGACGGGCTGGTGCTCAAGCAGGGGAGGGTGCGCGGGCGCATCGGCCAGCCCTCGGTGCCCATGGCCCTGAACGCCGACGGGGCCTACGCCATCGGCCTGACCATCGGTCGTCGCAATGCCGAGGTGCTGTTGGTGGACTTCTGCGCCAAGGTGCGAAGGCGCCTGAACGTGGAGTACGCCTTTCCCGACCCGGCCTCCCTGTTCGGGCGCATCGCCGAGATGGTCTCGAGCCTGCTGGATGACCTGGGGCCCACGCAATCGCAATTGCTCTGCGGCATCGGCGTGGCCGCGCCGCTGTCGCTGGAGGCCTGGCAGGGCCTGCTGGGCTTCGAGTCGCAGGCGCGTTCCTGGGAAGGCATCGACATCCGTGCCCGGGTGGAGCAGATGTTCGGTCTGCCGGTGCGTTTCATCAAGGACACCAGCGCGGCCTGCGTGGCCGAGCTGGTGATCGGGCGCGGGCACGACACCCGTGACTTCCTGTACCTGTTCATGGACACCTTCATCGGTGGCGGCCTGGTGCTGAACAACCAGTTGCAGGTGGGCCTGCACGGCAACGCCGGCGCCGTGGGCTCGCTGCCGGTGCGCCTGGCGGTCGCCGGGCAGCAGCGGCCCGAGCAACTGCTCGGCGTGGCCTCGCTGCACCAGTTGCAGGCCGCGTACCGCGATGCCGGGCTGGACCCGCTGGCCTGGCGTGACGAGCGTGCGCTGCGAGCCCCGTGGCGAGAGCACACCCTGCGCTGGATCGACTCCGCCGCCGGGGCCATCGCCCTGGCGATCCACAATGTCATCTGCCTGCTCGACATCGACAATGTGATCATGGACGGCTCCTTCAGCGAGCCCCTGCGCGATGCGCTGCTCGAGCGCCTGCCCGCGGCGATGGACGGCTACGACTGGCAGGGGGTGGTGCGCCCCCGCATCCACCCCGGCGCCGTCGGCGCCGACGCGCGCGCCCTCGGCGCTGCGCTGCTGCCGCTGTACGCCGAGTTCATGCCCAGCCCCGAACTTTTCCTGAAGGCGCTACGCTGAGGCCTGCGTCTTCCTTCGATCCTCACGCATCCGATGACCCTCCAATTTCCCAACTACCAGGCGGATCCCCAACGCTACGACGGACGCATGCCCATGCGCAGCTGCGGGCGCAGCGGGCTTCAGCTGCCGCTGCTGTCGCTGGGCCTGTGGCACAACTTCGGCGACGCCTCCTCCCTGCAGAACCAGCGCGACATGCTGCGCACGGCCTTCGACCTGGGGATCACCCACTTCGACCTGGCCAACAACTACGGTCCGCCCTATGGCAGCGCCGAGTCCAATTTCGGGGAGTTGCTGCGCCGGGATTTCCGCCCCTATCGCGATGAACTGATCATCTCCACCAAGGCCGGCTGGGACATGTGGCCCGGTCCCTACGGCCAGGGCGGAGGCTCGCGCAAGTACGTGCTGGCCAGCCTGGACCAGAGCCTGGCTCGCATGGGGCTGGACTATGTCGACATCTTCTACTCCCATCGTTTCGATGCCCATACCCCGCTGGAGGAGACGGCGGGGGCGCTGGCCACGGCCGTGCACAGCGGACGAGCGCTGTACGTGGGGATTTCCTCCTACTCTCCCGCGTCCACCCGCAAGATGGCCGCGCTGCTGGCCGAGCACAAGGTGCCGCTGCTGATCCATCAGCCCTCCTACAACCTGCTCAATCGCTGGATCGAGCCCGAATTGCTCGGGACCCTGGACGACGTGGGGGCCGGTTGCATCACCTTCACCGCGCTGGCCCAGGGGCTGCTGACCGGCAAATACCTGGACGGCATCCCCCAGGACGCCCGCATCCACCGCCCGGGCGGCGGTTCCCTGCGCCCGGAGCACCTGAGCGAGGCCAACATCTCGCGCGTGCGGGCGCTGAACGCGATGGCCCAGCGGCGCGGCCAGTCGCTGGCGCAGATGGCCCTGGCCTGGGTGCTGCGGGATCCCCGCGTGACGTCCACGCTGATTGGTGCCAGCCGCGCCGAACAGATCGTGGAGAACGTCGGCGCCCTGCGCAATCTGGACTTCTCGGCCGAGGAACTCGCCGAGATCGACCGCCACGCCCAGGAGGGCGGGGTGGACTTGTGGCGCGCGCCGTCCACCGACCAGGCCTTGTGAACGAGGGGGTGCCGGGCCGTTCCCGGCACCGCTTGTATCCGCCGCGCTACACCCGCGATGACGGCGTGCCGGAAACTGGGCGGATCCGTAGAATCCCTGATATCCCAAGTCTCGCCGCGCACGCGCGCGGCTGGTCGACATGCGCATCGAGCTGTCTGTTCTCATCGGCACCGTGGCTGCCAGCCTGACCACCTTGTCGTTCGTTCCGCAGGCCGTTCGCACCTTCCGCACCCGCGACGTCCGGGGCATTTCGCTATGGGCCTACGGGATGTTCTGCCTCGGCGTGGCGCTATGGGTGCTGTACGGCATCTACCTGGCTTCGCTGCCGGTCATCCTGGCCAACGTGGTGACCCTGGCGCTGGCGCTGGTCATCCTGGGGATGCGCGTGCGCTTCGCGCTGAGCGACCGACCACCGAGCGGCCGGACCGACGCGCTGCTCTGATCCTGCGCCACCCCGCGAAGGCCGTGCGCCTGCCGCGCGGCCGGGGGCAGCGGGTCAATGCATCAGGTGCAGCCAACCCGCCTGGTGCAGGGTCGCCACCCAGGCGATGAGCGTGAGGAAGGCCGCCGAGGTGGCCAGCAGCACCGTGGCCGAGCACAGGCCGTGCATGTCGCGCAGGCGGCCGATCACCGGGTAGGAACTCAGCATGGGCATCGCCGCCATCAGCACGCCGGCGCCGGCCAGCCCGGGCGGGCCGGGGTGCAGCAGCAGCATGGCCAGCAGCACCAGCAGGGGGTGCCCGAACAACTTGGCCAGGCTGAGCGCGCCCGCCGGCGCCAGGCTGCGCCGCAGGGGGGTGCCGGCCAGCGAGCCTCCCAGAAAAAACAAGGCGGCGGGCGCCGAGGCATGCGCCAGCAGCCCGATGGCGTCGTGCACGGGTCGCGGCGGGTGCAGCTTCAGTCCCTGCATGAGCAGGGCCAGGGCGATCGCCGCCAGCACCTGATTGCGTCCCAGCGCGCGCAGGGTATCGAGGAGCAGTCGCCAGCGGCGGGCCGGGGGCCGCGCCGCGTCGCCGCGCGGTTGTGCAAGGCTCAGGCACAGCGGCAGCATCAGGGTGTTCTCCACCACCACGGTCAACGCCAGCGCGAGCGAGGCGATGGGGCCCAGCAACTGATGCAGGATGGGAAAGCCCATGAACGCGCTGTTGGAACAGGACGCGCCGAGCGCCAGCACCGCCGCGTCCGCGCCCTCCACCCGGCGCAGGCGCCGCGCAAGACCCAGCACCACTCCGAACATGCCCAGTGAGCCCAGCGCATAGGCGCCCAGGTAGCGAGCGTCCAGCAGGTCGTGCAAGGGAAACTCCGACACGGCCGAGAAGATCAGGGCCGGCAGGCAGACGCGCAGCACGAATGCGGCCAGCCCGTCCAGGCTCGCGCCCCCCAGGTAGCCGGCGCGAGCGGCCACCCAGCCGGCGGCGATCAGCAGAAACAGCGGCGCGCTGGTCTGCGCGATGGTGGCGACCAGGCTCATCGCAGGCCCGCGACGCCGGCCCGGGATGCGAGCTCAAGCCCCGCGGGCATCGCGCAGGCTGAGCAGCAGGCGCCGCGCGCTGGCTTCGTTGGTGGCGCAGGCCACGTCGTGCACGTCGCAGGCGCGCAACAGTGCGGTGATGTCCGGCTCATGGGGCTGCGCGGTCATCGGGTCGCGCAGGAAGATCACCATGTCGATCTCCCCCTGCGCCAGGCGCGCGCCGATCTGCAGATCTCCGCCCAGCGGGCCGCTGCGCAGGCATTCCACGTCCAGGCCGGCCTGCTCGCGCAGGCGCGAGCCGGTCGTGCCCGTGGCCACCAGACGGTGCTCCGCGAGCAGCCAGGCGTGCTCGCGCGCCAGGCGGATCATGGCGTCTTTTTTCGCGTCGTGGGCGATGAGTGCGATGTTCATGGGAAGAAGGGCGCGAAGTGCGGGCGCGGGTCCCCGCTCATGGTGCCATGATGCAACAGCCAGGGATATAAAAACCTGTAGTTAAGTATCATCATAACAACATCCCGGCCCCCAACTCCCAGGTCAACCTGCGGCACCATGGGCCGAAAACCGCTGAAAATTGGGGGAAAAGTCGACTATTTCCAAATGTAATTGTTGCTGTTAGGGAAAACACGAGAGGGCGTGTTGCGTAGTATTGCTACATTGTCTCCATCCGGCAACGAAGCCCGCTCCAACGGGTCCAATCCGGATCAGCGCGCGGTGCAGGGAGTGCGAAGGGGACTCTCTGCATTGCTCACGACTCGCCTACAACTCTCTGGCTAAGGAGACAACACGATGCAATCCCTGAGGAGACTTCAACTCACCGCGATGGGCGCTGCGATGGCCGCGGCCTTCGGGCTGAGCCTGCCCGCGCATGCGGACACCTTCAATTTCGGCGGCTACTTCCGCGCCGGCCCCGGCACCACGAGCAGCAGCTCCAACGGCGGCCCTGCGCGCCAGTGCTACAACCTTCCGGGAGTCGACGCCGGGCACTACCGTCTGGGCAACGAGTGCAATTTCTACGGTGAGTTCGGCTTCAACGATTACGGCAGCGTGGGT
>JAKBBP010000028.1 GCA_021808445.1 Pseudomonadota bacterium
TGACCGTGCCCAGCACGTCCCGGCTGTTGCGGTAGCGCAGCCAGCCGAGCTTGGGCAAGAACACGCGCCCGTTGTCCTGATCGAGCTTGATCTGCTTCGGATCGGGGTAACGGAAACTGTCGCTCTGCTCCTTCTTCTTGAAGCGCGGGAAGTCGGCGCGCTTGGAGAAGAAGTTGGAATACGCCCGCTCCAAGTCCTTGAGCGTTTGTTGCAGCGGGTGGATGGGTGCATCGGAGAGCCAGGGTGTCTCGGCACCGTTGCGCCAGCCGGTGAGTTCCTTGCACAGCGCCGCGTAGCCCAGCTTCTTCTCGCCGCGATCAAAGCGCTCCTTCTGCAAGGCCAACGCCTTGTTGAACACGAAGCGGCACGACCCCGCGAAGCGGCGCATCTGGCGCTGCTGTTCGCCGGTTGGCATGAGTTCGAACTTGAAGGCTTGGAGACGCTGCATATCCTGAAATATGCTCTTGGTCTATGCCCGATGACAACGATATTCGCCATGGGCGGCAATGTTTTTTCAAGATGCACGTTCATTTGGTCGTTGTCGCGAAGTATCGCCGCAAAGTGTTCGACGGCGACGCCATCGACCGGCTGCGCATCCTCTTCGCCAAGACCTGTGCCGACTTCGAGGCGCAACGGATCGAGATGGACGGCGAGGACGACCATGTGCATCTGCTGGTCGAGTACCTGCCCAAGGTAGCCGTCTCCCATGTCGTGAACAGCCTCAAGGGCGTGTCCAGCCGCATGCTGCGCAAGGAGCGGCCCGACATCCAGAAACGCTACTGGAAGGGCGTGCTGTGGTCGCCGTCGTACTTCGCTTCGTCTTGCGGCGGCGCTCCGATCTCTATCGTGCAACAGTACATCGAACAGCAGCAGACGCCACACGAAAACCCCAGGACGGCTACGCCGTCCGCGCGATCCTCCCCCGCCCTGAACGGCGGGGCTTGACGCGCACCGGGTCAGTCAGCGAGAGTGCGTCCTGCTGGTAGGCTGCCCCCACGGGCGAGGACAGAGCCTGAATGATGAGGAGCAGAGCAGATGAGCAGAAGACCCCGGCGGAACCACACGGGTGTCTCGCACGTAGCGACTTGCTTTCAGCATTCGGCCAGACCACGAAACGAAGCGGATTTGTATCGGAGTCAACCAAGGTTCAAATCCGGCCCCCGCAACCCAATCAGTACGCAAACGCCGACCTCGTGTCGGCGTTTGTCTTTTCCAGGGTCGGTCGTTGCGCAGCATGCCGCCCAAGAGCTCCCTACCCGAGCCGCTCCACGGGGGGCAACAGGGTCAGAGCCTGCGCGCGCTTGGCCAGGCGGCGGTCGAAGGTCGCGAAGCCCGAGGCACGGCGGCTGCGAGCCACGTGCAGCGAGTCGGCGAAATCCAGCCCTTGGTCGAAGGCATCGACGGCCATCAGGACGGCGTCGCGGTCCTCGAGCGTGACGTGCTCGATGCCCACCAGCGCGCGGAACACGCGCGAGATGTCGCGCCGGGGGAGTTCGTAGAAACCTCGCATCACCCACTCCAGCTCCAGCAGGACCGTCACCGAGACGAAACAGCGCTCGGCGAGAGCCTGGACGGCCAGGGGCCTCTGCCTTGCAGCTTGTGGGTCGTCGTCGTCGTCGATGAAGAATCGCGCCAGGACATTCGTGTCCAGGGCCTTCACGACTTGCCCCGCCGCGAACGGGTCAAGGTCGAGGCGGGGTCGAAGTCCTCAAGGTGACGTGGAACACCACGCGCCGCAGCCTTGACCATGCCCGCCAGACCACTCAGATCGGCCGTTGGCACAGACCGTACGACGCGCAGCTTCAGCCCGTCAGCCTCCTCGATCACTTCGAGGCGGGAACCTGCGCCCATGCCGAGCCGACGCCGCAGGGCAGCGGGCAACACGATCTGGCCCTTGGAAGAAACGAGCAGCGTCGACATGTGGGTCTCCAGCCTCGTTGGAACGATCAGGATCATAAAACGTCTTACATAGTAAGGCCATTGTTCCCTGACAACGCCCTCGAGCGGCGAAGGGACTCTGGATGCAGGGGGGCGCGGCATCGGCTACGACAATGCCTACGGCTATCACCACCGCCACGCTTACTGGAGAACACTTTGAGCAATATGGTCTTTTGCCGCGCATGCGGTACCCAGATCCACGAAACCGCCCCTGCCTGCCCGAAATGTGGCGCGCCCACGGGCGCGCCCACCGTTGCGTCCCCCCGGGAGGCGGAGATTCCCGCCGGGGTCAAGGGATGGTCCTGGGGCGCGTTCCTGCTGAACTGGATCTGGGCCATCGGCAACAGCGTGTGGATCGGCCTGCTGTGCCTGATTCCCTACGTGGGCTTCATCATGGCGATCGTGCTGGGCTTCAAGGGCCGCGAGTGGGCCTGGAAGGCCCGGAAGTGGGACTCGGTCGAAGAATTCAACCGGGTGCAGAGGAAGTGGTCCAGGTGGGCCTTGATCATCGTCCTGGGCGCAGTGGCCATCGGCGTCCTGGCCGCCATTGCCATTCCTGCCTACCAGCAATACGAGATGCGCGCCGGGATGGCGCAGATGCGATAAGGCCTGGTCGGGCCTGACGCAAGGCAGGCCCGACCATCCACGGGCCCCCGCGGCGGTTTCTACGAGCGGCCGGCGTGGTTTTTCTTACGATTATCTTACGTCTCGAATCCGGCGATGCTCCGGATTATTAATGTCGTGTAGCGGCGTATTTTTCAACATTACTCCACGCCGGGCGCTCAGAGTGTGCGAAGGGCCTGCTGCTGGCGCAACCGGGTTGCCTGGATCAGTATATTTTTGTTACTCGCATTCCCCCTCAACCGCGGGAAGAACAATTCAAGGCCGCTGCTAAGCTCATCGCCACTCTTTGAATCAAGAGTAACGATATATTCAACGCGACCTAGGAGTTGGGATTATGTTGAGGAGAATACTGGTGGCAGTGGGACTTGCACTCTCGCTGACCGCTTGCGGGGGTGGTGGGGGAGGCAGCAGTTCGCCGAGCACGCTGTCGGAGACGGTCAACGCCACGGTGCTGGGCCTCAGCGGAGGGACCCTGGCCCTGACCGATGGCACGGATTCGGCCAATGTGACCGCGAACGGCACCTACACCTTCAAGACGGCGCTGGCGGTCGGCACGACCTACAACGTCACGGTCGCCACGCAACCCGCGGGCGAAACCTGCACCGTCAGCAACGGCAGTGGCACGGTGAGCAGCTCCGGCACGATCGACGTGTCGATCCAGTGCGCGTTGAATCCCTCCGCGGTGACCACCAGCACCTCCACCGGGTTCTCGGTGCTTGCCGCCGGCTCGACCCGGGTGGCCTTCCTGCCGGTGGGCAGCGGCGTCGCCCCGCTCAACCTGGGCAGCGCACTGGGCAGCACGAGCCCCATGACGTCCGCGGCCCGCTCGCTGGCGGCGGCGACCGCGGCCACGACCACCATCGCCCTGCCCTTCACTCCGGATGCCTGCGCGGTGGACGGCAGTGCGCTGAAGGCGGTCTGCATCGCGCTGAACTCGCCGCAACTGGCGGTGCTCGACCTGTCCCGCTTCGTCGCGACGCTGAATCCGGCTGACGTGGCGGTGCAGACGGTGACCCTGAGCGACATCAGCAACCTGGCCACTGCGTCGTTCTCGGGCGATACCTGCCTGACCTGTGGCGTGGTCATCGTGCCCAACGCGAGCACCCCCGGCGCGGCCCAGATCGTGGTGTCGGCCAGCGATGGCTACCACGTCTACGGCTACCCGGCCGCCGGCGCATCGACCATCACCGCGGGCAAGGTGTACAACATTCCCATCAGCGAGAACCTCGCCGTGGATGTGGCGCATGATCGCCTGATCGCCCCCGACTACACGGCGACGGGCGGCAGCCATGCGATCAACATCGTCGACCTCAAGAGCGGCAATGTCTACACCTGGAACCAGCCGGCCTGCAGTTCCCTGACCGACGCGACCCAGCAGGAGCTGTGCGCTTCCTTTGGCTTCGACTCGATCGATTCGTCGGCCATCGACCCGGCCACCGATGTGCTCGTGCTGCAAACCGAGAGTGGCAGCGAGGTCGCTGAACTCGACCTGAGCCAGGCCGCCTTCACGGCGGGCAGCGCTGGCGCCAACGGAAGCTTCACGGCGCCCTACCAGTATGCGTCGATGAACAACACCTCGTATGGAGACATGAGCGGATCGCTGATCTCCGGTCTGGGCGACGACCTGTTCACCGGTTCGGAATTCACCGGCGATGCCTATGTCAGCGTGGCGCAACTTCCGACGGCCGGCGGCAGCGGCGGCAACTTCCCGGGCACGCCGGCGATGAATCCGGTGTACGTCGACCTGACGACCCTGCTCGGCAACATGGGCACATCCGCGCCCTGCGCCAGCTTCACCGGGGCCAACGACCCGCACAACGAAGCGACGACGCTGTCGATCGGCGGGCGCCAGTACGGGCTGTATGCTTCCAACACCAACAACTGCGTGGCCCTGATCGACCTGAACGCGCTGGCGAGCGAGCCGCGTGACTCGGTCAACACGAACCAGGTCGCAAGTTCGGTGAACCTGACCGGGACGGGTGTCGTACAGTACTTCTCCGTACCCTGAGCGCAGGCGCCGGGCCGCCACGGCCTGGTCCCGCCCGGGCCCACCGACCCGGGCGGCATGAGCATCGGAGAGTTCGAGTCAGGCCGCCATTGCGGCCTGATCTGTCATGGGCCGGCGCCGGCGAGCCTGAACCGAACCTGCACGAAAAGCACTTCCGATGGTGACGAGCGCGGACTTTCAGCGACTACGCGAACTGTGGGCCGATCGCCACGGCGCCACGCAAGAGCAATGGCATGAGCTGTTCCGACGGGTCGAGGCCGTGTTGCGACGCGCCCGCATCCTGGAGGGCCTGGACCGTGCGGACATGGTCCAGGGCTATTTTTGCGATCGCGTGCTCTGCGGGCGGGGTGCGTCGATCCCTGACCATGAGGCGGCCTTGCTGGCCTGGTTTCAGCGCTACCAGCTGGACCAGCTCTCCCGGGAACGCCCGGGGGATCTTTCCTGGGACGAGAGCTGCGAGGGCTGCCAGGGCGCTCCCGTGGTCGATGCTCCGGATCCCGGGGCCGAGCTGTTCCGTCACCAGCGAGCCGCCCGCATCTCGGCCTTTTTCGAGAGCCTGAGCGAGGACGAGCGTGTCTTGCTGCAGGTTTCTCATTGCGACGGCGAGTCCGTTCTATCGGTGCAGGACCAGTACCGTATCCGCAGTGCGCACTACCGGAGCAAGCAGTTGGGCATCGTGCTGGGCAGGAACACCCTGCCCGAGGAATGGGGACGAAGCAAGATCGGGCGTATGGTGGCCGAACTGGGGCTGAGGATCGACGCGACGATGGGCGAGGACCTGCTCCAGGTGTTCCGGCTCCTGTGCGAGCGGGCCCGTCAATGGTGGGAGGCGCGCGCATGACGGCTGGATCGCTCACACCCACGCTGGCAAGCATCGAGCGGGGCCTGTTCGGGCCTGCCGAGACGGAGCGCGAACCGGTGCCGACCATTGCCGATCCTGCGCCGGCCGTGCCCATGGGGCCTGCGCTGCAAGCCCTGATCGCGCGCCGCGCGGCCAGCGCGGAGCATCGTCGCCTGCACGACCCCAGCGGCACGCGGCCGTTCAGGGCCCAGGCGGGCGAGCTGTGGTGGCTGCGCCTGCCCGCGGGAGGGGAGCAGGCGGTGGCTCTGCTGGTGCGGAGGGTGGACGGCCTGCAGGCCCATGGCTGGCTGAGCGCTGGAGAGAGCCTGTACGCCGGCCCCCGGGACTGGGTGCTGCAGGACGGAGAGGTCGAGGGGGAACTCGACCCCCGGCTGGGCATGGTGCAATTGTGGAACCCGGTCACGGTTCCCCTTTCGAGGCTGGTCGAATTCGCCGCGCGCCTGCGCGCATCCAGCCTGCGTGACATCGAGCGCCTGGCCCTGGCGCCCGAGACGCCCCTGCAGCTCCGCCCGGCACCGGGACGTGTCGGCTGGCTGCAAAGCGACGGCGTCGGCCGGGTGTGCGGAACGCCCCTGGGCGAGCAGGACCCCAGGCTCCCGTATCAGGCACTGTATCGACGCCTGGCCCTGCTGCTGGGCAAGCCGCAGCACGAGGCCGGGCAAGAGGCCGGGCAAGAGGCCGGGCAAGAAGGCTGGCAAGAGGGCTGGCAAGAGGCCAGGTACGCGGCAGCCGAATCCATCGCCGCGAGCAGGGCGCTCCCGCCGGAGCCAGCGAGACACGGCGCCAGGCCGCGGTTCGCGACGTGGAGACAAGCCGACTTCTGGCGCGGCGCGGCGACCGCGGCAGCTTTGCTGCTGGTGGTCGGCCTTCCCTACCTGGGCAGGCGCCAGCCGGGCGTGGTGTCCCCACCCCCCGCGGTGGTGGCCGAGCGGGGCCTGGCCCCGCAAGCCGGCCGCGTCCTGTTTGTCGTGCATTTCGCCCCCGGCACGACCCTGGGGATGCTCACGGTCTGGCTGCAACAGGCCGGCATGGAAGTGGTCTCGGGTCCCGATGTCCAGCAGGCCTACGTGCTGGCCGCGCCCGCGGCGCAGGCCGCGAAGGTCCGCCGCCTGCTGAAAGGTTCGAAACTGGTGCTGATCTGGTCGGAAAAAGCCCCGTGAAACGTCGAGACGTCCTTCGCGCCGGCGCTGCGCTGGGCGCTGCCTGGGGGGCGGATGCCTTCGCGCTGCCGCCCCCGCGATCCAGACAGCTGGCCCTGATCATCGGCAATGCGGATTACCGCAACGTCGGTCGTCTGGCCAATCCCGCGCACGACGCCAGGTTGATGCAGGCCACCCTGCAGCACCTGGGCGTGGAATGCACCTGCCTGACCGATTGCACCAATGCCCGGATGAACTCGGCGGTTCAGGACTTTCTCTCCCGCGTGGCACAGGCACCGGTCGGACTGGTCTGGTTCTATTTCTCGGGGCATGGCGTGTACCTGCGTGATCGCAACGTCATGCTGGGCGTGGACACCGTGGCAAGCTCCGAGACTTCGCTGCTCGCGCAGGGTTTTGACCTGGACGCCTTGCGAGGCATGCTCCACCAGGCACTGCCGGATGCCGCGGTGCTGGTGGAAGATGCATGCCGCAACGATCCCTTCCTGATGAACGGGCCGAGTTCCACCCGGGGCATCGCGGTCCATCCCGGCTTGATCCCGCGTCGCTGGGGCGGCACGCTGACCGCCTATTCGACCGCTCCGTTCACCGAGGCCATGGACTGGCCGACGCGCCCCAACGGACCCTACGCCACAGCCTTGTCGAAGGCCCTGCTGCAGGGAGGGAAACGGCCGATCGAGGACGTGTTCCGCGCCGTGGCGGATTCCGTGTGGACCAGTACCCGGCACCGCCAGGAGCCGGGCTACTACTCGGAGCTGCGCGCGAGGGTATGGCTGGACGAAAACAGGCTGAGCGTGCGCTCGGGCACGGCCCCCGACATCGGCAGCGGGGGCGCCAGGGGAACCCGAGGCCTGGGACATTATCAAGCCGGGCTCGAGGCTGCCCCGCCGATGGGCCGGCCACTCACCTGGGACCAGGATTTCCGGCGCCTGACCGATGTCGCGCAGAGCCTGGACGACCGGCAGACGCGCCACGCGATCGCCAATGGACGACGCGCGGGAGCCTCCGTGATGGAGCAGACGCTGGGCGCGATGATGCTGGAAACCTACTGGCCGGAGCGACGTGCGCTGGACCAGGCCCAGGAACTGTTCCTGCGAGCCGCCCGCAGGGGCTACGTTCCCGCCCAGGTGTTCCTGGGCGAGCTTGCGTATCGCCGCAGGAACTACGGGCTGGCCTATTCCTGGCTGCACCTGGCGGCGCAGGAGGGGTCGACGCGGGCCGAACTCGACATCGACAACATGCTCGTCGAAGAGGCCATGCTGTCCGCGCAGCCCAATGCCGTCCAGCAGGGCTACCAGCAGTACATGCAGACGCAACAGTCCGCCTTGCAGGCCTTTTCCCGTCTCCTTCGCAAGGCCATGGCGCCGCAGCCCTGACCGATGGCCGAAAGACCGGTGGGGGTCGCTCGCGGGCATGGAGTTTCAAATCGGCCAGGTTCCGGCGTTTCGAGGGGAGCACACGGCGCGTTCGGCTCGTTCGCCGCGCCCCTTCCCCACGCACTCCAGGAATCCTGCCATGCCCAAGTCCCTCCTCGCCATCCTGCTGGCCCTGCTGGCATCGCTCGTCCAGGCCGCTCCCCTTCCCTCGCCCTTGCCGAGCCTGCTGGGATCCCTCAAGGCTCAGGGAGAGAAGGGACTGGTGATGGTCTATGACGACGGCAGCGCGAATGCCGAGATCACGACGGACTGGCTGCATGGCGGCGCGATGCGCTATGCGCTGCGCGGCTACCAGGTCGTGGCCCTGCTCAGGAACGGAGCTCGCTGGGTACCCGAGCAGATCCAGGGTTGCGACGGCGACGACCCCTGCGCGGCGGAGGCGCTGCGCCGCATGAGCGCTGCGCAACTGCTCCAGCTGCGCGACTCGGCCCGCCTGCATGGCGCCGTGGTGCTGGTCTATGCCACGGCGGGCACCACGCCGATCGGCATGGCCGACGGTTTCGACCATGAGCACGCGGCCCTGGTCTTTGCCCATGCCCTTCGCGCCGCGACGCCCCACGAGCCCATCATCGGACTGGTGGGAGGAGACTTCTCCACCAGGACCACCAGGACCACCAGGAACCTGGCACATCCCTGAAGCTTCGCGCCATGGCGCGGCCGCGCGCGGATGCGGGCAGCGCGAGCCTTGCATGCACGGCGGTGGGCATCCGGGCGCGGCGCCCTGCCGGCTCAAGCCAGACGGTCGAATCGCAGCTGCGTGTGACCCTCGGTGAACACGTAGCCTTGCACGATCCCCCGCGGGTCGAAGCGGATCACCAGGCTGCCTCGCGCGCCACGGCCTTGCGGGTGGATCATCGAGGCCATGGGAACGAAGTCGACGATCCTGCGCGTCGGCCGGCGCAAGGTGTAGGTCCACTCCTCCTGCCCCCGGTCGAATGCCACCTTCTGCGGCGTGCCCAGCGCCAGGGCCACCTGCGCCTTGGTGGTCGAGCCAACACGCATCGGCCCCTGCATGCAGGCCCGACCGGCAGACCCGGGGGATGCGCAGCCCAGGCCGCCACAGCCTGGCAGCGGCGCCAGGGCCCCGATCAGGGACGCGAGCATCATGGTTCGGAGATGGCGCTTCATCCTGGCTACCGATCCGCCCTTGGGTCACGCGGCTCGGAAAAAGGTAGCCGAAGCCCGGGGAATTTCCTGACAAGGCGCTGATAGCCGGCCATTTGCGCTGAGCAGGCCCCCGGCTTGCGAGTGCCCGAGCCGCGGGGGACAATTCCCGGACGATCCGGTGCCGGCGGCAGTTCCCACCGCCGGCCGGCCATCCCCAGGGAGGAGACGATGCCGCAGCATCGCGAGAACGCCCCCGGCGAGCGGGTCCACAGCTCGCCATCCGTCGATGCGCACCTTCGCGCGCATCTGCCGCACTGGTCGCGCGACGGCCAGTGCATCCAGCGCCGCTACCGCACCGCGGGCTGGAAGGCCAGCGTGCTGGCCGTGGGCGCGGTGGCCCACCTGGCCGAAGCGGCCTGGCATCACCCGGATCTCACGGTGGGCTACGACCATGTCGTGGTGCGCCTGAGCACCCATAGCGCGGGCGGCGTGACCGACAAGGATTACGAACTTGCCCAGCGCATCGAGCAACTGCTGACCTGGAATCCCGCGGCCGAGCCTGGCAGCGCGCTCGAAGGAACTCCGCAGGACCCGCGACACGCCTACCTGCCGGGCGACGATCCACCGGCCGGCGCGAGCTGAGCCAGCCCCCGGGCTCCGGCCGGGCGGGTACGATGCGAGGCTTCCCACGCCACGCCCGCAGCCCATGTCGCCACCCTCCCAGGACAGACCCCTCGACGCCGTCGTGGCCTCGGTGCAATTGCCCGAGGTCAGCGACGGGGACTTCGAGTCCTCGCTGGCCGAACTACGCGAACTGGCCAAGACCCTGGGCTACCGGGTGGTGCAGACCTTCACCCAGAAACGCGCGAGCTTCGACACCACCGCCTACCTGGGAACGGGCAAGCGCGAGGAAGTACGCGCGTACATCGACAGCCAGGGGGGCACCGGCCAGGACCAGCGCCCGGGACACGCGACCACCCCGGAACACGAGGGCATCCAGGTCCTGTTGATCGACCACGAGATCTCGCCCTCCCAGGCGCGCAACCTGGAAAAGGCCGTGGGATGCGAGGTGATGGACCGCACCATGGTGATCCTGGAAATCTTCCATCGCCACGCGCGTTCGCGTGCCGCGCGCGCCCAGGTGGAGATCGCACGCCTGGGCTACATGGCGCCGCGCCTGCGCGAAGCGGCCAAGCTGGCGGGCCCCCAGGGACGCCAGCGCAGCGGCACCGGAGGCCGCGGCGCCGGTGAGTCCCACACGGAGCTGGACCGGCGCAAGATCCGCGATCGCATCGCGGAATTGCAGACGGAAATCGAGGCCATGGGAACCGAGCGCCAGACCCAGCGCGCGCGGCGGCAGCAGGGCCAGGGCGTCGCCAGCGTGGCCCTGGTGGGCTACACGAACGCGGGCAAGTCCACGCTGATGCGCGCGCTCACCGGCAGCGAGGTGCTGGTGGCCAACAAGCTGTTCGCCACGCTCGACACCACGGTGCGCGTGCTGCATCCCGACAGCGTGCCGCGTGTGCTGGTCAGTGACACGGTGGGCTTCATCAAGAATCTGCCGCACGGCCTGGTGGAATCCTTCAAGTCCACGCTGGAAGAGGCGCTGGACGCGTCGCTGCTGCTGCACGTGATCGATGCCAGCGACCCCGGATTCGAGCGCCAGCGGCAGGTCACCGACGACGTGCTGGCGGAGATCGGCGCGCAGGACGTGCCACGTATCCGGATCTTCAACAAGATCGACCAGGTCGGCGACGCGGGCAGGCGCGAGGAACTGCAGGCCGAGCTGCGCCTGCGCTACCCCGGATGCATCGTGATGAGCGCGCGGCGTGCCGAGGACGTGGCGGCGTTGCGTCTGGTCATCCTGGGTTTTTTCCGCAAGGATCTGGTCGAAGCCGAACTGCTCGTTCCATGGTCCGCGCAGCAATTGCGCCGGGACATCTATGCGAACTGCGAGGTTCTGGCCGAGCAGTCCGACGAGGCGGGTGCGGTGTTTCGCGTGCGCGGCGAGGCCGCCACGATCCGCGCGCTGCGCGAGCGCGCCACCGCGCCGCCCGAGGCTGCCGGCTGAGCAGGACGCTTCACAGCCGAGCGCGCAGCGCCTCGACGTGCGCGGCGAAACCTGCGTCGTCCAGCGTGCGCCGCTGCAAAGCGGCCTCGTGGTTGGCCGCGCCCATGGGCCCCTTGACCCAGTCATGGCGAGAGACGCTGTCATGGTGCAGGTGGAACAGGCGCGCGCCCTCCACCGACCACCAGCGCACCCCCAGGCGCGCTGCACGCCCCAGCAACTCGTCATCCTCCCCGCCCCATCCCCGGAAGGACGGGTCGAAGCCCCCGACACGCAGGAAGACCTCCCTGCGCATCAGGGTGATCCCCCCAGCTGCGCTCTCATACAACAGGTGCATGTCGGGGGCGAGGGGATCACGCATCCCGGCATGGGGCTGCAGGCAGGCGAAATCTCCGGATTCGTCCAGGCGCCGCTGCAAGGCTCCTGCCACATTCACCACCTGCTGGTACGGAGCCCACGCATCGGAGCGCTGCTCATCCAGCAGATCGTCGACGCATAGCTTGAACACCCGCGGATCGGCCACGACGTCCGCGTCATGCAGGCACAGCACCGGGCCACGGACCGCGCGCGCGCCGACGTTGCTCGTGGCGCCTCGGGAAAAATCCTGGCTGTCGAACAGGAACAGGTGACGCACTTTCGGGTCGGCGAGCTCCGACCACACGAATGCCGGCGCTCGGTCCGCCTCCACCAACCACACCGTGTAGTCTCGATAGGTGTGGTCGAGATGGCGCAGCACGGTGCGCAGGTTGCGGATCCGCTCGGCGCTGGCACCTCGGAAGCTGAAGATGATCTCAAGACCCCGAAGGTCGATGCGGGTCGCGCTCATGGGGCCTCCGGCTGGGGGTGCACAGGCGACTGCGCAGCGCCTGTCCGTGGTCGGCGAAGGCCGCGAAGTCGGCGCCGTGCGTGCGGGACAAGGCGAAGCACTGCCACCAGGTTCACGGCACGCTCACGGCTGGATGCTCGATGGATCATGACGATCTCGAGACCCCGAAGGCCCCGACCCGCCACACGCATGCCCGGCTCCAGCCGCATGGCGTGTGCGCCGAACCCTGCCTGCGCAGGCGGGCCTCCGGCCTGTGGAGAGTTTGTTGCGCGATCATGGTTCAGCTCCGTGGATTTAGCGCGCCGGGCCCCGCCTCGGCGACGCTGCGCGCCAAGGACTTGCCGCATGAAGCCGCCTTGCGACGCCCCGATGCGCTCCGGGCTCCGCGGCTTGTGCGGCGGTTCGCGATCGAGCCTACCCCACCCCGCGGCTTGCGCAAACCGCGCGCCTTCCACGCAAGCCTCAGGCGCCGGGCCACTCCAGCAGCTGATAGTGCGCCCCCAGCACATGCTCGGATCCGGGCTGCAGGGTCACCAGGTCGCGCTCCACGTTTCCCGCCTCCACGCACAGCATGCGATCCCAGCTCGCCTCCCGCATGTCGGGGATGCTGGCCGCACCCTCACGCCAGGGATTCCACACCACGGTGCTGTGCGAACCTTCCTTGCTCACGCGGATGCGTCGGCGCAGGATGGGATCGTCCACGACACAGACGGACTCGGTGCCCACGAACATGCGATCGATCGGACCGTCGAAGCTCAGATCTCCCCGCTGCACGGAGTTGCGCATGCCGTCGAGCTTGTCCACGCAGGTGGCACCGTCCAGCCCGCTCAGGCGCAGGCGGCGCACATCGCCCACGCGCAGGTAGGCATGCAGGGCCTGGGTCATGCGCAGCACTTGATTCCCGCGGTTGCGCGTACGCAGTCGCAGGCGCAACGATTCCCCGACCTCCACGTCCAACTCCAGCTCGGCATCGCCTGCGGCCTCGCTCGCGTCGTGCGGGCCGAGCAGGCGCAGTTTCAAGGCCACGGCGTCGCCGACCCGCCGAGCCTGTTCCAGGGCCCAGGGACGGATGCGCGCGTACCCATGCGCCGGCGCGTCCGCACGCTCCGGGTGCGGACCGAACCAGGGCCAGCAGATGGGGATGCCTCCGCGGAGCGCCTGCCCCCGGAGAGGACTCGCCGATTCCGACACCCACAGCAAGGATTCGGCGCTCGAGACGCTGCGGTATTCCAGCAGCTGCGCGCCCTGCAGGCACAGACGTGCACTGCCCGCTGCTGCCTGCACGTGCACGTAGTCGAGGCCGCCGGCTCCACGCCGCACATCGACTCCTTCGAACATCGGCGATCCGGAATGCATGCCAGGCTCTCGATGCATGAAAGCCCCGATTCTCGCAGCATCGCCCAGGCGACGGCCCGGGGCGCTCGACACGGCATCGCTTGACCCCGGTCAAGACCCGCGTCGAGGGGCGCGGCGGACAATCTTCGCACGTGGGGGCGCCACACCCCGCATGGCTCTTGCCCGCCTCTTCCCGATGCCCCCTCCGATGCCCGACTCGTCGACCGCCCTCGCAGCTGCGCCTGTCCCGCGGACCCCGGACCCGGGCGCGCGAAGGGCGCCCGAGCTGGTCTGCCCGGCGGGCTCGCTGCGCGCCTTGGAGCTGGCGGTGGACGCTGGCGCCGACGCCGTGTACCTGGGCCTGCGCGATGCCACGAATGCCCGCAACTTCGCCGGCTTGAATTTCGACCACAGCCAGGTCCGTGCCGGCGTGGAGCACGCGCATGCGCAAGGCGCGAAGGTGCTCATGGCCCTGAACACGTTTGCCGACGCGGGCGACCCGAGCCCCTGGCTCCGGGCCGTGGATCGTGCGGCGGAACTGGGTGCCGACGCACTCATCGTGGCAGATACGGCGGTGCTGTCCCACGCCAGCCGCTACCACCCCGGCCTGCGACTGCATCTGTCCGTGCAGGCCTCGGCGACCAGCCACGCTGCCATCGAGTTCTACCGCCGACACTACGGCATCCAGCGCGCCGTGCTGCCGCGCGTGCTGACCCTGTCTCAGGTGGCGCAGGTGATTCGCAACACCTCGGTGGACATCGAGGTCTTCGGCTTCGGCAGCCTGTGCGTGATGGTCGAGGGTCGCTGCGTGTTGTCCTCCTACGCGACGGGCTCCTCGCCGAACCATGCGGGGGTGTGCTCGCCGCCGTCGGCGGTGCGATGGATCGAGCGCGACGGCACGGTCGACGCAAGGCTCAACGGAGTACTGATCGATCGCTATGCGCCCTCGGAGCCGCGAGGCTATCCGACCTTGTGCAAGGGCCGTTTTGTGGTCGGGGGCCAGCGCGACTATGCGCTGGAGGAGCCCACCAGCCTGAACACCCTGGACATTCTTCCCCAGCTGATCGAGGCCGGCGTGAAGGCCATCAAGATCGAGGGGCGCCAGCGCAGCCCCGCCTATGTGGCGGACGTGACGCGGGTCTGGCGCGCCGCCATCGACCTGGCGGCATCGCAGGAGCGCTACACGACGCCTGCGGACTGGACGGCCCGGCTTTCGCGCTGGTCCGAGGGCCAGCAGCACACGCTGGGCGCCTACGACAGGCCCTGGCGCTGACGGTCTCGCGAAAACCCCTACCTTGGCATCCATGCTCATCGATTCCTGCGCCTGCGCGCGCCAGGCCGAATTCACCGTCGGCGCGCTGTCGTACTGGTGGCCGCGTGCCACCCTGCTGGCCTTCTATGCGGAGATCGCCGACAGCGTGGCGAGCTGCGTCGTGCTGGGCGAGACCGTCTGCTCGCGCCGCAACGAGATGCGCCCGGGCGACTGGCTCGCGCTCGCGCGCGAATTGCGCCAGGCCGGCAAGGAGGTGGTGCTGGCCTCCTTGCCGCTGCTGAGCAGCGAGTCGGAGTGGCGCGCGGTGCGAGACCTGGCCGGGCAGGAAGAGTTCCTGGTCGAAGCAGGCGATGCTTCGGCCTTGCACGCGCTGGACCAGGCCGCGGAGCAACGCGGCAGCCCTGCCCGCTTCGTGCTCGGCCCGCACTTGAACATCTACAACACCCAGGCGCTGCGCGAACATGCCTCGCTGGGCGCCGTGCACTGGGTGGCTCCGGTGGACCTGCCGGCGGCGGCCATCGGGCGTGTCAACCCGCCGCAGGATCGGGTGTGCGGGCCGCATGGGGCGCTCAGCACCGAGGCCTGGGGATTCGGGCGTCTGGCGCTGGCGATGTCGGCACGCTGCTTCACCGCTCGACACCATCGCCTGCGCAAGGACGCCTGCGAATTTCGCTGCCGCGACGACGCGGACGGGCTGCGCCTGGACAGCAGCGAAGGCCAGGCCTTCCTGTGCATCAACGGCACCCAGATCCAGTCCGCCGGTCTGCACGCCGTGCTGGGCGAATGGCCCGCGCTGCGTGCGGCCGGCGTGGGGCGACTGCGCCTTTCGCCTTGCAGCCGGGGCTTCGCCGAGGTGCTGCATTGTTTCGAGTCCGTGTGCAACGACGGCGCCGACCCGGCGCACGCCCTGGAGCACCTTCGCGCCATGGACCTTCCGGGTCCTCTGGTGGACGGCTATGTCCGAGGCACAGCCGGCATGTCGGCGGCATACGCCTGAACCCCTGGAAACCGAAACCATGACCCCAGGAATCTGCAGGGATCCGAGCCCGCCGGAGGACGCGCGCAGCTGGCTGGACACCCTCATCCTCAGCTTCACGCGACTGACCCGCGGAGCCCCGCCTGGCCTGCGCGGCCTGGTGCGTGCGCTGCCGATGCAGCCACCGTCCTTCCTGCTTGCGCGCGCGCTGGACCGCTGGCTGCTCCCACGCCTGGACACGGCGAGCCGCGAAGCACTGCGCGGGCCTGCGGTCGAACTCGAGCTCCAGGACCTGGGGATGCGCGCGAGACTGCGCCTCGGCGCGCGGGGATTCGAGACCTGCGAGCATGCGCCGATCGTGACCATCCGAGGCCGCGCCGAGGCGCTGTGGAGCCTGGTGCGCGGCTGGGAGGATGCCGACCGGTTGTTTTTCGAGCGCGCGCTGGTCCTGGAAGGCGACACGGAGTTCGGCCTGCTGTTGAAGAACACCCTCGACGCCCTCGGCCCTCTGGGTGATGCTGGAGTGCGCTCATGAGCCGGGGGAACAGGCTGAGCGCCGCGGACCTGTGGCGCGACGTGTGCGCGGTGCGTGAGGGCCAGCCCCTGGTGCACAACGTGACCAATCTGGTGGTCATGCAGTTCAGCGCCAACATGCTGCTGGCATTGGGCGCTTCGCCCGTCATGGCCCACGCCGAGGAGGAGGTCGAGGACATGGCGGCGCTGGCGGGGGCGCTGGTACTGAACATCGGCACGCTGTCGGCGCCCTGGCTGCGCGCGATGCACCTGGCGGCGCGCAGCGCGCGCGCCCACGGCAGACCGGTGGTTCTCGATCCGGTGGGCGCCGGCGCAACCCGCTACCGCGATCACGCGCTGACCGAGCTGCTCGAAGACGCTTCGCCGGACGTGGTGCGCGGCAACGCCTCGGAGATCATGAGCGTGGCAGGTCTGGCTCCAGGCACCCGAGGGGTCGACAGTCTGGCAGGCTCGGACGAGGCCGTGCCGGCGGCCTTGCGCCTGGCCGCGCGCACGCGCGGCGTGGTCTGCATTTCCGGAGCGCGGGACCATGTCGTGGATGCCCAGGGCCGCCACGCCGTGTTGTCCAACGGACATCCCTGGATGGCCCGGGTGACGGGCGTGGGATGTTCGGCTAGCGCACTCGTGGGCGCCTTCGCCGCCGTGCAGCCGGACCGCTGGCGCGCCACGGTGACCGCCATGGCCTACCTGGGTGTGGCCGGCGAATGGGCGGGCTGCGAATGGGCGGGGAGCGAGCAGGGCGCCGGACCCGTTGCCGAAGGGGCCACCGAACACCCCCTCGGAGGCAGGGCGGGCGTCCCTGCGGGCCTGGGCAGCTTTCAGGTCGCCCTGCTCGACGCGGTGCACCGCCTCGACGCCCAGACCTTCGAGCGACGACTGCGCATGAGCCTCGCCGAATGAGCCTTGCCGAATGAGCCGTGCCGGATGAGCTCCGGACGGCGCCGCGCATCGCCCCCTCAGCCCTGCGGGGCGGCCGTGACGGCCTGATGCAGCGCCAGTTCGGCGAGCAGGCGCGAAAGCGCCGGGTTGTCGTTGTCGCGCTTGACCACGATGCCCAGTTCCACCGGGTTGTCGGGACGCAGGTCCGCGAGTTCCCGGAACACCACGCCCTCATAGTGGAAGACGGTGGTCCCGGCGGGCACCAGCGACAACCCGAGCCCGGCGCGCACCAGGGCCAGAATGGTGTGAATCTGGCTGACGTACTGCACATGACGCGGACGCACGCCGGCACGCCGCAGGATATCGGAGACCAGGTCGTAGAAGTAGCGTGCCTCGTCGGGGGAG
The DNA here is from genome assembly GCA_021808445.1 of Pseudomonadota bacterium. Classification (GTDB taxonomy): domain Bacteria; phylum Pseudomonadota; class Gammaproteobacteria; order Burkholderiales; family Burkholderiaceae_C; genus Thiomonas_A. Next base: position 17,429 of record JAKBBP010000028.1, read on the forward strand.
TACATGACGAAGTCGACCGCGTCGAGCGCGCCGAGCGCGATGGTGGAACGCTCGGCGTAGGGGTGGCCCTGCGGCAGCACGGCGAGCAGGCGCTCGCGCCGCAAGGCACGCCACTGCAAGGCCGGCTGCACGACCGGCGGGCGCACCAGCGCGAGGTCGATGCGCCCGGCAAGAAGGGCTTCCAGCTGCGCCTGCGACACCATTTCGCGCAGCCTCAGGTCCACGTCGGGCAGCAAGGCGCGACACCGCGCCACCAGTTCAGGAACGTCGCGGTAGCTTGAGCCCGCGGTGAATCCGATGGCGAGCTCGCCGGCGTGGCCATGGGCGACACGGCGCGCGTCCAGCACCGCAGTCTCGGCGCTGCGCAGCAACCCGCGCGCTTCGTGCAGGAAACGTCGACCCGCCGGCGTGAGCTCCACGACGCGGGTACTGCGAAACAGCAGGGGCGTGCCCACGGCGTGCTCGAGCAACTGGATCTGCCGACTCAGCGGCGGCTGGGTCATGTTGAGCCGGGCAGCTGCCTTGCCGAAATGCAGTTCCTCGGCGACGGCGACGAAGCAACGAATCTGGCTGAGTTCGAACACTGATCCAATCTCCGCATGAATTCATTCAGTATATGGCTTGGACAGGAAAGAACCCCCCTCCTACGATGCCCTCCAGCCATTCCCCACCGACCCGGAATTTCCCATGCGGCACCCCTCCCCCATGACCCCCGAGGAACTCAAGGTCGCCATCGGCGGCGGCCTCCTGTCCTTTCCCGTGACGGCCTTCGATGCCCGGCTGGAGCTCGACGAAGCGCGCTACTCCAGCCATTTCGAGATCGTGCTCGAGCATGCACCGGCCGGGATTTTCGTCGCGGGCGGCACCGGCGAGTTCTTTTCCCTGACACCGGAGGAAGTCCAACGCCTGGTCCGTCGCAGCGCGGACATGGCGCGGGCGCGCGTTCCGGTGATCGCGCCCGTGGGCATGGGCACGCGCATGGCCTGCGAACTCGCGCGCCAGGCCGAGCAGGCCGGCGCCTCGGGGCTGCTCCTGTTCCCCCCGTACCTGACCGAGTCGGATCCCGCGGGACTGGCGCGTCACATCGAACAGGTATGCGCGGCCACCCGGCTGGGGGTGATCGTCTACAGCCGTGGCAACGCCCGCGTAGGCGCCGAGTGCCTGCCCGCCCTGGCCGAGCGCTGCCCCAACCTCGTCGGCTACAAGGACGGCATCGGCGACATCGAGCTCATGACCCGCGTGGTCACGACCATGGGCGATCGCCTCACCTACGTGGGCGGCCTGCCGACGGCTGAAACCTTCGCACTGCCCTATCTGGAGATGGGCGTCACCACCTATTCCTCGGCGATCTTCAACTTCCTGCCCAAGTGGGCGATGGCCTTCTACGCAGCCGTGCTGGGTCGCGACCACGCCCACGTGCGCCGGGAGATGCGCGAATTCGTCATGCCCTACACCGCACTGCGCAACCGCCGCCGCGGCTACGCGGTGTCCATCGTCAAGGCGGGCATGCGCGTGGTGGGACGCGACGCCGGCGGCGTGCGCCCCCCGCTCACCGACCTGGAAGCCGCCGAAGTCGAGGAACTGCGCGCCCTGGTCGGCACGCGGAGCTGAGCATGGGTCTTCGGGGCGAAAACCTCCTGGGTCTGCGCGCGGTGCGCGGAACGCGCTCCGCGCTGCAGGGCGTGGATCCGGTCAGCGGCCACTCGCTGCTCCCTGCCTACGGCGGGGCCACGCGGGAACAGCTCGACCAGGCCTGCGAGCTGGCCTGGCAGGCCTGGGCCCCCTACCGGGAGCTCGGTGCCGCGGCCCACGCCGGGCTGCTCGAGTCCATCGCCACGCACATCGAGCACCTCGGCGAGGAGCTGATCGACCGCGCCGCGCTGGAGACCGCACTCGACGCCGCACGCCTGCGCAGCGAGCGCGCGCGCACCACCACCCAGCTGCGCCTGTTCGCGCAGCTGGCACGCGAAGGGCGCCATGTCGAGCCGCGCCATGACCCTGCTCTTCCCGCTCGCACGCCCCAGCCTCGCCCCGACCTTCGCATGGGCCATATGGGCATCGGACCGGTGGCCGTGTTCGGTGCCAGCAATTTCCCCCTGGCCTTCTCGGTGGCCGGGGGAGACACCGCGTCGGCGCTGGCCGCCGGATGCCCCGTGGTGGTCAAGGCGCACAACGCCCATCCCGGCACCTCCGAACTCGTGGGCCGCGCGGTGCAGGCGGCGGCGCGCGAAACCGGCATGCCGGACGGCGTGTTCAGCCTGCTGTACGGGGCCGACGAACAGATCGGCGCGTGGCTGGTGGCGCACCCACGGATCCAGGCCGTGGGTTTCACCGGCTCGCGCGGCGGCGGCGACGCGCTGGCACGCATCGCCGCCGGCCGCGCCAGGCCGATACCCGTGTTCGCGGAGATGAGCAGCGTGAACCCGGTGTTCGTGTTCCCGGGCGCGCTGCGCGAGCGCGCCCGCTCCATCGCATCGGGCTTCGTGCAGTCGATGACCCTGGGCAGCGGGCAGTTCTGCACCAAGCCGGGCCTGCTGTTCCTGCTGGGCGACGAGGGGGCCGAGGAATTTCTCGACAGCCTGGAAAGGCAGTTGCAGGCGACCCGCACCTCGCCGCTGCTCAGCGCCGGCATCGCCGCGCGCTATCGTCAGGCCACGCTGCAGGCTGGCGAGCGCGCAGCCTCGCGCAGCCTGAGCGCAGGCACCGCCTCCGACGGCACCCGGGCCCAGATCTTCGTGCTGGACGTGCGCGAGTTCGCGCAAGAACCCGCCTGGCGCGAGGAGATGTTCGGACCCGCCGCGGTGGTCGTGCGCGCAGCGCGCACAGGAGATCTCGGCGCCCTGCTGGAGGGCCTGGCCGGGCAGCTCACCGCCACCGTGGTCCTCGAGCCGAGCGACCACGCCGCCGCCAGGCCGCTGATGCGGGTGCTCGAGACCCTCGCCGGGCGCCTGCTCATGAACGGCTGGCCCACCGGCGTGGAAGTCTGCGACGCCATGGTGCACGGCGGCCCCTACCCGGCGTGCAGCGATGCGCGGTTCAGCAGTGTCGGGACGCTGGCGATCCGCCGCTTCCTGCGGCCCGTGTGCTACCAGAACATGGCCGACGACCTCCTGCCACGCTGGCTGCACGAGCAGACGCGCCCGGCACAGGCCCCGATCGACAACGAGGGAGCGCGAGCATGAGCTTCGAATTCCACGCCCGCCTGGCCGTCACCGGCGCCGCCGGCGCGCTGGGCACGGTATTGCGCGCCGAGCTGGCACGCGCGGGGGTCCGCACCCTCAGCCTGGACCTGCGCGAGCCCTCGCGGGTGCACGAGAACGAGACCTTCGTGCGCTGCGATCTGGCCGACGCCGAGGCCACGATGCGCGCGCTGCAGGGGGCCGACGCGATGGTGCACCTGGGCGGTATCTCCACGACGGCGCCCTTTGGCTCGATCCTCTCGGCCAATATCTGCGGCAGCTTCCACGTGTTCGAAGCAGCGCGCCGGCACGGCATGCGCCGTGTCGTGTACGCCAGCTCGAATCACGTGACCGGTTATTACCCCTCCAGCGAGCGCGTGCGGCCCGACATGCCCCACCGGCCCGACTCTTTCTACGGCCTGTCCAAGGCCTTCGGCGAGGACCTGGCCCAGCTGTACTGGGACAAGTACGGCCTCGAATCGGTGGGTCTTCGCATCGGTTCGTGCTATGAGCGGCCGCGCGATCCGCGCATGCTCAAGACCTGGCTGAGCCACCGGGACTTCCTGCGTCTGGTCGAGCGCGCGCTGCAGGCGCCAAACGTCGGGCATACCGTCGTCTACGGCGTCTCGGACAACCCGCATACCTACTGGGACGCGGATCCGGCGAATGTGCTCGGCTTCACCCCGCTCGACTCGTCTGCGGCCTGCTCCGGCACGCTGCCAGGCGAGGGGCCCGAACCCGAGCGACAGGGCGGCGGTTTCATCGAGGTCGATGAAACCGCGCTCGACCCCTGAGCACAGGCGTGAGCGGAAGGGCAGGTCCGCGTTCACCTGCCACAACAAAGCCAAACCACGAAGAGGAGACCACCGTGTTCCAACGCATCGCAACGCCGCTGGCGAAAGTGCTCGTCGGCTCGCTGATCGGCGCCGGCGCCCTGTCCTGGGGCCAGACCGCCCAGGCGGCGCCCATGACCATCAACATCGTCGACGTCGCCGGCAACCTGGCCCTGACCCAGAAGGCCTTCGAGCAGTTCGAGAAGACCCATCCCGGCCTGGTGCACTTCACCTACTCCACGTCGCCCGCACCACAGTTGTTGCCGCGCATCCGCGCCATGGAACACGCGGGTCGCTCCGACATCAACATGGTGCTGACCGGCACCGACGATCTGGCCTTCGGCATCCAGCAGGGGCTGTGGCAGCAGCTGCTCCCGGGCTACGCCCGGCAGCTTCCCGGCATTCCGCAGGACTACAGCCCCGGAGCCGCGCGCATGCAGGACCTGGCCAAGGGCTACGGCGTCGAGGTCGTGTACTCGCCGGCGGGCCCTCTGCTCGAGTACAACCCACAGACGGTCCGGCATCCGCCGCGCACCCCGCAGCAGCTCCTGAGCTGGTGCCAGGCGCACCCGGGCAAGTTCATCTACGCCCGCCCGAACAACTCCGGACCCGGCCGCGCATGGCTGATGGCCCTTCCCTATCTGCTGCACGACTCCAATCCGCGCGACCCGGTGCACGGATGGACCAAGACCTGGGCCTACCTCAAGCAGCTCAACGCCTGCATCGCCTACTACCCGAGCGGCACGGGTGACGTGATGAAGGAACTCGGCCAGCAAACGCGCTGGATGACCCCGACCATCACCGGCTGGGACATCAACCCGCGCAAACTGGGCATCGTGCCCAAGGACTTCCGGGTGCAGAAGCTCGATCACATGGTCTGGCTGAATGACGCGCAGTACATGGTGATCCCCAAGGGACAGTCGCCCGCGCAGGTCGATATGCTCCTGCGGGTCATGCGCTACCTGATGAAGCCCACGCAACAGGCGATGACCTACGACGACGGCTACTTCTATCCGGGCCCGGCGATCGCCGGCGTCAGCCTGAGCATGGCTCCGGCGAGCAGCCAGCAGGTGATCCGCGAGTACGGCCGCAAGGACTACGACGCGTGGATCGCCAAGTATCCGAACGAGACGCCGCTGGACGCATCCGCGATGGTCAAGGCCTTCGAGATGTGGAATCAGCAGATCGGTGCCCTGAAGCATTGAAGCCTGGGGCGCCTCGAAGGAGGCAGCTGCGCCGCGCGTGGCGCCGCGCAGCTGCGATCGACCTGTGGTGGGAGACGAGTTGATGAGCGGGACCGAAGATCTCGTGCTGGAAGACGTGACCAGGCACTACGACATGCAGGGCGGCGGGGTGCACTGCGCCTTGTCCAGGCTCAATCTGCGGGTTTCGCCGGGAGAGTTCGTGGCGCTTCTCGGGCCTTCGGGCTGCGGCAAGACCACCGCGCTGAACTGCATCGCCGGGCTGACCGAGATCAGCGCGGGAAGCATCCACGTGGCAGGACGGCGCATCGACCAGCTCAGCCCGGACAAGCGCAACGTGGGCGTGGTGTTCCAGAACTACGCCTTGTTCCCCCACATGACCATTCTGGACAACGTGGCTTTCGGACTGCGCATGCGCGGCATGCCTCGCGCGCAGCGCCATGCCAAGGCCCTGGAGGCGATCCGCTTGGTGCAGCTCGAGCAGCATGCCCACAAGCATCCCGCCCAGCTCTCGGGGGGGCAGCAGCAGCGGGTGGCGATCGCTCGCGCCATCGTCGTCGAGCCGGACATCGTGCTGATGGACGAGCCCTTGTCCAACCTGGATGCCAAGTTGCGCATCGAGATGCGCTCCGAGATCCGGCGCCTGCACGAGCGTGTGCAGCGCATCACCATCTATGTCACCCACGACCAGGACGAGGCGCTGTCCATGGCCGACAAGATCGTCGTGCTCCAGGACGGGGTGGCGCATCAGGTAGGCACTCCGCAGGAGCTGTTCAGTCTTCCGCGCGACCTCGACGTGGCCCGGTTCATGGGCTATCGCACCTTGCTGCGCGGCGCATGCCGCGCGGCCGACGGCGAGCAGCAGGTGCGCATCGAGGTCGGTCCGGGCTGCACCTTGCGGGGGCTGCGCGTCGATCCGCGCCTGGGAGAACGCGCCGTGGTGGCCATCCGCCCCGACGAGTTCCGCATCGCGAGCGACGAAGCCGACAACCTGATCGGAGGAGAAGTCCGCTCTGCCGAGTATTACGGTCGCGAAAGCCTGGTCGTGCTCGACAGCGCGGCGGGCACGATCTACGCCAAGCTTCCGGGAAGCTTCGCCATCGGCTCGCGCCTGCGACTGCACGTTCCACCCGAGCGCGCCCTTTGCTACGCGGAGAGCGCATCGTGAACCCGCGCAACCGGGCCTGGCTGCTGGTGCTGCCGGCCTCGCTGTTCCTGCTGGGCTTTTTCGTCTACCCCCTGCTTGCCGGCCTGGGAAGTTCGCTACGCCCGACGACCCACGGATACTCGCTGCACAACTACCTGCGCTTCCTGTCCACGCCCGAGCTGCGCGACACCGTGTGGACCACCTTCCGCCTGGCCCTTCCCGCCACCGTACTGAGCCTTGCGCTGGCGCTGCCCTGCGCCTATTTCCTGCGCCGGCCCTCGCGGGCGCAGCGCCTGAGCACCATCGTGTTCCTGCTGCCCATCACCTTCGGCTCCGTGCTGGTCGCCGACGGCATGCTGAGCTATTTCTCGAACAATGGCTGGTTCTGGCAGCTGGCCTCGCTGCTGGGAATCCACGCGCGGGTCGCACTGATCCACAGTTTCGCCAGCGTGCTGATCAGTCTGGTGATCGGAGGTTTTCCCTTTGCCTTCCTGTTCCTGCTGTCCTTCATCTCGGGAATCGACCCCAACCTGGAGCGCGCCGCGGCGACCCTGGGAGCCGGGCCCTGGCGGCAGTTCCGCTACGTGGTGGCGCCCCTGCTGCTGCCGGGTTTGCGCATGACCGCCATCCTGGTCTTCGTCCAGTGCTTCACGGTGTTTCCCTCCGCCGTGCTGCTGGGGATTCCGGCAGGCGCCACACGCGTGATGTCCATCGCGGCCGCGCATGCAGCCTTCGAGGACTACGACTACTCGATGGGCAATGCGATTTCGGTGCTGATGGGATTGATCCAGTTCGCTGCCGTGGGCCTGCTGCTTCTGGCCACGCGCAAGGCGTTTCGCGGCTCCTCGGCCGGATTCAAATGAGCACGTCCCCCTGGGTGCGGAGACCATGGTGCAGAAGATCTTGAAATGGCTGGTATGGGCGGTCGTCGGACTGTTCATGCTCAACATCCTCGGCATCCTGGCCACTGTGCTGGTCGACTCCTTCGCCACACGCTGGTTCGCCACCGTGCTGCCCGAGGGATTCACCCCGTCGTGGTACGCGCAGGCCTGGAGCCAGTTTCAGCTTGGCGACGTGCTCTGGTTCACCGCGCGGATCGTCGGGCTGGTCACGCTGGGCGCGCTGGCGCTGGGCGTTCCCTGCGCCTACGCGCTGGCACGCAGCGAGTTTCCCGGCAAGCGTGCGGTCAGCCTGCTGATCATGCTGCCCATCATCATTCCCCCGGTCACCTACGGCATTCCGCTGTCCAGCGTCATGTACCGCTTCGGCCTGGTCGGCACCTTCACCGGGGTCTGGCTGGCCAACCTCGTGCCCGCGCTGCCCTTCGTGATCCTGGTGCTGGTGCCTTTCATCGAGCAGATCGACCCGCGCCTGGAGTCGGCGGCGCGGGTGTTCGGGGCCAACCTTCCGCGCTATTTCCTGCACGTGCTGCTGCCGCTGCTGGCGCCAGGCATCCTGGCCGCCGGATTGCTGCTGCTGATCAAGACCATCGGGCTGTTCGAGCTGACCTACTTCACCTCCGGCCCGGGTACCCAGACCCTGGTGGTGGCCTTGTACTACGCGGTGTTCGGAGCCGGCGTGCGCGCACCCCAGGCCATCGATGCCATGGCCATCGTGTACATGCTGGTCAGCCTGGTCGTGGTGGTCGTCGCGCTGCAGTTTGTCAGCCCGACGCAGATGATCAGTCGCGCGCGCCGATGAAAGGCGACCCGGTGCTCGAGTTCGTCGTGGCCTGCGCGGGCGACGGCGTGGTGCAACGCTGGGCGCTGCATGGCGCGAGCGGGCGGCTGGAATGCCTGCAGCAGCTCGACTGCGCGGGCCCCGTGGCACCGTTGGCCTGGGATCGCGAACGCCGGACCCTGTATGCCGCGCTGCGCGGCGAGCCGTATGCCCTGCTGCGCATGCGCCTGCGGGACGATGGCAGCCTGGCGCATGCCCAGCGTCGCGAGCTGCCCGCCGACATGGCCTACGTCGGCCTGGACGGCAGCGGCGAGGGCGTGCTGTGCGCCTCCTACACCATGGGGTGCATCGCCTGGGTGCGCGGCTCCGGGGTCGAGAGCCTGCCCACGGAGGGGCCCTCGCACGCCTGCGTGGCACTGGGCGGTGGGCGCCTGCTGCTGGCCACCCAGACCATCGAAGGCAGCCTGTTGTGCCTGAGCGCCGACTCCCCCGAGCTCCCGCTGGCGCGGCGACGCGTGCATCGCCTGCGCCTGCACGCCCAGTCCAGCCCACGCCACATCGCAGTGGCCGGGAATCTGGTGTTCATCGATCATGAGGAACAGGGCGTGGTGGACGTGTGCCGCTACGACCCGCTGGCCAACGAGCTGCGGCCGCTGTTCAGCACCGAGCTCGGCCACGCCATCGTCGGACGCCCCTGGTACGCCGACATCCGTTGCGACCCCGAGGGCGGCTGGCTCTGGCTGAGCGAGCGCAGGCAGGGCATGGCCCACGGTCTGCGCGTGGACCTGCAGGGCGGCAGGCTGGTGCCGGCGATCAGCCTGCCGGTGCCGGCCACCCCCCGCGCCATCGCCGCCCATGGGGACTGGCTGCTGTGCTGCGGGGAAACCGCCGACGCGCTCAGCCTGCACGCCCGCGGCACCGACGGACATTGGCATGAGAGCGCTCGCGTGCGCTGCGCAGCGCGGCCGATGTGGGTTGAATTCCTGCTTCCCCCGACGCGCTCCGCGGCGGGACGGCTCCTGGAGGATTCGTGATCATGGGACGACAAAGCCTGCTCGTGCGTATGCACGAGGCCGACAACGTGGCGGTGGTGGCGACGCGCTCGGGCCTGCCGGCGGGCGAAGCTGTCGACGGCGGGCTGGTGCTGCGCGAGGCCGTGCCCCAGGGACACAAGGTTGCGCTGCGGCGAATCGAAGCCGGCGAGGCGGTGCGGCGCTACGGAGTGACGATCGGCTTCGCGACATGCGCCATCGAACCCGGATCGTGGGTGCACGAGGCTCTGCTTCGCATGCCCGAGGCACGTGCGCTGGAGCAGCTTCCCGTCGCCACCGAACTGCGCAGCGCGGCGCCGCTTCCCGGCAAGTCCTTCCTGGGTTTGCGCAACGCCGATGGCAGCTTCGGCACGCGCAACCTGTTCGCCATCACCACCACCGTGCAATGCGTGGCCGGGGTGGTGGCACAGGCGGCCGAGCGGATTCGCCGCGAATGGCTGCCGCGATTTCCCAATGTGGACGGCGTGGTCGCGATCGACCATGCCTACGGCTGCGGCGTGGCCATCGACGCGCCCGACGCGCAGGTGCCGATCCGTACGCTGCGCAACCTGGCGCGCAACCCCAACTTCGGGGACGAGGTGATGGTGGTCAGCCTGGGATGCGAGAAGCTTCAGCCCGAACGCCTGCTTCCGCCGGGCAGCATCGCGCTGCGCGACGAACGCGATGCCCAGGCGGCGGGCGCGGCCTCCGGCCTGCACGTGCTGCGCCTGCAGGATCCCGCGCACGGCGGCTTCTCGGGCATGCTCGATGCCATTGTCGCGGCCGCCGAGCCGCATCTCAGGCGACTGGACGCGCGCAGGCGTGAGCCCGCTGCGCTGTCGGGCCTGGTGGTGGGCGTGCAGTGCGGCGGCAGCGATGCGCTGTCCGGCGTGACCGCCAACCCGGCGCTCGGTCATGCGGTGGACATGCTGGTGCGCGCGGGCGCCACGGTCTTGTTCTCGGAAGTCACCGAAGTGCGTGACGGCGTGGCCCTGCTGACCTCCCGCGCGCGCAACGGCGAGGTCGCGCGACGCCTGGTGGCCGAGCTCGACTGGTACGACGCCTACCTGCGGCGCGGGGGCGCCGACCGAAGTGCCAACACGACCCCGGGGAACAAGGCGGGCGGCCTGTCCAATATCGTCGAGAAGGCGATGGGTTCGATCGTCAAGTCGGGGACTCTGCCCATCGACTTCGTGCTCGGCCCCGGCGAGAAGCTCGCTCCGGGACTGCGCGGCCTGGGTTTCGCCGCCACGCCGGCCAGCGACTTTGTCTGCGGCACCCTGCAGGCGGCCGCGGGCATGAACGTGCACGTGTTCACCACGGGCCGCGGCACACCCTACGGCCTGGCCGCGGTACCGGTGATCAAGGTGTCCACGCGCAGCGAACTCGCCGAGCAGTGGCCGGACCTGATCGACCTGGACGCGGGGCCCATTGCCCGTGCCGAGCGCAGCATCGCCGAGGTCGGGGAGGAGATCTTCGACTGCATCGTCCAGGTGGCCAGCGGGCAGCGCCGCACCTGGGCCGAGCGCTGGAATCTGCACAACGCGCTGACCCTGTTCAATCCGGCGCCGATCACCTGAGCCGGCGTCTCAGTCCCCGTAGCGATGGGAGCGCCGCGCCTGCGGCCGGGGCCCCACGTAACGCTGGTACGCCGCGATCCAGTCGTGGCGGATGTCCTGCTGGGCCTGCGCCAGGGACAGGCGTCCGCGGCAGACCAGGAGGTGCAGGCGATTTTCCAGCCGGTCCTTCGCGTAGCTGCCCCAGCCGCCGATCACATGGTGGGGCTGCGGCCACAGATTGCGCGGCGAACCCGGCGAGCCGCCCAGTTCCAGGCTGATCAGGTGATCCTCCTCGTAGTCGCGCAGACGGTGGTCCGCGTAGCCGTAGGCGCGAATGCCCTCTCGCTTGAGGCGCTCGGTGTAGCGCTCCGGCGGCCGGATGCCGCGGGTGTAGCCCGGCACGCAGATGGTCGAGCGGATGTTGGCCTGCGTGACCTCCGGATTGAGGGCTCCAGGCGTGATCGCGGGCTTCGGCTCGGCGCTGCTCGCGGGAAACACGACGCCGTAGCGTCCCTGGGCGCCCTCCACGCCGCCGGCATCGAAGCTGCGCTGTCGCGAGTGCGCGGGCTGCGTCGCGAGCAGGGCAAACAGCATCAGGCAGGCCGGGAGGCTCCTGGAAAGGGGAATTCGACGGATCATGGGCAGGCCACGCAGCTTCGGGTTCGGGCCTCGCATGCTATCGGCTGGCGCGCGGGACCTCCTCACCAGCGGCGGGTCTTGATGAAATCGACCAGCGCTCGCAGCGCAGGGGGCAGCTGGCGCTGGCCGGGGTAATAGAGAAACGGTCCGCTGAAACTCGGCCACCAGGGCTCCAGCACCGCTTCGAGCTCCCCGCGTGCGAAGTACGGTGCGAGCCAGTCCTCGAACAGGTACACGATGCCCACCCCCGAACAGGCCGCCTCCACCGCAAGGTCGGTGGCGCCTCCGATGCCCACCAGCAGCGGCCCCTGCGGCTCCAGGCGCAAGACCTCGCCGTCACGCGCGAACTCCCAGGCCGGCATGGCGCCACTGGAGAATCGCCCGCGCAGGCAAGCATGGCCCATCAGGTCGCGGGGATGCCGCGGCCGGCCTGCGCGCTGGAGGTACCCGGCCGACGCGGCCGTGGCGAAGCGCTGCCGGGCCGGACCGATGGGCACGGCCACCATGTCCTGCTCCAGGCGCTCGTCGTAGCGTATGCCTGCATCGAACCCCTCGGACAGGATGTCCACGAAACGGTCCTCGGCGCGGATCTCCAGGCGGATCTGGGGGTAGGCGGCCAGGAATTCGGGCAGGATGCGCGGCAGCACCAGGCGCGAGGCTGCCACGGGAATGTTCAGGCGCAGTGTTCCGGCGGGTTGGTCCGCAGAGGCATGGGCCTGCTCCAGCGCGCTGCCGATCTGCTCCAGCGCGGGGGCCAGACGGCGCAGCAATTGCTGGCCCGCCTCGGTGGGCGCCACGCTGCGCGTGGTGCGGTGCAGGAGCCGCAGGCCGAGGCGGGTTTCGAGCCTGCGCACGGCCTCGCTGAGGCTGGATGCACTGGTGCCGCGCGCCCGCGCGGCCTCACGAAACCCGCCGGCACGAGCGACCGCGGCGAAGGCGCTGAGATCATCGAGACTGGGCTCGAGGCGTGGATCCATTGTTCGCTTTTCCGTACAGGCTGTTCATCCTAGTACGGCTAGTCGGACAGCACACGGGCTTCTAGAGTTCGGGCATGGCCATCGAGTGGCCGGTCCCACCCATCACCAGGAAGCCCCATGACCCGACCGAATGCAGGTTCCGATTCCTCCCGCTACCGCCTGGGCAGCCGCGAAGTCCTGCGCATGGGCTACGGCGCCATGCAACTCGCCGGCCCCGGTGTATTCGGGCCGCCCGCCGACCCGCAGGCCGCGCGCGAGCTGCTGCGCCAGGTGGCGGCCGCCGGCGTGGAGCACATCGATACCAGCGACTTCTACGGCCCGCACGTCACCAACCAGCTGATCCGGGAGGCTCTGCATCCCTACGCCGATTCGCTGACCCTGGTCACCAAGATCGGGGCGCGCCGCGGGCCCGACGGCTCGTGGAATCCGGCCTTCTCGCCCGAGGAGCTACGCAGTGCGATCCACGACAATCTGCGCAATCTGGGCCTGGAGTGCCTGGAGGTGGTCAATCTGCGCCTGATGTTCGACAGGCACGGTCCGGCCGAGGGCCCCATCGAGCAGCCGCTGCGGACCCTCGAGCAGATGCGGCGCGAGGGCCTGGTGCGCCACATCGGCCTGAGCAACGCGACCCCCGCGCAGGTTCGGCTGGCGCGCTCGATGACCGAGCTGGCCTGCGTGCAGAACCATTACAACCTCGCGCACCGGCAGGACGACGCGCTGGTCGACGAACTGGCCGCGGCCGGCATCGCCTACGTGCCCTATTTCCCGCTGGGGGGCTTCACCCCCCTGCAGTCGGACACGCTGACGGACGTTGCGCGCGAACTCGGCGCCACGCCCATGCAGGTTGCGCTGGCCTGGCTGCTGCAACGCTCGCCCAATATCCTGCTGATCCCGGGAACGGCGTCCAGCGTGCACCTGCGCGAGAACCTCGCGGCCTCCGAGCTGCGCCTGGATGCCGCAAGCCTGCGACGGCTGGACGCCATCGCAGGCTCGAAAGGACATCAGAAGCTGTAGCCCACCGCCAGGGTGTAGATCACCGGGTGGAAGTTGATGTCCGTGCTGGACTGCGAGGTCACGATGCGCGGCTGGACCTGCGCGGGCGAATAGGAGGTCACCGTCAGGGTGCTCTTGACCTCCGCGATGGCCACCGTGCCCACCACCGACCAATGCTGGTCGATGTGGTAGGTCAGGCCGACGTGGGCGGCTGGCCCCCAGGAATCCGACAGGCTGAGCTCGGTGGGGCCCAGTGCGTTGGTCAACGGGGTGAGGGCCTTGGTGTTGGCGAAGCGCGTGTAGTTCAGGCCGAGGCCCACGAAGGGGTCCCAGCGCGAGCGCGTGGTCAGCGGGTGCCAGTTGAGGAACACCGTCGGCGACAGCACGTCCACGTCGGCGATGCGCGTTCCCGGGGAGATTCCGAGCAGCGCCCAGTTCGCGCCCTTGGCCGCCGTGTGCACGGTGGGCGGCGCCCCCAGCGCGAGTTCCACGCTCCAGCGATCGGTGATGTTGTGCACGAAACCCAGGCCCAGCGTGGTGGCGTTGCCGATGTCCAGGTTCAGCCCGGGCGGGGTGTTCAGTCCGTGCAGGTCGCCCAGCGATGCGTGGTTCTGCAGGGCAGCCACGCCGGCGTAGACGGTGTTCTCGCCGGCTCCTCCCAGGGTGTCGGCATGGGCGCAGGCGCCCGAGAGGGTCGCACCCGCGGCGAGCAGCGAGACCGCTGCGGCACGCAGGCCGGTCGACGAGGGGCGCGCACCTGCGCGGTCGGACAGTTGGCGGATCATGCGGGTAGTCTCCAGGAAGGTGGGACCGGAAAGCGTGCGGACGGCGTCAGGACACCCAGCCGAAGCTTCGCAGCTCCGCCAGCGTGGCGTTGGCGATCACCTGGTAGCCAGCCGGGGTCGGGTGCACCGTGTCGGCGAACAGCCAGGAGCCCAGGTCGGAGGTGCTCGCGCCGTAGGCGGTCGCGGGAGTGCCCACATTGCACAGCAGCGAGGACTGCACCACGGCGATGTTGCACCAGGGAACGCTGACGTTGGTGAACCCGAAGCTCGCGGGGCTGGCGATCTCCTGGTTGAGCAACGCGAAACCATCGATCACCTTGACCGGCTGGCCCTGCAGGTCGTTGAGCAGGCGCTGGTTGAACACCTGCACCAGGTTGGACAACAGATAGCAGGCGGTCTGCGGGTTCTGGTTGTTGCAGGTGGTGCCGCCGGCGAGGCTCTGGCCGAAGGGGGTCAGCGAGGAATCGGGCAAGGTGTAGACCATGACGTAGCGCCCGCCGTGGCCCAGGATGCTCTGGACCACGCCGGCCAGTTCGTCGGCGGCCACGCCCACGGTCGCCTGGGCCGTCGCCACCGCGGTGGCCTGCGGCACGCCCTGGCCCACGGCGGTCTGCACCGCGCTGAGCGCGGCGAAGATGTCGTTGTTGCCCGCCAGCACCGAAACCAGTTGCGAGCTGTTGAAGGAGCCGAACTCGCCAAGGTAGTTCTGCAACTGCTGGGTGACCGGGAAGGTCAGTGCGCCGGTGCTGTGGCCGATGCCGTCGGGGTTGGCCACCATGGAGCCGCCCTGGGCGAAGTCGGTGCAGTTCTCGGGGCTGCCGGCGGGCGCGGAGTTGAACGCGCAGGTCGCCGAGGCCTGGCTGGGAGCCGGCCCCGCGGGCGTCATGAAGGTCGTCGTGCCGCCGGAGGTATAGCCGACCACGTTGGGCGTGAGGCTCAGCCCCAGGGTCTGGGCCAGGTCGCCGGTCCAGTTCCCGGTGGGTGCGCCGTTCACGGTGAACTGCCCGCCGCCCGCGTAGGGCAGGCTGAACGGCGGCGTCAGCGCATGGTAGGTGCTCCAGGCGGCCAGCGTGTAGGCGCCGTCGTCCGACAGGCTGTCGCCGAACACCACGAAATTCTTGAAGCCGCCGGTGGGCCCGGCGCTCGGGGCGGTGCTTGCCGCGTTGACGCTGGCCACCGTCGACAGCGACGGTGCGCTCGGATTGCCGCCACCGCCGCAGCCGGCCATCAGCAGCGCGGCGCCTGCGGCGGCCGCGAAGGTAAGTCCCCTGTTCATTGACATTTCTCCATGGGAGAAGCAGAAGCACCAGAAAAAAGAAACGACCGTTCGTTCGAATCCCGATTCGGATGCGACTCTACGCTCGGGGACCGGGTTGCCATAAGTCGGGTTTTCCCGCGTACCTTTGACATGCGCCTGCCGGACGACACGACAAGGCTTGCAGCCGCAGGGTATCAGCGCCCGGGCCGCGACTGGCGGGCCCTAGGGTTGATCCCGACATACGCGTCTGGGTATCCGACGAGCCCCCTTCGCGGGCTCAGACGCCCTCGACGATCACCACGGTTCTGCGGGCCGAGCGCCTGCTGATCCCCAGCGCCTGCTGGTACTCGGCGGACTCGTAGAAGGCCCGGGCCTTGTCGACCGAAGGGAATCGCACCACCACCAGACGCGACGGACTCCACAGATCGGCCTCCTTGAGGGTCATGTCGCCTCCGCGCACCACGTACTCCCCTCCATGCTGCTCCGCCAGGGGCCTGGCCTTGCGCTTGTACTCCTCGTAGACCTCGGGGTCGGTGAGCTGGGTATCGGCGATCAGGTAGGCGGCCATGCGGGTTGTCGTCCTTGGGGGGTGGGTTGCGGGGGAAGGCTGCGGGGGAAGGCTGCGGCGGCGCCTTGCGCGCCGCGCCTGCGCCGACTATAGAGCAGCCCGCGCGCCACTCACAGCCCCGTGAAACGCCGCACCACGCGGAAGACCAGGCCATCGGGCAGCAGGCGCAGCAGGCGCAGCCACAGGGTGAAGCGCCGCGGGAAGTGAATGTCGAAACGCCCGCGCGCCCAGCCCTCCAGCATGCGCGAGGCGGCCTGCTCGGGACGCAGCAAGGCGGGCATCGCGAATCCATTGCCCGCCGTCAGGGGCGTATCGACGAAACCCGGGTTGACCACGCTGACACCGATGCCCAGGGGGCGAAGATCCCCGTAGAGTGTCTGCGCGAGGTTGATCAGCGCCGCCTTGGTCGGCCCGTAGGCCAGGGCCTGAGGCAAGCCACGCCAACCGGCCACGCTGGACACCAGGCTGAGATGCCCGCGCCCCTGCGCCAGCAGCAGGGGCAGCACGACATCCAGCCACCGCAGCGCTCCGCGGTAGTTGATATCGTCGTGGGCCAGCGCGCTGGCCAGGTCGAAACTCGTGGCGCGCTGGGGAGCGTAGGTGCCGGCGCAGTACACCGCCAGGTCGAGCTGCCCGAATTCCCGCTGCACTCGATCGCCCGCTGCGGCCAGCCCGGCCTGGTCGCGCACGTCCAGCGGGAGCACGAGGGCTCCCTGCACGGCCGCAAGCGCCGTGGCGTTGCGGGCCGAGACGGCCACGCGTGCGCCGCGCGCGATCAGCTCGCGGGCCAGCGCCGCACCGATGCCGCTGGAAGCGCCGACGATCCACACGCGCTGGGCCGACCAGTCGCGAATCCCGGGGTTACAGGCCATCGAGGACTCCGGACGGGCAGGCGCCCTCAAGGTTTGTGGAAGGAGATGAAGATGCTGGCGACCCTGATGCCGAACTTGCTCATGTTGGTTCGGTTGAGCAGCACATGCTTGTTCATCAGATACATCCAGTCGTCCATATGCATGTCGTAGGTCCGCCCGTCGACCGGAAGCGCCAGGGTGTAGCTCCAGTGGAAGGCGTTGCCCTCGGCATAGCCGGACGCCGTTCCCACCACATCGCCGGCACCGCCCTCGTAGCGCCGCTGGGGCCCCGTGCCGGGCAGCCGGCGCAGATGCCAGATGCGCTCGGAGCGGGTGCCGTCGCTGTAGAGGAAATGCTCGGTCAGTGTGCCTTGATCGCCCTTCCAGTCGCCGACCATGTCGACGTGGAAGCGCTTGATGACCTTGCCCGAGCGGTTGAACACGAGGCCGTCCGCGCTCAGCGGGCCGTTGAAATAGTTCTCCAGCGCGAGTTCGGGCTTCTGACCCTGGTAGTCGGCCGGCGTCACGTTGGCGCAACCGGCCAGCATGCCGGCGGCCAGCAAGGTGCCCGCGGCAAGGCGCAGGGGCTTGTGCCAGGCGATCATCATGCATTTCTCCTTGTCGAGTCCAGCAGGAACGCGGGGTCGCGCGAGGCGGGGCGCATCCACCCTCGCCACAGCATCCACCCCGAAAGAAGCTTGAGCGCGCAGGGCAGCAGCGCGTAGGCGACCACCAGGGCCGGCAGCGCTCCCGTCGCTGGCGTGCCCGGGCGGTAGCCCAGCACCGACAGCAGGGGCAATGCCAGGCCGGCTGCCAGCGCCAGCGTGAACTTGGCAGCCAGGCTCCACAGTCCGAAGTACGCTCCTTCGAGCCGGCCGCCGTGGCCCAGGCTGCGGATCAGCCCGGCCAGCAAGGCGGGTGGCACGATGAGATCCGAGCCCAAGGCCAGCCCGCAGGCCGCGCACAGCGCCGCGTAACCCAGGCGCTGCCCGGGCTGCAGGCCGGCAGCCCAGGCAAAGCTGCAGACGGTGACGCCGATGCCGAACAGCCAGGTCGGCGCGGCGCCGAAGCGCCGCACCGCGCG
>JAKBBP010000004.1 GCA_021808445.1 Pseudomonadota bacterium
GTCCCTGCACCTGCACGCGATGCACGGCGGCGCGCGGGCCGCCGCGCAGCCACACGAAGGGCAATTCCGCGGCCATGCGCCCGGCGTCGATGGCCGACTGCAGCGCCAGGCGGCGCGAGTCGAAGCCGGCCTGCGCGAGGTTGGCGCGCAAGACCCGGCGATACCGCGGCGATGCGGCGTAGACCAGCAGACCGATCACGCTGCCGCCAGCCTGCAGCAGGCCCAGCGGCAGCAGCGACAGAATGCGGAACAGGCGCAGCATGGTGGACGGCGGCTCGGGGGATGCAGGCAGGGCAAGGGCAGCATGTTAGCGATGCACGCGCGGCCGTCCTATAATGCGCACTGTCGCCGAGTTAATGACAACTTGCGGGGCGACAAGCCGGCAGGCCAGGGGTCTGCGGGCCGTGGGAACCGCTAAAGCGTCGGCATGCAGCAGATCCGAGGCGGTTCCCCACCGCATCCCCTTTCCGGAGCTCGCGCATGGCCGATCAACCCACTTCCTCGCATCTGTTCACCTCCGAATCGGTTTCGGAAGGCCACCCCGACAAGGTGGCGGACCAGATCTCCGACGCGATCCTGGACGCGCTGCTCGAGCAGGATCCGCAATCACGCGTGGCCGCCGAGACCCTGGCCAACACCGGCCTGATCGTGCTGGCCGGCGAAATCACCACGCGTGCGGTGGTGGACTACATTCAGGTGGCGCGCAGCACCCTGCAGCGCATCGGCTACGACGACGCCGATTTCGGCATCGATCACAAGAGCTGCGCGGTGCTGGTGGCCTACGACAAGCAAAGCCCGGACATCGCCCGCGGCGTGGACCGCGCGCAGGACGACGATCTCGACCAGGGCGCCGGCGACCAGGGACTGATGTTCGGCTATGCCTGCGACGAAACCCCCGAGCTGATGCCGGCTCCGATCTACTACGCGCACCGTCTGGTCGAGCGCCAGAGCCAGGTGCGACGTGACGGGCGCCTGCCGTGGCTGCGCCCCGACGCCAAGAGCCAGATCACCTTCCGCTACGAAGGCGGACTGCCCGTGGGGATCGACACCGTGGTGCTGTCCACGCAGCACGCGCCCGACATCGACATGGGGCAGCTGCGCGAGGCGGTGATCGAGGAGATCATCAAGCCGGTGCTGCCGGCGCACTGGATGCGCAACCCGGTGAAGTACCTGATCAATCCGACCGGGCGCTTCGTCATCGGGGGCCCGCAGGGAGATTGCGGCCTGACCGGGCGCAAGATCATCGTCGACACCTACGGCGGCGCGGCCCCGCACGGCGGCGGCGCCTTCTCGGGCAAGGACCCGAGCAAGGTGGACCGCTCGGCCGCCTACGCGGCGCGCTACGTCGCCAAGAACATCGTGGCCGCGGGCCTGGCCAGGCGCTGCCTGGTGCAGGTTTCCTACGCCATCGGCGTGGCCGAGCCGACCAGCATCATGGTGACCACGCAGGGCACCGGCGTGGTCGAGGACGCACGCCTGGAACAGCTCGTGCGCCAGCACTTCGACCTGCGCCCGCGCGGCATCATCCGCATGCTCGACCTGCAGCGCCCGATCTACGCCAAGAGCGCGTCCTATGGACATTTCGGGCGCGACGAGCCGGAGTTCACCTGGGAGGCGGTGGACAAGGCGGCCGCGTTGCGCGCCGATGTCGGCCTCAGCCCCGAGGTGCCTGTGGCCGCGGCCTGAGTACAATTTCGAGATCCCGAGGAGCGTTGCAACGCCCGCTGCGTGGGACGCGCGTCCAGGACGCGCGTTCGCAGCGGGTCGCCAGGCTCGGGATCCGTTGACGTCGGCGGCGCCGCACCCGGTGCGCGCGCCGCCCATGCAACCGCGCTCACCTCACCCGTGCCCGTCACGGCGATGCGGTGTGCATCCCCTGGCGGGCCCACGTTACGCGGAGATTCCGACATGAACGCTGTGGCTTCCAACGCTTCCCCTCCCGATCACGTGGTCGCCGACCTCGGCCTGGCCGAGTGGGGACGACGCGAGATCCGCATCGCCGAGACCGAGATGCCCGGCCTGATGGCCATCCGCGACGAGTTCGCGGCCCAGCAGCCGCTGCGCGGCGCTCGCATCACCGGCAGCCTGCACATGACCATCCAGACGGCGGTGCTGATCGAGACCCTGCAGGCGCTGGGCGCGCAGGTGCGCTGGGCTTCCTGCAATATTTTCTCCACCCAGGACCACGCGGCGGCGGCCATCGCTGCCAGCGGCACCCCGGTGTTCGCGGTCAAGGGCGAGAGCCTGGAGCAGTATTGGGCGTATACCCACCGCATCTTCGACTGGCCGGACGGTGGCTACTCGAACATGATCCTGGATGATGGCGGCGATGCCACCTTGCTGCTCCACCTGGGCGCGCGCGCGGAATCCGACCTCGCGGTACTGAACCATCCCACCAGCGAGGAGGAGCGGGTGTTGTTCGCGGCCATCCGCGCCCAGTTGCAGGCCGACCCCAAGTGGTATTCGACCCGTCTGGCGCATGTGCGCGGGGTCACCGAGGAGACCACCACCGGCGTGCACCGCCTCTACCAGATGCACCAGCGCGGCGAGCTGCGCTTCCCGGCGATCAACGTCAACGACAGCGTCACCAAGAGCAAGTTCGACAACCTGTACGGCTGCCGGGAGAGCCTGGTGGACGGCATCAAGCGCGCCACCGACGTGATGGTGGCCGGCAAGATCGCCGTGGTCTGCGGCTACGGCGACGTGGGCAAGGGCTCCGCGCAGGCGCTGCGCGCGCTGTCGGCGCAGGTGTGGGTGACCGAGATCGATCCCATCTGCGCGCTGCAGGCGGCCATGGAGGGCTATCGCGTGGTCACGATGGACGAAGCCTGCTCGCAGGCCGACATTTTCGTGACGGCCACCGGCAACTACCACGTGATCACCCACGAGCACATGGTGCGCATGAAGGATCAGGCCATCGTATGCAACATCGGGCACTTCGACAACGAGATCGACGTGGCCTCGCTGGAGCCGTACCGCTGGGAGGAGATCAAGCCCCAGGTCGACCACATCATCTTTCCCGACGGCCGGCGCATCATCCTGCTGGCCAAGGGGCGCCTGGTGAACCTGGGCTGCGCCACCGGCCACCCCAGCTACGTGATGAGCTCGAGCTTCGCCAACCAGACCATCGCCCAGATCGAGCTGTTCACCCGCACCGAGCAGTACCCGGTGGGCGTGTACACGCTGCCCAAGCATCTGGACGAGAAGGTCGCGCGACTGCAGTTGCGCAAGCTCAACGCGCGCCTGACCGAGCTGAGCGACCAGCAGGCGGCCTACATCGGCGTGCCCAAGGAAGGCCCGTACAAGTCGGCGCACTACCGGTACTGACGGGCATGAAGCTCGACCACCTCAGTTTCGAGTTCTTCCCCCCGAAGACGCCCGAGGGTGCCGACAAGCTGCGCGCGGCGCGCCGGCGCCTGTATGCCTGCGAGCCGGAGTTCTGCTCGGTGACCTTCGGCGCCGGCGGGTCCACCCAGGAAGGCACGCTGGACACGGTGCTGGAGATGGCCGGGGAGGGCATGCGCGCCGCGCCGCACCTTTCGTGCATCGGCGCAAGCCGCGACAGCGTGCGCGCGCTGCTCGAGCGCTACCGCGCGGAGGGCATCCGGCGTATCGTCGCGCTGCGCGGTGACCTGCCCTCGGGCTACGGCCTGGGCGGGGAATTCGCGCACGCGGCCGACCTCGTGGCCTTCATCCGGGAGCAGACGGGGGACTGGTTTCACATCGAGGTCGCGGCGTATCCGGAGATGCATCCCCAGGCGCGCAGCCCGCTGGATGACCTGAAGCATTTCGTGGCCAAGATGCGCGCCGGTGCCGATTCCGCCATCACGCAGTATTTTTTCAACGCCGACGCGTACTTCCGCTTCGTCGACGAGCTGCGCAAGGCCGGCGTCGAGGCGCCCGTGGTGCCGGGCATCATGCCGGTGACCAATGCCAGCCAGCTGCTGCGCTTTTCCGATGTCTGCGGGGCCGAGGTGCCGCGCTGGATCCGGCTGCGCCTGCAGTCCTTCGGCGATGACCGCGCCTCGATCGTGGAATTCGGGCGCGACGTGGTGGCGCAGCTGTGCCGCAGACTCCTGGAGGGGGGCGCGCCAGGCCTGCATCTGTACACCCTGAACCAGGCGGATGCCAGCCTGGCCTTGCTTGAAAGGCTGATGGGCTAAGCTCGGGGCATGAACGAAACGGGTCCTCGGAGTGGAGCCGGTCCGCTCCCGCAGGCGGTGCCGCTGGGCGCCGCGTCACCGGCGGTGGTCGCGGGCGACGCGGCGCAGACGAGAAGCCATGTCAGCGCCGAGTCGGCGCTGGCGCATGTGCAGGCCTTGTACGCGGACGGGGTGGCGCGCCTGCACGAGGCACTGCGCGACACGGTTCGGGGCGTGCCGCCGGCCCAGCGGGTGCGAGCCTTCTACCCGCGGGTGCGACTCGAAGCCAAGGGCCATCCCAGTCCCGAGGCGCTGGCGGATTCCCTGCCCAGCTACGGATTCGTCTCCGGCCCTGGTGTGTTCGAGGCCACGCTGACCCGCCCGGATCTGTTCGCCGATTACTACCGCGAACAGTTCGAACGGCTGCTGCGCAACCACGGAGCGCCGCTGCAGGTGGGGCCCAGCGACGTACCCATCGCGCTGCCCTTCACCTTCGACGAACATACCCGTTTCGAGGCCGAGCTCGACGCCGCGGCGCGTCGCGAACTCTTCGCGAGCTTCGACATGCCCGACCTCTCGGCGATGGACGACGGCATCGCCAACGGCACCTTCCTGCCGGCGCCGGGGCAGGCGCGACCGCTGGCCCTGTTCAACGCGCCGCGCGTGGACTACTCGCTGCAGCGCCTGCGCCACTACACGGGTTGCTCGGCCGAGCATTTCCAGAATTTCGTGCTGTTCACGAACTACGGTTTCTACGTCGAGGAATTCGTGCGCATGGCGCACGAGATGATGCGCGAGCCCGCGCGTGATCCGCAGGACTACGTGGCGCTGGTCGAACCGGGCAACGTGATCACGCGCCGCGCGGGCAGTACGCCCCGGTCCGGCGACGCGGGGGTGCCGCCCGCGCGCATGCCCCAGATGCCGGCCTACCACCTCGTGCGCGGCGATGGTTCGGGCATCACGCTGGTGAACATCGGCGTCGGGCCGTCCAATGCGCGCACCATCACCGACCACGTGGCGGTGCTGCGCCCGCACACCTGGCTGATGCTCGGTCACTGCGCGGGCCTGCGCAGCAGCCAGCAGCTCGGCGACTACGTGCTGGCGCATGGCTATGTCCGCGAGGACCATGTGCTCGACGAGGACCTTCCGCCCTGGGTTCCGATTCCTGCGCTGGCCGAGGTCCAGGTGGCGCTGCAGCAGGCCGTGGCCGAGGTCACCCGACTGCAGGGACTCGAACTCAAGCGCGTGATGCGCACCGGCACGGTGGCCACCACCGACAACCGCCACTGGGAACTGCAGCCCTTCGGCGGGCCGCTCAGCACGCCGCGCCTGCGCTTCTCGCAAAGCCGCGCGATCGCGCTGGACATGGAAAGCGCCACCATCGCGGCCAACGGCTTTCGCCTGCGCGTGCCCTACGGCACGCTGCTGTGCGTCAGCGACAAGCCGCTGCACGGGGACCTGAAGCTGCCGGGCATGGCCGATCGCTTCTATCGCGAGCGCGTGGGCCAGCATCTGCGCATCGGCCTGCGCGCACTGGAGATCCTGCGGGGCCAGCGCATGGAACGCCTGCACAGCCGCAAGCTGCGGAGTTTCGACGAGGTCGCGTTTCAGTAGCAGGTGGGCTGGGCGCGCGGGCGCGCGCTTTCAACCCTGGGCTTGCCGCACCCACTCGGCCCATTCGTGCAGCAGCCCGGAATCCACCGCTGCCAGGGCCGAGCGCTTGTCCAGCGAGTTGTCGAACACCGCATCGCCCTGCAGGGTCCGGGAACTGCCGCCGGCCTCATCGAGCACCAGGCAGCCCGCTGCGAAATCCCACAGGCCCTGCGCGCCGTGCACATAGACGTGGAAGCGCCCGGCGGCGACCCAGCACCAGTCCAGCGCCACCGAGCCCAGGGAACGCTGGGACGCGTAGGGCGGCGCAGTAGCCAGACGCGCGGCCAGCGCGGCCGGCAGGCGCTTGAAGTCCACGCAGGCGATGGCGCGGCGCATCGGCGGCGCTGCGGGACAGCGCAGCGCCTGGCCCTGCAGGCGCGCTCCATGGCCCAGCGCGGCGTCGAACAACTCGTCGCGCATGACGTCCAGCACCAGTCCCAGGCGCACCCGCCCGGCCTGCACCCAGGCCAGCGAGGGTCCGAAGGCCGGCAGCCCGGCGGCGAAGTTGCTGGTGCCGTCCAGAGGGTCCAGCACCCACAGGCCGGGCCCTTCGGGGGCTGCCGCCTCGGCCCGCATCAGCTCGAGCTGACGCTGCGGACTCATTTCCTCGCCCAGCAGCGGCACCTCGGGCCAGCGCTCGGCCAGTCGCGCCTGCAGATGGCGCTGCATGCCCAGATCGGCGTCGGTGACCCAGCTGCCGTCGTCCTTCAGGCGTGCGCGTGGGTCGGCTGCGCGCGGCAGGATATGTTCGCGCGCGGCCTCTCGCAGCAGGACGCCGAGGGCATCGCGGTCGGAAGGGAGGGGGTGCCGGAAGGACATGGTCCGATGGTCTCGCGGTTTCGTCGCCAGGCCCGCAGGCGCTCAGGATTCGCCGTCCGGGGCCCCCGGAACGAGGATGGTGGGCGCCGCGGGCGCGGCCGTGCGCGGCCAGTCCGCGCTGTAATGCAGGCCTCGGCTTTCATGGCGCAGGCGCGCCGAGCGCACGATCAGCTCGGCCACCTGCAGCAGGTTGCGAAGTTCCAGCAGGTCGCGGTTGACACGGAAATTGGCATAGAACTCCTGCACCTCGGCCTGGAGCAGGGCGATGCGGTGCGCGGCGCGCTCGAGGCGCTTGTCGGTGCGCACGATGCCGACGTAGTTCCACATCATGCGCCGCAGTTCGTCCCAGTTGTGGCTGATCACCACCAGCTCGTCGGCGTCGCTGACCCGGCTTTCGTCCCAGGCGCGCAGCCGCGGCGCGCGTGGAGCCTGCTCCTGGGCGATGGCCTGCGCCGCGGCGGTGCCGAACACCACGCACTCCAGCAGGGAGTTGCTGGCCAGCCGGTTGGCGCCGTGCAGGCCCGTGTAGGCGACTTCGCCGATGGCATGCAGCCCGGGCAGGTCGGTGCGCCCGGCCAGATCGGTGAGCACGCCGCCGCAGGTGAAATGCACCGCGGGCACCACGGGGATGGGTTCGCGCGCGATGTCGATGCCCAGCTCCATGCAGCGTTGGTGGATGGTCGGGAAATGGTGGCGGATGAACTCCTCGCCGCGCGCCGTGATGTCGAGGTACACGCAGTCGATGCCGTGGCGCTTCATCTCGAAGTCGATGGCGCGCGCAACCACGTCGCGCGGCGCGAGCTCCGCACGCTCGTCGTGCGCGGGCATGAAACGCGTTCCGTCGGGCAGGCGCAGCACGCCGCCCTCGCCGCGCACGGCTTCGGAGATCAGGAAGCTCTTGGCCTTGGGGTGGTACAGGCAGGTGGGATGGAACTGGATGAACTCCATGTTCGCCACCCGGCATCCGGCGCGCCAGGCCATGGCCACGCCGTCGCCGCTGGCCGTGTCGGGGTTCGTGGTGTAACGGTAGACCTTGCCGGCTCCGCCGGTGGCCAGGATGGTGTGCGCCGCGCCATGGGTGTCGACGCGACCGCTGCCGAGGTCCAGCGCGTAGGCGCCCCAGCAGCGGTCCTGGCGGCCGTCCTCGACGTGGCGCCCGGTGATCAGGTCCACCGCCACATGGTTTTCCAGCAGCCGGATGCCCGGGTGCGCGCGCGCGCGCGCCAGAAGCGTGCGCTGGATCGCCGCGCCCGTGGCGTCGGCCACGTGCGCGATGCGGCGCTGGCTGTGGCCGCCCTCGCGGGTCAGGTGCAACTGTCCGTCTTCGGTGTCGAAGGGCACGCCCTGCGATCGCAGCCATTCGATGGCGCCCGGGCCCTGCTCGATCACGAAGCGCGTGGCCGGCAGGTCATTGAGCATGGCGCCGGCCACCAGCGTGTCGTGCACATGGGACTCGAAGCTGTCGGCGCTGCCCAGCACGGCGGCGATGCCGCCCTGGGCCCACTGGCTGGAGGAGACTTCGAGTTCACGCTTGGCCAGCACCGTCACCGGCAGGCGGTCGGCCAGCTGCAGGGCGGCGCTGAGCCCGGCCAGGCCGCCCCCGATGATCAGCACGCCGTCGGAACGAGGGGGGTTCGAGGCCATGGAAGCTTCAGCATTCGAGGTTGTCGATCAGGCGCGTGCGCCCCAGGCGGGCAGCGCCCAGCACCACCAGATGGGCATCGCGGCGCAGTTCCTCCGGCTGTGCCGGCTCCTGCAGGTCGGCCCGGCGACGCACGCTGAGGTAGTCGGGCTCCCAGCCCAGTTCGCGCAGGCCCTGCTCGGCCTGCGCCTGCACCTGGCGCAGTTGCGCCAGGTCGGAGCAGCCCCTCGCGCGTGTCGCCAGTTCGCGCAGCGCGCGCTGCAGCTGCGGCGCCTGCGCTCGCTCGGCCGGGCTGAGGTAGCCGTTGCGCGAGGACATGGCCAGGCCGTCGCTCTCGCGCACCGTATCCAGCCCCTCGATGCGCACCGGCAGCGCGAATTGCTCGACCATCGCGCGGATCAGCAGCAGCTGCTGGTAGTCCTTCTTGCCGAACACCGCCGCCGCGGGCTGCACGAGTTGCAGCAGCTTGAGCACCACGGTGGTCACGCCTTCGAAATGCCCGGGGCGCGACGCGCCCTCGAGTTCGCCGGCCAGTTGCGGATCGGGCCGCACGTGGAAGGTCTGCGGCGCCGGATACATCTCGGACTCATCCGGCGCGAACAGCATGTCGCAACCCGCCTGCTCCAGCAGTTGCGCATCGCGCTGCAGGGTGCGGGGATAGCGCTCGAAGTCCTCGCCGGGCCCGAACTGCAGGCGGTTGACGAACACGCTGGCGATCACCGGCGCGCCCAGCTCGCGGGCTCGGGCCACCAGCGCCAGGTGGCCGGCGTGCAGATTGCCCATCGTGGGGACCAGGACGGGGCGGGGACCGCAGGACAAGGCGTCGCGCAGCGTCGCGCGGCTGTGCAGGATGCGCATCGCTCCGCTTCCTCAGGACTTGTAGCCGTGCAGCGCCTCGTCGGGGAAGGCACCGGATTTGACGTCACGCACATAGGCCTGCACGGCGGCGCGGATGCTCCCCGCGCCGAGCATGAAATTGCGCACGAAGCGCGGCTTGGCGCCCAGCGTGATGTCGAGCATGTCGTGCAGCACCAGAACCTGGCCGTGGGTGCGCGCGCCCGCGCCGATGCCGATGGTGATGCCCGGGAATTCGTCGCTGACCCGCGCGGCCAGATCGGAGGGCACGAGTTCGAGCACCAGCATCGCGGCTCCGGCCTCGCCGAGTTCGCGCGCCTGGCGCAGCAGGGTCTGCGCACCCTGCTCGTCGCGCCCCTGGATGCGGTAGCCGCCCAGCGCGTGCACGCTCTGGGGCGTGAGTCCGAGGTGCGCGCACACCGGAATGCCCCGTTGCACGAGGGCGTCCACCACCGGAGGGGTCCAGCCGCCTCCTTCGAGCTTGACCATCTGCGCGCCGGCCTGCATCAGCGCCGCGGCGCTGCGCACGGCCTGCGCGACATCGGCCTGGTAACTGCCGAAGGGAAGGTCGGCGAGCACCCAGGAGCGTGGCGCGCCGCGGCTCACGCAGGCCACGTGGTAGCTCATCTGCTCCAGGCTCACCGGCAGCGTGGAGGCGTGGCCCTGCATGACCATGCCCAGCGAGTCGCCCACCAGCAGGCAGTCGACGCCGCAGTCCTCGAGCAATGCGGCGCTGGCCGCGTCGTAGGCGGTGAGCATGGCGATCTTCTCGCCGGCCTCGCGCATCGATCGCAGCCTGTGCAGGGTCATGGGCTTGCGGCTCGTGGAGGCCACCGTGCCGCCGTAGGGCGCGGACGCTCCCTGGGATTGGGGTTCGGACATGGTCAGGAAGGGTTGTAGGCCAGGCGCAGGTACAGCGGCGCGAAGGCCTCGGCCTGGGTGATCTGCACCAGGCCCTCGCGCGCCAGCTCCAGCAGCGCCACGAAGGTGACCACCGCGTGCAGCACGCCTTGGGTGGGCTCGAACAGATCGGAGAACTCGGCCCAGCGCCGGTCCTGCAGGCGGCGCAGCACCCCGCTCATCACCTCGCGCATGGAGATCTGCTCGCGTCCGATGGTGTGATGCGCGTTCAGGCGCGCGCGACGCAGCACGTCGGCCCAGGCGCTGCGCAGCTCCTCGACTCCCAGCTCGGGCAGCAGCGAGCGTGGCGTGCGCTCCACCGCGACCTGCACGCGCCAGAAATCACGCCCGGCCTGTGGCATCGCGTCGAGCTGCTGGGCCGCCAGCTTCATGCGTTCGTACTCGAGCAGGCGTCGTACCAGTTCCGCGCGCGGATCCTCGGGTTCTCCGCCGTCGGGAGCCGGGGGGCGCGGCAGCAGCATGCGCGACTTGATCTCGATGAGCATGGCCGCCATGAGCAGGTATTCGGCGGCCAGTTCCAGGTTGGTGCGCCGGATCTGCTCCACGTATTCCAGGTACTGGCGCGTGACCTGGGCCAGAGGAATGTCCAGGATGTTGAAATCCTGGCGCCGGATCAGGTAGAGCAGCAGGTCCAGCGGGCCCTCGAAGGCCTCGAGGAAGACCTCCAGCGCATCCGGGGGGATGTACAGGTCCTGCGGCAGCTCGAACAGGGGTTGCCCGTACAGCCGGGCCACCGCCAGGCCGTCGACGGTCTGCGGCAGCGAATCCACGGCCGCGGCCAGCGCCTGCTCGGGCGCAGTGGAATCGGCCATCGCGCTGGACACCGGGGCGGCTCCGGCTTTCAGTCGATGCCGTACACGTAGGACTTCTGGCGCACGCGGGCGGCGTCGAATCCTGCGCGCAGCTGGGGGTCCTGCGGACGGTCCCACAGCAGGGCGCGCCCGGCCTTCTGCTCGGATTCGAGCTCGGGGCGCTGGGACTTCAGTTCCTGCAGGAACCGCGTGGCTTCGGACACATAGGGTTTGACGGCGAAGGGCATGGGCGTCGTACCGGCGT
This sequence comes from Pseudomonadota bacterium, assembly GCA_021808445.1. GTDB lineage: Bacteria > Pseudomonadota > Gammaproteobacteria > Burkholderiales > Burkholderiaceae_C > Thiomonas_A. The sequence continues at coordinate 11,089 of JAKBBP010000004.1, forward strand.
AGGAGGATGGGACGAATCGGGGAAACCGCAATCTTAGGCGGTTTGCGCCTGCGGGTCCGCGGCCGCGCGCAGCAGACCCAGCGCCGCCTCGCAGGCCAGCGCCGCCGGCGGCACCTGCCCGTGTCCGCCGAGGGTGATGCTCAGGCTGCTCAGCTCGGGGCTGAACAGATCCGGGCCGGTGCTCGTGAACAGCATCAGCAGCGGCCGCGCCAGCGCGGCGGCCAGGTGGCTGAAGCCGCTGTCAACGCCCACCACCAGCGCGGCCCCGGCAAGCAGCCAGGCCATGTCGGTCAGGCTGCCTCTAGGAGCCAGGCTCGCGGCGCCGGGGGGCCACCTGCCGATCAGGGCCTGGGCGCGGGCCTTCTCGTCCTCGCTGCCCCAGGGCAGCACCAGGCGCAGACCCTGGCCCAGCAGGCAGTTGCCCAGCGCGTGCCAGTGGTCCTGCGGCCAGAGTTTGTCCGGCTTGGAGGCGCCGTGCGCGAGCACGGCATAGGGGGAGGGCGGAGCGAATGCGCAGGGCGTGGGCCCGGCGAAGGCCTGGCGCAGGCCATAGCGCGGCGGGCCCGAGACGTCCGTGTCGAACACCGCCTGGGCGAACAGGCGTCGCCCGGGGGTGCCGTGCACCCCGGGGGGGCGCGCGTAGTGCCGATCGAACAGGCGCGCGGCCAGCGGCTCGCCGCCGCAGTCCGCGGCACGGTAGCCCACGCGCAGCCCTCCCGGCGCCAGGCGCGCCAGGCGCGCCACCAGCGCGCTCTTGAGCACGCTCTGGGGATCCCAGATCAGGTCGAAGGCCTGGCCGCGCAGCGCGCGCATGCGGCGCAGGAGCTCGGGCAGCGCCCCGGCGCGACGCCCTTGCGCATCCTTCAGCGGCAAGGCATGCACCGCCCGCACGCCCGGGTGCATGCGCGGGATTTCGGCGAAGCGCCGATCGACCGCCCAATGCAGCTCCAGCCCGGGCCAGCGCGCCAGGATGTCCGAGACGGCGGGCAGGGTCTGCACCTGATCGCCCATGGCCGACAGCTGCACCAGCAGCACGCGTCCGTGCCCGTCCGGGCGGGGGCCCGACCAGCGCAGCGAGGCATTCGGGGAGCCGGCGACCGGCAGCGGGGGGCTCACGAATGCCGGGGCGGCACGCCCAGGTCGCGCCCGAGCACCCGCTCGAGCACGCGCAACGGAGCCGTCGACGGCACCAGCTGGTCGTCCGGGTGCAGGTAGAAGGTCTGCTCCATCATGTGCTGTCCGCCCATCACCGCATGCAGCACCTGGTCGGAGAACACCACCCAGGTGCTGCCCGGGGCGAAATCCACCGCGGCCTGGGGTGCCTCGCGCTGGTAGTCCAGGTCGGCCTTGGCCAGGTCGTGCAGTTGCAGCATGGCCTGATCGTAGGGCGTGCGCAGGGCCTTGGTCACGCGCAGCAGGCGCAGCAGTCTGGCCGAGCCGGGAAAGGCGGGGCGCAGGCGCGGGGCGAAGCGCTCGGCGAAATCGGCGAAGGCCTCGCCCACGCGCCACTGGCGCGCGCGCTGGCCGGGGTGCACGTTCGTGAAGACCCGCAGCAGGCGCACCCCCCGCATCGGATTGGAGGGAAAGGCGTCCACATGCAGCCGGGTGTCGTCCTGGCGCCAGGACCGATGGCGGTTTTCCACCTCGAAGGGGCGCAGCGAGGCGTTGCCGGCCCGCAGCTTGCCGCGGTATTGCGGGAACAGGCGCTCGACCAGTTGCGCGGACTGCTGGGCAAAGCGCTCGATCATCGCGCGCAGCCGCGCCAGCTCCGCCTCCTGGCCCTGCGCGCCCCGCAGTTCGCCCGACTCGCGCAGGCTGATGTTCTTGGCCTGCCCGTTGCTCCAGCGGGGATCCAGGAAGCGCGCCTCCCCTTCGAGCAGCGAGAAGGGCATGCGCGCGAAGCGCAGCACGCAGCCGGCCTCCACCAGATGTTCGAGGTGCCGGCTGGGGCCCTGCTCGTAGGCGGTGTCGTCGAAGTCGCGCAACACCTGCTGCGGCGTGGGCTGGGTCGGCCGGCGCTCCCCGGGCAGGTTCATCGGGCCTGAGGTCATGGCTGCTCGCGCCTCGCGGCTCAGTTCACCCGCATGCCGGGCCTTGCGCCCGTGTCGGGGGACAGCAGGAAAATGCCCGGCGTTCCGTCGTCAGCCGAGGCGGCCAGCACCATGCCTTCGCTGAGCCCGAACTTCATCTTGCGCGGCGCCAGGTTGGCCACCACCACGGTGAGCTTGCCCACCAGCGCGGCCGGATCGTAGGCCGAGGCGATGCCGGAGAACACGTTGCGCAGACGCGGCTGCCCCGCGTCGTCGCGCTCGCCCAGGTCGAGGCTCAGGCGCAGCAGCTTGGTGGAGCCTTCGACGGCCGCGGCGTCGTGGATGCGCGCGATGCGCAGCTCCACACGGGCGAAATCGTCGATGCCGATGCTGGCCGGCGTGCCGTTCTGGGCGCGCGGCGCCGGGGCGGCGCCCGCGGGAGCGGCGGCAGGCGTGGCGGGCGCGGCAGGCGCCTCGGGCTCCAGCAGTCGCTGCAGGCTGGCGGGGTCCACACGCTGCATCAGGTGACGATAAGGAGCCACCCGTCGCGGCAGCTCGGCACAGTCGCTCCAGAGGAAGTCGCGCTCCAGCCCGAACAGTTCGCGGGCCACGCGCGACGCGGTGCCCGGCAGCACCGGCGCCAGCACCACCGACAGGGTCCAGAAGCCCGCCAGCGCCCGGGAGCACACATCCTGAAGCTCGGCGCGGCGCGCCGGGTCCTTGGCCAGCACCCAGGGCTGTGCGCTGTCGAAAGCCGCGTTGATGCGGTCGGCATGGGCCATGATCTCGCGCAGGGCTCGCGCATACTCACGTCCGTCCAGCGCGGTGCGCACGTCATGCGCCAGGGCCTGGGCGGACTCGCGCATCGCGTCGGTGGCGCCCAGGTAGTCCAGTCGACCGTCGAAATGCTGCGCGATGAAGCGGCTCGCGCGGCTGGCGATGTTCACGTACTTGCCGATGAGGTCGCTGTTCACGCGGGCCACGAAATCCTCGGCGCCGAAGTCGAGGTCGTCGACACGTGCCGACAGCTTGGCGGCCAGGTAGTAGCGCAGCCATTCGGGATCGAGCTTGAGCTCCAGGTAGCGAAGCGGCGAGATTCCGGTGCCCCGGCTCTTGCTCATCTTCTCGCCTCCGACCGTCACGTGGCCGTGCACGTTGATCTGGCCCGGCGTCTTGCGCCCCGAGTAGTGCAGCATCGCGGGCCAGAACAGCGTGTGGAAGTACACGATGTCCTTGCCGATGAAATGCACCTGTTCCACCGAGGGGTCGGCCACGAATTCGTCGAAGCTTTGCGGGGTCCGCGAAGGCTCGTGCCAGTGCGCGGCCGCCTGGCCCTTGTCGAAGTGGTTCTTCAGGCTCGCCAGGTAGCCGATGGGCGCGTCCAGCCAGACGTAGAAGTACTTGCCCGGCGCGTCGGGGATCTCGATGCCGAAATACGGCGCGTCGCGGGAGATGTCCCAGTCGGCCAGCCCGCCGTGCCCGTGTTCATCGACTGCGAACCACTCGCGCACCTTGTTGAGCACCTCGGACTGCAGGCGCGGGGTGCCGTGCGCGCCGCTGCCCTGGGTCCAGTCGCGCAGGAACTCCGCGCAGCGCGGCGAGGACAGCTGGAAGAAGTAATGCTCGCTGCTGCGCAGCTCCGGCGTGGCTCCGGACAGCACCGAGTAGGGCTTGCGCAGCTCCGTGGGTCCGTAGACCGCGCCGCAGACCTCGCAGGAATCGCCGTACTGGTCGGCGGAATCGCATTTCGGGCAGTGGCCCTTGATGTAGCGGTCGGGCAGGAACATGCCCTTGACGGGGTCGTAGAACTGCTCGATCGAGCGCGCGTAGATCAGGCCCGCCCGGCGCAGCGCGAGATAGATGTCCTGCGCCAGACGGTGGTTCTCCGGGCCGTCGGTGCTGTGCCAGTTGTCGAAGCGGATGAGAAAGCCATCCAGGTAGGCCTTGCGTCCGGCGGCGATGTCGGCGACGAAGGCCTGCGGGGTCTTGCCCGCCTTCTCGGCGGCGATCATGATGGGCGCGCCGTGCGCGTCGTCGGCGCAGACGAAGTGCACCTCGTGCCCCAGCATGCGCTGCAGGCGCACCCAGATGTCGGCCTGGATGTACTCCATCATGTGGCCGATGTGGAAGGCGCCGTTGGCGTAGGGCAACGCCGTGGTGACGAACAGGCGTCGCTTCGCGGCGGGCGGGGTGCTGGAGGGGGAGGACGTCGGCGAGCTCATGCGCGGTGGAATGCTGGCCGCCCGGCGGGGGCCGGCGCGGCGGGGGCGACTGGGGCCGGCACGGGCCGGCGAGGCGGCGCGGGGCGCGCCGAATGCGTCATTGTAGGCAGGCGCCGCGCAGCCTTGTGCCGGGCGGGGCTAGACTTGCGGGCGCCAGTGCGCCCGTGCCGGGGCACGCCGAATCCTGTCACTCCGTTCACCCCCCCTCACCATGTCCTCGTTGCCGACCCAGGAACAGATCGAACAAGCCCTCGACGCCCTTGCCGACCCTGGCAGCGGCCAGGGGCTGCGTGCCGCGCGCGTGCTGCGCAAGGTGGAGACGGCCGGCTCGACCGTGCGCGTGCAGCTGCAGTTCGGCTATCCGGCGCGCAGCCAGCACGAGGCCCTGCGCGAGGCCGTGCGCCATGCCGTGCGGGCCCTGCCCGGGGCTGCGTCGGCCGACGTGCAGGTGGATATTTCCACGCGTATCGACGCCCACTCGGTCCAGCCCGGCGTTCGCACCCTCGAGGGCGTGCGCAACGTGATCGCGGTGGCCTCTGGCAAGGGCGGGGTGGGAAAGAGCACCACGGCGGCCAACCTGGCGCTGGCGCTGGCCAGCGAAGGAGCCAAGGTCGGGTTGCTCGACGCCGACATCTACGGCCCCTCCCAGCAGATGATGCTGGGCCTGCAGGGCCGCCCGCAGAGCAGCGACGGCAAGACCATGGAGCCCCTGATCGGGCACGGCCTGCAGGTCATGTCCATCGGCGTGCTGATGGACGCGGACACGCCGATGATCTGGCGCGGCCCGATGGCCACACAGGCGCTGGAGCAACTGCTGCACCAGACCCGCTGGCAGGATCTGGACTACCTGGTGGTGGACATGCCTCCCGGCACCGGCGACATCCAGCTCACGCTGAGCCAGCGCGTGCCCCTGACCGGCGCGGTGATCGTCACCACGCCCCAGGACATCGCCCTGCTGGATGCCCGCAAGGGCCTGAAGATGTTCGAGAAAGTGCAGGTTCCGGTGCTGGGTATCGTCGAGAACATGGCCACCCACGTGTGCTCGAACTGCGGTCATGTGGAAGCCATTTTTGGCAGCGGCGGGGGCCAGCGCATGGCCGAGGATTACGGCGTGGAGCTGCTGGGCTCGCTGCCGCTGGACCTGCGCATCCGCGAGCAGGCCGACAGCGGCACCCCCAGCGTGGCGGCCGAGCCGCAGGGGGCTGCCGCCGCCGAATACCTGGCCATCGCCCGGCGCCTGGGCGCCCGCGTGGCCCAGCGGGCGCGGGACTATTCATCGCGCTTTCCCAGCATCAAGGTGGTGGATACCTGAGGCCGGGGAGCCAGAGCCCTGCCGGTCGTGAGGACGGGCTGGGCAAGCCGGGGTGCTGCGGGTTATGCTTCGCGGACATACGAACGATCGTTCGTTTTTCCGCCCCGCAGAAGGGCGGTTTCCTGACGAGGAGAACCCGATGGACCGACCCTGGCTCGCGCAGTACCCGCACGGCGTGCCCGCCGACATCGACCCCGGCGCGTTCCGGTCCCTGCCCGGACTGTTGCAGCGCAGTTTCGAGCAGTTCGGCGACCGCCCGGCTTTCGCGTTCATGGGCAGGCGCACCAGCTATGCCCAGTGGGATCGTGATTCGGCGGCTCTGGCGGCATGGCTGCAGGCCCAGGGGCTGCGCCCGGGCGAGCGCATCGCGCTGATGATGCCCAACGTGCCGCAGTACCCCATCGCCGTGGCCGCGGCCCTGCGTGCCGGGTTGGTCGTGGTGAACGTGAATCCCCTGTACACCGCGCGCGAGCTGGAGCACCAACTCCTCGACAGCGGGGCCAGCGCCATGGTCATCCTGGAGAACTTCGCCCACACCCTGGAGCAGGTCGGGGAGCGTGCGGGGCTGCGCGTGGTGCTGGTGGCCAGCATGGGCGACATGCTGGGAGGACTCAAGGGCGGGGTGGTCAACCTGGTCGTGCGCCACCTCAAGCACCTGGTCCCCAGGTTTTCGCTGCCCGGCCATCATCGCTTCGCCCGGGCCCTGGCCCGCGGCCGTGGCATGGCCTTCACCCCCGTCGAGGCGCGAGCCGAGGATGTCGCGGTACTGCAGTACACGGGCGGTACCACCGGGGTGTCCAAGGGCGCGGCGCTGAGCCACCGCAACCTGATTGCCAACGTGCTGCAAAGCGACGCCTGGAACCAGCCGGCCCTGCGCAGGCATCCCGAGCTGGCCCAGATGAACACGGTATGCGCGCTTCCGCTCTATCACATCTTCGCCTTCACCGTGGTCATGTTCCTGTCGGCCTACCAGGGCGGAATGATCGTGCTGATTCCCAACCCGCGCGACCTGAAGGCGACCATCGACGAGCTCAGCCGCTACGAGCTGCATTGCTTCCCGGCCGTGAACACGCTGTTCAACGCGCTGCTGCATCACCCGGATTTCGCGCGCCTGGACACCCGCAAGCTGATGCTTTCGGTGGGGGGTGGCATGGCGGTGCAGGAGGCGGTGGCCCGGCAATGGCTGCAACGCACGGGCTGCCCCATCTGCGAGGGCTACGGCCTGTCGGAGACCTCGCCCTCCGTGTGCTGCAATCCCACGGATACGGATCACTTCAGCGGCACCATCGGTCTGCCGCTGCCGTCCACCGAGATGGTCGTCGTGGACGACGACGGACAGGTGCTGCCGGCCGGCGAGCGCGGCGAAGTCGCGGTGCGCGGCCCGCAGGTCATGCAGGGCTACTGGGGGCGCCCGGACGATACCGCGCGCGCCTTCACCTCCGAGGGATTCTTCAAGACCGGCGACGTGGGCATCATCGACGCACAGGGTTACGTGCGCATCGTGGACCGCAAGAAGGACATGATCCTCGTCTCGGGCTTCAACGTCTATCCCAACGAGATCGAGGATGTCGCGGTATCCCACCCGGGGGTGCTGGAAGCGGCCGCGGTGGGCGTGCCGGATCCGGATTCCGGGGAGTCCGTGCTGCTGTTCGTCGTGCGTTCCGATCCCTCGCTGGACGAGGTCAGCCTGCGTGCCTGGCTGGCCGAGCGCCTCACCGGCTACAAGCGGCCCCGGCGCATCGAGTTCCGCGACGAATTGCCCAAGACTTCGGTGGGCAAGATCCTGCGCCGCTCGCTGCGCGAGCAGATGGTGCAGCGTCAGGCCGCGCGCCCCTGAGGGAAGGACCCCTGTCGCCATGACATCGCCGCGGTTTCCCGGTCGCGCCTACATCGTCGGCGGGGCGGTGCGCGACTCGCTGCTCGGTCGCCCGGTGCACGATCGCGACTGGGTGGTGGTCGGCGCCACCGCGCAGCAGATGATCGAGGCCGGCTTTCGCCCGGTGGGGCGCGATTTCCCGGTGTTCCTGCATCCGCTCAGCGGCGCCGAGTACGCGCTTGCGCGCACCGAGCGCAAGACCGGGGCGGGGTATCGGGGATTTGTCGTGCATGCCGATCCGGACGTGAGCCTGGAGCAGGATCTGCAGCGTCGCGACCTCAGCATCAACGCCATGGCGCAGGACGAGCAGGGCAACATCATCGATCCCTGGGGCGGGCGCCGTGACCTGGAGCAAGGCGTGCTGCGGCACGTGGGCCCCGCCTTCGCGGAGGACCCGGTGCGCATTCTTCGCGTGGCCCGCTTCGCGGCGCGCCTGCCGCAGTTCCGGCTGCATCCCGACACCTTGCAACTCATGCGCGGCATGGTGGAGGCCGGCGAGGTCGACGCACTGGTTCCCGAGCGCGTGTGGCAGGAAATGGCACGCGGCCTGATGGAGGATGATCCGCGGCGCATGTTCGAGGTGCTGCGCGACTGCGGCGCGCTGGCGCGGGTGCTGCCCGAGCTGGACGCCTTGTGGGGCGTGCCCCAGCGCGCGGACGCCCATCCGGAAATCGATTGCGGGGAACACCAGATGCTGGTGCTGCAGGCCGCCGCCGCCGCGGGCGCGCCGCTCGCGGTGCGCTGGGCCTGCCTGATGCACGACCTGGGCAAGGCGCTGACCCCGGCGCAGATGCTGCCGCGTCACATCGGTCACGAGGCGCGCAGCGTGCGCCTGGCCGCAGCCGTGGCCGAGCGCCTGCGCGTTCCCTCCGAATGCGCCGAGCTGGCGGCGGTGGTCTGCGCCGAGCATGGGCATGTGCATCAAAGCCTGGACCTCGGCGCCGCGGCCACGCTGCGCCTGCTGCAGCGTTGCGACGCGTTGCGCCGCCCGCAGCGCTTCGGGCTGGTGCTGCAAGCCTGCCGCGCCGACCATCTCGGGCGCGGGGGCGACTGGCCCGGGCGGCCCTATCCGCAGGAGGCCCGCCTGCTGGCCGCGCAGGCCGCCGCGCTGGAGGTGGATGCCGGCGCGGTGGCTCGCCAGGCCGTGCAGCGTGGCCCCGGTGGGCGGGCCGAGGCGCAGGGACAGGCGCAGGGACAGGCGCAGGGACAGGCGCAGGAGATCGCGCTGGCCGTGGCGCGCGCGCGCGAGCAGGCCATCGAGCGGGCCCTGGCCGGGAAGCCGCCGGCCTGAGCCGATCGGCGCGGGCTTCAACGAGCTCTCCAAGGGGGCCTGCGGGCGCCCGCGGGCCCTTGGCCCCTGGGTTCCTCAGCTGCGGCGGGGCGCCTGCGCAGGGGCCGGGCGCTCGAAGGCCAGGTCCAGGAAATTGCGCAGCACCGGCGAAGCGTCGCCGCGCCGCCAGGCCAGCACGATGTCCGTGCTTGCGCCGGGGTCGTCCAGTTCCAGGTAACGCACCTGGGGCACCGAGGCTCGCTGCATGGATGCGGCGACCAGGCCCACGCCGATGCCCGCCGAGACCAGGCTGATCAGCGTGGGCATTTCATGCACCTCCTGCACCACCCGTGGGCTGAAGCCGGCCTCCAGGCACAGGGCGACGATCTGGTCGCGCAGGCCGGAGCCGAATTCCCGGCTGTACAGGATGAAGGGGTCGTCGCGCAGGCGGCTCAGGCCCAGGCGCCCCAGCCCGGCCAGCGCGTGTCCGGCGTGCACCGCGGCGTACAGGGGCTCGCGCTGCAACACGCGCAGCTCCAGCGCCTGCTCGTCCGCCTGGCTGGTGCTGCGGATGAAGCCGAGGTCCAGTCCATGTTCCTGCAACTGGCGTAGCTGCTCGTTGGAGGAGAGCTGGCGCAGTTGCAGGCGAACGTCGGGCCAGGCTTTGCGGAAATCGCGCAGCAGTCTGGGCAGCAGTTCGGAAAAGGGCATGGATCCGGCAAAGCCGATGCAAAGCTCCCCGCTTTCCCCGCGTCCGGCCCGCTGGGCCAGTTCCTGGGCGCGGGCCAGTTGCTGCAACACCACTTGCGCCTGGGGCAGCAAGGCCGCACCCGCCGCGGTCAGGAACACACCGCCGCGCCCGCGCTCGAACAGGCGCACGCCGAGCTTGCGTTCCAGCGCGCCGATGCGCTGCGACAGCGGGGGCTGGGAAATATGCAGGCGTTGCGCCGCGCGCGAGAAATGACGCTCCTCGGCAACGGCGAGGAAGGCCCGCAGGTCCTGGATATCCATACGGAGATCGTATCAAAGTAGACTAAAAATCGATTTTTCCTATGAAAAAAGCCAGACTATGCTGGTGATCCCAGCTTGAGTCTCCGCCGTGCGCCCGCCACGCCGGCTCCGCGCATGTCCGTCCCACCGATCCGTACTCCCGTCTCCGTCACGCCATCCTGGCGCGCGCGCGTCGCCGTCGTCGCAGCCGGCATGAGCGCCTTTTTCACCATGTACGTGACCCAGGGCCTGCTGCCTTCGTTGCAGAGCGTGTTCCACGCCGGCGTCGCCGAACTCAGCCTGACCATCACCTTCACCACCCTCGCCGTGGCGCTGGCCGCCCCGTTCTCGGGCAGCGTGTCCGACCGTTTCGGGCGACGGCGCGTGCTGCTGGTGTCGGTGGCAGCGCTCGCGCTCAGCACCCTGCTGGCGGCTACTGCGCGCTCCCTGCACGGTCTGCTGTTCTGGCGCCTGCTGGAGGGGCTGTGCATCCCCGGCATCTTCACCGCCACCGTGGCCTACATCGGCGAGGAATGGCCCGCTGGACAGGTCCCGTCGGTGACGGCGCTGTACATCTCCGGCTCGGTGGCCGGGGGTTTTCTCGGGCGGTTCATCGCGGGCCTTGCCACCGCCCGCTGGGACTGGCAGGCTGCCTTCGTGCTGCTGGGCCTGATCAACGCGGGCATCGCCGTGGTGATTGCCGCATGGCTGCCGGCCTCGACACGCTTTCGAGCTTCGGTCAGCCTGCGTGAGTCCCTGGCCGGGCTTCCGCTGCACCTGCGCAACCCGCTGCTGCTGGGCAGCTACGCCATTGGTTTCGGGATCCTGTTCTCCCAGGTCTGCAGCTTCACCTATGTGAGTTTTCACCTGGCGGCCGCCCCCTACGATCTGAGCCTTCGCCAGCTCAGCCTGCTGTTCACCGTGTACCTGGTGGGCATGGTCGTCACGCCCCTGGCGGGGCGTCTGGCCTGGCGTTTCGGGCAGCGCCGGGTGTTCTTCGCGGCCGTTTCGTGCTCGGCCCTGGGGATCGCGCTGAGTCTGGCCCCCAGTCTGGTGCTGATCGTGATCGGTCTGACCCTGAGTTCGGCCGGAGTCTTCATCGCGCAAAGCATGGCGACCTCGCAGGTTCCGGTGTTCGCGCGCCAGGCCCGCTCCAGTGCGGTGGGCCTGTACGTGATGTGCTACTACATCGGGGGCAGCGTGGGCGCCTTCGCTCCCAGCGCGGTGTGGCTGCGCGCCGGCTGGCCGGGCTGCGTGGCCTTGATCATCCTGGTGCAACTGCTCATCGCCGTGGCGGCGCTGCGCATCTGGCCGGCGCGTGCCGAATCAGCGCAGCAGGCGGTCCGCCAGCCAAAGCCCCAGCCACAGCAGGCTTAGCGAGCCCAAGGGCAGCAGCCAGGGCTTGCCGAACATGCGCCAGCGCAGGTCCAGAGGCATGCGGCCGAAGCCGAACTTGCCGAGCCAGGGCAGCAGGGCACTGAGCACCAGGCTGCCGAGCAGGAACCCCATCAATCCCATGTCGGAGTCCCTGCCGGCCCGGCTCCCGCAGCCGGCGCGTCCTCCAGCGCCGCGCTGCGGTCGCCCTGCGCGAACGCCGCCAGGGGCTGCTCCAGGCCGCGCCCTACCGCCAGCACCTTGAACAGCTCGCCCATTTCGTGTTCGCCCAGCAGCTTCTGCACGCCAGAGGCCAGGCGCAGCGAGGCAGCATCCCCGACGGCCATGCGCGGGCCCAGCAGGTCCAGCAGGCCTGCATTGAGCAGGAAACGCGCCTGGCTGGTGTAGCCCAGCACATCCAGCCCAGCCTCGCGCGCCGCGCGCGCCATGGCGCTGAAGTCGACGTGGGCGGTGATGTCCGAAAGCCCAGGCTCCCACAGCGGGTCGTCGTGGGTGCGGTGCGCGCGATGGCAGCGCAGCGTGCCTCCCGAGCGCTGCGGATGGTCGTATTCGCGCGCCGGGAAGCCGTAGTCGAACAGCAGCGCCACGCCGCGGCCCAGGTGCGCGCCCAGGCTGCGCATGAATCCTTCGGCCGCCTCGTGCCATTCGGTGACGCTGCCCACCGGCAGCTGGTCCAGGCTCGGTCGCAGTGTGCAGCCGGGGGGCAGGGCATGGTCGCTCCAGCACAGCCGGCCCCCGGAGTCCAGGCCCACGCCACGTTCCAGCCAGCCGGCTTCCCCGCGGTGCAGCAGGCGCACCGGCATCGCGTCCAGCACCTCGTTGCCCAGCACGAGCGCGTCGAAAGCCTCGGGAAGGCGCTCCCACCAGCACACGCGTCGAGCCAATTCCCCGGGCAGCTCGGCAACGGCCGCGCGCTGGCGCTCGCGCATCGCCGCCGAAACCTCGACGATGGCGTATTGCCCGGGCAGCCAGGCGCCGGCGTCGGCCAGCTCGCGCAGCACGGCGCAGGCCAGGGCCGCACTGCCCGCACCGAACTCGACCACGCGCTCCAGGCGCAGCGAGCTTCCGAGCCCGGCCAGCTGGCGCGCCAGCGTGGCCGCGAACAGGGGCGAGAGTTCCGGAGCGGTGATGAAATCGCTGGCGCCGCCCCAGGCCCCGAGCACGCCGGGAGCGGCCGCGTAGTAGCCCAGGCCAGGGTGGTACAGCGCCAGATGCATGTAGCGGTCGAAGCCGATCCAGCCGCCCGCCGCCGCGATCTCGCGGCGCAGTACATCCATCAGCTCGGCCGAGCGCTCGGCCTGTTCGGCCGGTGCCGGGGCGGGTTCGCGGGGTAGACTACGCCTTGGATCCATTGATGCGATTGTAGGTTCGCCGCCCATGTCCGAAGCTCCATCCCGCCGCGCAGGCCCAGCCGGCGAGCCGGCCGCTCAGCGGCCCGTGGCCCTGGTCACCGGCGCGGCGCGACGCCTCGGCCGGGCCATCGCAGCCAGGCTGGCCGAGGCCGGCTGGGATGTCGCAGTGCATTACCGCGGTTCGCGGGACGAGGCCGGGCAGCTGTGCGAGCAGCTGCGCATGCTGGGCGCGCGCGCCGAAGCCTTCCGCGCCGATCTCGGCGACGAGGCCGAGGCCCGCGAACTGGTGCCGAGCGTGGCGCGCGGTTTCGGGCGGGTGGACGCGGTGGTGAACAACGCTTCGCTGTTCGAGTACGACTCGGCCGCGGACTTCGGCGAGGCTTGCGCGCTGCTGCACTACCGGGTCAACACCATCGCGCCCGTGCTGCTGGCACAGGCGCTGCACGTCGAGCTGCTGGCCAGGGGGGGCCGGGGTTGCGTGGTCAATCTGCTGGACCAGAAGCTGTGGAACCCGAACCCCGACCATTTTTCGTATACCCTGAGCAAGGCGGCGCTGCGCGAAGCCAATACCCTGCTGGCGCAGGCCCTGGCTCCCCAGCTGCGTGTGGTGGCGGTCGCGCCTGGCATGACCCTGGGCACCGAGCTGATCGACGAGGCGCGCCTGCGCGCGTTGCAGGCCGCCGGGCCGCTGGGTGAGGGACCTCGTGCCGAGGACATCGCGGACGCCGTCCTGTTCGCGCTGCGCAATCCCGCCATGAGCGGCTGCGAGCTGCTGGTGGACGCGGGCCAGCACCTGCAGGCGCGCTCTCGCGATTTCGCCTTCTGACCATGCGAACCTTGTATCTCGAACGCCTGCGCGTGCAGGCCAGCGTGGGCATCCTCGAGCATGAGCTGCGCTCGCGGCAGCTTCTGCTGGTGTCCATCGCTGCCGAACTTCCCGACGCCCCCTCGCTGCCGGCCGCCGACGACGTGGCCCATGTGCTGGACTATCGACTCCTGCGGTCCATCGCGCAGGAAGAGGTCGGCCAGGGTCACGTGAACATGCTCGAGACCCTCGCCGGACGCATCGCGCAGCGGGTGCTGGAGCTCCAGGGCGTGCAGCGCGTGCGGGTGCGCGTGGACAAGCCAAATATCTTTCCCGATTGCGACGGCGTGGGCATCGAGGTGTCCCAGGACCGGATGCGCAACTGAGGGGCAGGGGGCTCGGCCATGGATCCTCGCAAGCACGAACACGAGATCAACAAGCTGTCCAAGCGCCTGCATCGCCTGGTCGGGCAGGCCATCGGCGACTTCGGCATGATCGAGGACGGCGACAAGGTCATGGTGTGCATGTCCGGGGGCAAGGACAGCCACGTGCTGCTCGACCTGCTGCTCAGCCTGCGTGAGCGCGCACCGGTGGATTTCGACATCGTGGCGGTCAACCTCGACCAGAAGCAGCCCGGCTTTCCCGGGCACGTGCTCCCCGAGTACCTCGCAAGCCGCGGCGTGCCTTTTCACATCGAGCAGCAGGACACGTATTCGGTGGTCAAGCGCGTGGTCCCGGAAGGCGCCACGATGTGCAGTCTGTGTTCGCGCCTGCGGCGCGGCATCCTGTATCGCGTCGCCAGCGAACTGGGAGCGACGCGCATTGCGCTGGGCCATCACCGCGACGACATCCTGCAGACCTTCCTGCTCAACCTGTTCTTCGGGGGCAAGCTCAAGGCCATGCCGCCGAAACTGGTGAGCGACGACGGGCGCCACGTGGTCATCCGTCCCCTGGCCTATGCCGCGGAAACCGACCTGGCTCGCTGGGCCGAGCATCGCGCGTTCCCCATCATTCCCTGCACCCTGTGCGGAAGCCAGGAACAACTGCAGCGCAAGCAGGTCGCCTCCCTGCTGCGGGACTGGGAGCGTCAGCACCCCGGACGCGTGGAGTCGATGTTCGGCGCGCTGGGGCGAGTCGTGCCCTCGCACCTGCTCGACCGCGAAGCCTTCGGCTTCGCCGAGTTGCGTGCCCAGGGACTTCCCGACCCGGATGGCGACAAGGCCTTCGACCCCGAACCCTGCGAGACGTCCCCCTCGGCGCAGCACACCCTGGCCTGGCTGGACAGCGTGGGCTGAGAGCCGTCGCCAGGGCAGGGCGAGGTTCGGGCGGGCGGAGTACAGTATCCCAAGTCGTCGCGGACTTCCGATCCCGCGCGGGCCGAGCCATGATGTCTGATCTGACCAAGCTTCCCCTGCTCCGTCGTGCCTCGGGCAGGTTGCGCGCAGGCCTGCTGGGCGCCTCGCTGGCGCTGTTCGGCCTGCTCGGTGGTTGCGCGTCGCTGAATGTCAACGCCTACCACGTCGACACTCCCCGGCCGGCACCTCAGGCGCTGGTCGGTGCCCATGTGCAGCTGCAGGCGGCACCCGCCGACTCCGAGGGGCCGCAGGCGCAAGCCCTGCGCACGGCAGTGCTCGACGCCATGACCCACGCCGGCATGGTGCCGCTGCTGGGCAGCCCGGCGCCGTACACGGCGCGCTACGCCTTCCGCAGTTACGCCGACTTCGAAGCCAGCTTTCCCAGCGCCTGGCCACCCCCCGGCCCCCCCATCCTGCTGCCGGACGGCGCCTGGATCTACAACGGCTATCCCTGGTGGTACCAGGGCTGGTCCTGGCCCCCGCCGTGGTACGAGCGGGTGTTCGAGATCGAGATCCGCGACGCCTCCACCGGGGCGCTGCTGTGGCGCAGCAGCTCGGTGATCGGCGGCTACGACCAGCGCATCGCCCCGGTGGCCGGCCAGCTCGCCGCGGCCGCGTTCGCGGATTTCCCGCAGGGCAGCGGCAAGCGTCTGGTGCGCGAAGCCCCGCCCGCTCGGTGACGGGCGCGCGGCCCCGGCCCGGGGGGCTCGGAGGGCCGGATCCTCGCTGGACCGCAGTGTTTTCCCTATAATCGGCACGAATCTTGCACCGCTGGTCGCGAAGCACGGCGGTGCTCGCATGGGCTTGAAGCCCGTGGGAACCCCCTCCATATACAAGGTCGGCCCCAGCCCGCGATGCCGTCGGGCGAGCGTATTTCGCATCAGGAGTTCGTCATGCCCATCTACGCCTACCGCTGCGAGTCCTGCGGACACAGCCTGGACGCTCTGCAGAAGGTTTCGGACGCGCCGCTGCGCGATTGTCCCGCCTGCGGCGCTGCCGCCTTGCACAAGCAGCTCACCGCCGCGGGCTTCCAGCTCAAGGGTTCCGGGTGGTACGCGACCGACTTCAAGGGCGGCTCCGGCAGCTCCGCCGCGGGCAAGACCGCGACCGGCGCGACCGGCGCGGCCACCGCGACGACGGCGAGCGAGTCCGCTCCGGCCGCGTCCTGCGGGGCCTCCTGCGCCTGCCACTGAGCCTCCCGATCGGCGCGCGCCGCCGCCTCCCACCGCCGTTGTCGCGCGAAAGCTGCGCATGCGCCTGAAAAACCTGTTCGTCGCCGGATTGCTGGTCTGGCTGCCGCTGACCATCACCATCTGGGTGCTGTGGCAGCTGCTGTCGGTGTTCGACGGCATCTTCCGCGCCGTGGTCGGCGCGCTGGATGCCGTTGCGCCGTCCTTGCAGCCCCTGCTGGACAGGCTGGCGAGCACTCCGGGGCTGGGCGTGATCGTGGTGATCGCGGCCATCCTGCTCACCGGCCTTCTGGTGGCCAACATCGTCGGGCAGTGGTGGCTGCGCCAGTGGGATGCGGTGATTGCGCGCATCCCCATCGTCAAGAGCATCTACAGCAGCGTCAAGCAGGTCTCCGACACGCTGTTCTCGAGCACCGGAAACGCCTTTCGCCAGGCGGTGATGGTGCAGTACCCCCGCGCGGGCAGCTGGACCATCGCCTTCGTCACCGGAGCTCCCGGCGGCGAGGTCGCGCGCCAGCTTCCTGGCGAGCACATCAGCGTGTACGTGCCCACCACGCCCAACCCGACCTCGGGCTTTTTCCTCATGGTGCCCAAGGCCGAAGTGGTGGAGTTGTCGATGAGCGTCGATGAAGCGCTCAAATACGTGATTTCGATGGGGGTGGTCGCGCCGCCTCCTTCCGCGCAGGCGCCGACCAGCTGACCCGCCATCCCGGCGCCTCCGCGCCTCGCACGTCTCCCGAAATTCCCCTCGGCATCGCCACCGACCTCCTTCCCGATCATGACCCTACGCAGCCATACCCTGGGCGCCGTCTCCGAAGCCCTGCTCGGACAAACCATCAGCCTGTGCGGCTGGGTGCAGCGGCGCCGCGACCATGGCGGGGTGATCTTCATCGACCTGCGCGACCGCGAGGGTCTGGTGCAGGTGGTCTGCGATCCCGACCGGGCCGACATGTTCGCAGTGGCCGAGGGCGTGCGCAACGAGTACTGCGTGCAGGTGCGCGGCCTGGTGCGCGCGCGCCCGCAAGGCACCGAGAACGCCGCGCTGGGCTCGGGCAAGGTCGAGGTGCTGTGCCATGAGCTGCAGGTGCTCAACCCCTCGGCCGCGCTGCCCTTCCAGCTCGATGACGACAATCTGTCCGAGACCACGCGCCTGACCCATCGGGTGCTGGATCTGCGCCGCCCCCAGATGCAGCACAACCTGAAGCTGCGGTACAACGTGTCGATGGCCGTGCGCCGCTATCTGGATGCGCAGGGTTTCATCGACATCGAGACTCCGATGCTCACCAAGAGCACGCCGGAAGGAGCGCGCGACTATCTGGTGCCCAGCCGGGTCAACGCCGGGCAGTTCTTCGCCCTGCCGCAGTCGCCCCAGCTGTTCAAGCAGATGCTCATGGTGTCGGGCTTCGACCGCTACTACCAGATCACCAAGTGCTTCCGCGACGAGGATCTGCGCGCCGACCGCCAGCCCGAGTTCACACAGATCGACTGCGAGACCTCCTTCCTGGACGAAACCGAGATCCGCGGCCTGTTCGAGCCGATGATCCGTGGTGTGTTCGCCGACGTGCTGGGCGTGCGTCTGGCCGATCCCTTCCCCGTGATGCCGTATTCCGAAGCCATGGCTCGCTTCGGTTCGGACAAGCCCGACCTGCGCGTACGCCTGGAGTTCACCGAACTGACCGATGTCATGCGGGACGTCGAGTTCAAGGTGTTCAGCTCGGCCGCCGCGCTGGCGGACGGTCGGGTGGTCGCGCTGCGCGTGCCGGGCGGGGGACAGATCAGCCGCAGCGACATCGACGCCTACACCGATTTCGTGAAGATCTACGGTGCCAAGGGCCTGGCGTGGATCAAGGTCAACGAGCTCGCACGCGGGCGTGAAGGCCTGCAGTCGCCGATCGTGAAGAACCTGCACGACGCGGCCATCTCGGCGCTGCTCGAACGCAGCGGCGCGCGCGATGGCGATCTGCTGCTGTTCGGCGCCGACCGTGCCAAGGTGGTCAACGCGGCCCTGGGCGCCCTGCGCGTGAAGATCGGGCACAGCGAGTTCGGACGCGCGGGCGGCCTGTTCGAGGATGCCTGGAAGCCGCTGTGGGTGGTGGACTTCCCGATGTTCGAGTTCGATGACGACGAGCAGCGCTGGGTGGCCTGCCACCATCCCTTCACCGCCCCCAAGGACGAACATGTCGACTACCTCGCCAGCGACCCGGGACGCTGCCTGGCGAAGGCCTACGACATGGTGCTCAACGGCTGGGAGATCGGTGGCGGCTCGGTGCGCATCCACCGTGCCGACATGCAGCGCAAGGTGTTCACCGCGCTGGGCATCGGCGAGGAGGAGGCTCGGGCCAAGTTCGGTTTCCTGCTCGACGCGCTGCAGTACGGCGCTCCGCCGCATGGCGGCATCGCCTTCGGGCTGGACCGCATCGTCACCATGATGACCGGTGCCGCCAGCATCCGCGACGTCATCGCCTTCCCGAAGACCCAGCGCGCGCAGTGCCTGCTCACCGACGCCCCGAGCCCGGTGGACGAGCGCCAGCTGCGTGAGTTGCACATCCGCCTGCGCCAGAGCACGCCGGCCTGAACCCCGCGAGCCCACCATGACCCGCATCGACGATCCCCGGCACGACAGCGAGGCCGGCCGGGCCGAGGCCACGCTGGACACCACGCGCATCGACGACACCCGCATCGCCGCCGTGCGCGCGCTGGTCTCCCCGGCGGTGCTGCTGGAGGAGCTGGCGGTGACGCCGGCGGTCGAACAGCTGGTGGAGCAGGCGCGCATGGACATCGCGGGCGTGCTGCGTGGCGACGATGACCGCCTGATCGTGGTCATCGGGCCGTGTTCCATTCATGACTCCGCGCAGGCCCTGGAATACGCGGCGCGCCTGCGTGAGGCGCGCGCCAGCCTGGAGGACGCGCTGCTGCCGGTGATGCGCGTGTATTTCGAGAAGCCGCGTACCACGGTGGGCTGGAAGGGCTTCATCAACGACCCTCGCCTCGACGGCAGCTTCCGCATCAACGAAGGCCTGCGACGCGCGCGCGAACTGCTGCTGCACATCGGCGAGATGGGGCTGGCGGCCGGCACCGAATTCCTCGATCTGCTGTCGCCGCAGTACTTCAGCGACCTCATCGCCTGGGGTGCCATCGGCGCGCGTACCACGGAGAGCCAGAGCCACCGGCAGCTGGCCTCGGGACTGTCCTGCCCGGTGGGCTTCAAGAACGGTACCGATGGCGGCGTGCAGGTGGCCGCGGACGCGGTCGTGGCCGCCGGCGCCCCGCATGCCTTCATGGGCATGACCAAGATGGGCGTGGCCGCGATCTTCGAGACCCGTGGCAATGCCGATTGCCACGTCATCCTGCGCGGCGGGCGACAGCCCAACTACGACGCCGCGGCGGTCGACGCGGCCTGCGAGGTGCTGCGGCGCGCCGGACTGCGCGAGCAGGTGATGATCGACTGTTCGCATGCCAATTCGTCCAAGCAGCCGAGGCGCCAGATCGAGGTGGCCGCCGACATCGGGCGTCGCATCGCCTCGGGCGAGCGACGCATCGTCGGCGTGATGGTGGAGAGTCACCTGCACGAGGGCCGCCAGGACCTGCGTGCCGGACAGGCGCTGCGTGAGGGGGTGTCGATCACCGATGCCTGCCTGGGCTGGGAGGATTCCCTGGCCTTGCTGCACGACCTCGCCGCCAGCGTGCGCGCGCGGCGGGGAGGGGGCTGAGGCCGTGCCGGCACCCAAGCTGCCGGTGTCGGTGCTCGTGGTGATCCACGACCCGCGGCTGCGCGTGCTGTTGATCGAGCGTGCGGCGCAACCCGGTTTCTGGCAAAGCGTCACGGGCAGCGTGGATTTCGTCGGCGAGCCCCTGGCCGAGGCGGCGGCGCGCGAGGTGGCCGAGGAGACCGGCATTGTCGCGGGCGATGCGCTGCGCGACTGGCACCTGGCCAACGAATACGAGATCTATCCCCGCTGGCGTCATCGCTACGCCCCGGGGGTGTGGAAGAACGTCGAGCACGTGTTCAGCCTGGAGGTGCCGGAGGGCACGCCGGTGCGCCTGGCCGAGCGCGAACATCGCGCCTGGCAATGGCTGCCGTTGCGCGAGGCCGCGGCGCAGTGCTTCTCGGCCTCGAACGCGCAGGCCATTGAACAGTTGCCGCGCCGCCTGCGGCGGGAGCCGGGCTGATGCACCCGCGCACTCCCGCACGAGAATGGCCGCATGCGCTGCGCGTGGCCTCCTACAACATCCACAAGGGTGTTCTGGGCATGGGGCCGGCCAAGCGTCTGCGTATCCACGCCCTGCAGGAGGGCCTGCGCAGCCTGGATGCGGACCTGGTGCTGCTGCAGGAGGTGCAGTTCGAACACAGGCGCCATGCGTTGCGCCTGGCCGGCTGGCCGGAGCAGCCGCAGCACGAGCTGCTGGGCCAGGGTCTGGGCATGTTCGCCGCCTATCACACGAATGCGCGTACCCGGCACGGAGAGCATGGCAACGCGCTGCTGTCGCGGTTCCCGATCCTGGGCGTGTCGCATGAGGATGTGTCGGACCACCGCTTCGAGCAACGCGGTCTGCTGCACGTGCGCCTGGCCCTTCCCCAGGGCAGTGCAGGGGGCGGGCGGCCGCAGGTGCTGCATTGCGTGGTGGTGCATTTCGGCCTGTTCCGCGGGGGGCGCAAGCGCCAGATCGAACGCCTGGCGGAATACCTCGCGCGCCAGGTGCCCGAGCAGGAGCCGGTGATCGTCGGCGGGGATTTCAACGACTGGCGCGGCGAACTCGGCGCCGAACTCGCCGCCTCGGGGCTGCTCGACGTGTCGGCACGTGCTTCGGTCAGCGTCGATGCGCGCCGCCCGCGCTGGCACCACAGAACGCGCACCTTTCCGGCCTGGCTTCCCTTGATGCCGCTGGACCGCATCTACGTGCGCGGCTTCGCCGCGCACCGCCTGGGGCTGGGCTGGGGCGCCGACTGGGCACGGCTGTCCGATCACGCGCCGCTGCTGGTCGACCTGACCGCGCTGCCCCAGGACGCCCCCCGCGTGCTGGGCAGGGGCGCTGCGCTGCGCGCCGCCCATGGCTAGCAGCAGCACGCGGCGCAGACGGCTGCGCGCGTGGTGGCGGCGCAATCTGCGCGTGCTGCGCGAAGGCAGCGGCGGGCAGGCCGCGCCGCTGCGCACCCCCTGGCGCGACGGCAATTGCGTCGAACTGCTGCCTCTGGGCCAAAGCCTGTTCCCGGCGCTGCGCCAGGCCTGGAGCGAGGCGCGCAGCAGCATCTGGGTGGAGACCTACATCTTTCATGACGACGCCACCGGCCTGGAACTGGCCGAGGCGCTGATCGCCGCGGCAGGTCGCGGCGTGCAGGTGCGGGTGCTGGTCGATGGGCTGGGCTCGAACCGTTCCATTCCCACGCTGCGCCCGCGCTTCGAGCAAGCTGGCGTGGAATTCATGGTGTACCGGCCGTGGCGACGCTGGATCGACCTGCTGCAGCGCGGCCATTGGAGGAGACTGCATCGCAAGATGTGCGTGGTCGACTCGCGCGTGGCCTTTGTCGGTGGCATCAACCTGATCGATGACCGCTACGACATCCACCACGGCTGGAGCGAACAGCCCCGCCTGGACTACGCGGTGCGCGTGCAGGGGCCCGTGGTGGCGCAGGTGCTGCGCAGCATGCGCCGGCTGTGGCTGCGCACGGTGGCCACCGGCAGCGTGCAGCGCGGGCTGCGGCGTGCGCCCGGGCCGCAGTTGCTGGGATCGCAGGAGCAGCGCCATCGCTACCTGGAGGAGTTGCGGGCGGCCGGCGTGCTGCCGGGTCGGCGCGGGCGGCGTGCCGCTCGTCTGGCAGCGGCGGTGCCGCCCGCGGCGCAATCCTGCTCCGGCGGCGCTGCGTCGCAGCGTGCCGCGCTGGTGCTGCGCGACAACCTGCTGCGTCGCCGCTCCATCGAGCACTGTTACATCCAGGCCATCGACGAGGCCCGGGAGAGCGTGCTGCTCGTGTGCCCGTATTTCTACCCCGGGCAGGCCTTCCGCGAAAGCCTGAAGGCGGCCGCACTTCGCGGCGTCCGGGTGAGCCTGCTGCTGCAGGGCAGGGTGGACTACCGGGCCGCGGCCTGGGCCGCGCAGGCCCTGTACCACGAGCTCATCGACTCCGGAGTGCGCATCCACGAATACCAGCGGGCCTACCTGCACGGCAAGGTGGCCGTGATCGACGAGGCCTGGGCCACGGTGGGAAGCTCCAACATCGATCCGCTGTCGCTGCTGGTCAACCGTGAGGCCAACGTGGTGGTGCGCGACGCGGGATTCGCGGCCGCACTGGCGCGCCATGTCCAGGAGCAATTGCACTGGTCGCTGCCCATCGACCACACCCGCCTGCGCCAGCGGGTGGCGTGGTGGACGCGTCCCCTGGTTGGGGTCGCCGCGCGCCTGTTCATCGCGTTGGCGGGGGGGACGGGGAGGTATTGACGGCCCCCTCCGTCGCCGGGCGCGAGCCCGGCTCCGTCCCCCCGAGGGGGACGGGGGGTGACGGCCCCCTCCGTCGCCGGGCGCGAGCCCGGCTCCGTCCCCCCGAGGGGGACGCACCCCGCCTTGGGGCGGCAGAGGTTGCCCCCTTCGTCGCGGGGGGCAGCCCCCGCTCCGTCCCCCCGAGGGGGACGCACCCCGCCTTGGGGCGGCAGAGGTTGCCCCCTTCGTCGCGGGGGGCAGCCCCCGCTCCGTCCCCCCGAGGGGGACGCACCCCGCCTTGGGGCGGCCCTGCGGCGGGTGTGCTCTCGGCAGCGGGGTGGGGTGCAGGAAGCTGCAGTGTCAGGCGGGGGGGTCAGGCGGGCGGGGGCTGGTGGCGGGGGCTGGCAGCGGGGTGGGGTGCAGGAAGCTGCAGTGTCAGGCGGGGGGATCAGGCGGGCGGGGGCTGGTGGCGGGGGCTGGCAGCGGGGTGGGGTGCAGGAAGCTGCAGTGTCAGGCGGGGGGGGCTTATGACCTTGAGTTGTAACGGTATGCGCAAAGAGTATTTATTCGGATAAAGGGGCGGGCCGGAGAATAGGAGGATGAACTCTCGTGCCGCTCCTGCTCCCGTCTCCCGAGGTGCGCCGCCCGTGCCGCCTGATCCCAGGGCCGGGTTCTGGCGGCGGTTGTTGCGTGGGATCGGTGTGGGCCTGGCCTTGGCGGCCTGGGCCTTGAGCCAGCCTGCCGGGGCGACGCAGCCCGGTGGCGCCGCCGCAGGCTCCTTCGGGCCGCTGGTGCAAGCGGCCCAGTTGCAGGCGGCTCTGCAGGACCGCGCGGCCTTGCGCATCGTCGACCTGCGCGACGCCGACGACTACGCCGCCGGGCATCTCCCCGGAGCGGTGGACGCGCCCTACGGGCGCTGGCGCGGCGACGCTGCCAACCCCGGCAAGCTGCTGCCGCTGGGTGATTTCGTGCATCTCGTGCGCAGTCTCGGCCTGCATGACTCCGACCAAGTGGTGCTCGTCTCGGCCGGTGGCGATCCCACCGACTTCGGCGCTCCGGCGCGGGTGTACTGGACCCTGAAGTGGCTGGGCATGCACCATCTGTCGATTCTCAACGGTGGCATGCAGGCCTGGAAGGACGCCGGCCTGGGCGGCCTGCAGACCGCGGCGCCGCGCGTGACGCCGTCCCATTTCGTCGCGCATCCCGATCCGGCGCTGCTGGCCACGCGCGCCCAGGTGCTGCAGTCGGTGCGTGCTCCCGAGGCCTCGCGCGTGCTTCTGGACGCCCGCCCGCCGGCCTTCTGGCAGGGCAAGGTCAAGGCGCCGGCCGCGGTGGCGCCCGGGACCATCGCCGGCTCGGTGGACTTCAGCAACATGCGCTGGTTCCCGCAGGGGGGCGGTGCGTTGCCCGCGCCCGCGGTGCTGCGGGCCATCGCCAGCGGCCTGCCCGCGCAGGAGCGACAGGCCCGGGAAACCATCTCCTTTTGCAACACCGGGCACTGGGCGGCCACCAACTGGTTCGTCCTGTCCGAACTTCTGCACCGCCCGGGAGTGCGCCTGTATCCCGGCTCCATGGTCGACTGGTCGCGTCATGACGAGCCGATGACCCACGTTCCTTCCCGCGGCGATCAACTATGGGCGCAACTCAAGCAGACCTGGCATTTCCGTTGAGCGCGGCGCGCAGCCCCGGCGCCCGTTCCACCCAGGTCCTGCTGCTCGCGCTGGCGGCGCTGGGTTTCGCCGCAACCACCTGGCTGGTGGGTTGGCGCCAGGGTCTGCTCTGGTGCATCGGCGTGGGCCTGGGCGTGGCGCTGGCCGCCGGCAGCTTCGGGTTCACGACCGGCTGGCGGGTATGGATCACCCATCGCGATCCCACGGGCTTGCTGGCCCAGTTTCTGGGCATCGCAGTGTGCATGGTGCTGAGCGTGCCCCTGCTGGCCGCGCATCCCGAATTGCAGGGAGCCGACGGACCCTTGTCCTGGAGCCTGCTGATCGGCTCCTTCGTGTTCGGCGCGTCCATGCAGATCGCCGACGGCTGCGGCTCGGGCACCTTGTACAAGGCAGGGCTCGGGCACCCGGTGAGCCTGGCCGTGCTGCCGGCTTTCGTCTTCGGCAGTTTCGCCGGCTCGGCGCAACTGCCTGCCTGGCTGAGCCTGGGCGCCCTGCCGCCGGTGTCCCTGGTGCAGCGGCTGGGCGCGGTGGGAACCCTGGCGCTGCAGCTTGGCGGACTGGCCCTGCTCGCGGCTGTGCTGTGGCGCCTGCGCCGGCCCGACTCGCCGCGGCGATGGAAGGGCTCGGCGGTCTGGATTGCCGCGGTCGCACTGGGCGTGCTGGGCGCGCTCAACCTGGTCGTGGGCGGCCAGCCCTGGGGCATCGTCTACGGGCTGGGCCTGTGGGGCGCGAAGATCGTGCAGGCTTTCGGCGTGGATCTTTCGCACAATGCCTTCTACGGCCTGCCGGTGCAGCAGGCCCAGTTGCATGCCAGCGTGCTGGCCGACAACACCAGCATCACGGACCTGGGCATGTTGTTCGGCGCCCTGCTGGCCGCGCAGCGCGGCGGCACCCTGTGCCCGAAGCTGCGGGTGCCGCCGCGGGCCTGGGTCGCCTCGATCGTGGCCGGGCTGCTGATGGGCTACAGTTCGCGCCTGGCTTTCGGGTGCAACGTGGGGGCCTATTTCTCGGGCATCGCCACGGGTTCCCTGCATGGCTGGGTCTGGTTCGCCTGCGCCTTCGCCGGCAGCCTGCTCGGAGTGCGTCTGCGCGCGCGCCTGGGGATCGGAGCCTGAGCATGCGACACGAAAGTCCATCGTCCCGGCCCTGTTCCGCACTGCGCAGGGTGCGCGCCGCCTGGCGTGCCTGGTTGCTGTGGGCCGTGGTGCTGGTGTTGCTGGCGCTGGACTGGCACGCCAGCACGCCGCATCGGCGCTTCGAGGAGCCGATGCCGCTGGCGCTGGGCCACGGTCCGGCCGCCGATGCCGGCCACTGCTCCCTGGCCCCGACCCGGTAGACAGGGTCTCGCGCGAGGCGCCTGCGCCCGGCCGAGGCGGGAAGGAGTGCGGGATGGCCCCGCGGCGCTACAGTTGCGCCTTGACCGCACTGTGCCCTCCCGATGCTCGCCTACCGCCACGCCTTCCATGCCGGCAACCCCGCCGACGTCCTCAAGCACGTGGTTCTGCTGCGCGCGCTGCACCTGCTGCTGGCCAAGCCCAAGCCACTGAGCTACGTGGACACCCATGCCGGAGCCGGCAGCTACCCGCTCGGTGAGCGCATGAGCCAGCGCCTGGCGGAGTACATGGAGGGCGTGGGGCGTCTGTGGCAACGCGAGGACGTGCAGCATGCGCTGGTGGACGGCGCATCCGGCCAGCTTCCCGAGGCCGTGCTCGATTACCTGCGCGCGGTGCTTGGCGTCAACCCCGACGGGGCCTTGCGCCTTGCGCCGGGCTCGCCGCTGTTGGCCGCCGGGCTGCTGCGCGCCGAGGATCCGATGCGCCTGTTCGAGCTGCACCCCGCCGATTTCCGTGCCCTGCAGTCGGCCTTCGCCCGCCGGCGCCAGACCTCGGTGCGTCAGGCAGACGGTTTTGCCGAACTCAGGTCGGTGCTGCCGCCGCCCTCGCGTCGTGCGCTGGTGCTGATCGATCCATCCTACGAGCTCGACGCCGACTACGTACGCCTGCTGGCGACCTTGCGCGATGCGCTGGAGCGTTTCGCCACGGGCGTGTACCTGGTGTGGTACCCGCTGCTGCAAAGCCTGGAGTCCCGGCAACTATCGCGGCGCCTGCGCGCACTGGCGCCGGGCGCGTGGATGGATGCGCAACTCTGGACCGCGCCGCCGCGTGCCGACGGCTTCGGCTTGATGGGCAGCGGCATGTTCGTGCTGAATCCGCCGTTCGGGCTGCCGCAGGCGATGCGCGAGGCCGGTTCCTGGCTGGCCGATGCCCTGGGACAGGAGGGTGCCGGGCGCTTCGTGCTGGACGCGCATACGCCCTGAAGCCGGGGATAATGGCCCCGAGCGTGCCCCGGGGCGCGCCGCGCCCGGTCCGCCGCCGCCCATGTCGCTGAAGCCTCCGTCTCCGCCCTATCCCCGCTCCTTCCACGCCCTGCTGCTGGCCGCCTTCGCGCTGGTCATGCTGCCGCTGGTCGTGGGCATGCTCTACACCGCCTATGCGCAGCAGCGCCTGGCGCTGCAGACCCGCCAGGCGATCCGCATCACCGTCGACGTCACGCGTGCCACGCGCCAGGCCTCGGAGGACCTGTCGGCCCTGCAGCGCGCCGCGGGGCAGTACTACGTGCTGCAGGATCCGCAGTTGCGCGTGGGCATGCGCGACGCCCACCAGGCCCTGCAAGGCGACCTGCGCACCTTGCGGACCATGCCCTTCGATGCGCAGGAACAGGCGCGGCTGCAGCGCATCGGCGCCGCGGAATCCGCGCTGTACGAGGAACTTGGCGGCGCGGGTCCCGCGGATCTTCCGCGCTTCGATGCCTTCGCGCCGCGTTTCGCCGCGCTGGCCGCGAGCATCGACCGCATCCTGAGCGCCGGCAACCTTCTGGTGGATCGCCAGGTGGGGGAACTGGGACGCCGGTCGCGCACCCTGCGCGCGGCGCTGCTGCTGCAGGCAGGGGCGGCCTTGCTGCTGTCGGCGCTCATCGCGGCGCTGCTGTCGTGGGTGCTCACGCGCCCGCTGCGTCAGATCGATCAGGCTATCCGCAAGCTCGGCGCCGGCGATCTTCAGCCCCAGCCGCAGGTACGAGGCCCACGCGACCTGGTGCAGCTGGGCCACCAGCTGGATTGGTTGCGCAGGCGTCTGCGCGAGACCGACGAGCAGAAGCAGCGCTTCCTGCGCCACGTGTCCCATGAGCTGAAGACCCCGCTGGCCTCCCTGCGCGAGGGCGTGGAGCTTCTGCTCGACGGCGTGGCCGGGCCCCTGAGCACCCAGCAGCGCGAGATCGGGGCCATCATGCGCGGCAATGCCCGTGATCTCCAGCAGCGCATCGAGAACCTCATCGACTACAGCCGTGCCCAGCGCCGCCTGGACCCCCTGGTGTCGGCCGGAGTGAACCTGAACGAATTGCTGGCCTCGCTGGTTCGCCGCAACGAGCTGGCGCTGCGGTCCAAGCATGTCGCCGTGCAGATCGATGGCGAGGCCACGGCCTTGCAGGCGGACCAGGGCAAGCTCGATACCCTGTTCGAGAATCTGCTGATCAACGCCATGCGCTTCAGTCCGGCGGCAGGCGTCGTGCGTATCCGTCTGCGAGACGATGGCGAGGCCGTCACGGTCAGTGTCAGCGACGACGGACCCGGCGTGGCCGAGCAGGATCGGGAGCACTTGTTCGAGCCGTTTTTCCAGGGGATGCGCCAGCCCGCGGGCGCGGCCCCTGGCAACGGGCTCGGGCTGGCCATCGCACAGGAATACGCGGCGCTTCACGGCGGACAGATCCGGCTTTGTGAAAAATCCGAGGGCAGCGGTGCCTGCTTCTGCGTGCGCCTGCCCCATCTGCACGACCCCGTCCCGCCCGCCTTCGCGGCGCCGCCCCGGAACCCCACGTCCTCCTGAACATGACCTTCCTTGCGTCTTCCCAGCGTGGCTCGCGCCCGCTGTTGCGCGCGCTGCCCCTGGTGATGGCCTTGGGCCTAGGCGCCTGCGCCGCGCCGCGCCCGGGCACCGGGGTGTCCGTGCCCCCGGAGGCCTCCGGCGCGCAGCGCGCGCCCGCCACGCGGGCCGGCGCTGTGCAGCCGCCGGCGCCGGCCGCGTCCGAGTCGCCCGCCCTGTCGCCTGACAGCGTCGAATTGCGCCCAGGAACCGGCCCCCTGGGCATGCATGCCATCGCCGCCATGCTGCGCGAAGTCTCGGCCATGAGCCTGGCGGCCGCCAACCTGCGCCAGCAGCAACTGCAAGCCCTCGGCCCGCGGCGCGGCCCGGATCAGCGCCTGGAGCTGGCGTATCTGCTGATCGCGCGGGCGGCACCGACCAGCGAGGAGGCCTTGCAGGCACACGAATTGCTTCAAGGTCTGGACTTTCAGACCGAGGACCGCGCCAGTCGCCAGTTCATCCGCGTGCTGCAGCGCCTGAGCCTCCAGACCGTGGAGCTGGCGCAGACCCGCGCCGACCTCGTGAAGGCGAACCACAAGGTGGCCGATCTGGAGGACAAGATCGGCCAGATCAAGAACCTGGAGGTCCAATTGCAGAACCGTAGCCAGGAGCGCGCCCCGAAGCCCGTGCCGCCGAAGGGGGCCGTCCGATGAGTGACTCCGCCGCCAGCGTGCTCGTGGTCGATGACGACGCCGATCTGTTGCGCCTGCTCGACATCCGGCTGCGCTCGGCCGGTTTCCGGCCGGTGCTGGCGGGCAGCGGCGAGCAGGCGCTGGCACGCCTGGCCGTGGCGCGCCCGCGCGCGGTGATCACCGACCTGCGCATGCCGGGCATGGACGGCCAGGCCCTGTTCGAGCGCATCCATGGCGCCGATCCCTCGCTGCCGGTGATCATCCTCACGGCCCACGGCACGATTCCCGACGCCGTCGCCGCGGCCCAGCGCGGGGTGTTCGGCTATCTCACCAAGCCCTTCGAGGCGACGGAACTGCTGGATCTGCTGCGCCGGGCCGTGGGCGAGGGCGCGGCGGGCCAGCCCGCATCCGGCGAGCCGCGCCTGGCAGGCATCGTGACCGCCAGCCCCCTGATGGCGGCGCTGCTCGATGAAGTGGTGCTGGTGGGGGCCAGTCAGGCCAGCGTGCTGATCCAGGGCGAGTCGGGTACCGGCAAGGAGATGCTGGCGCGGGCCGTCCACGAGGCCAGCCAGCGCCGCGGCGGGCCCTTCGTGGCCATCAACTGCGCGGCGATTCCCGAGGCTCTGCTGGAATCCGAGTTGTTCGGTCACGTCAAGGGAGCCTTCACCGGTGCCGACGTCGCGCGCAAGGGCCTGTTCCAGAGCGCGGCGGGGGGCACGGTGTTTCTCGACGAGATCGGCGACATGCCGATGGCCCTGCAGGCCAAGTTGTTGCGGGTGCTGCAGGAGCGCGAGGTGCGTCCCCTCGGCAGCCAGCAGGCGGTGCCGGTGGATGTGCGCATCGTGTCCGCCACCCACCGTGACCTGGAGACCCTGATTGCCGAGCAGAGCTTTCGCGAGGATCTGTACTACCGGCTCAATGTGGTCAACCTGCACATCCCTCCGCTGCGCGAGCGCCGCGAGGACATTGCCGCGCTGGCGCAGCACTTCGTCAGCACCCTGGCGGCCAAGCATGGGCGCCATGTGATTGGTTTCGCGCCGGATGCGATGGAGGCCCTGATGCGCTTCGACTGGCCCGGCAATGTGCGCCAGCTGATGAACGTGGTCGAGCAATGCTGCGCCTTGTGCACGACGGTGCGCATCCCGGCCGCACTGGTGTCGCGCGCCCTGCGCAACAAGCCGGTGGAGATCCTGAGCTACGCCGAGGCCAAGGATCGTTTCGAGCGTGATTACCTGATCCAGCTGATGAAACTCACGGCGGGCCAGGTGTCCGAGGCCGCGCGCCTGGCGCAGCGCAACCGGACGGAGTTCTACCGCTTGCTCCAAAAGCACGAACTCTCACCCGCGCTGTTCAAGCAGCCCGAATGACTCGGCGCGGCAGCGCAGCCGCCGCGGGCCTGCAGGCCATGTCGCTCCTTGGCGACAAAAAGGGCCTTTGGCGGCGCGGAGTTGGACCGTAGGGCTCGAAAGCGTCGGCCCCTGGCGACAAAACCCCTGCGGCGCCCCCCGCGTAGGGACTCCCGGAACCGGTTCCCAAGCAGGGGCGGATCGCCAAGTTCTTGAATTCATGGCGTAAACATGATCTGGCACGGCGGTTGCTTCAGGGGAAGGGCAAGCCGACTGACGGGCCCATCCCCGACAGGGCCGCCCACCGCAGGGAGTTCCGACCATGACCCCGTTCCGCTTGAGGACCTTGACCATCGCACTGGCAGGCGGCTGCGCATGGGCGGGTGCGCAGGCCGCGGGCATGCCCCCGGAGTCCGCCGCAGCCGCCGCGCAGCTCGAAGCCCAGGCGTCCGCCGCGCCGGCCCGGACCAGCGCCGAGACGCATGCAGGTGCCGGAGCCCAGCACGGCTCGGCCCATGGTTCACCGGCGCAGGACGCGCCAGCCGCGGGCGACGGCATGCACTGATCGCCCCATCCTCATCGCCCGGCGGTGCACCCAGACACCGCAGGACTTCCGATCCCCCCTTGGCCAAGCCGTGTGCTTGGCATTTTTTTGCCCGTCGCGCGCGCCTTCGGCCCATGGCGCGAGCGTGTGGCGCACAATGTCGAGCCAAGTCTCAGCTTTCCAGCCATGCCCGACGTCGAATCCCAGTCCCCCGTCTCCGACGGTCCGCCCTCCGAGCCCAGCGTGGGCTTTGCCGATCTCGGCCTTCCCGAGGCCTTGCTCAGTGCGCTGCGCGACGTGGGCTACGAAAGCCCCTCGCCCATCCAGGCCGCGACCATCCCGCCCCTGCTGGAGGGGCGCGACGTGCTGGGTCAGGCGCAGACCGGCACCGGCAAGACGGCCGCTTTCGCGCTGCCCATCCTGGCGCGCGTGGATCCGTCCCGCCGCGAGACCCAGGCCCTGGTGCTGGCGCCCACGCGTGAGCTGGCCATCCAGGTGTCCGAGGCCTTTTCGCGCTATGCCTCGCACCTGGGCGGATTCCACGTGCTGCCCGTCTACGGTGGCCAGAGCTACACCCCGCAACTGGCGGCTTTGCGCCGGGGCGCGCAGGTCGTGGTGGGGACGCCGGGGCGCATCATCGATCATCTGGATCGCGGCACCCTCAAGCTCGATTCCCTGCGACATCTGGTGCTCGACGAGGCCGACGAGATGCTGCGCATGGGATTCATCGACGACGTCGAGCGCATCCTCGCCAGCACGCCGCCGCAGCGCCAGGTGGCGCTGTTCTCGGCGACCATGCCCAGCGCGATCCGGGCCATCGCCCAGCGCCACCTGCGCGAGCCGGCGCAGATCACCATCAAGGCGCGCACGCGCACGGCTTCCGGAGTCCAGCAACGGTACTGGATGGTCAGCGGCATGCACAAGCTCGACGCGCTGACCCGCATCCTCGAGGTCGAGACCTTCGAGGCAATGATCGTGTTCGCGCGCACCAAGGTGGCGACCGAGGAGCTGGCCGAGAAGCTGGCGGCGCGCGGCTTCGCCACCGCCGCGCTGAATGGCGACATCCAGCAGGTGCAGCGAGAGCGCACGGTGCAGCGCCTGAAGGACGGTCAGGTGGATATCCTCGTGGCCACCGACGTGGCGGCGCGCGGCCTGGACGTCGATCGCATCAGCCATGTGGTGAACTACGACATCCCCACCGACACCGAATCCTACGTGCACCGTATCGGGCGCACCGGTCGCGCAGGTCGCAGCGGGCAGGCCATCCTGTTCGTCACGCCGCGCGAGCGCTACCTGTTGCAGGCCATCGAGCGTGCCACGCGCCAGCGCATCGAGCCCATGCAGCTTCCCAGCGTCGAGGCGGTGAACGATCGGCGCACCGCGCGCTTTTTCGAGCGTATCAGCGAGGCGCGCGAGCAGGACGAGGCCTTGCGCCCCTACCTCGCGCTGGTCGAACGCTACGAGCGCGAGCACAACGTGCCGGCGCTGGAAATCGCCGCCGCCCTGGCCAGCCTGCTGCAGGGCGGCAAGCCCCTGCTGCTGGGAGCCGAGGAGCAGGCGGCGCGGGCACAGGCGCTGCGCGAACCCTACCAGAGTCGCGGCGTGCGCGAGGCTCGCGCCGCGGGCGAGGCGCCCCGGCCCCGCCCGTCCCGAACCGCGGCTGCCGGCGCGCCGCGCAGCCTGGAGCAACTGGCCGAGCAGGCCTTGTCGGATTTCGAGCAATCGCGCGCCGCGCACGAGGACGACGATGCACCGCGACGCAGGCGTGGCCCCGCCGGCGCGCTGAGCACCTACCGCGTGGAGATCGGGCGCGAGCACGGAGTCGAAGTACGCAACCTGGTGGGCGCCATCGCCAACGAGACCGGTCTGGACAACAGCCGCATCGGCAACATCGCGATTCGTCGCGACTACAGCCTGGTGGAGCTGCCGGCCGACATGCCGCGCGATGTGCTGCGCATGCTGCAGCGTCTGCGCGTGCTGGGGCGCCCCCTGCAGCTGACGCCGGCCGACGAGGGCGCCGCGCCCGCGCCGCGCGAAAGGGCGCCGTCGCGCGCCGGTGCCGCGCCACGGGCGCCGTCGCGCACCGCCGCGCCGCGCGCGAAGGCCCCGGCGCCCAGGCGCAAGCACGAACGCTGAAGCGCGGGCCGCGCGGGCAGCATGCTCAACCGCCTGTGGCTGGGCCTGTTCCTGGTCGCCGCCGCGGCGGCCGCGGGGCGCTGGCTGATCGGCGGCGACGCCGGGGTGTTCGCCGCCATCGTGGCCAGCCTGTTCGCCATGGCCAGGCTTTCGGTGGAGGTGATGGTGCTGCTGTTCGGCACCTTGACGCTGTGGCTGGGCTTGCTGGCCATCGCCGAGCGCGCCCAGCTGGTGCAGGCGATGGCGCGCGCGCTGGGACCGCTGTTCTCCCGCCTGATGCCCGAGGTGCCGCGCGGCCATCCTGCGCTGGGCCTGATCACCCTGAACATGGCCGCCAACATGCTGGGTCTGGACAACGCAGCCACGCCGATCGGCCTGAAGGCCATGCGGGAGCTGCAGGGCCTGAACCCCAGCCGCGACACGGCGAGCAACGCGCAGATCCTGTTTCTGGTGCTCAACGCCTCGTCGCTGACCCTGCTGCCCGTGAGTATTTTCATGTATCGCGCGCAGCAGGGGGCCAGCGACCCGACGGTGGTGTTCCTGCCCATCCTGCTGGCCACCAGTGCGTCCACGCTGGTGGGCCTGCTCAGCGTGGCGCTGGTGCAGCGATTGCCCTTGCGCGACGCGCGCGCGCTGGGGTGGATGGCCGCGGGCCTGCTGGCGTACGCCGCGGTGCTGGCGGGCCTGGCCTCGCTTTCCGCCACCGCCCTGGCGCACGTTTCGGATCTTGCCGGCAACCTCATGCTGTTCGGCGTGATCATCGCCTTCCTGCTGGCGGGCGCCTGGCGTCGCGTACCGGTGTACGAGGCCTTCATCGACGGCGCGCGCCAGGGCTTCGAGGTGGCGCGCGACCTGCTGCCCTACCTCGTGGCCATGCTGTGCGCGGTGGGGGTGCTGCGCGCCTCGGGCGCGCTGGACCTGCTGCTGGAACTGTTGCGCTGGGCAGCCCGGCACGCCGGGCTGGACACGCGTTTCGTCGACGCGCTGCCCACGGCGCTGGTCAAGCCCTTTTCGGGCAGCGCCGCGCGCGCCATGTTGATCGAGACCATGCGACACGACGGAGTCGACAGCCTGCCCGCGCTGATGGCCGCCACCATGCAGGGCAGCACCGAGACCACTTTTTACGTGCTGGCGGTGTATTTCGGGGCCGTGGGGATCCGGCGCGTGCGCCACGCGGTGGCCTGCGCGCTGCTGGCCGATCTGGCCGGGGTGCTGGCCTCGATCGCGGTGTGCTACTGGTTCTTCGGCTCGCGCTGAGTCGAGGCTCCGAGGGGCCTGAGCAGGCTCAGACGATGGCCAGGTACTCGGTTCCGCTGGCCGGATCGGTCTGATCGCGCTTGCTGTCGAGCTTGATGCGCAGGCGCAGGTCGTTGACCGAATCCGCGTTGCGCAGCGCGTCCTCGTAGGCAATGGTGCCCTGTTCGTAGAGGTCGAACAGCGCCTGGTCGAAGGTCTGCATGCCCAGTTCACGCGAGCGCCGCATGACCTCCTTGATCTCGCCGACCTCGCCCTTGAAGATGTGGTCCGCGATCAGCGGGGAGTTGATCATCACCTCCACCGCCGCCACCCGCCCGCGGCCGTCCTGGCGCGGCACCAGGCGCTGCGAGATCATGGCGCGCAGGTTCAGCGACAGGTCCATGAGCAACTGCGAGCGGCGCTCCTCGGGGAAGAAGTTGATCATGCGGTCCAGCGCCTGGTTGGCGCTGTTCGCATGGAGCGTGGCCAGCACCAGGTGCCCGGTCTCCGCGAAAGCCACCGCGTGGTCCATGGTCTCGCGGTCGCGGATTTCGCCCATCAGGATCACGTCCGGGGCCTGGCGCATGCTGTTCTTCAATGCGGCTTCCCAGCTATCGGTGTCGAAGCCGATCTCGCGCTGCGTGACGATGCAATTCTTGTGCGCGTGCACGAACTCGATCGGATCCTCGATGGTCACGATGTGCCCACGGCTGTTCTCGTTGCGCCAGTCCAGCAGCGCCGCCATGGAGGTGCTCTTGCCGCTGCCCGTGGCCCCCACGAGCACCATCAGCCCGCGCTTGCTCATCGCCAGCTCCTCGAGCACCCGAGGCAGCCCCAGGGACTTGATGGAGGGAAGTTCCTGGGGAATCACCCGCAGCACCATGCCGACGCGCCCCTGCTGGACGAAGGCGTTGACCCGGAAGCGTCCGATGCCCGAGGGGGCGATGGCGAAGTTGCATTCCTTGCTGCGTTCGAATTCGGCGGCCTGGCGCTCGCCCATCAACGAGCGTGCGAGGGCCTGCGTGTGCTGCGCGCTCAGCGACTGAGCCGACACGCGGTGCACCTCGCCGTCGATTTTCATCGCCGGCGGGAAATCGGCGGTCAGGAACAGATCCGAACCGCCGCGCTGCACCAGGCTGCGCAACAGATCGTGGATGAATTTCGAAGCCTGGTCGCGTTCCATGAGCGGTTTTCCTGGTTTCGCGTCATGCCGAGCTGCCCACGGTCGGGGCGCCGAGCTTGCGCAGGCGCAGCGAGAGCCGTCGCGCCAGCGAGCCCACGATGCGTACCGCGGAAGCCGGATCGCGCTCGATGAGGGCATCGAGCACGCGCGCCTCCAGCACGGCGATCTCCGAGGGGCGCAGGGTGGTGCAGTAGGAAGCGCGCGGTCCGGCGTCGAGCAGCGACATCTCGCCCAGCACGCTGCCGGCCCGCGATTCGGTCAGGCGCACGCGCTCCCCCCAGGGCTGCTGGCGGTCCACCGCGATCACGCCGTGCAGCACGACGAACATGAAACTGCCATGTTCGTTCTGCTCGATGATGTCGCGGTCCGCGTCGACGGCCCAGAACTCGAAATGGCGGGCGCACTTGTCCAGCTCCGGGCCCGACAGTCCGGTCATGAAACGGTCCTGCGCCCACAGTTCGCGCAGGCGCCTGGCCCCTGGCTCGTGCGGCAGGCGCCGCGCGCCCAGCGCTCGTGCGCGTTCTCCCCATCCGAGCAGTGCGCCGCCTCCGCCCGAGGGGTCGTGGAAACCGGTGGTGAAGAACTGGGATTCGCGAAAGCCTTCGCGCTCGGCCGGGGCGTCGCCGCTGGGGCGTTGGGGTCGCAGGAAGTCCAGGACTTTTTTCATGGCATCCGATGGAGGCGGTGGAAGCATCGGCCGCGGGGTCGCGGTCTGGCGTGCGACTGCCCAGGCCTCAGCCGCCGGGGAAATTCTCCGGTTGCTTGGCCTTGCTGCGCGCCTCGGCCGGCGAGATCAGGCTGCGGCGCACCAGATCGGAAAGATTCTGGTCCAGGGTCTGCATGCCATGCGCCTGGCTGGTCTGGATCATGGAGTACATCTGCGCGACCTTGTTCTCGCGGATCAGGTTGCGGATCGCCGGCGTGCCGATCATGATCTCGTGCGCCGCCACGCGGCCGCTGCCGTCCTTGAGTTTGCACAGGGTCTGGGAGACCACCGCGATCAGGGCCTCCGACAGCATCGCCCGAACCATGTCCTTCTCGGCCGCCGGGAATACGTCGATGATGCGGTCGATGGTCTTCGGTGCCGAGGAGGTGTGCAGGGTGGCGAACACCAGGTGACCCGTCTCGGATGCCGTCAGCGCCAGCCGGATGGTCTCCAGGTCGCGCATCTCCCCCACCAGGATCGAGTCCGGGTCCTCGCGCAGCGCCGAGCGCAGGGCGTTGGAGAAGCTCAGGGTGTGCGGCCCGACCTCGCGCTGGTTGATCAGGCACTTCTTGGATTCGTGCACGAATTCGATCGGATCCTCGATGGTGAGGATGTGGCCGTATTCGTTTTCGTTCAGGTGGTTGACCATCGCCGCCAGCGTGGTCGATTTGCCCGAGCCGGTGGGTCCGGTCACGAGGACCAGGCCGCGTGGCTTGAGCGCCAGATCACCGAAGATCTTCGGGGCGTTGAGGTCGTCGAGCGAGAGGATCTTGCTCGGGATGGTGCGGAACACGGCGCTGGCGCCGCGTTGCTGGTTGAAGGCATTCACCCGGAAACGAGCCAGGCCGTTGATCTCGAAGGAAAAGTCGACCTCGAAATATTCCTCGTAGTGTTTGCGCTGGACATCGCTCATGATGTCGTAGACCATCGCATGCACCATCTTGTGGTCCAGGGGTTCGACGTTGATGCGGCGTACGTCTCCGTGGACCCGGATCATCGGCGGTAGTCCGGCCGACAGATGAAGATCCGATGCGTTGTTCTTCACGCTGAACGCCAACAGCTGCGTGATATCCACTGCAATCCCCCTGGATTTCCGGTGAGCCCGGACTTCGTTTCGAGCAAATCCGGCCCGCCCAAATTTTCCTTCGTTCCCACCTGGGCAGACTGGACGCAGCTCGCCCCCGGTGGCTCTATAGTAAAGGCAGCGCCTGGGGCCACGGCCCTTTGGCGCAAGCATGCCCGAGGCTTGTTGTTTCGTCCATACGTCCGTGCCAGGGGCCGTCGTCGGTTCCCGGGTGCATTTTCCGCAAGACATCCCGTGATTCCAGATCGTGACCCTGCGGCTGGCGGCCCCGCCGATCGCCTGCGGCGGGTGCGCCAGCGCATCGAGCAGGCCGCGCGAGCGGCCGGGCGCGACCCCTCCGAGGTGCGCCTGCTGGCCGTATCCAAGACCTTCCCGGCCGAGGCGGTGGCGGCGATGGCGGGCTGCGGCCAGAGCGATTTCGGCGAGAACTACGTGCAGGAGGGTGTGGCCAAGATGGCCGCGCTGCGCGCCGCATGGCCGGCGCTGTGCTGGCATTTCATCGGCCCGCTGCAAAGCAACAAGACCCGCGACGTGGCCGCCGGCTTCGACTGGGTGCACAGCATTGATCGGCTGTCGGTGGCGCAGCGCCTGTCGGCCCAGCGCGTCTCGCCAGGCGCGGGCGGCGCGCCGCAGCCGCTGCAGGTCTGCCTGCAGGTCAATGTCAGCGGTGAGGCGAGCAAGAGCGGGGTGAGCCCCGACGAACTGCCAGGCTTGGCACGCGAGGTCGCGCGCCTGCCGGGGCTGCGTCTGCGAGGGCTGATGGCCATTCCCGCGCCCGCCGTCGACCTGGCGGAGCAGCGCGTGCCCTTCGCGCGCCTGCGCGAGTTGCGCGACCAACTGGTCGCGCAGCAGGGCCTGGCGCTGGACACCCTGTCCATGGGCATGAGCGCCGACCTGGAGGCCGCCGTGCTCGAGGGCGCCACCATCGTACGGGTGGGCAGCGCCTTGTTCGGCGAACGCACCAGGCGGGCAGGGCCCTGAAGTCCCGGCGCGGCCCGCGCCCCCGCTCAGTCCGCCTGGTCCTGAAGCCGGCGCAGGTCGAGGCCCAGGGCCTGCAATTGCGCAGCCCAGCGTCGCGCCTGCTCCTCGTCCAGCGCTCCCAGCGACTGCACCATGCGGCGCCAGTTGCCGGCCTGCTGGGGCAGCGCGGCACAGTACAGCAGGTGTTCGCCGCGCTGCACGGCCAGCACGGGGAAATTCTCCGGCTCGAAGTCGCCCAGCGCGTCGGCCTGGGACTCCACGTCCACCCACAGCCAGCGCGATGCCGGCAGCAGTTGCTGCGACTGCAGGGCCAGATCGCGGAAGGCCTCGCGCCAGCCGCGGCAGATGCCGCACCACTGCGCGCACAGGCAGGCGACGATCCAGTCGCCGGTCTGCGTCCCGGGCGTGCCCGCGGCCATCATCTCGGCCTCAGCGCAAGGGCTTGAATCGCAGGCGCTTCGGGCGAGCGCCTTCGTCACCCAGGCGGCGCTTCTTGTCCGCCTCGTATTCCTGGTAGTTGCCGGAGAAGAAGGTCCATTGCGAATCGCCTTCGGCCGCCAGGATGTGGGTGGCGATGCGGTCCAGGAACCAGCGGTCGTGGCTGCTCACCAGTACGCAGCCGGCGAACTCCAGCAAGGCGTCCTCGAGCGCGCGCAGGGTTTCCACGTCCAGGTCGTTGGACGGCTCGTCGAGCATGAGCACATTGCCGCCGGACACCAGGGTCTTGGCCAGGTGCAGGCGACCGCGTTCGCCGCCGGAGAGCTGGCCCACGATCTTCTGCTGGTCCGAGCCCTTGAAGTTGAAGCGGCCGCAGTAGGCGCGCGAAGCGACCTGGAACTTGCCCACGGTGAGAATGTCCTGCCCGTCGGAAAGGGCTTCCCACACCGTCTTGTCGTCGGGCAGGGAGCCACGACTCTGGTCTTCGTAGACCATGCGTACCGTGGGGCCGACGACGATTTCCCCGGAGTCCGGCGTGTCCTGGCCTGCGATCATGCGAAACAGGGTGGACTTGCCTGCGCCGTTGGGGCCGATCACCCCGACGATCGCGCCCGGAGGAATCTGCAGGCTCAGGTTGTCGATGAGCAGGCGCTCGCCATGCGCCTTGCGCACCGAGCGAAGTTCGATGACCTCGTTGCCCAGGCGCTCGGCCACGGGGATGAAAATCTCATTGGTCTCGTTGCGCTTCTGGTATTCGACCGCGGCGAGTTCCTCGAAACGCGCCATGCGTGCCTTGCTCTTGGCCTGGCGTCCCTTGGGGTTCTGGCGCACCCATTCCAGTTCCTGCTTCATGGTCTTGAGGTGCGCGGCCTCGGCACGCGCCTCATGTTCCAGGCGCTGCTCCTTCTGCTCCAGCCAGGAGCTGTAGTTGCCCTTGAAGGGCAGGCCGTGCCCGCGGTCGAGCTCGAGGATCCATTGCGCGGCGTTGTCCAGGAAATAGCGGTCGTGCGTGACCGCCACCACGGTGCCGGGAAAGCGCTGCAGGAACTGCTCCAGCCACTCGACGCTTTCGGCATCCAGGTGGTTGGTGGGTTCATCGAGCAGCAGCATGTCCGGCTTGGAGAGCAGCAGGCGGCACAGCGCCACGCGGCGCTTTTCGCCGCCCGACAGCGGTCCGATGCAGGCGTCCCAAGGAGGCAGGCGCAGCGCATCGGCGGCGATCTCCAATTGCAGATCGGTGTTCTGGCCTTCGCCGGCGGCGATCACCGCTTCCAGCTGCGCCTGTTCCTCGGCCAGCTTGTCGAAATCCGCGTCCGGCTCGGCGTAGGCGGCGTACACCTCCTCCAGGCGCTTCTTGGCCGCCAGCACCCCGCCCAGGCCCTGCTCGACGGCCTCGCGCACGCTCAGCTCCGGATCCAGCTGGGGCTCCTGCGGCAGGTAGCCGATGCGCGTGCCGGCCAGCGGCACCGCTTCGCCCTCGAAGTCCTGGTCCACACCGGCCATGATCTTCAGCAGCGTGGATTTGCCCGAGCCGTTGAGGCCGAGCACGCCGATCTTGGCCCCGGGGAAAAAGGACAGGGAAATGTCCTTCAGGATGTGGCGCTTCGGCGGGACGACCTTGCCGACGCGGTTCATCGTGAAAACGTATTGCGCCATGGATGTGTTCGCGGGAATGCGGGATGGAGTAGAGGTCGGGCCGCGCCGGGCGAGCCGCCATGCGGGCACTGTAGCGCAAGCGGCTGCGCGGCCTGGGTCGGGTTCAGAAGGCGGCCATCGCCTGTGCGACCGGGCCGTCGTCGAGTTGCTCGCGCAGCAGCGCGAACATGCGCATGTCGTGGTAGGCACCCTTCCAGTAGGCAAACTGGCGCAGCACCGCTTCCTGCTCGAAGCCAAGCGCTGCCAGCACCTTGATCGATGCCTGGTTGTCCAGGGCCGTCAGTGCGTTGACCCGGTTCAGGCGCATGGTCGCGAATCCGTAGGCCAGCACCGCGCTGGCGGCCTCGCGCATCAGCCCGCGTCCCCAGTACTGGCTGGCCATGTCGTAGCCGAAGGAGGCCATGTTGGTGGTCTTGTCCCAGAAGAACAGTCCGCAGGTGCCGATCATGCGCAGGCTGTCCGGCTCGAGCATGGCGAAACGGTCGTGATGCTTGAGAAAGAAGTCCAGCACCCGCTGCGCCTGCAGCAGGTCGGACAGCGTGTCCAGTTCGTAATAGCGGGTCACCTCGGGCTGGCTGTAGATGCCCAGCAAGCCGGCGGCATCCGTGGCCTGCAAGGGGCGCAGCAGCATGCGCTGCGTGCGCATGCTGCGCGTGGCGGAATCGAATTCGAGCATGGGCACGCATGGAATCGAGGGCGGCGGGGCTCCATGGTAGTGCGCCGACGGCCCAAAAAAGGCGGCGGGGACGCGCCCCGCCGCAATCGCTTGCCGCTCGCTTGAGGCCTGGCCGGTGCCACCCGGTCAGGAGGTCCCGGGCGGCGCTTGCGGCGCCGTCCGGGGGTTCGGTCCCGCCAGGGCGGGCATGCACCGGGGGGCCTGGATCAACCCAGGTCCACCGGCACGAAGATGCGTGCGTGACCGCGCTGCACCAGCAGCGCCACGGTATTGCCCGCGGACTTGAGGATCGAGCGCACCTGCGCCACATTGCTCACGGGCTTGCCGTCGATGGCCAGCAGGATGTCGCCGGGCTGCACGCCAGCCTGCTCGGCGGGGCCCGAGACCCCTTGCACCAGCAATCCGTTGTGCACTTGCGCCTGCGCCTGTTCAGCAGCGTTGAGCGGGCGTACCTGCAGGCCCAGCCCGTGGCCGCTGGCGCTGCTGCCGGCGTCGGCCACCAGGTTGCCGTCGCTGAAGCTGCCGAGCGTGGCCTCCAGCGTCGACTGATGGTGATTGCTCCACACCCCCAGCTTGACCTTCTGGCCCGGTTGCATCATGCCGATCATCATCGGCAGGTCCGTCGAGTCGTTCACCGGCTGACCGTTGACGGACAGGATGATGTCCCCGGCCTTGAGTCCGGCCTTGGACGCCGGGCTGCCGTCGGAGACCTGCGCCACCAGCGCGCCGCGCGGATCGCGCAGGCCGAAGGAGTTGGCCAGTTGCTGCGTGACCGTCTGCACGGCGATTCCCAGCTTGCCGTGCTGCACCTGGCCATGCTCGATGATCTGGCGGGCCACGGCCTCGGCCACGTTTATCGGGATGGCGAAGGACAGGCCCTCGAAGGCGCCGGTCTGCGTGAAGATCTGCGAATTGATGCCGACCACTTCGCCCTGGGTGTTGAACAGCGGGCCGCCCGAATTCCCGGGATTCACCGCGACGTCGGTCTGGATGAAGGGGACCATGCTGTCGTCGGGCAAGGCGCGGCTCTTGGCGCTGACGATGCCCGCGGTGACGGTGTTGTAGAAACCGTAGGGCGAGCCGATGGCCAGCACCCAGTCGCCCGGCTCGAGCTTGGACGGGTCGCCCACGCGCACCGTGGGCAGGCCCGTGGCGTCGATCTTCAGCACGGCGATGTCGGTCTTGGCGTCACTTCCCAGGACCTTGGCCTTGTAGCTGCGCTGGTCGGTCAGCGTGACGGTGACCGACTTGGCGCCCTTGACCACGTGGGCGTTGGTCAGCACGAGGCCATCCGAACTGATGATGAAGCCCGAGCCCAGCCCTTCGGTCGGCACTTCCCGCGGGCCCTGGTTCTGGAATTGCTGGAAGAACTGGAAAAAGGGCGAGTTGCGCAGTTGCGGCGGAACCTGCGACATGTCGGCGCCGCCGGTGGTGGTGGTTTCGCCGCGCACGTTGATGTGCACCACCGTGGGGCCGAAGCGCTTGACGATGGACGAGAAGTTCGGCCCGCCCACGGGCACCGCCTGCCCGACCGAGGCTGGCGGGTTGTTGAACAGCGGAAGGCTCTGGTGGTTGAGCTTCACCGAGGGCGCGCTGCCCGCGTAGCTGACCTGCCATAGCGTGAGGCCGCCGAGCGTGACGGCGACCGAAGCCGCGATCGCGGCGAGAAGTCTGGAGTTTTTCATGGTGGCGTAGCTCCTGATGTGCAATCCAGGTGATTTCATTCCGGCACGATGGCAGTTTGCGCCCCGGCGCTTAGGGCGGGCTTAAGGTCTGCCGCAGCTGCGCGACCCCACGGAATCTGCGTGAAGGCTTGAATCCATGCCGTGGCAAGGCTTAGGGTTTGCCCAGCATGGT
This sequence comes from Pseudomonadota bacterium, assembly GCA_021808445.1. Taxonomy (GTDB): domain Bacteria; phylum Pseudomonadota; class Gammaproteobacteria; order Burkholderiales; family Burkholderiaceae_C; genus Thiomonas_A. The sequence continues at coordinate 53,362 of JAKBBP010000004.1, forward strand.
GCGCGCGGCGGCATGTTCTGCGTGTTTGCGACGCGTTACCCTGGGCTTGTCCGTCGCCTGCCCGCCCCTTGGGCGGGCCGAGGCGGTTCCCCTTGCTCACGAGGAGTTCATGATGCCGTTCCGCATGACCGATTTTGCCGGATCCCCGCGTCGGGGCTTGAGCTGCCTGGTGCTGGCGCTGGGTACCCTGGCCGCGCCGGCCTGGGCCGGGCAGGCGGCGCCCTCGGGCGTGCTGCAGCTGCAGGCGCAGGCCAGCGCCGAGGTGGTGCCTGACCGCAGCGTGGCGAGTCTGGCCGCCGTCGCCCAAGGCAGCGACCTCGCCGACTTGAACGCGCAGGTGGCGAAGCGCCTGGACGACGCGCTCCACACCGCCCGGGCCACACCGGGGGTGCAGGCCGCCACCGGGGAGGTTTCCACCCAGCCGAGGTATCGCGACACCGGCGGCACGGCGCACCAGGATGGCTGGACGGTCAGGGCCGTGCTGAGCTTGCGCGCCGCAGACCCGAAGGTGCTGGGCGCGCTGCTGGGGAGACTGGGCGCGACCCTGCAGCTGCAGTCGGTGCATGGCGAGATGTCGGCGGCGCAGCGCCAGCGCGAACTCGACATCCTCGGGGCGCGCGCGATCGCTGCGTTCCGGGCGCGCGCGCAGGCCGCAGCGCGAGCCTTCGGCTACGCCGGCTACACGCTGCGGGAGGCGCAGCTCAGCGAGTTGCAGGGTGCGCAGCCGCAGCCGCGGCCCGTGGTGTTCCAGCAAGGCATGCTGGCCGCCCGCGCCGAGCAGCCGGGGCTGGCCGTATCGCCCGGGCGCCGCGAGCTCAGCGTCAGCGTCAGCGGCAGCGTGCAGTTGCTGCACTGAGGCCGCGGGCGCGGCTGCGGGCTCAGGCCGCGCCGGCAGCCGCCGTGCCCTGTGGGCGGGGCCTGGCTTGGTGCAGGTCGGGCAGCAGCGCCGCCAGCAGTCCGATCAGCGGCAGGAAGGAGCAGACCTTGTAGACGCCGACGATGCCGATCAGGTCGGCCAGCTGTCCCAGGGCCGCGGCTCCGATGCCTCCGAGCCCGAAGGCCAGCCCGAAGAACAGGCCCGAGACGGCACCCACGCGGCCGGGCATGAGTTCCTGCGCGTAGACCACCATGGCCGGGAAGGCGGAAGCCAGGACGAAGCCGATGATGGCGGTCAGCACCGCCGAGGTTCCCAGGCCGGCATAGGGCAGCGCCAGGGTGAACGGGGCCACGCCCAGGATGGAGACCCAGATCACGCGCTTGCGCCCGATGCGGTCGCCAATGGGACCGCCCAGCAAGGTGCCGGCGGCCACCGCGGCGAGGAACACGAACAGGTGCAGCTGCGCATCGCGCACGCTGACCCCGAAGCGCTTTTGCAGGAAGAAGATCAGGTAGGTGTTGATCGAGGCGAGGTAGAAGAACTTGGAGAACACCAGGGCCATCAGGACCGCCATGGTGCGGCGCACGAGCGCCGGCTCCTGCGCCTGCACCGGTCTGGAGGCGGAGCGCTTGCGCACCAGGCTCAGATGGTGGCGCGCCCAGCGGCCCACCAGAGCCAGCACCACCATGCCCAGCAGCGCGGCAGCCGAGAACCAGGCGATGGAATGCTGTCCGTGGCTGACGATGATCGCCGCGGCCAGCAGCGGGCCGAGTGCGCTGCCGGCGTTGCCCCCCACCTGGAAAATCGACTGCGCCAGTCCATGCTGGCCGCCCGAGGCCATGCGCGCCACGCGCGAGGATTCGGGGTGGAAGATCGATGAGCCCATGCCCACGCAGGCGGCGGCCATCAGCACGTGCGCAAAGCTGTCGGCGCGTGACAGCAGCAGCAGGCCGACGAAGGTGAAGCCCATCCCAACTGAAAGGGAATAGGGCCGCGGCTTGCGGTCGGCGAACAGCCCCACCAGCGGTTGCAGGATCGATGCGGTGATCTGGTAGGTCAGGGTGATCAGGCCGATCTGCGCGAAGCTCAGCTGCAGATTGCCCTTGAGCAGCGGGTAGATGGCCAGCATCAACGACTGCATCATGTCGTTGAGAAGGTGGGAAAGGCTGATGGCGCCGAGCACGGAATAGTGCGTGCTTGGCGGGGCGCCGGCCGGGGTGTCGGACTGGGACATGCTCGGGCTTGCAGGGGGGAGGGCGGGACCGTGCCTTGCGCGGCGGATGCGGCCGCCGCGCAAAACAGACAATGTACGCCGATCAGGGTTTTCCTGCCCGTGCCGCCCGCGCGCCGATCCAGGCCGCGCCCTGGTCCAGGCTGCGGCCCCGGCGCGGCGGGCGCTCAGGCGGCTCGCGCGCTCGCCGGCGGCTCGCCGTAGGCCGACCGGAAATCCTGCAGCGCCTGATCCAGGTCCGGGGTGTGGTTCTGCGGCCCGCTGCAGGCGACCTTGCAGGCGCCCAGCACATTGCCCAGGCGGCAGGCATCCACCAGGGGCCAGCCGGATTCCAGCGCCCACAGCAGCGCGCCGCGGAAGGCGTCGCCGCAGCCGGTGGGATCCACCACGCGCCGCGCCGCCAGTCCCGGCACGCGGGTGCAGGCCCCCGCCTCGAACACATCGCAGCCCTGGGCGCCGCGCGTGACCACCAGACCGCGCAGCTGAGCGGCCAGCTGTTCCAGGCTCCAGCCGGTGCGCTCGGCGAGCATGGCGGCCTCGTAGTCGTTGACCACCACCCAATCCGCCTGTGCGACGAAGTCGCGCAGCGCGGGGCCGTCGAACATGGGCAGGCCCTGGCCCGGATCGAACACGAAGGGCAGGCCGGCCGCGGCCATCTGCGCCGCATGCTCGATCATGGCCTGGCGACCGTCGGGTGCGAGGATGCCCAGGCGCAACCCGCTCAGCGCTGGCACCGGCTGCGTGTGCGCGAACTGCATGGCCCCCGGGTGGAAGGAGGTGATCTGGTTGTCGTCGCGGTCGGTGACGATATGCGCCTGCGCGGTGTGGGTGTTCGGCACCACGCGCACGTGCTCGCGCCCGATGCCCAGGCTGTCCAGACGTTGCTCGTAGGCGGATCCATCCTCCCCCAGCGTGGCCAGCACCACGGGTTGCCCGCCCAGCAGGCGCATGGTGTAGGCGATGTTTCCGGCGCAGCCGCCGAAATCGCGCCGCAGTTCGGGCACCAGGAAGGCCACGTTGAGCACGTGGACCTTCTCGGGCAGGATATGCTCGGCGAAGCGCCCCTCGAACAGGGCGATGGTGTCGAAGGCGAGCGAACCGCAGATCAGGCTGGACATGGGCGAGTGATGGCGGGAGGGAAGGCTGAAGCGTCAGGAATCAGCCGTCACTGTAGCGCCAGCCAGCCACCGAGCCAGCCCGCGGAAGCGGCACGCCGGTCAGCGCAGGGCCGCAAGAGCGGCGGAGTAGTCGGGCTCCTGGGCGATTTCCGGCACCAGCTCGCTGTGCAGCACGCGATCGCTCTCGTCCAGCACCACGACCGCGCGCGCGGTCAGGCCGCGCAGCGGCCCGCTGACCATGTTCACGCCCCAGGCGTCGAGGAATTCCGGGTTGCGGAAGGTCGACAGGGGCAGCACGTTGTTCAGGCCTTCCACGGTGCAGAAGCGGTTGGCGCCGAAGGGCAGATCCGCCGAAACCACCAGCACCACGGTGTTGTCCAGGGCCGAGGCCTCCTGGTTGAAATGCCGGGTCGACTGCGCGCAGGTCGGGGTGTCCAGCGAGGGCACGATGTTGAGCACCTTGCGCTTGCCGGCCCAGGCGTCCAGCCCGACCTCGGCCAGGCTCTTGTCGGTGAGTTGCATGGCCGGCGCCTTGTCGCCGCGCCTTGGCAGCGAGCCGCGAACTTCGACGGGGTTGCCGCGCAGTGTGATCTGGGCCATGGTTCGAGTCTCCGGGGTGATGGGGGAAGTGGAGCCGTGAATGCTAGTGATTCGCATGCGCTGCCGAGCATCCGGCACTATTCCCCTCCAAAATTTGTGGATATGCAGCACCGGGGATCCGTGAAGAACCCCAAAAAAAAAGCCAGGCGAGGTGCCTGGCTTCCGGATCGGTGGTGGAGAGGAGGAGGATCGAACTCCCGACCTTCGCATTGCGAACGCGACGCTCTCCCAGCTGAGCTACCCCCCCGAAGAAACGGGATCATACACCATGGCGCGCAGGGCGCAAACGCCGCAGCGATCGCCGCCGAGGCCCGCCGATCGCTCTCGGGGGAACCGGGCCGGCATGGCCCTCATGCGCGGGAAGGCGGGACCTGCCGGCGGCGGAACACGCGACGGGTTTCGCTGGACGCCTCGGCGGCATAGGCATAGCCCTCGGCGTCGAAGTCCAGGATGGCCTCGGGCCGGTCGGCACGGTGCTCGATGATCCAGCGGGCCATCAGGCCGCGCGCGCGCTTGGCGTGCACGCCGACCACGCGCCAGCCCCTGGCGTCGCCTTCCTGGAACACCACGTTGATGACCGGGTGTCCCAGCGCGGCGGTGTCGACCGCGCGGAAGTACTCCTCGGAGGCCAGGTTCAGCAGCAGCTTGCTGCGATGCGAGTCCAGCTGCTCGCGCAGTGCCTCGGCGATGCGCGTGCCCCAGAAGGCATACAGGTCACGCCCCGCCGGATGGGCCAGGCGTGTTCCCATTTCCAGCCGGTAGGCCTGCATCAGGTCCAGCGGGCGCAGCACGCCGTACAGGCCGCTGAGCATGACCACGTGGTCCTGCGCCCAGCGCAACTGGGCAGGCTTCAGGTGCGCGGCGTCCAGTCCGGCGTAGACGTCGCCCGCGAAGGCGAGCAGGGCCGGGCGGCTGTTGTCGGCGTCGAAATTCCGCGACCACGCTGCGTAGCGCTGGGCATTGAGCAGCGCCAGCTTGTCGGAGATCCCCATCAGGCTGCCCAATTGGGCAGGCGAGAGTTCGCGCAGGATGTCCACCAGGCGCGCAGACTCGGGGATGAAGCGGGGCAGGGTGGTGGGCAGCGGCGGAGTGGCGCTGTCCATGTCCAGGGTCTTGGCCGGAGACAGGGCCAGCAGCATCGGAAGGACCTCGGGTGGGAAATCAGTGGAGTGCGAAGTCGCGCAGCAGTGCGTCGCGCAAGGGGCCGCTCAGGGCCTGGCTGGCAGTGTAGTGTCGATGATCGCAGCCCACGTGCACGGCGGCCCCCCCACGCATGGCCTCGATGGTCGAGGCGCTGAACTCGAAGCGCAGGAAGTGCACCGCCGAAGTCTTGCCCGCGGTCCCGCGCTCCAGGTCCTCGTCGGCCACGGCCGGCGTGCGCGGGCAGCCCTGCACGTCGACATACATGTGGTGCTCGATTCCGACCAGGCGTGCCAGCTCACGCTTGCGCTGCTCGACTTCCGGGTACTCGAGCAGCATGGTGGCCTTCCAGTTGCTTCCATCCGGAATCAGCGGTGCGTAGGCGTCGATCTCGTCCTGGATGGACTGCGGCTCGAAGATCTTCTCGATGCGCAGCATTTCCTGGATCTGGTAGCGGATGGTGCGCTCGTCCTCGAACTGCAGGCTCAGATGCGCACCCAGCTGCAGGGAGCGCAGCTTGCGGTAGGGGATGATCTCGGCACGCAGGCGCGTGCGTTCGCGTGCGTAGGCCTCCAGGCCCAGCAGGCTGTCGGGAGTGGGCTTGCTCATGCGTTCCTCATGGTGTCCGGATGCTCGCCGGGTCACAGCCCGTAGGCCATTCGCAGCAAGGTCAGCGGGTGGGCCAGGCGAGGTTGCGACTCGCCGCCGAGCTCGGCCACCCCCTGCGCGATATGGTGTCCGCCCAGGGGGCAGTCCGAGCCGATGTAGTCCGGATGGGCCGCGGCCATGGCCTTGAACACCGGCTTGCCGATTTTCATGGCGTCGGCGTGGTGGGCCTTTTTCACGCCGTAGGTGCCGGCATGTCCGGAGCAGCGCTCGATGGTGGTGAACTCCAGTTGCGTGCTCTTGCCGACCAGGCGGAACATCTCCTCGGTCTTGCGACCGATGTTCTGCACCCTTCCGTGGCAGGGGATCTGGTAGGCCACGCGCCCCAGCGAATGCTGGAAATCGGTTTTCAGCAGGCCGTCGCGGTGCCGCGCCATCAGGTACTCGAAGGGGTCCCACATGGCGTCGCGCACCGCCAGCACGTCGGGGTCCTCGGGGAACATCAGGGGCAGCTCCTGCTTGAACATCAGCGTGCACGAGGGCACGCCGGCGAGGATCGCCCAGCCCTCACGCGCGTAGCGCAGCAGCAGGGGGATGTTGGCACGCATGGCGCGTTCGACGCCCTGCAGATCGCCGAGCTCGAGCTGGGGCATGCCGCAGCATCGGTCCTTGCGCACCAGCTCGTAGGCAATGCCGTTGTGGTCCAGGACCTTGAGCAGGTCCAGGCCGATGCCCGGCTCGTTGTAGTTGATGTAGCAGGTGGAAAACAGCGCGACGCGGCCCGGCGCATGCTCGCCGTCGACCGGCTGCTCCACCGCACTGCGCGGCGCGCTGCGGCGCAGCGTGCGCTCGGCAAGCTCGGGCAGCCAGGCCTTGCGGTCCACGCCCAGGGTCTTCTCCAGCACGGCGCGCGTGGCGGGCTGGCGATTCACCGCGTTGACGGTCTGCACGACGATGGGGATGCCGGCCAGCTTGCCATGCACGTCCGTGGCCGCAAGCGCACGGCTGGCCAGGGGCACCTTGCCCTGGCGGAACTGGATGGCCTTGGCGCGCAGCATGGTATGCGGAAAGTCCACGTTCCAAGGGTGGGGCGGCACGTAGGGGCACTTGGTCATGTAGCACAGATCGCAGATGTAACACTGGTCCACGACCTTCCAGTAATCCGCCTTGTCCACCGCGTCCAGTTCGCCGGTGGTCCCCTCGTCGATCAGGTCGAACAGCGTGGGGAAGGACTGGCAAAGCGAAACGCAACGCCGGCAGCCGTGGCAGATCTCGAACACGCGCTCGAGCTCGGCCAGACACTTGGCCTCGTCATGGAATTCCTCGCTGCGCCAGTCCAGCGGGTGGCGGGTGGGGGCTTCGAGATTGCCTTCGCGCGTGCTCATCGTGCAAGCCTCCGTGACGCGCCACGCAGCGCGCAGCGCCTGAGGGGGTGGCGGGCACGTCGCGCCGCAGGCACGACGGCCCCCGCCGGCGGCGGCGTCAATCGGCCAGAACGTCCAGCGCCTTTTGATAGCGGTTGGCGTGGGAGCGCTCGGCCTTCGCCAGCGTGGCGAACCAGTCGGCGATCTCGTCGAAACCCTCCTCGCGGGCCGTCTTGGCCATGCCGGGGTACATGTCGGTGTATTCGTGGGTCTCGCCGGCCACCGCGGCCTTCAGGTTGTCGCGGGTCGCGCCGATGGGCAGGCCGGTGGCGGGGTCGCCAACGGCTTCGAGGAATTCCAGGTGCCCATGCGCGTGGCCCGTCTCTCCCTCGGCGGTGGAGCGGAACAGCGCCGCCACGTCGTTCTGCCCCTCGATGTCGGCCTTGTTCGCGAAATACAGATAGCGTCGGTTGGCCATCGATTCGCCCGCGAAGGCGTCCTTCAGGTTCTGCTCGGTCTTCGAGCCTTTGAGCGCAGTCATCGCCGTCTCCTGGTGTCGTGGGAATGGGGTTGCGTCCCGCGGGCACCGCCCGGCAGGGCTCGACCTACTGTAGGCCGGGCCGCGCCGCGGTGTCTAATGCAGCCTGTCAATGCCGCTCATAGTCTGAACCTATGCCTGCGTGCGCTCGCCGGGTCGGTGGCGCGCGCCTCGAACCCCGCGATCATGCACGAACGCCAACCTTCCCCGCAGGGCGCCGAGGCGCCGCCGAGCATCGGTTTCATCGGCCTGGGCGCCATGGGCTGGCCCATGGCCGCGCGATTGCGCGCCGCCGGGTACCCCGTGGCGGCCTGGGCGCGCAGCCCCGAGGCGGCCAGGCGCGCGGAGCAGGCCGGGATGGCGGTGGCCGGCAGCGCCTCCGAGCTGGCCGGTGGCGTGCAGGTCCTGGTGACCAATGTGACGTCCACCGAGGATGTGGAACAGGTGCTGCTGGGCGTGCAGGGAGCCGTGCACAGCGCGCGCCCCGGCCTGCTGTGCATCGACCACAGCACCATCGCCCCGCGGGGCGCGCGACGCATCGCCGCCGAACTGGCCTTGCGCGGCGTGGGCTTCGTGGACGCACCGGTATCCGGGGGCGAGCAGGGCGCGCGCGAGGGCCGACTGTCGATCATGGCCGGAGGCAGCCCCGAAGACTTCGAGCGGGCCCTGCCCTTGCTGCGACTGCACGGGCCCACCGTCACCTACATCGGGCCACCCGGCAGCGGGCAGGTGGCCAAGCTGTGCAACCAGCTCGTGCAGGTGGTGAACATCGAGGGCATCGCCGAGGCCATGCGCCTGGCCGCCGCCGAGGGGGCGCCGCTGCAGCGTGTCCTGCAGGCCCTGGGCGCCGGCTTCGCGGGCAGCCGCATGCTCGACCTGATGGGCCCGAAGATGGCCGCGCGCGACTTTGCCGCCGGCATCCAGGCGCGTCTGCATGCCAAGGACTTCGGCCTGCTGGCGCAGGCCGCTGCCGAGGCCGGGCTGGAACTGCCGGCCCTGCGTCTGGTGCAGGGTCAATTGCAGGCCCTGGTGGAAGAGGGCTGGGGGCGCGACGACACGAGTTCGCTGCTGCGGGTGCTGGAGCGCGCAGCGGTGTCGCGAGGCTCCGCCGGGAGCTGATGCCGCGAGGGGGCCGCGCCCCTGGCATACCTGGGTGGCGCGGGAGGGCTTGCTCCGGCGGGCCAACGCGGGATGGGCATCGGACCTAGGATGTCCAAACGTCCTTCGAGGGCCGATGGAGCGACATTCTTCCGGGGCCGGCCGAGGCGCCGGACGCGAATCGGTCGTGGGGCGCTGGAGAACGCCATGGAGCCTGCATCGCTCGTGCGCGGCCGCCGTGCCTCGCGCCGTGCCCCCCGCCGTGTTCCCTGCCGTGTCCCCCGCCGTGTCCCCTGGTTCCGCCCGGCCGCGGCGGGCCTGCTGTTCCGACTTGCCGCGCGTGTGCTGCCGCGTGTGCTGCCGCATGCGCTGCTGGCGGCGGGGCTGCTGGCCGCAGGCATGCAGGCCGCCGGCGCGCTTCAGCGTGGCCCGGCGAAGCCCCTGGGCGCGGAGCCCTGGCTCGTGACGGCTGGAACCCGGGGGGCCGTCGAAGGCGTCGTGCAGTGCGTCCCGGCGGAGCGGGAGCCGCGCGGCTCGCCCATGCCGGCCTCGGAGCCGGCGGGCGCCGCCCTGCGTGCGGATGCACAGGGCTATTGCGAGAGCGTGATACGGTTCAGCTACGAAGCCCTGTGGTACCTGTCCGTGGTGTCGGCCAGCATCGATGGAGCTCCTTGCACCTCCACCCGGTGGTTCGTGGCCTGTCCGGTCCTGCTGACGGCCAATGCATCGGCCACGGTGAGCACCCTGCTGGACGCTGACCCCTATGCGCGGGGCAGCACCGAGGTTGCGGTCAGCGGCATCGAGAACCCGGTCTACCAGCCGCTGGATTTCCAGACCGAGGGCGGCATCACGGTGGACCAGGCGCCGGCGCTGGTCGTGCCGGGCGTGAACCGATCCGGCACCACGCAGCTGACGGTGCGCGCCAGCGGCCCTTCGGGCGCACGCGGTGTGCAGATCAAGGAGCAGATGCCGGCCTTCATCTCGGTCCATTCCGATGATCCGGCCTGCCATTTCGAGTCCCTGCCGGGGCTCCTGAGCTGCGCATGGCCCCATCTCGACCCGGGAGCCACGATCCGCGTGCCCATCCAGATCTCGGCGGGCGCGGGTTTTCCCACCAGCCAGTTGACGACCCGGCTCGAGGCCGGCGCCGACCTGGGCCAGGCAGGCGCCGCCGCGACCATCGTGGTCAGCGGCAACCTGGTGGTGGGCGAGCAGTCGCTGGATGCGCCCGCGCGGGTGCTCATGGATTCGAGCCTGGTCGACAAGGTCTCGCTGCACACCCTGCCCAGCGATGCCCGCGCTACGCCGCCGCCGGGAATCCCCGCGCGCTGGACCGTGCACTTCTCGCCCGGCCTGCAGGTGCAAAGCGTCACGCCGGCGGAGGACTCGCGGGATCTGGTCTGCACCTATTCGGACGACAGCGTGAGCTGCAATGCCCCCAACTACGGCAGCGAACAGCCGGGTACCAACGCCAACGCGTCGATTCGCCTGGGTGCGGTGCAAACCGGCGAGCAGACGGCCACGCTGCATTGGGACAGCACCCAGGGGGTGGGTACCACGTCCCAGCGCGTGCAGGTCCTGTGGGACGCAGCCGAAGCCGATGGCGGGAAGGCTGCGCCCGCGGCCTCCTCGCCCACGCAGGGCGAGGCGCGTTGAGCGCCGCGACGGCCCGGCACGCGGGCCGTCGCGGCACGGGCGCGCGCCCGGCTCAGGCGGCCAGCAGATCGCGCAGCACGAAGGGCAGGATACCGCCGTGGCGGTAGTAATCCACCTCGATCGGGGTGTCGATGCGCAGGCGCAGCTTGACCTTCTGATCGGCCTGGCCGGGGCGGCGGACGACGAGCGTGGCATCCTGCTGGGGCTGGATGTCCTCGCCCAGCAGCACCTCGAAGCTCTCGTCGCCGCGGATCCCCAGGCTCTGCCAGGAGTCGTCGCCGAGGAATTGCAGGGGCAGCACGCCCATGCCGATGAGGTTGGAGCGGTGGATGCGCTCGAAGCTTCGCGCGACCACGGCCTTCACGCCCAGCAGCTGGGTGCCCTTCGCGGCCCAGTCGCGGCTGGAACCGGTGCCGTATTCCTCGCCGGCGAAGATCACCAGCGGGGTGCCTTCGGCCATGTAGCGCATGGCGGCGTCGTAGATGAACATCTTCTCGCCCGAAGGCTGGAACAGCGTGACCCCGCCTTCCTCGCGGGAACCGTCCGCCCTGGCCGGGATCATCAGGTTCTTGATGCGCACGTTGGCGAAGGTGCCGCGCATCATCACCTCGTGGTTGCCGCGACGCGAGCCGTAGGAGTTGAAGTCGGCCTTGGCCACGCCGTTGTCCAGCAGCCACTTGCCCGCGGGGGAGTTCTCCTTGATGGAGCCGGCCGGGGAGATGTGGTCCGTGGTGATGGAGTCCCCGAACAGCGCCAGCGCGCGCGCGCCCTGCACGGCGGAGGCGCCGCCCTGCGGGGCCATGGCGAAGTCGTCGAAGAAGGGAGGGCGCGCGATGTAGGTGCTTTGCGGCCAGTCATAGACCTGGCCCTTGGCGCCGTCCACACGCTGCCAGAGCTTGCCGGGCTTGGCGGCCACCTGTTCGTAGTTGGCCTTGTAGGCCTTCGGATCCAGGGCCACCTTGAGCAGTGCCTGCACTTCCTCGGTGCTCGGCCAGATGTCGCCCAGATACACGGGCTTGCCGCCCTTGCCATGGCCCACCGGCTCGGTCATCAGGTCGCGCAGCACGTTGCCGGCGATGGCGTAGGCGACCACCAGCGGGGGAGAGGCCAGGAAGTTGGCCTTCAGGTTCGGGTGGATGCGCGCCTCGAAGTTGCGGTTGCCCGAAAGCACCGCCGCGCACACCAGGTCGTTGGAGGTGATGGCGGACTCGATGTCGGCGGACAGCGGACCGGCGTTGCCGATGCAGGTGGTGCAGCCGTAGCCCGACACGTAGAAGCCCAGCTTCTCGAGGTAGGGCAGCAGCTTGGCCCGTTCCAGGTACTCCGTGACCACGCGCGAGCCGGGGGCCAGCGAGGTCTTCACGTGTTTCTTGACCTTCAACCCGGCCTCCACGGCCTTCTTGGCCACCAGGCCCGCGGCCAGCAGCACGCTGGGATTCGAGGTGTTGGTGCAGGAAGTGATGGCGGCGATCAGCACGTCACCGTCATGCAGCTCGGTGCCTTCGGAGGTCTTGAAGCTGCGCTCCAGGCGCTCGGCCGGCTGGCTGAAGCCGCCCTGGTCCATGGAGGTGGCGAACAGTTCACCGAAGCGCTGCTTGACCTGGCCCAGCTCGATGCGGTCCTGCGGCCGGCGCGGACCGGCCAGCGAGGGCGCCACGGTGGACAGGTCCAGGCTCAGCGTGGTCGAGTAGTCGATCTCGCCGCTCCTGGGCACGCCGTAGAGCTTTTGCGCCTTGAAGTAGGCCTGCAGGGCCTCGATCTCGGATTTGGTGCGCCCGGTGCCGCGGAAATAGTCGATGGTCTTGTCGTCCACCGGGAAGAAGCCCATCGTGGCGCCGTATTCGGGGGCCATGTTGGCGATCGTCGCGCGGTCGGGCACGCTCAGCGACGCGGTGCCCTCGCCGAAGAACTCGACGAACTTGCCCACCACCTTGGCCTTGCGCAGCATCTCGGTGACGGTCAGCACCAGGTCGGTGGCGGTGACGCCGCCGCGCAGCTGGCCCTTGAGCTCCACGCCTACCACGTCGGGGGTGAGGAAATACACGGGCTGGCCGAGCATGCCCGCCTCGGCCTCGATGCCGCCCACGCCCCAGCCGACCACGCCCACGCCGTTGATCATCGTGGTGTGGCTGTCGGTGCCCACCAGGGTGTCGGGGTAGTAGACGCCGTCACGGGACTTGTGCACGCCGCGCGCCAGGTACTCCAGGTTGATCTGGTGCACGATGCCGAAGCCGGGGGGAACGACGCCGAAGGTGTCGAAGGCCTGCATGCCCCACTTCATGAACTGGTAGCGCTCCTGGTTGCGCTGGAACTCCAGCTGCATGTTGAGGTCCAGCGCCTTCTTGTTGCCGTAGTTGTCGATCATCACGGAGTGGTCGACGACCAGGTCCACCGGAACCAGCGGCTCGATGGCCTTGGGGTTGCGCCCCATCTGGCCGGCCACCGTGCGCATGGCGGCCAGATCGGCCAGCAGCGGCACGCCGGTGAAATCCTGCAGCACCACGCGGGCCAGCACGAAAGGGATTTCGGCCGTGCGGGCCTCGTTGGGCTTCCAGGAGGCCAGCTGCTGGACGTGGGACGCTTCGACGCGCTTTCCATCGCAATTGCGCAGCACCGATTCGAGCACGATGCGGATCGACACCGGAAGGCGCGACAGGTCGATGCCCAGCTGCTTGCCCAGCGCCGGCAGCGAGTAGTACTTGCCGGTCTTGCCGCTTGCGGTGCTGAAACTCTTGCAGGTGGACGCGAAGGGGTGGGCGGGGGCGCTCTTGGCGGAACGTTTCGCAGTGGCCATGGCAGGCTCCGTGAGGGGGGTCAAGGGTGGGTGTTCGAAAAGGCTGCCGGGCGCGGCGCGCAGGTCGCAGCCCGGGTGTGCGCCGCGCGCGCGCGGCCGTACCCGACCCGGATCGTGGGGCAAGCAGGCGTGGGCGAAGCGGCAGCGGTCATCGGTCGAAACATCGGACAGGCCACCGCCGCGGATCGCGGACGGAGGCCCTTACTGAGCGGCCACCAGTTTCGTGGCGGCGATGGGGTTGCAGTCGTCGGCCAGGCGCATCATGTCCTTCTTGTCGAACAACATGCTTTTCGCCGGGATCTGGATCATCACCAGGCCTGCCTTCTGGTCATCGAAGTGGTAGGCGCCGGTGGTCGTGGGCTTGCGCAGCAGCAGATAGTGGCGACCCTTCCAGGTCAGGTCGATGGCATGGTCGTCCTTGCCCTCGATGCGCACGTCCATGCGCAGGCGGTCGCCGCAGATCATGCGGCCCCCCTTCATGGCGTAGCTGGGCAGGGGATCGGCCTGCGCCACCACCGGGGCCGGAGGGGCCACGGTGGCCGCGATGGCGGCCGGCGCCTTGGTGGCGTGCGAGGCGGCGTGCGAGGCGGCGTGTGCCGCCGGAAGCCCGACGCCGGCGCACAGGCCGATGCAGGCCGGACCCAGCAGGCGGGTCGCAAGACGGGAGGAAGGGGACGGATTCATGATCAGCGGGCTCCGCAGCGGGGGGCGCCGTCGGCCGACGATGCATGCAACACCGCAGCGGCCATGGCGGCAGGGACGTGGGGTGCCGGCGAGTGTATACCCCGAGCGGCACCGTTTTCCCCCCTGCCGGACAAGTCGTGACGGATTTTCGCCACGACTTGGCCCCGACGCAACGATCCGGTCATGTTCCGGCGTCGATCCGCTTGCGGCTGCGAGCCGGTTCACAGCAGGTGCTTGACCCCGTCCTTCTCTTCCTGAAGTTCCGCCAGGGTCTTGTCCAGGCAGCTCTGGGAGAAGGCGTCGATGGGCAGGCCCTGCACGCGCTGGTACTGGCCGCCCTCGCAGATCACCGGCACGCCGAACATGGTTTCCTCGGGAATGCCATACGAGCCGTCCGAGGGGATGCCCATGGTCACCCAACGCCCGTTGCTGCCCAGCACCCAGTCGCGCATGTGGTCGATGGCCGCGTTGGCCGCCGAGGCCGCGGAGCTCAGCCCGCGGGCCTCGATGATCGCCGCGCCGCGCTTGCCCACCGTGGGCAGGAAGGTGTTGCGGTTCCAGTCGTCGTCGCCGATGATGTCCTTCACCGGCTTGCCGTCGACGGTGGCGAAGCGCCAGTCGGCGTACATGGTCGGCGAGTGGTTGCCCCAGACGCAGAACTTCTCGATGGACGACACCGGCTTGCCCATCCGGGTGGCCAGCTGGGACAGCCCGCGGTTGTGGTCCAGGCGCAGCATGGCGGTGAATTGCCCCTTGGGCAGGTCGGGAGCCGACTTCATCGCGATGTAGGCGTTGGTGTTGGCCGGATTGCCGACCACCAGCACGCGCACGCTGCGCTTGGCGACCGCGTTGAGCGCCTTGCCCTGCGCCGTGAAGATCTGCGCGTTGGCCGACAGCAGATCACGGCGTTCCATGCCAGGGCCGCGGGGGCGTGCGCCGACCAGCAGCGCGCAGTCGATATCCTGGAACGCGGTGTTCGGGTCGGAGTGGCCCGTCATCCCGGCAAGCAGCGGGAACGCGCAGTCATCCAGTTCCATCATCACGCCTTTGAGCGCCTTCTGGGCCTTTTCGTCGGGAATTTCCAGAAGTTGCAGAATCACCGGCTGATCCTTGCCGAGCATTTCGCCGGAGGCGATTCGGAACAGCAGGGCGTAGCCGATCTGGCCGGCGGCGCCGGTCACGGCTACGCGCATGGGGGCTTTGGACATGGGAAACTCCGATTGAGGCCGTTGGGAAGCCGAATCGACCCGTGGGTGCGCGGGCCGGAGCCGGAACTGCGGGCGGGGCCGGTGCGCGGATCGCTCGCGCGCCACTCCCCGATGCTGCATTGCAGGACGCAGTGTAGGCAATGCCATGGGGTGCGTCAACGCACTTATGTCTTATATAAGACATCTATTAGGACATACTGGACAGGCTCGCGCCGCTGTGCTGCAATGCAGCGCATGGCCACGACCGTCCCAGCTCCGTCCAGCGCGCCCGGTGCCGCCTCGGCGGCGCCGGTGTTCAGCCCGCTGTACCAGCAGATCAAGGCGCTGATCACCCGCGCGTTGCAGGAGGGGGAGTGGAAGCCTGGCGAGCTGATCCCCAGCGAGGCGGAGCTGGCTTCACGCTTCGGCGTCAGCCAGGGCACGGTGCGCAAGGCCATCGACGAGCTCGCCGCGGAGAACCTGCTGATCCGCCGCCAGGGGCGCGGAACCTTCGTGTCCACCCACCACGAGGCGCAGGTCAAGTTCCGTTTCCTGCGCCTGGTGCCCGACACCGAGACCAGCCAGGGCCTGCGCATGGAGCGCGAGTTCCTGGAATGCCACCGTGTGCGTGCTCCTTCGGAGGTGGTGCGCGCGCTGGGCATCCGTGCCGGCGACATGGTGCTGGAGATCCGGCGCATTCTGCGTATCGCCGGCGAACCCGTGGTGTACGAGGATATCTACCTGCCGGCGGGGCCCTTCCGCGGCCTGACCGCCGAGCGCCTGGAGCGCTATCGCGGCCCCTTGTACGCGATGTTTGAATCCGAGTTCGGCACGCGCATGGTGCGTGCCGAGGAAAAGATCCGGGCGGTCAACGCCTCGGCGCAGGAAGCCGAGCTGTTGCACGTGCCGGTGGGCCAGGCCCTGCTGTCGGTGGAGCGCCTGGCCTTCAGCTACGGCGACCAGCCGGTCGAGCTGCGCCGCGGCCTGTATGCCACCACGCATCACTACTACCGCAACGAACTCAGCTGAGCGATGGCGCCTGCCGCATGTCGCGCGCTGCGGATGTCCGATTCAAGCCATAAACTCGCGTCACAACCCGAAGCGAGGCCAAGACCATGCCAACCGTACCCAAGACTGCAAGACCCGAGTTCCGCAACATCGGACTCGGTGACATCGTCCGATACCGCATGCCCCTGGCGGCCATCGTGTCGATCCTGCATCGCATCAGCGGCGCCCTGATGTTCCTGCTCCTTCCTGTCGTCCTCTGGGCCTTCGGCCTGAGTCTGCGTTCGGCGCAGGGCTTCGCGGACCTCGCAGCCGTGCTGGGCTCCTGGCCGATGAAACTGGTCGGACTGGCCCTGTTCTGGGGTCTGGCCCACCATTTCTGCGCCGGCATCCGGCACCTCGCCTCGGACATCTGCCCGAAGGTGGTGACCAAGCAGGCCGGGCGCCAGAGCGCCGTGACGGTGCTGGTGGTCTCGCTGCTGGCCACGCTGCTGTTCGCCATCCACCTCTTCTCGGGAGCCTGACATGCCCGCAAGCGATTATGGATCCCACCGTCTGGTGGTGGGCGCGCACTACGGACTGCGCGACTGGCTGGCCCAGCGCGTGACCGCCGTGGTGATGGCGCTCTATACCGTGTTCATGCTGGTCGTCGTCCTGTGGCCGGGCCGGATGGACTACGCGCGCTGGCAGGCGCTGTTCGCCAACGAGGCGACCAAGCTGTTCACGCTCGTGGCCCTGCTCGCGCTGCTCTACCACGTGTGGGTGGGCGTGCGCGACATCTGGATGGATTACGTCAAGCCCGTCGGGTTGCGCCTGAGCCTGCAGGTGCTGACCATCGTGTGGCTGCTCGCCTGCGTCGGTGGTGCCGTGCAGGTTCTGTGGAGGGTCTGAGCCGTGCAACTGAATCAACGCAAATTCGACGTCGTCGTGGTCGGTGCCGGGGGCTCCGGCCTGCGCTGCGCGCTGCAGCTGGCGCGCGCCGGCCTGGACGTGGCCGTGCTGTCCAAGGTATTCCCCACCCGCTCGCACACGGTGGCCGCCCAGGGCGGCATTTCCGCCTCGCTGGGCAACATGAGCGAGGACAACTGGTACTGGCACATGTTCGACACCGTCAAGGGTTCGGACTACCTGGGTGACCAGGACGCCATCGAGTTCATGTGTCGCGAAGCGCCCAGCGCGGTGTACGAGCTCGAGCACATGGGCATGCCTTTCGACCGCAATCCGGACGGCACCATCTACCAGCGCCCCTTCGGCGGCCACACGGCCAACCTGGGCGAGAAGGCCGTGCAGCGCGCCTGCGCCGCCGCCGACCGCACCGGGCACGCGCTGCTGCACACCCTGTACCAGCAGAACGTCGCCGCGCGCACCCACTTCTTCGTCGAATGGATGGCCCTGGACCTGATCCGCGACGCCGACGGTGAGGTGCTGGGCGTGGTGGCCATGGAAATGGAAACCGGCGAGGTCAGCGTGCTGCGGGCCAAGTCCACGGTGCTGGCCACCGGCGGGGCCGGGCGCATCTTCGCCGCCTCGACCAACGCCTACATCAACACCGGGGACGGGATCGGCATGGCCGCGCGCGCGGGCATTCCGCTGCAGGACATGGAGTTCTGGCAGTTCCACCCCACCGGCGTGGCCGGCGCCGGGGTGCTGATCACCGAGGGCGTACGTGGCGAGGGCGGCATCCTGCTCAACGCCAACGGCGAGCGTTTCATGGAGCGCTACGCGCCTACCTACAAGGATCTGGCGCCGCGCGACTTCGTGTCGCGCTCGATGGACCAGGAGATCAAGGAAGGCCGCGGCGCGGGCCCGCACAAGGATTACGTGCTGCTCAAGCTCGACCATCTGGGGGCCGAGACCATCCACAAGCGCCTGCCGTCGATTGCCGAGATCGCGCGCAAGTTCGCCAACGTGGACTGCACCAAGGAGCCGATCCCCGTGGTGCCCACCATTCACTACCAGATGGGCGGCATCCCGACCAACATCCACAGCCAGGTCCTGACCGTCGGCGCCGACGGCAGCGAGCAGGTGGTGCAGGGCCTGTATGCCATCGGCGAGTGCTCCTGCGTCAGTGTGCACGGCGCGAACCGGCTGGGCACCAACTCGCTGCTCGACCTCGTGGTGTTCGGCCGCTCGGCCGGGCGTCACATCGTCGAGAGCGAGCGCGTGCGCGGCACGCACAAGGATCTCCCGGCCGATTGCGCCGACGCTCCGCTGGCCCGACTGGCCCGGCTCGAGTCCTCGAGCGACGGCGAGCCCATCCAGGACGTGGCGAACTCGATCCGCGCCAGCATGCAGAAGCACTGCGGGGTGTTCCGCACCTCCGACCTGCTCAAGGAGGGCGTGGAGCAGATCGCGCAGATCGAGCAGCGCGTGCAGCACATCCACCTGAAGGACAAGTCCAAGGTGTTCAACACCGCGCGCGTCGAGGCGCTGGAGGTGGAGAACCTGATCGAAACGGCCAAGGCCACCATCGTGTCGGCCGAGGCGCGCAAGGAAAGCCGGGGCGCGCATTCGCACCGCGACTTCCAGGACCGCGACGACGCCAACTGGCTCAAGCACACGCTGTGGTTCCGCGAAGGCAACCGCCTGGCCTACCGCGAGGTGCAGATGAAGCCGCTGACCGTGGAAACCTTCAAGCCCAAGGCTCGCACTTTCTGACGCTCCAGCACACGGAGACCCTGATGACCCGCAAGATGAAGTTTTCGATCTACCGCTACGACCCGGACCGC
This sequence comes from Pseudomonadota bacterium, assembly GCA_021808445.1. Classification (GTDB taxonomy): domain Bacteria; phylum Pseudomonadota; class Gammaproteobacteria; order Burkholderiales; family Burkholderiaceae_C; genus Thiomonas_A. The sequence goes on from JAKBBP010000004.1 coordinate 71,989, forward strand.
GATGCCCGGCCGTACATGCAGGACTACGAGGTCGAGCTGCAGCACAACGACAAGATGCTGCTCGATGCGCTCATGCGCATCAAGGCCGACGTCGATGAGACCCTGGCCTTCCGGCGTTCCTGCCGCGAAGGGGTGTGCGGCTCCGACGGCATGAACATCAACGGCAAGAACGGCCTGACCTGCACCACCAACCTGCTCACGCTGAAGGAGCCGGTGGTGCTCAAGCCGCTGCCCGGCCTGCCGGTGATTCGCGACCTGATCGTCGACATGACCCAGTTCTTCAAGCAGTACCACTCGGTCAAGCCGTACCTGATCAACGACACGCCGGCGCCCGAGAAGGAGCGCTTGCAGAGCCCCGAGCAGCGCGAGGTGCTCAACGGCCTGTACGAGTGCATCCTTTGCGCCAGTTGTTCCACGTCGTGCCCGAGCTTCTGGTGGAATCCGGACAAGTTCGTCGGCCCGGCCGGCCTGCTGCAGGCCTACCGCTTCATCGCCGACAGCCGCGACGAGGCGACCGGAGCGCGCCTGGACGACCTGGAAGATCCGTACCGGCTGTTCCGCTGCCACACCATCATGAACTGTGTCGACGTGTGCCCGAAGGAGCTCAATCCGACGCGGGCCATCGGCAACATCAAGGACATGTTGCTGCGTCGCGCGGTCTGAGATCGTCATGCACCCAGCGTCCGGCAGTCCGGAGAGTCCCGAGGAGCACGCTGCCGCATTGCGCAGGTTGCGCTGGCGCGCGCGCCGCGGGCTGCTGGAGAACGATCTGATGTTCACCCGGTTTTTCGCCCGTCACGGCGATTCCCTGGATCCCGCGCGCGCGGCGGCCCTGGGCGAATTGCTGGAGCTTGACGACAACACGCTGCTGGCGCTGCTGCTCGGACACATCGAGCCGCCGGCCCAGGCGCAGGCGGCGCAGCGCCTGGGCCTGCTCGACATGCTGCGAGACTGAGCCGCGTCGCGCAGAAATCGCGGCCGTCACCCCCAACCCCCGGAGCCCCCCATGAAGCCATCCGACGTCAAAGCCACGCTGTCCTTCTCCGACGGCGCGCCCAGCATCGAGCTGCCGATCTACAAGGGCTCGGTCGGTCCGGACGTGATCGACATCCGCAAGCTGTACGGCCAGACCGGCAAGTTCACCTACGACCCCGGTTTCCTGTCCACCGCCTCGTGCAATTCGGCCATCACCTACATCGACGGCGACAAGGGTGAACTGCTTTATCGCGGCTACCCGATCGAGCAGCTGGCGGTCGAGTGCGACTACATGGAGACCTGCTACCTGATCCTGTACGGCGAACTGCCCAACGCCGCGCAGAAGGCCGACTTCGTGAACCGCGTGACCCAGCACACGATGGTCAACGAGCAGATGCAGTTCTTCCTGCGCGGCTTCCGCCGCGACGCCCACCCGATGGCCGTGCTGACGGGCCTGGTCGGCGCCATGTCGGCCTTCTACCCCGACTCGATCAATCTGAACGACGCCGCGCAGCGCGACATCTCGGCGATCCGCCTGATCGCCAAGATGCCCACGCTGGTGGCCATGGCCTACAAGTACAACATGGGCCAGCCGTACATGTACCCGCAGAACAAGCTGAGCTACGCGGGGAATTTCATGCGCATGATGTGGGCCACGCCTTGCGAGGAATACGTGCCCAGCCCGGTGATCGAGCGCGCGCTGGACCGCATCTTCATCCTGCACGCCGACCACGAGCAGAACGCCTCCACCTCCACGGTGCGCCTGTGCGCCTCCAGCGGGACCAACCCCTTCGCGGCCATCGCCGCCGGCGTGGCCTGTCTGTGGGGCCCGGCCCATGGTGGCGCCAACGAGGCCTGCCTGAACATGCTCTACGACATCCAGGCCAACGGCGGCGTGGCCAGGATCGGCGAGTTCATCGAGAAGGTGAAGGACAAGAACTCCTCGGTGCGCCTGATGGGCTTCGGCCACCGGGTCTACAAGAACTACGACCCGCGCGCCAAGCTGATGCGCGAGACCTGCCACGAGGTGCTGGATGCGCTGGGCCTGCACGACGACCCGCTGTTCAAGCTGGCCATGACCCTGGAGAAGATCGCCCTGGAGGACGACTACTTCATCCAGCGCAAGCTGTACCCGAACGTGGACTTCTATTCGGGCATCGTGCAAAAGGCCATCGGCGTGCCGGTTTCGCTGTTCACGGCGATTTTCGCCCTGGCGCGCACCGTGGGCTGGATCGCGCAGCTCAACGAGATGATTTCCGACCCCGAGTACAAGATCGGGCGTCCGCGTCAGCTGTTCACGGGCTCGTCCAGCCGCGCGGTGCTGCCCCTGGCCCAGCGTCCCTAGGCCTGCCCTCAACCGACACGGGGTGTTCGCGCCCTGGCTCCGCCGTGCAGGCCGGGCCCTGGAATCGCGATAAGCCCGCTAAAATCAAGGGTCTTGCCCGCTCAGCGAAGCGCGGCAGACCCTTTTCGTTTCTCCTGCGCCGCAAGCCGGCCTGATCGCGATGGCACGCACGCTATACGACAAACTCTGGGACGAGCACTTGGTGGACGTCGATTCCGACGGCACCGCGCTGCTGTACATCGACCGCCACCTCGTGCACGAGGTGACCAGCCCGCAGGCCTTCGAGGGCCTGGAGCTGGCCGGGCGCAAGGTGTGGCGCATCAGCGCCAACCTGGCCGTCTCCGACCACAATGTGCCGACCACGAACCGCGCCGAGGGCATCGCCGACCCGGTTTCACGCCTGCAGGTCGACACCCTCGACCGCAATTGCGACGCGCAGGGCATCACCCAGTTCAAGATGAACGACCGCCGCCAGGGCATCGTGCACGTCATCGGCCCCGAGCAGGGGGCGACGCTGCCGGGCATGACCGTGGTGTGCGGGGATTCGCATACCAGCACCCACGGAGCCTTTGGCGCGCTGGCCTTCGGCATCGGCACCAGCGAGGTCGAGCATGTCCTGGCCACGCAGACCCTGCTGGCGCGCAAGATGAAGAACATGCTGGTGTGGGTGGGCTCCAGCCTGGGGCCGGGTTGCACCGCGAAGGACCTGGCGCTGGCCGTGATCGGACGCATCGGCACTGCCGGGGGGACCGGCTGCACCATCGAGTTCGCCGGCCCCGCGGTGCGCGCGCTGAGCATGGAAGGGCGCATGACCCTGTGCAACATGGCCATCGAGGCCGGCGCGCGCGCCGGCCTGGTGGCCGTGGACGAGACCACCCTGCGCTACATCCAGGGCCGTCCCTATGCGCCCACCGGCGTCGAGTGGGATCAGGCCGTGCGCTACTGGCGCGGCCTGCACTCCGACGCCGACGCGAACTTCGACCTGCGCGTGGAACTGGACGCGTCCGCCGTGCGCCCGCAAGTCACCTGGGGCACCTCGCCCGAGATGGTCGTGGCCATCGACGAGCGTGTGCCGGACCCGGAGAAACAGGCCGATCCGGTCAAGCGCGCGGCCATGGAGCGGGCGCTGGAATACATGAACCTGCAGCCCGGCAAGCCGATCGCGGACATCCGCATCGACAAGGTGTTCATCGGCTCCTGCACCAACTCGCGCATCGAGGACCTGCGCGAGGCGGCCAAGGTGCTGGCCGGCAAGCGCATCGCCTCGAACGTGCGCCTGGCGCTGGCGGTGCCGGGCTCCGGCCTGGTCAAGGCGCAGGCCGAGCGCGAGGGCCTGGACAAGATCTTCCTGGCCGCGGGCTTCGAATGGCGTGAGCCGGGCTGTTCCATGTGCCTGGCCATGAACGCCGACCGACTGGAGCCGGGCGAGCGCTGCGCCTCGACCTCGAACCGCAATTTCGAGGGGCGTCAGGGCCAGGGCGGTCGCACGCACCTGCTGAGCCCGGCGATGGCCGCGGCCGCGGCGGTGGCCGGCCATTTCGTCGACGTGCGAGGCGCCTGAGCCGCGCGGCCCGGGCCCTTGCCAACCAGGAAGCCAGTACCCATGCAAGCCTTCACCGTGCACCAGGGCGTGGTGGTGCCCATCGATCGTGAAAACGTCGACACCGACGCGATCATCCCCAAGCAGTTCCTCAAGTCCATCCGTCGCACGGGCTTCGGCCCCAATCTGTTCGACGAATGGCGTTACCTCGACCATGGGGAGCCGGGACAGGATCCGGCCTCGCGCAAGCCGAACCCGGATTTCGTGCTCAACCAGCCCCGCTACCAGGGCGCCAGCATCATGCTGGCGCGCAAGAATTTCGGCTGCGGGTCCTCGCGCGAGCATGCTCCCTGGGCCATCGAGCAGTGGGGCATCCGGGCGCTGATCGGCTCGTCGTTCGCCGACATCTTCTTCAACAACTGCTTCAAGACCGGGCTGCTTCCCATCGTGCTGCCCGAGCACGAGGTCGCCCGCATGTTCGACGAAGTGGCGGCGTTTCCCGGCTATGCGCTGACGGTGGATCTGCCGCGCCAGCGCGTGGTCAAGCCCGATGGCTCCGAGCTTCCCTTCGAGATCACCGAGTTCCGCAAGCACTGCCTGGTGGGCGGGCTCGACGAGATCGGGCTGACCCTGCGCAAGGCGGACAAGGTGCGTGCCTTCGAGGCCGAGCGCATCGCGCGCATGCCCTGGCTGGCGCACCGCATCCTCTGATTCCCGCGGCCCCCTTTCGAGAAAGCCAATCGCATGAATATCGCAGTCCTGCCGGGCGACGGCATCGGTCCTGAAATCATCGAGCAGGCCATGCGCGTGCTTCAGCGCCTGCGCGCCGACGGCCTGAAGCTGGAGTTCGAGTTCGCCGACGTCGGCGGCGCCGCCTACGAGCGCCACGGACACCCTCTTCCGCCTGCCACCCTGGCGCTCGCGCAGCGTGCCGACGCGGTGTTGTTCGGCGCCGTGGGGGATCCGCGTTTCGACCGTCTCGAGCGTGCGCTGCGTCCGGAGCAGGCCATCCTGGGACTGCGCAAGAACCTGGGACTGTTCGCCAACCTGCGCCCGGCCATTTTGTATCCCGAACTCGCGCAGGCCTCCTCCCTCAAGCCGGAGGTCGTCTCCGGCCTGGACATCCTCATCGTGCGCGAGCTCACCGGTGACATCTACTTCGGCCAGCCCCGCGGCCGCCGTGATGCCCCCGACGGCGCCTTCGCAGGCCAGCCGGAAGCCTTCGACACCATGCGCTACAGCCGCCCGGAGATCGAGCGCATCGCCCACGTGGCCTTCCAGGCCGCGCGTACCCGCAAGGCGGCCGGACATGCAGGGCGCGTGACCAGCGTGGACAAGGCCAACGTGCTGGAGACCTTCCAGTTCTGGAAGGACGTGGTCACCGAGGTCCACGCCCAGTACCCGGACATCGAGCTGGAGCACATGTACGTGGACAACGCGGCGATGCAACTGGTGCGCGCTCCCAAGAAATTCGATGTGGTGGTCACGGGCAACATGTTCGGGGACATCCTCTCCGATGAGGCCGCAATGCTCACCGGCTCCATCGGCATGCTGCCGTCGGCTTCGCTGAACGAGCAGGGGCGGGGCCTGTACGAGCCCTCCCACGGCTCGGCGCCCGACATCGCCGGGCGCGGCCTGGCCAACCCGCTGGCCACCATCCTCAGCGCCGCCATGATGCTGCGCTACTCCCTGGGGCAGGCCGAAGCCGCGCAGCGCGTGGAAAAAGCCGTGCGCGAGGTGCTGCGCCAGGGCCTGCGCACCGCCGACATCGCCGAGCCGGGCCAGGCCAGCGTGGGCACCGCAGGCATGGGCGATGCGGTGGTCGCGGCCTTGGGCTGAGCCGGATTCCCGCCTTTCGCACATCCCGAAATCCAAGGAAATCAAGAACATGGCAAAGCAGCGTGTCGGCCTGGTGGGCTGGCGAGGCATGGTGGGATCGGTGCTCATGCAGCGCATGCGCGCCGAGGGCGACTTCGAGCTCTTCGAAGCGGTGTATTTCTCGACCAGCAATGCCGGGGGCCGGGCGCCGGATGGCTCCGCGCTGCACGACGCTTCGGATCTGGAGGCGCTTCGCGCATGCGACATGATCGTCACCGCGCAGGGTGGCGACTACACCAGCGCGGTGTTCGAGCCCTTGCGTGCCACCGGCTGGAAGGGACACTGGATCGACGCGGCTTCCTCGCTGCGCATGCGCGACGACGCGGTGATCGTGCTGGATCCGGTGAACCGGCCGGTGATCGACGCTGCGCTGGCGCGTGGCGGGCGAAACTGGATCGGCGGAAATTGCACGGTCAGCTGCATGTTGATGGGCGTGGGCGCCCTGTTCAAGGCGGGCCTGGTCGAATGGATGAGTTCCATGACCTACCAGGCCGCCTCGGGGGGCGGGGCGCAGCACATGCGCGAACTGCTCACCCAGTTCGGCACCCTCAACACGGCGGTGCGCGGGCTGCTGGACGACCCCGCCTCGGCCATCCTGGATATCGACCGTGGCGTCATCGAAACCCAGCGCGCCCTGCCGCCCTCGGACACGCGTCATTTCGAGGTCCCGCTGGGAGGCAGCCTGATCCCCTGGATCGACAAGGACCTGGGCAACGGCGTGTCGCGCGAGGAATGGAAGGGCGGTGCCGAGACCAACAAGATCCTCGGCCAGGCCCATCCCGTGCCGGTGGACGGGCTGTGCGTGCGTATCGGCGCCATGCGCTGCCACAGCCAGGCGCTGACCTTCAAGTTGCGCCGGGACGTGCCGTTGACCGAGATCGAGGCCATGATTGCCGCCGATAACGAGTGGGTCAAGGTGGTCCCGAACACCCGTGAGGCGAGCATGCGCGAGCTCACCCCGGTGGCGGTCACCGGCACGCTGGGGATTCCGGTCGGGCGCCTGCGCAAGATGGCCATGGGGCCGGAGTACCTGAGTGCCTTTACCGTTGGGGACCAGTTGTTGTGGGGGGCGGCGGAGCCCTTGCGCCGGATGTTGCGCATACTTTTGGAGGCTTGATCAGCATTCCGTCCAGCGGTCTTTCGGGGGCGCCGGTTTGCATGCGCGCCACGCCGATCCGGGGCGCAGCGCCAATTCCTGCCGGTTTCCGGGGGACGATTGGTTACTATCGCATGCGAAACCCCTGCAACGCAGTTTGCAATCAAGGGGATGGGGGCGTGCATTGAAGCGATGGATGAGCCTGCGGGCGGATTCGCACGCGTAGCCGGGCAACCATGCAGATCAGGGGAAGCAACGTGGCCAAATGGCGTCAAGCAATGGGTGTGGCTTGTCTGGCGGCACTGCCGGGAGCCGTACCGCTGGCCGGGGCCTTCGGCCTCGGGCATGTGGTGGTGTTGTCCACGCTCGGGCAGCCGCTGAGCGCGAACATCGAAATCACCCAGATCACCCCGGACGAGGCGCAGTCCTTGCGGGTCGGAGTCGCGCCGGATTCCCTGTACGCGGCGCGTCAGCTGAACTACAGCGACGCGCTGCAGGGGGCGACCATCCTGCTGCGCCAGGATGCCGCCGGGCATCCCTATCTGCACCTGAGCGGCACGCGCCCCGTGCACGAGCCCTTCGTCGACCTGCTGCTGCGCGCCGACTGGTCCAGCGGGGAGATCACCCGCAACTACACCCTGCTGCTGGATCCCCCGGGTTTTCGCGAACCCGGCGTGGCTCCGGTCGTGCCGCAGGCGCCGGCTCCGCTGGCCCACGCGGTGCAGCGCACCCTGCCGGCGCCGGCTCCAGGGGCAGGCTCGCGCTCGGGCTACACCGTGCAGCGCGGCGACACCCTGTTCTCGATCGCCCGCTCCTATGCCGGCGGCGAAGTTTCCCTGGACCAGATGCTGGCCGCGCTCTACAGCGCCAACCAGGGAGCCTTCATCGACGGCGACATCAACCGGCTGCGCGCCGGCGCCGTGCTGAAGGTGCCCTCGGCCCGTCAGGCGGACGCCCTGAGCAGCAGCGAAGCCCATCGGATCATCGTCGCGCACAGCGGGGATTTCGCGGCCTATCGCAGGCGCCTTGCAGAGCTCAGCCCGACCCAGGCCGGTGACCACGCGCGCAGCATGCACGGCACGGTGCAGGCGCAAGTGCGTGAACCCGGCAACGGCGCCTCCGGCCCCCAATCGCAGCTCCGCCTGAGCCAGGCCGGGGTCGCCGTTCCGGGGCAGACCGCGGAGGCGAACTGGATTGCCGCGCAGAAGCAGGCCGAAGCGCTGGCGGCCAAGCTGGCGGCGGCGAAGGCCGACGTGGCCGCGCTGGCCAAGCTGGCGGCCAGCGCCAGCGCCGCGGCTCGGGCGATGCAGCCGGGCGCGGCTCCCGCGGCCTCGGCGCCCCAGGCGGCCTCCCCTGCATCGGCGGTCGTCGCCGCAGCCTCGGTGCCCGCGCGTCCGAGTGCTTCCGCCCCGGGCGCGGCGCCCGGAGCTGCCTCCGCGCCAGGCGCCACGGCCAGTCATGCCGTCCCGGCCAGCGCGCCGCTGCACACCGCCTCCGCCCCGCCCAAGCCGGCGCCGGCCCATCCGGAAGCCAAGCCCGGTGCCAAGCCGCACGAGCCGGCCACCGAGTCGCATGGACCGGGCCTGTTCGGCGGCCTGCTGGCGAACCCGCTGCTGGCTCCGGCCGGGCTGCTGCTGGGCGTGCTGCTTGCCGGGTGGGCCGTGCTGCGGCGCCGCCGCGCATCGGGGGGAGGGCAGTCCTCGGTGTTCGACAGCCACATGGGGGGAACCGACAGCTTCTTCGGCGCCAGCGGCGGCGAGCGAGTGGACACCAACAACAGCACCCTGGGCTCGTCCATGCAGTACTCGCCCAGCCAGGTGGAAAGCGTGGATGTCGACCCGGTGGCCGAGGCCGATGTGTACCTGGCCTACGGACGGGACCTGCAGGCCGAGGAGATTCTGAAGGAAGCCCTGAAAAACCATCCGGATCGCAACGCGGCCCGACTCAAGTTGCTGGAGATCTACGCCAAGCGCAAGGATGCGCGTTCCTTCGAGCTGACTGCGGCCGAATTGTTCACGCGCACCGACGGCAGCGGCGAGGAATGGAAGAAGGTGCAGGAACTCGGGCGCGGCCTGGACGCGGCCAACCCCCTGTACCACAACACCCAGCCGCCCATGATGGGCACGTCGGCGACCACCATCACCGGCACGGACTTCGACGCCAGCCAGCCCGCGTCCACCGAACCGGCACCCACGATGCCGCCGACCGAGCTGCTGGCGGGCCTGCCCTCGCTGTCGGGACCCGAGGAGCCCGGCGGTTCGGGCTCAGCGCTGGACCTGAGCCTGGATCTGGGAGGCGGTGGCGCCTCGCCCGCCCCCGAGACGCCCGCCGCGCCCGCGGCCGAGGAGCCCAAGGACATGGGGCTGGACTTCGACCTGTCCGCACTCACCCTACCGCCCGCTGTCGAGCCGGCCGCGCCGGCCGCGCCGGCCGCGCCTTCGACGGCCGCCGAGCCGGCGCCGCTGGAGTTCGACCTGGGCCTGCCCCCGGTGTCCGAGCCCTCTGCGGCGCCCGCCCAGGCGCTGGACACGCGCCTGGCGCTGGTGGAGGAAAGCCGCGCCATGGGCGATCTGGACACGGCGCGCCACCTGTTGCACGAGATCATCGCCGAGAGCGACGGCGAAACCCGCGCGCAGGCCGAGAAGCTGCTCGCGCAGCTGGGCTGAGTCCGATGCACGGGAGCGCCGCGCGGGCATGCGCATCGCGCTGGGGCTGAGCTACCGCGGCTGCGCCTACCGGGGCTGGCAGAGCCAGCCCGGTGGTGCCACCGTGCAGGATCGCCTGGAGCAGGCGCTGCGTGAGTTCACCGGCGCTTCGCTGCGCGTGGTGTGCGCGGGGCGCACCGATGCCGGTGTGCACGCCTTGCAGCAGGTGGTGCATTTCGACTCCCCGGTGCAGCGTGCGGCACAGTCCTGGGTGCGCGGGCTCAACACCTTTCTTCCCCCGGACATCAGTGTGCTGTGGTCCTGCGAGCCGGGCGATTCCTTCCATGCGCAGAAGAGCGCGCAGTCGCGGCGCTACCGCTATGTGCTGGTGCAGCATCCGGTGCGACCCGCACTGCTGCACGGACTGGTGGGCTGGACACATCACCGGCTGGACGGGCAGGCCATGCGTGAGGGCGCGGCCCATCTGCTGGGCGAGCATGATTTCACGTCGTTCCGCGCCAGCTCCTGCCAGGCGCGAAGCCCCCGCAAGACCGTGCATGGGATCGACATCACGCTGGAGCCGGACGGGCGCACCTGGTGTTTCGATTTCCACGCCAATGCCTTCCTGCACCACATGGTGCGCAACATCATGGGCTGCCTGGTCGCCGTGGGCAGCGCGGCCCGCGCTCCGGACTGGATCGCCCAGGTGCTGAGCGCGCGAGACCGGGCCGTGGCGGCGCCGACCTTCATGCCCGACGGGCTGTATTTCGCCGGGCCCGCCTATGCGGCACAATGGCAGATCCCCGCGGCCGTCCCGGACCTGCCCCGGCTGCTGGCCTGAACCCCTCGAGCATGCACCGAACCCGCATCAAGATCTGCGGCATCACCCGCCCCGGCGACGCGGTGGAGGCCGCCCGGGCCGGAGCCGATGCCATCGGCCTGGTGTTCTATCCGCCGAGCCCGCGCGCCGTGAACTTGCGCCAGGCCCTGGACATCGTGCGCGAACTGCCGCCGCTTGTCGGCGTGGTCGCGCTGTTCGTGCGTGCAGAGCCGGATCGGGTGCGCGAGGTGATCGATGCGCTGCACCCGTCCCTGCTCCAGTTCCATGGCGACGAGCTCCCGGAGGACTGCGAGCTCTTCGGGCACCCCTACCTGCGCGCCGTGCGCATGCGCGCTGGAGTGGATTTGCTAGACTTGCAGCTCCGGCACGCGCATGCGCGCGGCCTGCTGTTCGATGCCTTCGTGGAAGGCTTCGGCGGGGGTGGAGAGGTCTTCGATTGGTCACTCATTCCAACAAACGTCGGCAGTCCCATCGTTTTGTCTGGTGGGTTGCGTGCCGAAAATGTGGCGCAGGCGATCCTGCGGGTGCGCCCCTGGGCGGTTGACGTCTCCTCCGGCGTCGAATCCGCCAAGGGTGTGAAGGATGCCGCGGCGATGCGAGAATTCGTCGCCGCGGTGCGCGCGGCCGATGCCGCGGCGCAGCAGACCGACGGTGCCCCGCAGCGGGGCGGCTGAAGGCGCGGCGCCGGGCAGGCGGCTCGATCCCTTTGTCCAGCATCGCCGATTCCATCATGCTCCAGTACGACCTTCCGGATGCGCAGGGCCATTTCGGCCCCTACGGCGGCAGTTTCGTCGCCGAAACCCTGTTCAAGGCCCTTGACGAACTCAAGGACGCCTACGCGCGCTTTCGCGCCGATCCCGAGTTCCAGGCCGAATACCACAACGAGTTGCGCCATTTCGTCGGGCGCCCGAGCCCGATCTACCACGCCGCCCGCCTGAGCCGCGAACTCGGCGGGGCGCAGATCTATCTCAAGCGCGAGGACCTGAACCACACCGGCGCGCACAAGATCAACAACACCATCGGCCAGGCCATGCTGGCGCAGCGCATGGGCAAGCGCCGCGTGATCGCCGAGACCGGAGCCGGCCAGCACGGCGTGGCCAGTGCCACCGTGGCGGCCCGCTACGGCATGCAGTGCGTGGTCTACATGGGCGCCGAGGACGTCAAGCGTCAGTCGCCCAACGTGTATCGCATGCACCTGCTGGGCGCCGAGGTGGTGCCCGTGCACAGCGGTTCGAAGACCCTGAAGGACGCGCTCAACGAAGCTCTGCGCGACTGGGTCACGCACGTGGAGGACACCTTCTACATCATCGGCACGGTGGCCGGTCCCCACCCCTACCCGATGATGGTGCGCGATTTCCAGCGCGTGATCGGCGACGAGTGCCTGGTGCAGATGCCGGAGCTGGCGGGACGCCAGCCCGATGCCGTGCTCGCCTGCGTGGGTGGCGGCAGCAACGCGATGGGCATTTTCTACCCCTACATCGAGCATGCGCAGGTGCGCCTGATCGGCGTGGAGGCGGGCGGCGAGGGACTGGCCAGCGGACGCCACGCGGCCTCGCTGGGCGCGGGCGTGCCGGGCGTGCTGCACGGCAATCGCACCTACGTGCTGCAGGACGAGGCCGGACAGATCGCCGAGACCCATTCGGTGTCGGCGGGCCTGGACTATCCCGGCGTGGGTCCGGAGCATGCGTGGCTGAAGGACAGCGGGCGCGCCGAATACGTGGCCGTCACCGATTCGGAGGCGCTGGAGGCCTTCCATCGCCTGTGCCGCACCGAAGGCATCATTCCGGCGCTGGAGTCCAGCCACGCGCTGGCCCAGGCCATCAAGATGGCTCCCGGCATGCGCTCCGACCAGCTGCTGCTGGTCAACCTGTCGGGGCGCGGGGACAAGGACATCGGCAACATCGCCGACCTGACCCGGGCGGAGTTCTTCTGCCGCCCGTCGTGCAAGGGGCGGTCATGAGCCGAATCGCGACGACCTTCGCGCGCCTGGCGCGCCAGGGGCGCAAGGCCCTGATCCCTTACGTGACCGCCGGCGACCCGGCGCCCGAGACCACGGTGCCGCTTCTGCACGCCCTGGTGGGGGCCGGCGCGGACATGCTCGAGCTGGGCATTCCCTTCTCCGATCCCATGGCGGACGGCCCGGTGATCCAGCGCGCCAACGAGCGTGCGCTGGCACGCGGTGTCAGCCTGCGCCAGGTGCTGGAATGGGCACGCGAGTTCCGCGCCACCGACCCCGAGACTCCGCTGGTGCTGATGGGATATGCCAACCCCATCGAGCGGTTCGGGGTGGAGGCCTTCGTCGAGGCCTGCGCCGGCTGCGGCGTCGACGGAGTGCTGGTGGTCGACTACCCGCCGGAGGAGGCCGGTGCTTTCGCCGGGCGCCTGCGCGCGGCGGGCATCGAGCCCATCTTCCTGCTGGCCCCCACGTCCACCGCCCAGCGCATGGAGCAGGTCGACCGCCTGGCCGGCGGCTACGTGTACTACGTCTCGCTCAAGGGCGTGACGGGAGCCGCGCACCTGGACCTTGCCGAGGTGGCGCAGCGCGTGCAGGAGCTGCGGCGCCACGTGCATCTTCCGCTGGCCGTGGGCTTCGGCATCCGCGACGCGGCTGGCGCGGCCGCGGTGGCCGGCTGCGCCGATGCGGTGATCATCGGCTCGCGCATCATCGAGTTGATGGAGCACAGCGGCGACGGCGAGGCCCTCGCCGCCGCATCCGATTTCCTGCGCGGGGTGCGCGCGGCCGTCGACCGCGCTGCGGCCGGTTCCGGCAACCCGGTATTCGAGGAGGTTTCCCGATGAGTTGGCTCGAAAAACTGCTGCCCCCGAAGATCCAGCCCTCCGAGGCCGGAAGCCGGCGCCAGATGCCCGAGGGCCTGTGGCTCAAGTGCCCCTCCTGCGAGACGGTGCTGTACAAGACCGATCTCGAGCAGAACCAGTACGTTTGTCCCAAGTGCGCGCACCACATGCGCATCGGCGCACGCCAGCGTCTGGATGCGCTGCTCGATGGCGAAGGGCGCTACGAGATCGGCCAGGAGGTGCTGCCCATCGACGCGCTGAAGTTCAAGGACAGTCGCAAGTACCCCGAGCGCCTGCGCGAGGCGCTGGAGACCACGCAGGAGACGGATGCCCTGGTGGTCGTGGGCGGTGCGATCCAGAGCGTTCCGGTGGTCGTGGCCTGTTTCGAGTTCGAGTTCATGGGCGGCTCGATGGGCTCGGTGGTCGGTGAGCGTTTCGTGCGCGGGGTCGACACCGCGCTGGAGCAGAAGGTCCCCTTCCTGTGTTTCACCGCCACGGGCGGCGCGCGCATGCAGGAAGGCCTGCTGAGCCTGATGCAGATGGCCAAGACCAACGCCGCGCTGGCCCGCCTGGCCAAGGCGCGCATTCCCTACGTGAGCGTGCTCACCGATCCGACCATGGGTGGAGTCTCCGCGTCCTTCGCCTTTGTCGGCGACATCGTGCTGGCCGAGCCCAAGGCGCTGATCGGCTTTGCCGGGCCGCGGGTGATCGAGAACACCGTGCGCGAGAAGCTTCCCGAAGGTTTCCAGCGTTCGGAATTCCTGCAGCAAAAGGGATCGGTCGACCGTATCGTCGACCGCCGTGAACTGCGCGGCGAGCTGGCTCGCATGCTGGCCATGCTGCAGCGACAGCCTGCCGATGCCGTCGTCGGCTGAGCGCGTGGCGCCGGCCGCCCCCATGGAGCAGTGGGGGCTGCAGGACTGGCTGGAGCACGCGCAGCGCCTGCACGCCAAGGCCATCGAGCTGGGGCTGGATCGGGTGCAGCGCGTGCGCGAGGCCATGGGCCTGCGCCTGGACTGCACGGTGTTCACCGTCGGCGGGACCAATGGCAAGGGTTCCACCTGCGCCTTCATCGAACAGGTGCTGCTGGCCGCGGGCTACCGCGTAGGCGTCTATTCCTCGCCGCATCTGGTGCACTTCGAGGAGCGCTGCCGCGTGGGGGGCGCTCCGGTCGATGCCCGGGCACTTCCGGCGCACATGCTGGCGGTCGAGCGCGCGCGCAGCTCGCTGCAGCCTGCGGTGCCCCTGACCTATTTCGAATTCACCACACTGGCCATCCTGGACCTGCTCGCCGCCTCGCGCCTGGACGCCGTCGTGCTGGAAGTCGGCATGGGCGGGCGTCTGGACGCGGTCAACGTGATCGACGCCGACTGCGCGGTGGTCACCGGCGTGGCGCTGGATCACATGGAATTCCTCGGCCCCGACCGCGAGGCCATCGGTTTCGAGAAGGCCGGCATCTTCCGGGCGGGTCGCAGCGCGGTGGTGGCCGACCCCGATCCGCCGAGCAGTCTGCTCGACCACGCCGCGGCGCTGGGCCTGCGGCTGTGGCGTGTCGGGCGGGATTTCGGCTGGAGCAGCGCGGACCGCCAGCAGTGGGACTACCTTGGCCCGACCCGCAGGATTCCCGGACTGGCCTACCCGACCATGCGCGGGGTGCGCCAGCTGCGCAACGCCAGTGCCGCGCTGGCGGCGCTGGAGGCGGTGCGCGACCGCCTGCCGGTGAGTGCGCAGGATGTGCGCATGGGCCTGGCCCAGGCGGAGCTTCCCGGGCGCTTCCAGGTGCTGCCGGGCCAGCCCGCGGTGGTGCTCGACGTGGCCCACAACCCGGAAGCCGCCACGGTGCTCGCGGAGAGCCTGGATGCGATGGGGTATTTCCCGAATACCCATGCCGTGTTTGGGGCTATGGCCGACAAGGACCTCGGGGGCATCGTGGCGGCGCTGGCGCCGCTGGTGCAGGCGTGGCATCTGTGCGACTTGCCCACGCCGCGCGCCGCTGCCGCGAGGCATCTGCGCGAGCTCCTGCCTGCCGGTGCGCGCGCCTCCTGTCACGAGTCACCGCGCGCCGCTTTGGCCGACGCGCTGTCCCAGGTCCAGCCCACCGATAGAATCGTGGTTTTCGGCTCCTTCTTCACGGTCGGCGACGTGCTCGCGCAACGCGCGCAGCGCTCCGGCGCCTCCTGAAGCCGCCCGGTCCCTGGAGGGGCGTGCCGAAGCCGCCCGCCCGCCGAGTCCACCACATCCATGAAACTGCCCGGAAAGCGCGCCAAGGAAAGCTCCCGCGCCGGTGAGTCCGTCGTGCGGCAGGCGCAGAGTGAGGAAGCCTTGCGCCTGCGCGCGCGCAGGCGCCTGATCGGCGCCGTGGCCCTGGTGCTCACCGGCGTGGTGGTGTTTCCGCTGATTTTCGAGACCCAGCCGCGCCCGGTGGCTTCCAGCATCGCGCTGATCGTGCCCCCGCAGAACCAGGCCAGCGCGGTGGCGCCGCCCGTGGCCGCGGGCTCGCGCGCGGGCGCCGCGCCCCAGGCAGCCCCTGGCGACGCGCCGGGCGCGCGCGGATCGACGACGCCGGCGCCGGCCCCCGCGCCATCGCCCGCACCCGCGCCGGCGCCCGCACCCGCACCCGTGCCTGAAGCCGCCGCGCGCAAGCCCGCGCCGACGCAGCCGCAGGCTGAAGCCAGGGCGCAACAGCCGACCGCGCAGCCCGCTCCAGGCCAGCCGGCCGACAGGGCCGCCCCCCACGTCGCGCAGGCGCGCCAGGCGCTTGCTGCGCTGGAGGACAAATCCCCTTCGCAGATCTCCGCCGCGCAGGCGGAACGAGCCGCGGCGCGCCAGAATGCTCCCGCTGCTGCGGCCAACGGCCGATTCGTGGTGCAGGCCGGGGCCTACGCCGACGCGGCGACCGCGCGCGAGGTGCGCCGCCGCATCGACGCCATCGGCCTGCACAGCTACACCCAGGTGGTGGACACCCCTGCCGGCAAGCGCGTGCGCGTACGCGTGGGGCCCTTCGCTTCGCATAGCCAGGCCGAGCACGCGCTTGCGCGTATCCGGTCGCTGGGCATTTCCGCCGCCGTGCTGAGCCTGTGAACATCCTGGACTGGCTGTTGCTCTCGGGGCTGCTGCTGTCGGCCCTGGTCGGGTTGATGCGCGGTGCCGCCTATGAGCTGATCACGCTGGGCGGGTGGTTTGCCGCCTTCGTGCTCGCCCATCTGTATGCGGCGTGGCTGGGCGCCTACCTGCTGGGAGGCCTGGTGGCGCAGCCCGAGCTGCGCACCGCACTGGCCTTCGTGGCCTGCTTCGTGCTCGTGCTGCTGGCCGCAGGGGTGCTGGCCACGCTGGCGCGCCTGCTGCTGCGCTCGACCGGACTGGGCATGCTCGACCGCAGCATGGGAGCGTTGTTCGGCGTGGTGCGCGGGGCGCTGGTCATCGTGCTGCTGGCGCTGGCGGCCGGCTACACCCAGCTTCCTTCCAGCGAGGTGTGGAAAGGCTCGTTGCTGGCGCCCCTGGCGTCGGCGGGAGCCGCGCGTGTCGCTCCCTGGTTGCCCCTCGATCACGTGTGGGGTCGTCCCGGGTGGGCCCAGGCCCCTTGGGGGAACGCCCGGCCTGGCCTCGAGACCCTTCTTCCCGCGCCGGGTGCGAGCCTGCCCGCGGCCCGGGCGCGCTGATTGCCGCGCGTCCTTTCGTCTGCCTGACCCTGGAGTACCCGAATCATGTGTGGAATCGTCGGCGTGGTCTCGAAGCAGCCCGTGAACCAGATGATCTACGACGCGCTGCTGCTGCTGCAGCACCGCGGCCAGGACGCGGCCGGGATCGTCACCGGGCAGGGTGGCAAGCTGTACATGCAAAAGGCCCGCGGAATGGTGCGCGACGTGTTCCGTACGCGGACCATGCGCGCGCTGCCGGGCGATTACGGCCTGGGCCAGGTGCGCTATCCGACCGCGGGCAGCGCCGACAGCGAGGAGGAGGCGCAACCCTTCTACGTCAACGCGCCCTTCGGCCTGGCGCTGGCGCACAACGGCAACCTGACCAACACCGATATCCTGCGTAGCGAGCTTGCAGGCGCGGACCACCGGCACATCAACACCGGTTCCGACTCGGAAGTGCTGCTCAACGTGCTGGCGCGGGAGCTCGACCTGGTCTCCGACGGACTGCCCCTCCAGCCCGAGGATCTGTTCCGCGCGGTGCGTGGGGTGCATCGCCGCGTGCGCGGCTCCTACGCGGTGGTGGTGCTGATCGCCGGGCACGGGCTGCTGGCCTTCCGCGACCCCTTCGGCATCCGGCCCCTGTGCGTGGGGAGCAGCGAGGCCGACGGCGTCATGGTGGCCAGCGAGTCCGTGGCGCTGGAGGGCAACGGCTTTCGATTGCTGCGCGACATCGCGCCGGGCGAGGCCCTGTACGTGGACCTGCAGGGCAACATGCGCTTCGAGCAGTGCGCCGACGCACCGCGCCTGAACCCCTGCATTTTCGAGTTCGTCTACCTCGCCCGCCCCGATTCGGTGCTGGATGGCATCTCCGTCTACCAGGCGCGCCTGAACATGGGGGAGACCCTGGCGCAGCGCGTGATCTCGGTAATGCCGCCGAGCGAAATCGACGTGGTCATCCCGGTGCCCGAATCCAGCCGCCCCTCGGCCATGCAACTGGCATGGAAGCTGGGGCGCCCCTATCGCGAGGGTTTCGTGAAAAACCGCTACGTGGGGCGCACCTTCATCATGCCCGGTCAGGCGGTGCGCAAGCGCTCGGTGCGTCAGAAGCTCAACGCCATCACCCAGGAATTCGACGGACGCAACGTGCTCCTGGTGGATGACTCCATCGTGCGCGGCACCACGTCGCGCGAGATCGTGCAGATGGCGCGCGAGGCCGGGGCGCGCAAGGTCTACCTGGCCTCCGCCGCGCCCCCCGTACGCTACCCCAATGTCTACGGCATCGACATGCCCACCGCGGCCGAGCTGGTCGCGCACGGGCGCGACGTCGAGGAGATCCGCCGGCTCATCGGCGCCGATGCCTTGATCTACCAGGACCTGGAGGCGATGAAGCGCGCGGTGCGTCGCGTGCGCCCGGACATCGAAACCTTCGAGGCTTCCTGCTTCGATGGCTGCTACATCACCGGCGACGTGGATGCCGCGCTGCGCGGCGCGCGCGCCTCCGGTGCCGACGTTCCGGGAGGCGGCATGCTCGCGCTGCAAGGCCAGAGCCAGGAGGAGGCGCAGCCATGAACTCCCGAGCCGAGGATCCCCGCGAGGACCGGAGCGCCGGGCCTGACCCGAGCTCCTGGCACCCCGACACCGTGGCCGTGCGTGCCAGCGTGCCGCGCACGGCCTACGGCGAGCACAGCGAGGCCCTGTTCCTGAGCAGCAGCTTCGTGCAGCAGGATGCGGGAAGCGCTGCCGCTCGCTTCGCCGGGGACGAGCCGGGTTTCATCTACTCGCGGTTTTCCAACCCCAGCGTGGCAGCCATGGAAACCCGACTGGCGGCGCTGGAAGGCGCACAGGCAGCGCTGGCCACGGCCAGCGGCATGGGGGCCATCACCCTGCTGATGCTCGGCCTGCTGCAGGCCGGTGATCATGTGGTGTGCTCCCGCTCGGTGTTCGGCTCCACGATCAAGCTGATCGGCGACATCTTCGGGAAATTCGGGGTCGAGACCAGCTTCGTCTCGCAGACGGACTCGGGGGAGTGGAAGAGCGCGATGCGCCCGGGGCGCACGCGCCTGCTGTTCGCCGAGACGCCGAGCAACCCGCTGACCGAGGTCTGCGACATCGCCGCGCTGGCCGCGCTGGCGCATGACGGCGGGGCGCTGCTGGTCGTGGACAACTGTTTCTGCTCGCCCGCGCTGCAGCGTCCGCTGGAGTTCGGCGCGGACATCGTCATGCACTCGGGCACCAAGTTTCTCGACGGCCAGGGCCGCACCCTGGCCGGTGCGCTGTGCGGAACCCGCGAGCTCATCGAGGGACGCCTTCTGCCCGTGCAGCGCAGTGCGGGCATCAGCCTGTCGCCCTTCAACGCCTGGGTCGTGCACAAGGGCATGGAGACGCTGGCGCTGCGTGTGCAGGCGCAAAGCGCGCGTGCCCTGGAACTGGCGCTGTGGCTGCAGCAGCAGCCTGCGGTGGCTCGCGTGCACTATCCCGGACTGGTGTCGCACCCCCAGCACGCGCTGGCCATGCGGCAGCAGTCGGGGCAGGGCGGCGCCGTGCTGTCCTTCGATCTGGCCGCCGACAGCCCGGAGCAGGCACGCGAGCGCGCCTTCGCCTTGATCGACGCCACGCGCCTGTGCTCGATCACGGCCAATTTCGGCGATACCCGCACGACCATCACCCATCCGGCCAGCACATCCCACGGGCGCCTCAGCGAGGAACAGCGCCAGGCGGCCGGCATCGGGCAGGGGCTGATCCGCATCGGCGTGGGCCTGGAACATCCGACGGACCTGCAGGCCGACCTGGCTCCCGGTTTGCGAGTGGCCGGGAATTGAACCAGGCTTTCAGCATCCAAGCTTCCCGCATCCCATGACCTCGACTCCGGTACGTACCCGCTTCGCACCCAGCCCCACCGGCTTCATCCACCTCGGGAACATCCGCTCGGCCCTGTATCCCTGGGCCTTCGCACGTCATCATGGCGGTCAGTTCGTGTTGCGCATCGAGGACACCGACACCGAGCGCTCGACCCAGGCCGCGGTGGACGTGATCCTGGAGTCCATGCAGTGGATGGGTCTGCACTACGACGAGGGACCGATCTACCAGATGCAGCGCATGCAGCGCTATCGCGAGGTGCTGGAACGACTGGTCGAGGCGGGCCATGCCTATCCCTGCTACATGAGTACCGCCGAGCTGGATTCCCTGCGCGAGCGCCAGATGGCGGCCGGGCTCAAGCCGCGCTATGACGGCACGTGGCGTCCGGAACCCGGCAAGACGCTTCCCGAGGTGCCGGCGGGGGTGCAGCCGGTGCTGCGCTTTCGCACTCCCGCCCACGGCAGCGTGAGCTGGATGGACCGTGTGAAGGGGCAGGTGAGTTTCGACAACGCCGAGCTCGACGACCTGGTGATCGCACGACCGGACGGAACGCCGACCTACAACTTCTGCGTCGTGGTCGACGATATCGACATGCGCATCACGCACGTGATTCGCGGCGACGACCACGTCAACAACACGCCGCGCCAGATCCACATCTTCCGTGCGCTGGGCAGCGAGCCGCCGGTGTACGCGCACCTGCCGACGGTGCTCAACGAGCAGGGCGACAAGCTCTCCAAGCGCAACGGCGCGAAGAGCGTGCTGCAGTACCGCGACGAGGGTTACCTGGCCGATGCCATGGTCAACTACCTCGCCCGGCTCGGCTGGTCGCACGGCGACGACGAGTTGTTCAGCCGCGAACAGTTCGTGCAGTGGTTCGACCTCGATCACCTCGGGCGCTCGGCGGCGCAGTTCGACGCCGAGAAGCTCAAGTGGGTCAACGCCCAGTACCTGCGTGCCCTGGAGCCGCAGCGACTGGCGCAATCGCTTCGCCCTTTCCTGCAAAGACTGGGCTTGCGCGAGCAGGGCGTGAACCTGGAATCGGCCGCGCTGCTGCTGCGCGAGCGAGCATCGACCCTGCTGGAGATCGCCGAGTTGAGCGCGATGTTCTACGCCGAGCCGAAGCCCGACGCCCAGGTGTTGGAGCCGCTGCTGACCGCGCCGGTGCGCGAGGCCCTGCAGGCCCTGCTGACGAAGCTGGAGCAACTGCCCCAGTGGGATGCCGCATCGGTGGGATCGGCGCTCAAGCAGGTGCTGGGCGAGCACAAGCTGAAGATGCCGCAGCTGGCCATGCCCCTGCGCCATGTGGTCACCGGTCGGGGGCAGACTCCGTCGGTCGACGCGGTGCTCGCGCTGTTCGCCCGCGAGACGGTGACGCAGCGCCTGCGCGCCGCGCTCGACGCACCGAGGCTCAGCAGCGCAGGAGCGCAGACGGACTGAGCGGCATGCAGCCAGCCTGTGGCGCTGATGCCACGTTTCGGGTTACAATTACAGAGTGCGCCCGAGGGAAGATCCCCAGAGGATCTCTGGACCGGGGCCCCTGGAAACCGCAGGGGGCTTTTCTTCCAGGGTTCTTCCAGGGATTTCGCAGGATGAAAATCGGGTCGTGACCGGCAAGTGTACCTGGATGCCTGGGGTTGTCCATACCCCGCAGCTGGGAGGGGCTACAGCCCCGCATGGCCGGATTCGCGACCTTCCCGCGTGGCGCTGGCAGGTCCGCGCCTCGTGTCGCGCGGGGTCGGGCCGATGATGTTTCTGGCTTTTGAAAAGGGCGAGCCGTGGCGAAAACGACGACTACTACGCGCAAATCCGGGGATGTGGACACCAGTGAATCGGTGAGTACCAAGCCCCAGGCGTCCAAGCAGGCCCCCAATCCCTGGGATCTGATGATGGAGAACGCCGCGGAGGTCGCGTCGACCTTTCGCAAGCGCCCGCAGGTGAAGGTGTCCTCGCCGTGGCGCGAAGGTTTCGGACGTCCCCTCTCGCAGCGCTCGCGCGAGATCTACGAGCACATCACGGCGAACAAGACGCGTCTGAAGCAGAAGTGAGGCTCCGGGGCTTTCGCGGCCCCGTTCAGCGCATGCGAGCCAGGGCCTGGGCACATTCGTGCACGAGGCTCGGGCCGCGGTAGATCAGCCCGCTGTACAACTGCACCAGATCCGCCCCGCAGCGGCGTTTTTCCAGCGCATCGGCGGCATCCATCACGCCTCCGGCGCCGATGATGGGGTAGGCCGGCCCCAGGTGCTCACGCAGCAGCGAGATCACTCGATTGGCGGCTTCGCGCAGCGGGGCTCCGCTGAGTCCCCCTGCCTGCTCGGCGTGGGCCAGGCCTTCGACGCCGCGGCGTGAGAGGGTGGTGTTGGTGGCGATCACGCCGTCCATGCCATGGCGCACCAGTGCGTCGGCCAGCGCATGCACCTGCGCGGCTTCCAGGTCCGGCGCCACCTTGAGCAGCATGGGCACGCGCCGACCCTGCTCCTGGGTCAGTCGTTCGCGCACCTCGGCCAGGCCGCCCAGCAGGCCCTCCAGCGCGTCGTCGCTTTGCAACTGGCGCAGGCCCACGGTGTTCGGCGAGGACACGTTGACCGTCACGTAGTCGGCGTGCGCATGCACGGCGCGCAGGCAGCTCGCGTAGTCCTGCAGCGCCGATTCGATGGGCGTGGCGGCATTCTTGCCGATGTTCAGTCCCAGGGGAACCTCGCGGCGACTGCGCCGCACATTGCGCAGGAAGGCCTCCAGACCCTGGTTGTTGAACCCCATGCGATTGATCAGCGCGCGCGCCTGTGGCAGGCGGAACATGCGCGGGCGCGGATTGCCGCCCTGCGCCAGCGGCGTGACCGTTCCGACTTCGATGAAGCCGAATCCCAGCGCGGCCAGGGCGTCGATGGCTTCGCCATTCTTGTCCAGCCCGGCTGCCAGGCCCACACGATTGGGAAATTCCAGGCCCAGCAGGCGCACGGGGTCGATCACCCGGGGCTGGGCCAGCAGCAGGCTCAGGCCGCACTGGTGCAGGGTGCGCAGCGTACCGAGGCCGAGGTGGTGGGCGGCTTCGGGATCGAGCCGGAACAGGAGCGGGCGGATCAGCGCGTACGGCAGGGGCATCGCGGGGGAGGGCTCCAAGAGCCGATCGAAGCAGCGGCGATAATACGGGCTTTGTCTTCTCCGGCCACGCGCTGCGACTGGCGCGTGCGTTTTCCCTTGGATCCCTCACCCTTTTTCCGGCAGGCTCGCATGACCCAGGACGAACTCAAACAGGCAGTGGCGCAGGCGGCGCTGCGATTCGTGGTGCCCGGCGCCGTCATCGGCGTGGGAACCGGCTCCACGGTGAACCATTTCATCGATGCGCTGGCGGGAATCCGCGACCGCGTGCGCGCGGCGGTGTCGAGTTCGGATCGCAGCACCGAAAGGCTGCGTGCCCATGGCATCGAGGTGCTCGACCTCAACGAGGTGGGGGCGCTGGGGGTCTATGTGGACGGGGCCGACGAGATCGACCCTGGAGGCGCCATGATCAAGGGCGGTGGCGGCGCGCTCACCCGGGAGAAGATCCTCGCGGAGGCGGCCGAGCGATTCGTGTGCATCGTCGATGCCAGCAAGCTGGTTCCCGTGCTGGGCAGCTTCGCGCTGCCGGTGGAGGTGGTGCCGATGGCGCGTGAACTGGTGCGCTCGCGCCTGCGCGACCTGGGGGGCGAACCCCGCCTGCGCGAGGGCTACCTGACCGACAACGGCAACCAGATCCTCGACGTGCACGGGCTGCGCATCGAGCACCCGACCGAACTGGAAAGCCGCCTGAACCAGATCCCCGGTGTGGTCACGGTGGGACTGTTCGCGCGCCGTGGCGCGGACCTTGCGCTGGTCGGCACGGCCGACGGTGTGTCGCAGCGCGACTACGCCTGAAGCGCCCGCGCCCTGCCTGCGCCCCGAAGCGGCCCAGCCAAATGACCGTGATGCGCGGGACAGGACACTAGAACTTGAACCCGGGCGGGGCATTGGGATCCGCCGGCGGCGCCACCGAGGGTTGCGGCGCCGAGGCCCTGCCAGCGGGTCCCTGCGCGGCTCCGTTCAGACCGGGCGCGGCCGTGGCCGGGCCGGTCAGCGGCCGGGGGATGGCGAAGCGGTAATCCTTGGGCAGCTCCGAGTGCTGCGGATAGCCGGCCGAATCCAGCGCCTGGTTCCAGGCACCGGCGTTGAAGCCTGGCGAGAGCTTCACCCCGGCCACGCTGAGCAGCGGAACCTGCAACTGCGGGTCGAAGGCCTTGAAGGCCTGGGCGTCCTGCGGGGACACGATGGTCGTTTCGCTGTAGGGCACGCCGCGCTGACGCAGCAGCTGAATGCCGTCATCGCAGGCCTTGCAGCCCGGCGCCGTGTAGACCACCACCGGAGCCTGCTGCTCCAGCTGGCGCAGGCGCGGCGGCAGCCCGGAACCCTCGCTGGAAGAGGCATGCTGTGCGCGGGTCTGCGGCCCACTGAGCAAGGTGGCATTGCCGGACGATGGCGGCACGTCGGTGAAGGTGACGCTTCCGTCGGGCCCGACGACCTTGTAGACGGCCCAGGCTGCGGGCGCGGGGCCCAGGGCCAGCGCGAAGCCGAGAGCGAGCCCGGGTGCCAAGCGCAAGACGTTTCGCATCGCTAATGCCTCCTGTGGTGCCGGCGCCGAGCGGACCTGCCGGGGCCCGGCTCCGCCAGGGGGCTCAGGCTGTGTCGCCGATGCGCAGTTGGCGCAGCAGCGCGTCCGGGGTCGGGTCGCGTCCGAGAAACGCGCGGAACGACTCGATGGTATCGCGGCTCGCGCCCCGGCCGAGGATTTGCTCGCGCAGACGCGCGCCCCAGACGTCGGCGGGCCCCGAGTGGCGCTCGAAGTCCTCGTACAAGTCCGCGGCAAGCATCTGGCCCCAAAGATAGCTGTACAGAGTGGACGGATAGGGAGCGTCGAAGACGTGGGTGAGCGTGTGGAAATGCCGTGAGAACTCCGGCACTGGCAGGAGGCTGAACTCGCGCTCGATGTCCGCCGCCACCGCGTTGATCGCCCGCGGCGTGAACTCGCGCAGCTCGTGGTGGATGTGCAGGTCGAACAGCGCCGCGCGCAGGTCCTGCAGCAGCGCGAAGGCCGGCAGCGGCTGCGGTGCCGCTTCGGCAGGGTGCTCCCCGGATTCGGCGCGGGGTCCGCGCGTATCCGCCTGCGAGAGCCTGGAGCCGAAGAACTCGACAAACTGGCTGGGCCATTCGATGGTGTCCGTCTCCAGCCAGGCCAGCCCCGCGGCCCAGGGCTCCTCGACCTGGGTCAGCAAGGTGTGCAGGCAGTGTCCGAACTCATGGAACAGCATGGCCAGGTCGGCGCTGTCCAGATGCGCCGGACCGGGCATGGCGGCGCGCCTGAAATCGCAGACCAGGACCACCACCGGGGTATGCCGACGGCCGTCGGGCCCGCGGCCATGATGTCGCAGGGGTGCAGCGCACACCTCGCCGCGCTTGCCCTCGCGCGCGTAGAGGTCGGTGTACAAATGGCCCACGAGACTCCCTTCGGCAGACTCGACCCGCCACAGGCGAACCTCCGGGTGCCATGCGCGCGCCGGCCGCTCTTCGAGCATGCGCAGCCCGAACAGGCGGCGTGCCAGCTCGGACAGGCTCTGCAGCGCGCGCTGCTCGCTCATGTCTGTCGCGCCCGGGTCGCACGGCGGCTGAGCGTCGACGCCGGCTGCCTGCAGGCGACGGCACGCGAAAGCCAGGTCCCAGGGTTGCAGCTCGGCCAGCCCCAGCTTGCGCTGCGCGAATTCCCGCAGCTGGTCCAGTTCGCGTCGCGCCTGGGGCAGGGCATGCCGTGCAAGGTCGCGCAGGAACTGCCCGACCCGCTCGGGGCCGCCGGCCATGGTTCCCTCCAGCGCATAGTCGGAGTAGCTGTCGTAGCCTGCCAGGCGCGCCAGCTCGAAGCGCAGCGCGAGGATCTCGGCCATGGTGGCCGAGTTGTCCCGTCGCGGCTGGTCGAATTCGCTGGCCTGGGTGACGCAGGCGCGGTACATGCGCTGGCGCAGCTCGCGATCCTCCGCGCAGGACAGCACGGCGTCGCAACTCGAGGCCTGCAGCGTGCAGCCCTGGGACTCGCAGGCCTGCACCCGCGCGGCTTCCAGCGCGGCCTGCGGGATGCCGAGCAACTGCTCCGGCGTGGCGCTCAGCCTGAGGGCGTCCTGCGCCTCGTAGGCTTTTTCACTGAAGGCCCTGCCCAGGGCCCGCAGGCGCTGCTCGATGGCGCCCATGCGCTCGCGGGTGACCGGGTCGAAGGCGGCGCCTCCCCGGCGCAGCTCGCACAGCGCCAGATCGATGATGCGCCGGCGCGTGGGCGACAGGGACGCGTAGCCTGGGGTGTCGCGCAGCGCGATGTAGCGCGCAAGGCGCCCCGGATCGTTGCCCAGCTCGTTCCACATGCCTTGCAGGGCCGGCTGCAATCGCTGCTGCACAGCGATCAGCTCGGGCTGCTCGAGCACGATGCCGAGGAAATCCAGCAGACTCCAGAGGCGCTGCACGGCGTCGTTGGCCGCCATTTCAGGCGCCACCACATTGTCCCAGGTGGGCTCGGCCGGACGCGGGCTGCGAAAGCAGCGGCTGTGCACCCTGTGCAATTGCGCCATCAGCGCGCGCAGCGTGGCCTCGAGGTCCGCGGCCTGCAGCGCCTCGAAATCGGGAAGGCCCTGCGGGCTCAGCAGGCTGGTCGCGGGGCCGACAGACCCTGGTGGCGGCCCGGCAGGCCGGGACGCCGGGGGATGGGGGGCGGAGGGAGCCATCGGGAGTCGAGGTGGGCTGCGCGGCTTGCGCGGGAGCCCCGATGCTGCATCCGCCGGGCGCGGCGCGGTGTTAGCGCGCCCTTCGTGGGTCGTTGTTCAACCGCTCATGCCCTGGTGGCGCAGCAAGGCGTCGATGCTCGGATCCCTGCCGCGAAACGCGCGGAAGGACTCGATGGCGTCGCGGCTGCTGCCGCGCGCGAGGATCTCGTCGCGGAATCGCGCGCCGGTGTCCGGATCCAGCACACCGTGCTCCTCGAACTGCGCGTAGGCGTCGGCCGACAGTACCTCGGCCCATTTGTAGCTGTAGTAGCCCGCGGCGTAGCCCCCGGCGAAGATGTGCGAGAAGCTGTGCTGGAACCTGGCGAAATCCGGGGGAAATACCACGGCCACCTCGCGGCGCACCCGATCGGCCAGCTCGGCGATTCCCTGGGGCGAGCCATCGCGCAGATCGCGGTGCAGGCGCAGGTCGAACAGCGAGAACTCCACCTGGCGCAAGGTCTGCATGCCGGCCTGGAAATTGCGCGCTGCCACCAGGCGCTCGAACAGGGCGCGCGGCAGCGCCTCGCCGGTGTCGACATGCCGGCCGATGCCTCGAAGCACCTCCCATTCCCAGCAGTAGTTCTCGAGGAACTGGCTGGGAAGTTCCACCGCGTCCCACTCCACGCCCGACAGCCCGGAGGCGCCGAGTTCGTCCACGCGGGTGAGCAGGTGGTGCAGACCGTGGCCGAATTCGTGGAACAGGGTCTGTACGTCATCGTGGCTGAGCAGGGGCGGACGCCCGCCGACCCCGGAGGCGAAATTGCAGGTCAGCACCGCGACCGGAGTCTGCAGGGTTCCGTCCGCGCGCAGCCAGCGCGAGCGCAGGCCGTCCATCCAGGCGCCGCCGCGCTTGCCCGGACGCGCGTGCAGGTCGGTGTAGACATGCCCGAGCAGTTCTCCGTCGGCCTGCTCCACGCGCCACAGGCGGACCTCCGGGTGCCAGACCCCCGCGGCTGGCTGTTCCAGCACCCGCACGCCAAAGAGTCGGTGGACCAGATCGAACAGGCCGGCCAGCACCTGCGGCTCGGTGAAATACTGGCGCAAGTCCTCTTCCGAATAGGCGTATCGATGCTCGCGCAGGCGCTCGGAGGCGAAGGCCAGATCCCAGGATTGCAAGTCGGACAGGCCCAGCTCGGCGGCCGCGAAGGTACGCAGTTCGAGCAGGTCGCGCTCGGCATGGGGGCGCGCGCGGCGGGCCAGGTCGAGCAGGAATTGCTCCACCTGCGCGGCGCTGTCGGCCATCTTGGTCTGCAGCGAAAGCTCGGCGTAGTCGGCGAAACCCAGCAGGCGCGCCAGCTCGGAGCGCAGCGCCAGCAGCTCGGCCATGACTGCCGAGTTGTCCAGTCGCGGGTCGCCCAGCTCGCTGGCGCGGGTGACGTAGGCCCGGTACATCGTCTCGCGCAGGCTCCGGTCGCGCGCATGCTGCATCACGGGCACGTAGCTCGGCTGGTGCAGGGTGAACACCCAGCCCCCGGCCTCGCCGCAGGCCTGGGCCGCGGCCTGCACCAGGTCGGCCGGAAGGCCCTCGAGCTGGGAGGCCTCGACGCGCAGGGAAAAGGCGTCGGTGGCGTCCAGCAGGTGCTCGGAAAAGGCCTGCTCGAGCTCGGCGCTGCGCTGCTCGATGGCCTCGAAGCGCGCGTGGGCCGGCCCGCGCAGTTCCGCGCCGGACAGCCGCAGGTCACGCAGCGCATGCTCGACGATGCGCCGGCGCAGTGCCGTCAGTTCGCCAAAACCAGCTCCATCGCGCAGCGCGCGGTAGCGGGCGAACAGACGCGGGTCGGAACCCAGCTCGGTCCACAGCTGGGTGACATGAGGCAGCATGTCGTTGAAGGCGCGGCGCAGCTCGGGCGTGTCGGCCACCGCATGCAGGTGCGACACCAGACCCCAGGCGCGTCCCAGTGCCTCGGAGTCGGGCTCCAGCGCCTGCACCAGGTTGTGCCAGTCCGCGGGGCGGCCGGGCTCCCCGCCAACGGCCTGCTCGTGTGCGGCGCGCACACGGGCCATGAGTTCGCGCAGCGCGGGCTCCACGTGCTCGGGGCGAAGAGCCCCGAAGTCTGGCAGCGCCAGCGGCGCCACCACGGCGTCGCCGAGCAGGGGGTTGCCGGGCTGCGCGGGCATGTCAGGCCTGCTCCTCGCAGGCCTGCAGGGTGTTGGACAGGAGCATCGCGATGGTCATCGGACCCACCCCGCCGGGCACCGGGGTGATCCAGCCGGCGACTTCCCGCGCAGCCTCGAAATCCACGTCGCCGCACAGCTTGCCGTCGTCCAGGCGATTGATGCCCACGTCGAGCACCGCGGCGCCGGGCTTGATCATGTCGGCGCCGATCATGCGCGCGCGGCCCACGGCGGCCACCAGCACGTCGGCGCGCCGGCAGGTCTCGGCCAGGTCCGGCGTGCCGCTGTGGGCGATGGTCACGGTGGCATGCATGCCCAGCAGCAGCATGGCCATGGGCTTGCCGACGATATTCGAACGGCCCACGACCACGGCATGACGACCGCGCAGATCGCCCAGGCCGATGTGCTCGAGCATGCGCACGCAACCCAGCGGGGTGCAGGGGCGCAGTCCCGGACGCCCCACCATCAGCGCCCCGGCGTTGGCGACATGGAATCCGTCGACGTCCTTGCGCGGGGAGATGGCCTCGATGACGCGCTGCGCGTGGATATGCGGCGGCAGCGGAAGCTGCACCAGGATGCCGTGCACGCTGTCGTCCTGGTTCAGCGCGTGGATGCGCGCCAGAAGCTCGGCCTCGCGCAGCTCGGCGCCGTAGGTCTCGTGCAGCGAGCGCATGCCGGCCTGTTCGCAGGCCGCGATCTTGTTGCGCACGTAGACTTGACTGGCGGGGTCGGCGCCGACCAGGATCACAGCCAGCGTGGGCAGGCGTCCCGCGGCACGCATGGCCGCGGCGCGTTGGGCCACCTCGGCGCGCATCTGCGCCGCCAGGGCCTTGCCGTCGATGAGTCGCGCCGTCATGGCCGTGCCCTCATGCCTTGCTGGACGCGCCCAGGGCGATCTTGAGCAGGTCGGCCACGGTGTTGGCACCGAGCTTTTCCATGATGTTCGCGCGGTGCGCTTCGACCGTCTTGATGCTGATGTTCAGGTCGTCGGCGATCTGCTTGTTCAGGCGCCCTGCGACGATGCGCTCGAGCACCTGGGATTCCCGGCTGGTCAGCTTCGACAGCAGCGCTTCGCGACTGGCGCTTTGCGCGTGTTCCTCGAGGTCCACGCGGGCCTTCTGCAGCATGCGGTCCACCAGGTCGCGCAGCAGGTTCTCGTTGAAGGGCTTCTCGATGAAATCGATCGCGCCCTTTTTCATCGTGGCCACCGCCATCGGCACGTCGCCGTGGCCGGTGATGAAGGCCAGTGGAATGTTCTGCTCGCGCTGCATCAGGCGTTCCTGCAGTTCCAGTCCGCTCATGCCGGGCATGCGCACGTCGACGATCAGGCAGGCCACCTCGCGCGGGTCGAAGCGAGCCAGGAAGGCCTCGGCCGAGTCGAAACAGCGCACCCGGTAGTCGTTGCCTTCGAGCAGCCATTGCAGGGAGTCGCGGACGGCTTCGTCGTCGTCGATGACGTATACGGTGCCTTTGGTCGCTGGTTTCATGGGCTCGTGTGAAGGTCGGGTGCGGCGGGAGCGCTCTCGGGCGCTGCGGGAAGATCCGTACCTTGCGGGGTCGCGCCGGTGGGCGCGGCGCCGCGACGGGGCGTGGGCTCCAGGGGCAGCGTGAAGCGGAACACGCTTCCACTGAGGACCTCGCCATTGTATTGATTCTCCGCCCACAGACGACCTTCGTGGAATTCGACGATGGACCGGCAGATATTCAAGCCGATGCCCAGTCCTTCGCTCTTCGTGGTGTAGAAGGCTTCGAACAAGTGGCTCATGACTTCCTCGGACACCCCGGTGCCGTTGTCGCGCACGACGAAGTGCACCTGGGTTTCGTCCTGCGCGATGTCGAGCTCGATGCTGCGCAGCACCCCCGAGCGTCCGGCCTTGTCGACCGCTTCGGCCGCGTTGCGCAGCAGGTTCAGCAACACCTGCTCGATGAGGATGGGATCGGCATGCAGCGTGGGCAGTCCGGCGGCGATATGGGTGAACAGACGCACGTTGCGACGCCGCAGGTCGATCTCCGCCAGTTCCAGCGTGTTCTGCACGATGTCCTGCACGCGGCAGGCCACGCGATGGGGCTCGCTTTTCTTGACGAAATCGCGCACTCGGCGGATCACCGCGGCCGCACGTTGCGCCTGGCGCGCGGTCTTTTCCAGCGCGGGCTGCAGTTCCTCGGCCGGCATCGAGCGGTTGCGCAGGCGCGCGATCATCCCGGAGCAATAGTTGTTGATCGCGGTCAGGGGCTGATTGAGCTCGTGGGCCAGCGAGGAGGCCATTTCCCCCATGGCGATGAGGCGACTGGTGATCTGCGCCTTCTCCTCCTGGTTGCGGGCGACCTCCTCGGCCTGGTGGCGCGCGGTGACGTCCGTGGCGATGAGCATCTGCACCACGCGCGCATCCACCCACTGGATGTAGCGCTGGCGCACGTCGAACCAGCGGTCCAGCGAGGCCACGTGGATCTCGTGTGCCTGCGCCTGGGTGTGCAGGAACTCGTCGGTGGGGAGTCCGGCGAAGCTGTCGACGGCGTCGTCGCCGTCGACGCCGGCGCCCGGCGGCGCGTCCTGACCGCTGAGCAGGTGGTGACCGTGGGCGGAGGCCCCGAACCACTGGCGGTACAGTTTGTTGGCGTACAGCTGCTCGTCGCGATCAATGGCCAGC
This sequence comes from Pseudomonadota bacterium, assembly GCA_021808445.1. Taxonomy (GTDB): domain Bacteria; phylum Pseudomonadota; class Gammaproteobacteria; order Burkholderiales; family Burkholderiaceae_C; genus Thiomonas_A. The sequence continues at coordinate 103,171 of JAKBBP010000004.1, forward strand.
ACCGATACGGCAGCGTCGAGACCCTCGAGCACGGCCACGAAGCGTTCGTGCGAGGCCGCCAGTTCCTGCCGGATGCGCGTGGGTTCGGTGATGTCGGTGATCGAGGTGACCCATCCGGTCTGGCGGTCCCGGTTGTCGATCAGCGCGGACACGTATACGCGGGCGTCGAATTCACTGCCGTCCTTGCGCGCCAGCTTGAGCGCGAAGCCCGACGGCGGCGCCAGCCCGTCCAGGGTCTGCTGCAGCGCCAGCGCCATCTCGGCCGAGCGACGCGCCGGCCAGTAAGGGTGCGGCGGCGCGCGGCCCACCAGGTCGTGCTCGGAAAAGCCCGTCATCTTGCAAAAGGCCATGTTCACATAGCTGATGCGGCCCTTCAGGTCGATGGCCTGCATGCCGGTGGACAGCGAGTTCTCCATGGCCCGCCGGAACGCGGTCTCCCGCGTGAGGCTTTCCTGGGCCTGCAGGCGCTCGCGCATCTGGCGCCAGCTTCCCCATTGCATCCACAGCATCAGGGCCGACAGCACGAACACGGCCCAGTACAGGCCGCGCACGGTCCAGCCGGGCGCCGAGTGGTAACTGCTCACGCGCATGGCGAGACCGGCGTCGAAGGGATGCAGCGCCACGAGGTACTGCAGGGGCTTGCGAGCCAGGTCGCCGGTGGCGGTATTCGCGATCACGTGTCCGGTGACGCGGTCGATCAACGCCACCGCGTAGCGACTGCTCAGCTCCTGCACCGTGGTGCCGCGCATCAGGCCGTCGATGGAGAAGACCGCGCCCACGGTGCCGGCGAACTTGGAACCCAGCATCACCGGGGTGGTCGACTCGACCACCCAGCCCAGGCGCGGCAGGTGGTAGGGCAGGCTGTACACCGTGCGCTCGCGCTGGTGCGCGAGCAACTGCAGTTGCTGCGAGCTGGCTTGCGTGGGGCGGTGCTGCGCGTCGATCCAATGCAGGTCGCGGGGTACGGCCGGGCTCATCAGCAGGTGCTCGAACTGGCCGTCGGGGTCGGTGGCATACACCACCACCGCGGGAGTGTGCTGGTGCAGGAAGGCGCCGGCCATCGCCGGGAATCGCTCGTTGCCCCGGCGGGTCTCCAGGGAATTGGCCATGGATTGCAACTGTTCCTGCATCAGGGCCATTTCGAGGCTCATCCGCTGGCGCGCCCATTCGCTGTCACGCTGCAGGGTGTCGTTCTCCCGCTGCAGCTCGGTCTGCTGGGTATAACGGACCAGCGCGGCGGCGGCGCCGAGGAACAGCACCAGCGAGAGCAGGGGCACGAACAGCAGCAGCAGGTCCGCGCGCCGGCTGTGCAGCAGGGGACGCACGCGATGGCGCAGGCGTCGGAGGAGGGTCGGGAACATGCTCACGCCGCAAGTCTATGCAAAGGCGCGTGATCGGAGCATGCTGTGGGCGGAAGCGAAAGCCCAGTAAGTTTCATATCGTAAAACGGCATGTTGTAATTCAAAAAATTCTTTGCAATACTCGCTTTCGGGAAGGCATCGGGCTGCCCCGGACCCTTCCGACTCCCGCGCATGCGCAGCGCGCATTTCGCGCCTGCCGCGGGGGATCCGACATCCAGAGGAGACCACGATGGCAGCAGTACCCGACCAGTCGCCCGCGCCCGCCGCAAACGACGCCGATCCCCAGGAAACCCGCGAGTGGCTCGATGCCCTGCAGGCATTGATCGCCAGCGAGGGTCGCGAGCGTGCCCACTACCTGCTCGAGCAACTGCTCGGACAGGCGCGCCAGGACGGTGTGGACATGCCCTTCTCGGCCAACACCGCCTATGTGAACACCATCCCGCCGGACCTGGAAGAGCGCAATCCCGGCAATGTCGAGATCGAGGAGCGCCTGCGCGCCTACATGCGCTGGAACGCCATGGCCATGGTGGTGCGTGCCAACCGGCTGCATCCGGCCGACGGCGGCGACCTGGGCGGCCACATCGCCTCCTTCGCCTCGCTGGCGACCATGCTGGGTGCCGGTTTCAACCACTTCTGGCATGCCCCCAGCGAAGGCCACGGTGGTGACCTGGTCTATTTCCAGGGGCACAGCGCGCCCGGCATCTATGCGCGAGCCTTCCTGGAGGGACGCCTCAGCGAGGAACAGCTGGACAACTTCCGCCAGGAAGTCGACGGCAAGGGCCTGTCGAGCTATCCGCACCCGAAGCTCATGCCCGATTTCTGGCAGTTCTCGACGGTGTCGATGGGCCTGGGCCCCATCATGGCGATCTACCAGGCCCGCTATCTCAAATACCTGCACGCACGCGGCATTGCCGACACCTCCAAGCGCAAGGTCTGGGTGTTCTGCGGCGACGGCGAGATGGACGAGCCCGAATCCCTGGGCGCGATCGGGCTGGCCGCGCGCGAGAAGCTGGACAACCTGGTGTTCGTCGTCAATTGCAACCTGCAGCGCCTGGACGGGCCGGTGCGCGGCAACGGCAAGATCATCCAGGAGCTGGAAGCCGAGTTCCGTGGCTCCGGCTGGAACGTGATCAAGCTGATCTGGGGTTCGTACTGGGACCCCCTGCTGGCGCGCGACAAGGAGGGCATCCTGCGCCAGGTGATGATGGACGTGCTCGACGGCGACTACCAGGCCATGAAGGCCAACGACGGCGCGTTCGTACGCAAGCACTTCTTCGGGCGCCATCCCCAGCTGCTGGAGATGGTGAAGAACATGAGCGACGAGGACATCTGGCGCCTCAACCGCGGCGGCCATGATCCGAACAAGGTCTACGCCGCCTTCCACGCTGCCGCGACCCACCAGGGCCAGCCGACCGTGCTGCTGGTCAAGACCATCAAGGGCTACGGCCTGGGCCAGGCTGCGGAAGCGCGCAACGTCGCGCACCAGGTCAAGAAGCTCACCGACGAAGACATCCGCGAGTTCCGCGATCGCTTCAACATTCCGGTGCCGGACCACGAACTGCCCAAGCTGCCCTTCTTCAAGCCCGCCGACGACACGCCGGAGATGCAGTACCTGCACGCGCGGCGCAAGGCGCTGGGCGGCTACCTGCCGCAGCGTCGCACCAAGGCCGACGAACAGTTCACGCTGCCGCCGCTGGCCGAGATCTTCAAGCCCGTGCTCGAGCCCACCGCGGAGGGGCGTGAGATCTCCACGACCCAGGCCTACGTGCGCTGCCTGAACCAGTTGCTGCGCGACAAGGCGCTGGGTCCGCGCGTGGTGCCCATCCTGGTCGACGAGACCCGCACCTTCGGCATGGAAGGCCTGTACCGGCAGATCGGCATCTACGCGCCCGAGGGCCAGAAGTACACCCCGGTGGACCGCAGCGAGGTGATGTACTACCGCGAGGACAAGGCGGGCCAGATCCTGCAGGAAGGCATTTCCGAGGCGGGGGGCATGTGCTCCTGGATCTCCGCCGCGACCTCCTACTCGCACAGCAACCGCATCACCATCCCCTTCTTCATCTACTACTCGATGTTCGGCTTCCAGCGCATCGGCGACCTGGTCTGGGCCGCCGGCGACATGCTGGCCCGGGGCTTCCTGCTGGGCGGCACGTCGGGGCGCACGACCCTCAACGGCGAGGGCCTGCAGCACGAGGACGGACACAGCCAGCTGATGGCGGCCAACGTGCCCAACTGCATCAGCTACGACCCCAGCTTCGCCCACGAGGTGGCGGTGATCCTGCACCGCGGGCTGCAGCGCATGGTGGTGGATCAGGAGGACGTGTTTTTCTACATCACCCTGCTCAACGAGAACTACGCCCAGCCCGGCCTGTCGGCCGGCACCGAGGAGCAGATTCTCCAGGGCATGTACCTGTGCCGGGAGAGCAAGACCCGCTCGGGCAAGTTGCGCGTGCAGTTGCTGGGCTCCGGCTCCATCCTGCGCGAGGTGCTGGCGGCGGCCGAACTGCTCGAACAGGACTGGGGCGTGGCCGCCGACGTGTGGAGCTGCCCGAGTTTCAACGAGCTGGCACGCGAGGGGCGCGACTGCGAGCGCTGGAACCTGCTGCACCCGCGGGAGACGCAGCGCAAGAGCTTCGTGGCCCGTCAGCTGGAGTCGCACGAGGGGCCGGTGATCGCCTCCACGGACTATGTGCGCATGTTCGCCGAACAGATCCGTCCCTTCCTGCCCGCAGGTCGCGACTACCGCGTGCTCGGCACCGACGGCTTCGGGCGTTCGGACACCCGCACCAAGCTGCGGCGGCATTTCGAGGTCGATCGTCACTTCGTGGTCCTGGCCGCCCTGCGCAGCCTGGCCGACGAGGGCAAGCTCGACGCGTCGAAGGCGGCCGAGGCGATCCAGCGCTACGGGATCGACGTGGAGCGCATCAACCCGCTGCTGGCCTGAGGCGCGGCGAGGAACCAACAGCCAGGAACACGGAGACACGCAATGGCGCAGATGCAGGTGAAGGTTCCCGACATCGGGGACTTCAAGGATGTGGAGGTGATCGAGCTGCTGGTCAAGGCCGGGGACAGGATCCAGGCGGAGCAGTCCTTGAT
>JAKBBP010000005.1 GCA_021808445.1 Pseudomonadota bacterium
CCTGGCCCGCTACTTTGGCGGCGATGCCTCGTCATGGCTGGCCTTGCAGGCCAACTATGACTTGAAGACCCTGCCTTCCCGGGGCGAAATCGAGCGGCGCGTGCATCGCCGTGAAGAGCACGCCTGAGCGCCCCGTATGTCTGCCACCTGCCAAACCCGCTGCCGCGTGGCAAGGGCTGTGTGTTCGCGTCGCACATGAAGGCCGAGAAATCCGGCGGGCGCTGGGAGTACTGGGCTGCCGCGCAAAGCGGGCTCGACTCGCAGGCCATGAAGCTGCTGGCTCCGAGCGAGCTCCAGGGCGAGATGCGATGGCCAAGGCTATTCTCGAGACTGCGGGAGGCCGTGGAATTCACCGCGCTTCAACGTGGGACGGAGCGGCGGTCGCCCTGATGGCGTTGGGGCGACCTCACGCCGCGTTCCTGAACTGTGCAAAACGTGCAGCAAGCCGATCTCGGTCGGGTCGATCTTGAACGCGCTGCGGTAGGTGCAGCAACCGGCCCTGCAGATTTTTCAGGGCCTCGAGTATCGGGCCGTCGTGCTGAGACAGCAGGCGCTGCGAGACGTGTACCTGGAAGTCTGGATCGATACCGAGCAAATGAGCATCGAACGCGGCATGGTGAATCTTCGATAGAGGGATGCCATTCGATACGACGGGCTGGCCGAGGCGTTCGTCCGTGTCGGAAATAATGTGCGCGGCATCGAGAAGCAGAGGTTCAGGCAGTCCCGACAGGGCACACCGCCCTCGATAGGCTGTGATGACGGCATCGCGAAACGTAGCCTGATGCAGGCGTCGCTGCACCATCTGCAGTGCATATCGACGCTCGGGAGAATGGACAGCCGACACCGGGGCTGCGACCGCGGTCTCATCCCCAAAGACGACGCGCACACGTGCCGCGCGCGCGTCCCAGTCCACAATGAATGTTGGAATGATTGCTTGGTAGCGCCCCGGTGAGACACCCAGAAAATAGATGATCGGCACCTGCTGTTCCATCGCTTCACGCAGCCATCGATTCTCGGCTGCGTCGGGGTTGGTACCCATGAAGGCGTAGTCGACGGCATCTTCGCCGTCGTATATCTGGCGATGGACGTCCCGCTGGTCGTCGTACCAGACTTTCCCGCCTCGCTTGGGGAAAACCGTGCGAATCGAGAGCAGGTTGCGCATCTGCCGAGGTTTGAAGATCCCACGCTGCGGGTTGACCAAGGGGTACCGCACCCCTTCGAACGTGAACCCGTCCGTCAGATCGCCAGCCGACAATTGGTCCCGCACAGCCAGGAGTCGGCGCACGTGGCTGAAAGCAGCCACACGTAGAGCCTCTGCGCGCATCGCATCGTCAACCATGCACGGCAGCATACGCGGGCCGGTCGCGAAAATCGACAACCAGCGACGCATGAAACCCTGGGCTATATCCCGCCAGCAAGCTGAGGCAAGCGATCAACTGCAACGCGCCAATGGCTCGCAATGTGGCGAGCGATGGGCTCTGGATAAGCTCGGCCGACGACATCGCGGTCCTCAGTGCGATCACCTTCGCCGCCGAGGTGGTTCGCATGCAGGGCCGCAACGCCGCGCTGCTGGCGGCCGCGGCGGGCAAAAAAATGGGCACCGCTCGGGTGCCCACTTCTAGCATCGGGTGGGGTGGCTGATGGGACTCGAACCCACGACAACAGGAATCACAATCCTGGACTCTACCAACTGAGCTACAGCCACCACGGGAAAGCCCACCATTATAGGCATGTTCCCGGCTCAGCCGGAAGTGGCCTCGCCGGGTTTGTAGAGGATCTTGACGCCGTACTCTTTCTTGAGGGAGTCCACATAGGCCTGTTCGTAGGCTTGGCCAAGGATCTGGTTCAGGGTGGCCTGCTGCGCGCTGAGTTCCTCCGCGCTGGGCTTGGCGTGGGTCACGGCGTCGACGCTGACGAGCGCGTAGCCTTGACCGGGAAGGGTCACGCCCAGCAGTTGCGGCAGCTTGTCGGGGTTGGCTCGGAACACGGCCTGGAGCACGGCCTGGGGCACGGCGCTGCCCTGCGCCTGCGCCAGCGACAGCTGCTGGGTCGGTCCCCACTGGGGCTGGGCCTTGCCGGCGCGCGCCTGCGCCAGGGCCTGCTCGCCGGCCTGGATCGCGCGTTGGGCGGCCATCTGCTGCACGAGCATCTGGCGCGCTCGGTCCTGCGCCTGCGCGAAACTCAGCGTGGTGGCGGGCTGCAGCTGGACGATACGCCCCGAGGCCAGCACATCGGGGGCGATCTGCACCGCCGGGATGTTGCGCCTGTCGCGCACGCTGAGCTTGCCGAACAGGGCCTTGACGAAGGCCGGGCTGGCCAGCGGATCGGTGGAGGCGTCGCCGCTGCGCGGCTGCTCGGTCACGTCGGTGGCGGTCTGCACCTGCAGATGCAGTTTTGCGGCCACCTTGTCATAGCTGCGGCTGTCCTCGTAGACCATCGAGCTGAACTTGTCCGAGGCATCGCGGAACAGCTTGTCGGCCTGCTGCTTGCGCAGCGCGGCATCGATCTCCGGGCGGGCCTGCGCCAGGGTCTTGGTTTCGGCGGGGCGGATCCCCGTGAGTTCCACCACGTGGAACCCGAACTGGGAGCGCACGGGCCCTGCGATCTGGCCGACCTTGTGCAGTCCGAACACGGCGTCGGCCACCGGCTTGACCATGGCGTCGGGCGTGAACCAGCCCAGGTCACCGCCGGAAGCGGCGGTGCCGGGGTCCTGGGAATCCTTGCGGGCGAGCTGGGCGAACTCCGCCGGGTTCTTGCGCAGTTGGGCGGCGATGGCCTCGGCCCTGGCCTGGGCCTGCGCCACCTGCGCCGGCGTGGGCTGGGGCGGCAGGGTGATCAGGATATGGCTGGCACGGCGCTGCTCGGGGCTGTTGAACTCGCTCTTGTGCGCGTCGTAGTAGCTCTGCTCCTGCTGCGCCGTGACCTGCACGCCGGCCTGGAGCTGGGCCGCGCTGAACACGACGTACTGGATCGTGGCCTTCTCGGGCACACGGAACTGGTCGCCGTGGGCCTTGTAGTAGGCCTGCACCTGCGCGGCGTCGGGATTCAGGTCCTTTTCGAAATCAGCCGCCTGGAACTGGGCCAGACGGACGCTGCGGGTCTGGGTGCGCCAGTCGATCAGCTGGGCCGCGACCTTGCGGCTGCCCAGCGCATTGTCGGCCAGCCCGCCCTGTGCCTGCTGCAGCAGAAGCTGCGCGCGCACGCTGGCCTCGAACTGGCCGGTGGTCATGCCCTGCTCCTGGATCAGCTTGCGAAAGGCGGCGACATCGAAGGTGCCGTCCTTGTTGCGCAGCGCGGCGACCTGGGGAATCTGCAGGATGGCTTGCTGCAGCGCGCTGTCGTCGACCTGCAGGTGCTGCTTGTTCACGGCCACCTGCAGCAGGGCCTCGCGCACCATGGCGTCCAGGGTGCGCAGGCGCATCTGCGGGGTGTCCAGCGCGGCAGCGTCGGCGTTGCCGCCCAGCGCCTGCTGCATGCGCGCCACCTGGTCGCGCTCGGCTGCGTCGAGTTGCTCACGCGAAATCGGAATGCCGTCGACCTTGGCCGCAAGGTTTCCGTCGCCCGTGAAATGGTTGTAGCCCTGGATGCCGAACAGCACGAAGGAAGGGAAGATCAGCAGGAACAGCACGACCTGCAGGAGCTTGTTGTGCTTGCGGACGAATTCGAACATGGCGACTAGGGGCAGTTCCGGCAGGGTGGCCGGGCGCACGGGAAGCGGAATCGGGAGGCACCAAAACAAAAGGCGAACCGAGGTTCGCCTTCGTGTGCCCCAGCGTGGGGCGCGGCCTGCGGGTGGTGGGTGCTGAGGGGTTCGAACCCCCGACCTACGCCTTGTAAGGGCGCCGCTCTACCAACTGAGCTAAGCACCCGAACGTGCTCCGGCAAACCGCGCGAGCCTGGCGCGCAGTTTAGTGCATCAGTTCAGGGCGTCCTTCAGGCCCTTGCCGGCGCGGAACTTCGGCACCTTGGCGGCCTTGATCTTGATGGTCGCGCCGGTGCGGGGGTTGCGGCCGGTACGCGCCGGGCGCTTGGTCACGGCGAAGGTGCCGAAACCGATCAGCGTGACGCTGCCGCCCTTCTTCAGGGTGACCTTGACGCCTTCGATCATCGAATCCAGGGCGCGTGCGGCCGCGGCCTTGGAAATATCGCTCTTCTTCGCGATGTGTTCGATCAGTTCTGTTTTATTCACTCTGGCCCCCTGCATGAGGATGGTGTGGTTGAACGAGTTGACGACGACACGACGCCACGGCCTTTGCGCCCGCCCGCGGACACGTCGCGATGCCTCCGGAGAATTGCGCATACGCCCCAGGCCGGTGATGAACCGTTGCGCCCGGGGACCCTGCGCGTAGACCCGAAGGCCGGAATCCGAACCGGACCAGAGGTCCGTCGAAGCCCTGCCCGCATCGCCGCGATCACCCCGAGCGCCGCGGATTTCAAGGCTTGCAGCGCCAGCCCACGCATTAGAGCGAGCGCCGCTGCGCGTGTCAATCAAGGGAACCGCGAGCGCGCGAGCCGCGTGGCGCCCAAGCCGCGGGCCCGGACCCGCAGCGGCGGGCGCACCGGGCTCAGGCGCTCGCCACCTGGGCGGCGATGGCCTCGCCGAGATCGCGGGTACTGGCCGTGCCCCCGAGGTCGGGTGTCCGCGGTGCCTGGGAGTCGGGCTGCAGCGCGGCTTCGATGGCGCCCAGCATGGCGTCATGCGCGTCGCGATGGCCGAAAAAGTCCAGCATCATCGCGGCGCACCAGATCTGCCCGATCGGATTGGCCAGGCCCTTTCCGGCGATGTCCGGCGCCGAGCCGTGCACGGGCTCGAACAGGGACGGAGCGCTGCGCGTGGGGTTGAGGTTGGCCGAAGGGCCGATGCCCAGGGTCCCGCAAAGGGCCGGCGCAAGGTCGCTGATGATGTCCCCGAACAGGTTGGAGCCGACGATCACGTCGAAATCCTGCGGGCGCTGCACCAGGCGCGCGCACAGCGCGTCGATGTGGAACTGGTTCCAGCGCACCTGTTCGTGCGCCTGGGCGACCGCCCGCACCCTCTCGTCCCAGTAGGGCATGGTGATGGAGATGCCATTCGACTTGGTGGCCGAGCTCAGCAGGCGCCGCGGGCGGCGCTCGGCCTGCTCGAAGGCGAAATGCAGCACGCGGTCCACGCCGACGCGGGTCATGATGGTGTCCTGCACCACCATTTCCCGGTCGGTGCCGGCGAACATGCGCCCGCCGGAGTCGGAGTACTCGCCTTCGGTGTTCTCGCGCACGATCAGCAGGTCGATGTCGCCGGGACCGCGCCCCGCCAGCGGCGAGCGCACGCCGGGCATCAGGCGCGCCGGGCGCAGGTTCACGTACTGGTCGAACACGCGGCGGAACTGCAGCAGCGAGCCCCACAGGGAAATGTGGTCAGGCACCTTGTCGGGCCAGCCGACGGCGCCGAACAGGATGGCGTCGAAGTCGCCCAGCAGTTGCTCCCAGTTCCCGGGCAGCATGCTGCCATGGCGCAGGTAATAGTCGCAGGAGGCGAAGTCGAACTCTTCCAGGTGCAGGGGGATGCCGAAGCGCGCGGCTGCGGCCTGCAGCACGCGCAGGCCCTCGGGCATGACCTCCTGGCCGATGCCGTCGCCGGGGATCACGGCGATGCGCCAGGGGCGCGCCCGGGCGGGCGAGGCGGAGGAAGGCGATTCCAGGCTCATGGGGTCCTCAGTCGGAGAGTTTGATGCCCGCCAGCGCGAGCTTGAAGTAATACAGCATGGACCACAGGGTCAGCGCGGCGGCCACGTCCAGCAGCCAGCCGCCCCACCAGGCCGTCGGCAGCACGCCGAACAGACGCCCGTCGTACAGCAGCAGGGGAATGGCCACCATCTGGGTGGCGGTCTTGACCTTGCCCAGCCAGTTCACCGCCACCGCACGCGACCTGCCGATGCGGGCCATCCACTCGCGCAGCGCGGAGATGGCGATCTCGCGACCGATGATGATCAGCGCCACCAGCGAGCCGATGCGCCCCAGTTGCAGCAACACCAGCAACGCCGCCGAGACCATGAGCTTGTCGGCCACCGGGTCGAGGAAGGCGCCGAAGGCGGAGGTCTGGTTCCAGCGCCGCGCCAGGAATCCGTCGAACCAGTCGGTCAGACCCGCCAGCACGAACAGCAGCGCGGCGCCGAGGTTGCGCTCGGGCAGGCTCAGCCAGTGCAGGGGGAGCGCATAGACGCCGACGACCAGCGGAATGGCCGCCACGCGCAGCCAGGTCAGCAGAGTCGGCACGTTCATGGTGCACAGCATTATTCCATCGCCGGGCCAAGCGCCCCATGGGGGCAAGCCCGGCATCCGCCCCGCCGTCCCGGATCAATGCAGCGCCGAGTAGATGGCCTGCGCAAGTTCGCGCGAGATGCCCTCGACGCTCATCAGATCCTCCACGCTGGCCTGCTCGACGCCGCGCAGGCCGCCGAAGCGGCTCAGCAGGCGCGAGCGCCGCTTCGGGCCGATTCCGGCGATGTCCTCCAGGCGAGAGCCCCCGGTGCGCGCCTTGGCGCGCCGCGCGCGCATCCCGGTGATGGCGAAGCGGTGGGCCTCGTCGCGGATCTGCGCAACCAGCAGCAGCGCCGGGCTGTCGGGTGGCAGGCTGAGCTTGGGGCGCTGGTCGGCGAACACCAGTTCCTCCAGCCCGACCTTGCGGCCTTCCCCTTTTTCCACGCCGACGATGCGGGCGATGTCCAGGCCCAGTTCCTCGAACACCGATCGGGCCACCCCCACCTGGCCGCGCCCGCCGTCGATGAGCACCACGTCGGGCAGGCCTTCGCCGCTGTTCTCTGCGACGCGGGAATAACGCCGGGTCAACACCTGGCGCATGGCGGCGTAATCGTCCCCGGGGGTGATACCCTCCACCGTGTAGCGTCGGTAGCGCGAGGGTTGCATCGCATGCTGGTGGAACACCACGCAGGAGCCTTGCGTGGCCTCGCCGGCGGTGTGGCTGATGTCGAAGCATTCCACGCTCAACGAGGCCAGGTCGTCGAGTTGCAGGCCCAGCGCCTGGACCAGCGCATCGGTGCGCAGATGCTGCGCGCCCTCGTCGGCCAGCAGCCGCGCCAGGGCGAGGCGAGCACCCTGTTCGGCCTGCTCGAGCCAGCGCCGGCGCGTGCCGCGGGGATGGACGACCACGCGGCAGCGCTGGCCTCGATGCTCTTCCAGCGCCTCGACCAGCTCGGACTGCAGCGCGCAGCAGCTGACCAGCACGGGCGGCAGCGGCAGGTCGAGGTAGTGCTGCGCGACGAAGGCCTCGAGCACGGCCTGTTCGGGCGAAAGACCTTCGGGAGCTTCGTCCAGCCCGGCCAGCTGGCTGGGGTAGTAGGCACGATCGCCGAGATGGCGTCCGCCGCGCACCATGGCCAGGTTCACGCAGGCGCGCGTGCCCTGCACGGCCACGGCGAGGATGTCTGCGTCCTGGTCGGCGTCGACCTCCATGCTCTGTTGCTGCAGCACCCTGGACAGCGCGCCGATCTGGTCGCGCAGCACCGCGGCCTCCTCGAAGCGCAGCTCGGAGGACAGTTGCTCCATGCGCTGCTGCAGCTCACGCAGCACGCTGTCGTGCTCGCCGCGCAGGAAGCGCGTGGCGGCCTCGACGTCGGCGGAGTAGTCCTGCACGGAAATCAAGCCCACGCAGGGGCCCGAGCAGCGCTGGATCTGGTGCAGCAGACAGGGCCGGCTGCGGTTGGCGAACACGGTGTCCTCGCAGGTGCGCAGGCGGAACACCTTCTGCAGCACGGTGATGCTTTCCTTGACCGCCCAGGCGCTGGGATAGGGGCCGAAATAGCGGTTGCGACGGTCGACCGCACCCCGGAAATACGCCATGCGGGGGTAGTCGTGGCTGGTGCCGAGCTTGAGGTAGGGGTAGGACTTGTCGTCGCGGAACAGGATGTTGAACCGCGGATTCAGGGTCTTGATGAGGTTGTTCTCGAGCAGCAGGGCCTCCGCCTCGGAGGCGGTGACCGTGGTCTCCATGCGCTCGATGCGCGACACCATGTGGCCGATGCGCGTTCCGCCGTGATCCTTCTGGAAGTAGCTGGACACGCGCTTTCTCAGGTCGCGTGCCTTGCCCACGTAGAGCAGCGTGCCATCGGCCGCGAAGTACCGGTACACCCCGGGCAGGTGGGGCAGCGCGGCCACCTGGCGTGCCAGTGCGTCGTCGGCGCTCATCTCAGGCTTCCGCGGCACGCGCCTCGGCGGCGGCGCGCTCGAACACGTCCCGGAACATCTGCGCGGTCAGGCGCCCGGTGTTCTGGTTGTAGCGGCTGCAGTGGTAGCTGTCGTACAGGCGCAGCCGGCCCAGCTCGTGGCGCGCGCCGTGGGCGAAGCGGGCCGAGGAGGCCTTCAGCCCGAGGGCCTGCAGCACCGCGCCATGGGCCACCGTGCCCAGCGCCAGCACCACGGACAGGCTGGGCATCGCCTGCAGCTCGGCGCGCAGGTAGGCATTGCATTCGCGCACTTCCGCGGGCAGTGGCTTGTTGCCGGGAGGAAGGCATTTCACGCTGTTGCAGATGCGGCAGTCCAGCATGCGCATGCCGTCGTCGGCGCGAAGGCTGGCGGGCGGATCGCCCTGCAGCACCGGGGGCTCGCGCGAAGCCAGCCCCAGCCCGCTCAGCGTGGCGTAGAGCAAGGGGCCGGCGCCGTCGCCCGTGAACGGGCGATTGCTCGCATTGGCGCCGTGCAGCCCCGGGGCCAGTCCGACCACCAGCAGGCGCGCCGACAGCGGCCCGAAGGAGGGCACGGGCAGGCAGGCGTAGGTGGGGTATCGCTGGCGCACCTCGTCGCGGAACCCCGCCAGGCGGGAACAACGGCGACAATGGGGGTCGTACACCGGATGTCCGGATGGCGCTGCGGGTTCCGCGGCGCTGGTGCCGGGCACGCGGCCTTCCGTGGATTGCTTGTGATGAACCATCCCCTGAACTGCGATCTGTTTTGCCATGTCGTGGACAATTTCGGCGACATCGGCGTGGCGTGGCGCCTGGCGAAGCAGCTGGCGCACGAGCACGGCTGCATCGTCCGGCTGTTCGTCGACGATTTGAACACCTTCGCAGCGATCTGCCCGCAGATCCAGCCGCGCATGGGCCAGCAAACCATCGACTCGGTCAGTATTCTGCCGTGGTCGCGCCAGCAGCAACTCGACCCCGCCGACGTGGTGGTCGAAATGTTCGGCTGCCACCTGCTGCCGGGTTTCATCGAGCGCATCCAGCGCCTGGGCGCGCGCCGGGTGCGCTGGGTGAACCTGGAGCACCTCAGCGCCGAGGCCTGGGTGGAGGGCGCGCACCTGCGCCCCTCGCCGCAGCCCGGCGGCATCAACAAGCTGTTTTTCTTCCCCGGTTTCGGCGCCGGCACCGGCGGGCTGTTGCGCGAGCGCGACTTGCTGGCGCGCCGCGCATCCTGGGAGCGCCTGCCCAGCGCGCGGCGCATCGCACTGCGCTCGCTGGGTCTGCCTCCACCGCCGGAACACGCCTTGACGGTCCTGCTGTTCAGCTACGCGCGCGCCGGCGTGGCGGGCTGGCTGCAGGCCATGGCCTCGGCCAGCCGCCCCACCACGCTGTGGATCTGCCCGGGGCCCATGCGCGCCGAGGTCGACGCCTGGCTGCACATGCAACTGGCCACCGGCCAGAGCACCGTGCGCGGCAGCCTCACCCTGTGCGCCCTGCCCTTCGTGCCGCAGGAGCGCTTCGATGAATTGCTGTGGTCGGCCGACGTGTGCATCGTGCGCGGCGAGGACTCCTTCGTGCGCGCGCAATGGGCGGCACGCCCCATGGTCTGGCACGCCTACCCGCAGCAGGACCAGGCGCACCTGGACAAGATCGACGCCTTCCTGCACCGCTACCTGCGGGAGGCGGATCCTGCCGTGCGCGAGGCCGTCACCGCGATGTCGGAGGCCTGGAACGACGGCGGGGAGCTGGTGCCCGCCTGGCACTCCTTCTGCGCGGCGCTGCCCGCCATCCGTGCCCATGCGCGTTCCTGGTGCGAGCGCCTGGCCACGCAGCCGGACCTGGCGCAGCAACTGCTGCAGGCCCTGGGCGTGGCTCCCGCGCAGGACCCTGCGCGCGCGACCGAGATGCGAAATCCGGCGGCCTGTTAAAATCATCGATTGACTTTTCCCGGAACTTATTCAAAGTCTATGAAACTCGCTCAAGAAATCCGCGCCGGCAATGTGATCATGGTCGGCAAGGATCCGATGGTCGTGCAGAGGACCGAGTACAGCCGAGGCGGGCGCAATGCCGCGACGGTGAAGATGAAGCTCAAGAACCTGCTGACCAGCGGGGGCACCGAACTCGTGTACAAGGCCGACGACAAGCTCGATCCGATCGTGCTCGAGCGCAAGGAGTGCACCTACTCGTACTTCGCCGATCCCATGTACGTGTTCATGGACACCGAGTACAACCAGTACGAGGTGGAAAAGGACAACCTCGGCGATGCGCTGCTGTACCTGGAAGACGGCATGCCGGTGGAGGTGGTGTTCTACGACGGCAAGGCGATCTCGGTGGAAATGCCCACCACCGTGGTGCGAGAGGTGATGTACACCGAGCCCGCCGTCAAGGGCGACACGTCCGGCAAGGTGCTCAAGCCGGCCAAGATCTCCACCGGTGCGGAAATCCCCGTGCCCATCTTCGTGGCCATCGGCGACAAGATCGAGATCGACACCCGCACCGGCGAGTACAAGGGCCGCGTGTAATCAGCCCGCCCCGCCCCAGGGCCGCCCCAGGGCCGCCCCAACGCGGAGTGCGTCCCCCGCCCCGCCCAAGGCGCCCCCTTCCTGCACCCCGCCCCGCTGCCGAGAGCACACCCGCCGCAGGGCCGCCCCAAGGCGGGGTGCGTCCCCCTCGGGGGGACGGAGCGGGGGTCGCCCCCCGCGACGGAGGGGGCCGTCAATACCCCCCCCCAGGAATCGGCCGCACGCGCCGAGAGCCGCCGGCGCGACGATTGGCGCGCACCTCCGGCTCGGTACTGGCTCCCAGCTCATCGGCGCGCACGGTCAGCGCGCTCAGCGCCCGGTCCAGCGCCAGCACCAGCTCGTCATCGATGGCCTCGAGCAGGCGCGCGTTGAGTCGGGCGATCTGCGGAAACACTTCCTCGAACAGCGCGCGCCCCGCCGGGGTCAGCGACACCGAGGCCCTGCGCGCGTCGTCGGCAGTGACCGCGCGTTGCGCCAATTCCTTGCCCACCAGGCTGGCGATGGCGCGCGAGGTGCGTGGGCGATCCAGGTGCGAGCGCTCGGCCAGCTCCGACGGCGAGGCCCGACCCACCGCGGCCAGCACGGCGAGCAGTCGCCACTCCCGGCGGGAGATGCCCCATTTGCCCTCCATCAGGCGTGTGACCGGGGAAGTCGCCGACGCGTACAGCCGGAACAGGCGGTAGTTCAGCAGTTCATCCAGGTTCTCGGGATTTCGCAGTCGGCGGATCTCGGGGGACATGGCTTGCACGAGGAGCTGCCTCCGCGGCCGCGGAGACTCGGGCGATATTTCAGCACGACTGTCTTCCCCATGGAATCGAGTCGGTCCCGTTCCTTGCCGACCCTGATGTATTTCCGGGATTGATTCGAACAACGCATGAGTCCTCCCTAGAATCGTCCGGCATGGGGCTGGCGGGTGACGCTGCACGGCTCTGACCGAGGCCACAGGAGGAGACCAGACCATGAAGCAACCCGGAACACTTCGCGCGGCCCTGGCCGCCTCGCTGTTGGGCCTCGGCGCCTGGCACGCGGGCGCCGCCCTGGCGGCCGGCCCCGTCGTCGCGGGCAGCATCACCAACAGCCCGCCGATGATTGCCTACGCGGACGACGGCAAGACCTTGCAGGGGGTCATCGTCGACCTGGCCGCGGCGATGAGCGCCCACCTGCCGGCGCCGATCACGTTCAAGCCCGAGGCCTTTCCGAACCTGTTCCCGGCGATGCAGTCCCACCAGATCGACGTGGCCTTCACGATGATGAACGACACGGCGCAGCGCGAGAAGCTGGTGGACTTCGTCGATTTCTTCAACCTCGGCACCCGGCTGTTGGTGCGCAAGGGCAATCCCCAGCATGTCTCGGACCTGCACAGCCTGTGCGGCAAGACCGTGTCCACGGTGCAGGGTTCGATCCAGATCGACCTGGTCAGGCAGGCCGACGCCTGGTGCGCCGCGCACGGCAAGCCCGCGGTGACGAACCTGCAATACGCCCAGCCGGCCGACGCCCGTCTGCAGGTGCAGACAGGCCGCGTCGCGGCGTTCTTCGGCAACTCCCCGGTGATGGCATACCTGGCCAGGACGGCCGACGGCGGCAAGCTGTTCGACGTTGCCGGCCCCGAGTATCAGCAGGTTCCGCTGGGCATCGCGGTGCCCAAGGATCAGCCCAAGCTGCGAGACCAGTTGCAAAAGGCCCTGCAGGCCACCATCGACGACGGCAGCTACCTGAAGGTGCTGCGTAAATATGGCGTGCAGGGCGGCGCCGTGAAATCCGCAGCCATCGACGCCGGGTCGAAGACCTGAATTCCCGCGACGGCGAGGCACGGGGGCGGCGGGACGGCAAGGCGGCGCGCAGCATGATGGAACCCATCGACGTCGCCCGCATGCGGGTGGTGCCCCTGCGCCGCCCCGGGCTGTGGATCGCCAGCACCGTCGCCGCGGCCGCCTTCGTGCTGCTGGCGGTTTCGGTCTGGCGCAACCCCAACATCGACCACGCCGCGATCGCGCGCTACCAGTTCGCGCCGGCCATTCTCGCCGGACTGCGCACGACCCTGCTGATCGCGCTGATCTCCGAGCTGGTCGGGCTCATGCTGGGCACCCTGCTGGCGGTGGGGCTGATGTCCGGCAGCTGGGTGCTGCGCATGGGCAGCCGTCTGTACGTCTGGCTGCTGCGCGGCACCCCGCTGCTGGTACAGATCATCGTGTGGGGCAACCTGGCGCTGCTGTTCCCGCACCTGGGACCCTTCTCCACCAACGCCGTGCTCACGCCTTTCGTTGCCTCGATCGTGGCGCTAGGCCTGAACGAAGCGGCCTACATGGCCGAGGTGGTGCGTGCCGGGCTGCTGTCGGTGGATCGCGGACAGTACGAGGCCTCGACGGCCCTGGGCATGCGCCGCGGCCTGGCGCTGAGGCGCATCATCCTGCCGCAGGCGCTGCGGGTGATCGTGCCGCCGGCGGGCAACCAGTTCATCTCCCTGCTCAAGGCCACCTCGCTGGTATCGGTGATCTCCGGCGGAGACCTGCTGACGGCGGCGGAGAACATCTCCTCGGCCAATCTGCACACCATCGAGCTGATGCTGGTGGCCACCTTCTGGTACCTGCTGGTCACGACCGTGGCCGGCGCGGGCCAGCATGTGCTGGAACGCCGGCTGGGTCGCGCGCACCGGAGCCCGCATGAAGCCGGATGAATCTGCCGCCGCGCGCCCCATGGTGCAGGCGCGGGGCGTGCGCAAGAGCTACGGGCACCTGGAGGTGCTCAAAGGCATCGACCTCGACGTGGCCGCCGGGGAGGTGGTATGCCTGATCGGTCCGTCGGGCTCGGGCAAGAGCACCTTCCTGCGCTGCATCAACCATCTCGAGACCATCCAGGCAGGCGCCATCCGGGTGGACGGAGCGCTGATCGGCTGCCGCGCGCACAACGGGCGCCTGTACGAACTGTCCGAGGGCGAGGTCTGCCGCCAGCGCGCCGACATCGGCATGGTGTTCCAGCGCTTCAATCTGTTCCCGCACATGACCGCGCTGCAGAACATCATGGAAGCGCCGGTGCACGTGCGCCGCCAGCCGGTCGACCAGGCCCGCCGACGGGCGCTGGAACTGCTGGAGCGCGTGGGTCTTCTGGCCAAGGCGCATGCCTATCCGGGCCAGCTCTCCGGCGGCCAGCAGCAGCGCATCGCCATCGCACGCGCGCTGGCCATGCAGCCCAAGCTGATGCTGTTCGACGAGCCCACCTCGGCACTGGACCCCGAGCTGGTCGACGAGGTGCTGGCGGTGATGCGCCAGCTCGCCGACGAAGGCATGACCATGATCGTGGTCACGCACGAGATCGGCTTCGCGCGCGACGTGGGTCACCGCGTGGCGTTCATGGATGGCGGCGTGATCGTCGAGCAGGGCCCGCCGCAGGACATCCTGGTACGCCCCAGCCAGGAACGTACCCGTGCCTTCCTGGCGCGGGTCATCGGCCCCCGGCAGGCAGAGGAATCCGCAACGGGGTAGGCGCGCTGCCGCGCTACGCCCCAAGGTCCAGAAACGCAACGGAGCCGACGGTGGTCCGCAACGTCCTGTTCATCATGGCCGACCAGCTGCGCCGGGATCACCTGGGCTGCTACGGCCACCCCTACATCCGCACCCCCAGCATCGATGCGCTGGCTCGGCGCGGCGTGCGCTTCGACCAGGCCTACGTCAATTCCGGCGTGTGCGGCCCCTCGCGCATGAGCTATTACACCGGGCGCTACGTCGCCAGCCACGGTGCCACCTGGAACCGCGTTCCGCTGTCGGTGGGCGAGCTCACGCTGGGCGAGTACCTGCGCGGCGCCGGGATGGAGCTGGCGCTGGCCGGGAAGACCCATGTGATGCCCGACCATGAGGGCCTGCGCCGGCTGCAGCTGGACGGGAACAGCGAACTCGGCCACCTGCTCGAGCGCGGGGGCTTCAGCGAGCTCGACCGCTACGACGGCCACCACGCTCCCGGCGACGAATCGGGCTACCCGGCCTTCCTGCGCGCGCATGGCTACGACAGCGCCGATCCGTGGACCGACTACGTGATCTCCGCGCTCGACGCCCAGGGTCGGGTGTGCTCGGGCTGGCACATGCGCAACGTACACCTTCCGGCGCGGGTGCGCGAGGAGCATTCCGAGACCGCGTACATGACCGACCAGGCCATGCGCTTCATCGGGAACATGGGCGAGCGCCCCTGGGTGCTCCACCTGAGCTATGTCAAGCCACACTGGCCCTACATGGCACCCGCCCCCTACCACGCCGCCTACACGGCCGACCAGTGCCTGCCGGTGCTGCGCACCCGGCAGGAACTGCGCGACGCCCACCCGGTGCTGGCCGCCTATCGAGCCAGCGAGGAAAGCCGAAGCTTCTCGCTGGACGAATGCGTGCGCGTGGTGCGCCCGGCCTACCAGGGACTGATCGAGCAGCTCGACACCCATCTGGGGCGGCTGTTCGAACACATGGACCGCCTGGGCGTGCTGCACGACACGATGATCATCCTGTGCTCCGACCATGGCGATTTTCTGGGCGACCACTGGCTGGGCGAGAAGGAGCTGTTCTACGACATGATCCAGCGCGTGCCGCTGATCGTCGTGGACCCCTCGCCCGAGGCCGACCTCAGCCGGGGCCGGGTGGAAGCGCGCATGGTGGAAAGCGTGGACATCGTGCCGACCGTCCTGCGGGCGCTGGGACTGCAGATCCCGCAGCATCGCATCGAGGGGCGCTGCCTGCAGGAGCTGCTGTTCGATGCGGGACAGCAGCCCCCGGCATGGCGGGACGCGGTGTTTTCGGAACTCGACTACAGTTTCAAGGACGCGCGGCGCCTGCTGGGCAAGAGCCCGCAAAACGCGAAGGGGTTCTCCTGTCGCGACGGGCGCTGGCGCTACGTGTACTGGCTGGACGAAGCCGAACAGCTGTACGACCTGCAGGCAGACCCGCAGGAAATGGTCGACCTGGGGCGCGAGGCCTCGACCGAGTCGGTGCGCGAGGCCATGCGCTCGCGTCTGCTCGACTGGCTGGCCCGCCGCAAGCGGCGCACCACGATCAGCGACGAGATGGTCGAGCGCGGAACGGGGGCGCACAAGCGGGCGGGGGTGTTTTTCGGTCAGTGGTAATCTCGGCGCTGGTCGCATAAGGAATTCATGAGCATTCAGGCCTTGATCGTCGGAATCCACCTGGCGCGCAGCGTGCGTGGCAGGCCGGGCGCGCCCCCTCGGGCAGCGCGCTGATTCCCCGTGCCGCGCGAGCGCGCGGCACGTGCACGACTTCCTTGAACCCTTGCAGGAGCCTGCAATGCCTGATCTGTTCGACAATCCCATGGGATTGTGCGGATTTGAGTTCGTCGAATTCGCCTCCCCCACTCCCGGCGTGCTCGAACCCCTGTTCCAGAACATGGGGTTCACACGCGTGGCCCGCCATCGCAGCAAGGATGTGGAGCTCTGGCGCCAGGGCGACATCAATTTCATCGTCAACCGCGAACCTCGCAGCCTCGCCGCCTACTTCGCGGCGGAGCATGGTCCCAGCGCCTGCGGCCTGGCCTTCAGGGTGCGCGACGCGCACAAGGCCTATGCACGCGCGCTGGACCTGGGGGCGCAGCCCCTGGAGATCCCGACGGGGCCGATGGAGCTGCGCCTTCCGGCCATCAAGGGTATCGGCGGGGCGCCGCTGTACCTGATCGACCGTTTCGAGGACGGCAGGAGCATCTACGACATCGACTTCGAATGGGTCGATGGCTGCGATCGCCACCCGCGAGGACATGGGCTGAAGCTCATCGACCACCTCACCCACAACGTCTACCGGGGGCGAATGGCCTTCTGGGCCGGGTTCTACGAGAAGATCTTCAACTTCCGGGAAATCCGCTACTTCGACATCAAGGGTGAGTACACCGGCCTGACCAGCCGGGCCATGTCCGCCCCGGACGGGCGCATCCGCATTCCCCTCAACGAGGAGGCCGGCGGCAATGGTCAGATCGAGGAGTTCCTGATGCAGTTCAACGGCGAGGGCATCCAGCACGTGGCGCTGCTCACCGAGGATCTGGTCGCCACGGTCGACGCACTGCGCGCCAGCGGCGTGCCGCTGATGAGCGCGCCCAACGAGATCTACTACGAAATGCTCGAGGAGCGCCTGCCCGGGCATGGCGAACCCGTGGCCGAACTGCGCGCGCGAGGCATCCTGCTCGACGGTTCCACCGCCGGCGGGGACAAACGCCTGTTGCTGCAGATCTTCTCGCAGACCCTCCTGGGCCCGGTGTTCTTCGAGTTCATCCAGCGCAAGGCGGACGAAGGCTTCGGGGAAGGCAATTTCAAGGCCCTGTTCGAATCCATCGAACGTGACCAGATCCGCCGCGGCGTGCTGGGCACGGCCAAGGCGGAGTAGAACTAGGTGCGCGCGGCGCCGCAGTTCCAGCATTGCGCGAACTGCGGGCCGTGGCGCTCGCCGCAGGCCTCGCAGCGCCACCATGGGCCACGCACGGGGCGCTGCAGTTCACCCAGGAGCTGGCGGGCGCGCTCGAGGTCGCGGTCGTCCAGTACCCAGACGGTGGGTTCGGCCTCGCTGGGGGGAATCTCCCCGGCGATGCTGGACAGGTAGCGGGAGAACACGCGCGCCTCGATTCCTGCGGCACTCAGCGCATCCGCCCACAGGGTGGCGATGACCAGGTTCGGGGCGGACTCGACTCGACGCATGCCCCGAGCATAGCTCCGAGGCTGCGGCCACTGGCGTGTTCCCGCGCAGCTCTCAGGCGCCGCCACCCACCACGGCGGGCGCCCTGCGCATGCGCTCGCGCACCAGGTAGGCCAACCACACCGTCAGCACCCAGACCGGGATGGCCAGCACCGTGGCGCGGGTCTGCGGGGCGACCAGCAGCACGGCGGCCACCAGGCCGAGAAAGGCCAGGCATGCATAGTTGCTCCAGGGGCTGAGCAGCGCCGGGAAGCCGGTGCGCACGCCTGCCTCGCGCATGGCGCGACGAAAATGCAGGTGGGTGAACACGATCACCCCCCACAGCAACAGCAGCGACGCGGTCACCAGGGACATCAGCACCTCGATCACGCTACGGGGGATCAGGTAGTTCAGGAGCACGCAGGCCGCGGTGGCCACGCAGACCATGCCCAGGGCTCGCACCGGCACACCGCGCCGGTCCGCGACGCCGAACAAGGCGGGCGCATTGCCCTGGCGCGCCATGCCGTAGAGCAGGCGACTGGTGGAATAGACGATGCCGTTGTAGACCGACAGCGCGGCGCTGAGGATCACCAGGTTCAGCAGATTGGCGGCGAGCTGGTCGCCGAGGACGGAGAAGATCAGCGCGAAGGGACTGCTGCTGTAGGTGCCGCCTCCCGCCTGCAACTTGCGCAGCAGCCCCTGCCACGGGTACAGCGACAGCAGCACCAGACTGGAAGCCACGTAGAACAGCAGCACGCGAACGACGATCTGGTTGATGGCCCTCGGGATCACCCTGGAGGGGTCACGGGTCTCGGCGGCGGCGAAGCCGATCATCTCGATGCCGCCGAAGGCGAAGGCGACCAGGCCGAGGGACATGACCATTCCCGACACCCCATGCGGCAGGAAGCCCCCCCGCGACCACAGGTTGGACAGCCCCACGCCGGGGCCGCCCTGGTGCGCCACCAGCAGCCAGATGCCGAAGCCGATCATGGACAGCACCGCAACGACCTTGACCATGGCGAACCAGAACTCCGACTCGCCATAGGCGCGCACGCTGGCCAGGTTCAGGCCCGTGATCGCCAGCAGACCCAGCGCCGCGGTCAGCCAGCCCGGGACCGCGGGCCACCAGAACTGCACGAACTTGCCCGCCGCGCTGAGCTCGACCATTCCGACCAGCACATACAGCACCACGGTGTTCCAGCCGGAGAAATAGCCGGCGAAACGGCCCCAGTAGCGGTCGGCAAAATAGCTGAAGGAGCTGGAAACCGGTGTCTCGACCAGCATTTCACCCAGGAA
This sequence comes from Pseudomonadota bacterium, assembly GCA_021808445.1. Classification (GTDB taxonomy): domain Bacteria; phylum Pseudomonadota; class Gammaproteobacteria; order Burkholderiales; family Burkholderiaceae_C; genus Thiomonas_A. The sequence goes on from JAKBBP010000005.1 coordinate 18,634, forward strand.
TCGCATGATCAGGAACACCATGCCCCCCGCGAAGGCATAGGCCAGCAGCATGGACGGCCCGGCCCGTTCCAGCACCCCGGCCGAGCCCAGGAACAGGCCGGTGCCGATGGCGCCTCCGAGGGCGATGAGCTGGATGTGGCGGTTGTGCAGGCGCTGCTGCAGGCTGTGAATTCCGGTGGGTTCCATGCCGGTGGGTTCCATGGCGAGGCCTCGCGGCCGGGCCACCCCGGCACTGGCAGTCCATTATGGGTGCCGAGCAAGCCACCGACATGTGCAGCCGTGAATGCCCTGAATATCCCCAATACCAGCGCACAGCGCGTGGTCAGTCGGCCGTGCGCGCGGGCTCAGTCTCCGAGCAGTTCTCGCAGGCGTTGCAGGTCCTGCGGCGTGGCCGGGTTGTAGATCACCAGGCTGAGATCGGTTCTTCCGTCCACCGCGAAGGCCGAGTACTCGAAGGAGAAGTTTCCCAGCACCGGGTGGCGGATGTGCTTGATGGCCTCGTGGCGCGATGGCGGCAGCTCCTGCTCGTCCCACAGGGCGCGAAACTCGGGACTGAGCCGGCAGAGCTCGTCCACCAGCGGCTGCACCGCCGCCGCCGCGCCCGCGCGCGCGGCTTCCACGCGGAAACTGCCCACCACCGCGCGCGCCACGCTGTCCCAGTCGTACTGGGCAGCGCGGGCACGTGGGTCGAGGAACAGGTGGCGCAACACGTTGCGCTGTTGCGGCTCCAGGGCCGCGTAGTCCATCAGCACCCGCGTCGCTCCGCGGTTCCACGCGATCACGTCCCAGGCGGCGGTACGGATCACCGCCGGGCAAGGATCCAGCCTGTCCAGCAGGCGCTGCAGGCGCGGCGTGACGCCGTCGCTGCCCTGGTAGCGCGCCTGAGGCGGACGCCCCAACCCGAGCAGGAACAGGTGCTCGCGCTCGATCTCGGTGAGCATCAGGGCGTGCGCGATGCGGTCGAGCACGGCGGCCGAGGGCGCTCCGCCCCGCCCCTGCTCCAGCCAGGTGTACCAGGTGGGGCTGATGTTGGCGCGCTGCGCCACCTCCTCGCGCCGCAGCCCGGGCGTGCGCCGCCGCTCGGAGGAGTAGCCCAGCGCGGCGGGATCCAGGCGCATGCGCCGGTCGCGCAGATAGTCACCCAGGTGGCTGCTAGTCATTTTACTAGGATAAGCTCACTACTTTACCATCATAATTCGCGCTTCCAGAATCTGCCCATAACCTTTCTGGAGCAAGCATGATGCGAGTTTTCGTGACGGGCGCGACCGGCTGGGTGGGCGCGGCGGTGGTGCGCGAACTGATCGCCGCCGGACACCAGGTGCTGGGCCTGTGCCGCAACCCGGCCAAGGCGGCGGAACTCGCCGGGGCCGGCGCCGAGGTGGTCGAGGGCTCCCTGCAGGACCTGCAGGGCCTGCGACGTGCGGCGCAATCCGCCGATGGCGTGATCCACCTGGCCTTCGACCACGACTTTTCCCGCTTCGCGCAGAACGGCGCCGACGAGGCCGTGGCCATCGAGGCGCTGGGCGCCAGCCTCGAAGGCAGCGCGCGCCCTCTGGTGGTGGCCTCCGGCGTGGCCCTGCTGGCGCCCGGCACCGTGTCCACCGAGCGCAGCCCCGCGCGCCCGGAACAGCATGCCCTGCCCCGCAATCCCGAGGCGGCGCTGGCACGGCTGCGCGCGCGCGGCGTGCGCGGCACCGCGGTGCGACTGGCGCCTACCGTGCACGGCCACGGGGACCACGGCTTCGTGCCGCGCATCATCGCGCTGGCCCGGGAAAAGGGCGTGTCGCCCTACCTCGGCGATGGAACCAACCGCTGGCCGGCGGTGCACCGACTGGACGCGGCGCGCCTGTTCCGCCTGGCCCTCGAGCAGGGCGCGGAGACCGGGCCCTTTCATGCGGTGGCCGAAGAAGGCGTGCCGTTCCGGCGCATCGCGCAATGCATCGGCGAGCGCCTGGGAGTTCCCTCGCGATCCATCGCAGCGGAACAGGCGGCGGATCATTTTGGCTGGCTGGCCCAGTTCGTCGGACTCGACGCCCCCTCGTCCAGCGAGCACACCCGCGCCGTGCTGGGCTGGAAGCCCACGCAGCCAGGACTGCTCGCCGACCTCGATCACCCCGCGTACTTCACCCCCTGAACACCCTGCAACACGGGGCCGGCTGCCGCGCTCAGTACCCGTAGGCCATCAGCACGCCGAACAGCGGAAGCAACACCATCACGTGGGCCTGCCACATGAGCCAGCGCCGCTGCTCGACGATCTCGCCCAGCGGAGCCTGGCCGCGCGCGACCCAGCGCCTGCAGGCCCGGGTGGCGGGCAGGCCCATGAGCATCATGGCGGCGAACAGCGCCAGTTTGGCCCACAGCAAGGGATTGTGCGCATACCAGGCCTCGCCCTTGACCCCCAGCGTCACCCGTGCGGCGCCGCTCAGCGCCACCGCGGCGAAGGCGCCCCAGCACCACAGATCCAGGCGCAGCAGGCGCCGCAGCAGCGCCGGGCGCTGCTCCAGGACCTCCGGTCGCAGCAGCGCGACGCGCGCGGTGAGAAACACGGCCAGGCCGAGCACGGCCGAGATGTGCAGATAGGCGAGCAGGCTTTCCAGAAGCATGGTGCGGGGAGCAAGACGGTTTCAGGCCGCGGCGGGCTGGTCCTCGAGCTGGCGCCGCAGGTCCTCAGCGTACAACGCCGTCGCGCGTACGAGGGACTGCTGGCGCAGGCGCCGGGCGACGCTCTGGTGCACTTGCTCGAATGCGGGCAGGTGCCCGGGGTCGAAACGGTGCAGCCGGACCACGTGCAGTCCGAAACGGGTGGCGACCAGCCGGGGCAGCAGACCGGCTCGCCCGTGCTGCGCCAGCGGAGCCCAGAACTCGGGCACGCACTGCTCGCGCGTCAGCTGGCCGAGCTGGCCGCCCAGCTGCGCCGAAGGGCAGTTGGATTCGGCCCGCGCAAGCTGCTCGAAGTCCGCCTCTGCGGCGAGCAGCGCGTTGAGCACGGTCTCGGCGTGACGGCGCAGGCCTTCGATGGGCGTGGTGTCGGTGACCGCGAACAGGATGTGGTCGGCTTCGACCAGCGCGCCCTGGCGCAATTCCTCGGCATGCGCCTCGTGGTAGCGCCGGCATTCCTGCTCGGAGGGCTCGGGAACGCGCAGGTCCTGTTCCAGCAGGGCCTCGAGCAGGGACTCGTCGCTCATCGAAGCATCGCCCACACCCAGGGACAGCGCGCGTTCGCGCAGGTGGCGCAGCAGGCGTTGCTGCATCGCCGCCTCGGGATGGGAAAGGGAAGACATGGCTTGGACTCCTTGGTTCAGCGGCGCGCGCGCACCAGTTGCCAGGGGCGCGCCAGGTAGGCCACCGAGGCGATGCCGCTCCAGATGTGCACCAGGCGGGTGAAGGGAAACAGCAGGAACAGGGTCAGGCCGAACACGATATGCACCTTGAACACCGGCGAGGCGCTGGCGATGTAGGCGGCGGCGCTTCCCCCCTGGAAGGTGACCACGCCCTTGGCCCAGGACATGAGCAGCAGCATCTCGGCGCCGTCCAGGTGATGCGCCGACACGGCGATGGTGCTCAGACCCAGCAGCAGCGTGGCCAGCAGCCACAGCAGCGTGACCCAATCCATCGGGCGGGTCGTTGCCTTCAGGCGTGCGTCGCCCAGACGCCGCGCGATGAGCAGCAGCAGGCCGGCCAGGATGAGCAGGCCCAGCGTGCCACCGGTGCCCATGGCCATGAGCTGCTTGTCCCGGGGCGTCAGGCCCAGCGCCTCGAACACCGCCAGCGGGGTCAGAAGGCCCACCAGGTGGCCGAAGAACAGGCCGATGATGCCGACGTGGAACAGGTTGGACCCCCAGCGCAGGGTGCCGGTTCGCAACAGTTGGCTGGACTCGCTGCGCCAAAGGTATTGCTCACGATCGAAGCGCACCAGGCTGCCGAGCAGGAACACCGTGCCGGCGATGTAGGGATAGACCCCGAAGAAGAACAGGTTCATGGCCTCATGCTCCGGATGCGCGTGCCTGGCCGGCACGCGGATTGCGCGGATGGAATTGCACGGACTGCACCGCGCCCGCGCCTGCCTGGGGGCTGCAGGCACCGAGGAAACTCACCGGCTCCTCGGCCCAGGCGGCGTCCAGCGCGGCGGGGCTCCAGTCGGCGCCCTGCCCCTGGCCCGTCGCATCGCGCGGACCGGGGGTGGGCGAGCGCGCTGCCGCCGCCTGCGCGGCCTCGGCCGCGCGACGCGCGCTGGCGCGCCAGTCGCGCTGACCGGCCAGCGCGCACAGCGCGGCCGCCGCGGCCAGCCAGGGGGAATCGCGGCGCTCCAGCGCCGCGGTCAGGTTGACCAGCAGGGGCGCGATCTCCGCCAGGCCATCCAGCGCGGCCTGCGGCTCGAGCATGGAACAGTACTCGAGGTACACGGGAAGATAGTCGGGAAGCTCCCGGCTGCTGAGCTCCAGCCCGACCTCGCGGTACTGCTGCAGCAGGTCGACCATGGCCTGTCCGCGCTCGCGCGCGTCGCCGTGCACATGCTCGAACAGGTTCAGCGAGGTGCTGCGGCCGCGGTCGAACACGTCGACGTATTCGGCCTGCAACTCCAGCAGATCCGCATCACGCAGGTGCTGCAGCAGCACCGCCGTGCCGCCTGAAGCCGGATGCCCCGTGCCGTCGCAGCTCGGGCGGGGGTCGACCCGCGGCGCCCCGAGACCCTCCAGCTCGGCGGCGATCTCGTCGGCGTGCGCCTGCAGGGTTTCGCCGGGATAGTCGAACAGCAGCGCGAAGGCGCGCAACCGGCGCTGCAAGGTGGTGGCGTCCATCAGCGTTGCTCCTGAATGGAAATGGTGCGCCGTTTGCGGGCGCTGAACAGCGAAGGCGCACTCTGCCCGTCGGAGCAGCCGTTGCCGAAGCTGAAGCCGCAGGAGCCCTTGAGATCGAAGGCGTTCTCGGCGTATTCGCGGTGGGTGGTGGGAATGACGAAGCGATCCTCGTAGTTGGCGATGGCCAGGATGCGATACATGTCCTCCACGACCTCGACCGGCATGTCCACCTGGGCCAGCGCGGCCAGGTCGGGGCGACCGTCGAGTTGCTTGCCCCGCATGTACGAACGCATGGCCAGCATGCGCTCGAGGGCTCGGCGTACCGGCTCGATGTCCCCCGCGGTCAGCAGGTTGGCCAGGTACTGCAGGGGAATGCGCAGTTGCCCGACGTCAGGCAGGGCTCCCTGGCTGCCCACCATCCCGGATTGCAGCGCGCTCTGGATGGGCGAGAGCGGCGGCACGTACCAGACCATGGGCAGGGTGCGGTATTCGGGGTGCAGGGGCAGCGCGATCCTCCACTGCATGGCCATCTTGTACACGGGGGAGCGTCGCGCGGCCTCCAGCCAGGCCTCGGGCACGCCGTCGCGTCGTGCCTGCTCGATCACCGCGGGATCGTGCGGGTCGAGGAACACTCCGAGCTGGGCCTCGTACAGGTCCTGCTCGCGCGGCGTGGCGGCCGCCTGTTCGATGCGGTCGGCGTCGTACAGCAGCACGCCGAGGTAGCGAATGCGGCCGACACAGGTCTCCGAGCACACCGTGGGCTGCCCGGCCTCGATGCGCGGATAGCAGAAGATGCACTTCTCGGACTTGCCGCTCTCCCAGTTGTAGTAGATCTTCTTGTAGGGGCAGCCGGACACGCACATGCGCCAGCCGCGGCACTTGTCCTGGTCGATCAGCACGATGCCGTCCTCCTCGCGCTTGTAGATCGCGCCCGAGGGGCAGGAAGCGACGCAGGCCGGGTTCAGGCAGTGTTCGCACAACCTGGGCAGGTACATCATGAAGGTCTTCTCGAACTCGGCGTAGATCTCCTTCTGCATGCCCTCGAAATTGGCATCGCGGCTTCGCTTGGCGAACTCGCCGCCCAGGATCTCCTCCCAGTTGGGGCCCCATTCGATCTTTTCCATGCGCTGTCCGCTGACCAGGCTGCGCGGCCGCGCGGTGGGGGCCGCGGACAGCTCGGGAGCCTTGTGCAGGTGTTCGTAGTCGAAGGTGAAGGGCTCGTAGTAGTCGTCGATCTGCGGCAGCCTGGGGTTGGCGAAGATCTTCAGCAGGATGGACAGGCGCGAACCCTGGCGCGGCTGCAGCGCGCCCTGCGGCGTGCGCACCCAGCCGCCCTTCCACTTGTCCTGGTTCTCCCACTCCACCGGGTAACCCACCCCGGGCTTGCTCTCGACGTTGTTGAACCAGGCGTACTCCACGCCGGGGCGCGAGGTCCACACCTGCTTGCAGGTGACGGAGCAGGTGTGGCAACCGATGCACTTGTCCAGGTTGAGCACCATGCCGATCTGCGCGCGTACTTTCATCATCGATCTCCTTGGGCGGGCGCTTCGTGGCTGTAGGCGGGACCTGCGGGCTCGTCCATCCAGTCGACGCGGTTCATCTTGCGCACGATGCAGAACTCGTCACGATTCGCGCCCACGGTGCCGTAGTAGTTGAAGCCATAGGCCAGTTGCGCGTAGCCCCCGATCATGTGGGTGGGCTTGGTGACGATGCGGGTGACCGCGTTGTGGATGCCCCCGCGTGCGTGCGTCACCTGGGAGGCGGGGGTGTTCACCAGCCGGTCCTGCGCGTGGTACATCATGGCCATGCCCGCGCGCACGCGCTGGCTGACCACGGCACGCGCGGCGATGGCGCCGTTGGCGTTGAACACCTCGATCCAGTCGTTGTCGACGATGCCGGCGATGCGCGCGTCGTCCTCGGAGATCCACACGCAGGGGCCCCCGCGGCTGAGGGTCAGCAGGATCAGGTTGTCGGTGAAGGTGCTGTGGATGCCCCACTTCTGGTGGGGGGTGATCCAGTTCAACACGATTTCCGGGTGGCCGTTGCCGAACCTTCCCCGCACGGGGTGCACGGCCTTGAGATTGACCGGCGGACGGTAGCTGGCGAAGCCTTCGCCGAACGCCAGCATCCAGGCGTGGTCCTGGTAGAACTGCTGGCGCCCGCTGAGGGTGCGCCAGGGAATCAGTTCGTGCACGTTGGTGTAGCCGGCGTTGTAGCAGACCTTCTCGTCCTCGATGCCCGACCAGGTGGGCGAGGTGATGATCTTGCGCGGCTGGGCCTGGATGTCGCGGAATCGGATCTTCTCGTGTTCCTTGGGAAGCGCCAGGTGGTCGTGCTCGCGCCCGGTGATCCGCGACAGCGCACGCCAGGCCTTCACGGCCACGTGCCCGTTGGTCTCGGGGGCCAGCATCATGATGGTCTCGGCCGCATCGATGTCGCTTTCGATGCGCGGGCGTCCCTGCGCGACTCCGCCTTCGCGCACCACGCCGTTGAGCTCGGCAAGCGCCCGGACCTCGTCCTCGGTGTTCCACGAAATGCCCTTGCCGCCATTGCCCTGGCTGTCCATCAGCGGCCCCAGGGCGGTGAATCTGGCGTAGGTGTTGGGGTAATCGCGCTCCACCACCGCGATGGCCGGAGCCGTCTTCCCGGGGCGAAGTTCGCATTCGCCGTGCTTCCAGTCGCGCACATCCAGCGCCTGGCCGAGCTCTCCCGGGGTGTCGTGCATCAGGGGCGTGAGCACAACGTCGCGTTCCACGCCCAGGTGCCCGACGCAGACCTCGGAGAAGGTCCTGGCGAGGCCCTTGAAAATGTCCCAGTCGGCTCGCGCCTCCCACACCGGATCCACCGCCGCGGACAGCGGATGGATGAAGGGGTGCATGTCGGTGGTGTTGAGGTCGTTCTTCTCGTACCAGGTGGCCGCCGGAAGCACCACGTCGGAGAACAGGCAGGTGGTGCTCATGCGAAAGTCCAGCGTGACCAGCAGGTCCAGCTTGCCCTCCGGCGCCTGCTCGTGCCAGCGGACCTCGCGCGGGCGTTGCGCGGGATCGGCGATCTCGGTGTCGAGCACGCCGTGGTTGGCGCCGAGCAGGTGCTTGAGGAAATACTCCGAGCCCTTGCCCGAGGACCCCAGCAGGTTGGAGCGCCAGACGATCAGGTTGCGCGGCCAGTTGTCGGGGTGGTCGGGATCCTCGCAACTCATGCGCAGGCTGCCGTCGGCCAGTCCGCGCTCCACGTAGGCGCGCGGATCCAGGCCGGCCTGCGCGGCCTGATCGGCCAGGCGGAGGGGATTGGCCTGGAGCTGGGGCGCCGAAGGCAGCCATCCCATGCGTTCGGCACGCACGTTGTAGTCGATCATGCTGCCGCCGAATCGCGAGGCATCGGCGAGCGGGGACAGGATTTCGTCCACCCCCAGCTTCTCGTAGCGCCACTGGTCGGTGTGGGCATAGAAGAAGCTGGTGGAGTTCATCTGGCGCGGCGGACGCGTCCAGTCCAGCGCGAAGGCCAGCGCGGTCCAGCCGGTCTGGGGACGCAGCTTTTCCTGGCCCACGTAGTGGGCCCAGCCTCCTCCGGGCACGCCGATGCAGCCGCACAGCATCAGCATGTTGATGATGGCCCGGTAATGCATGTCCATGTGGTACCAATGGTTCAGCCCGGCACCCAGGATGACCATGGACTTGCCCTGCGTGCGATGCGCGTTGTCGGCGAACTCGCGGGCGATGCGAATCACCACCTCGGCGCTCACCCCGGTGATCGGCTCCTGCCATGCGGGGGTGTAGGGAAGGTTGTCGGCATAGCTGGTGGCGCAGGGATTGCGTTGCGCACCGAAGCCGCGATCGATGCCGTAGTGGGCGGCGAGCAGGTCATAGACCGTCGCCACCTTGACGTCGCGTGTACTGCCGTCGGGCTCCACCAGGCGCAGCACGCGATACGGGACCTTGCGCACCAGAACGCTGTCCTGCACGTTGCCCGGGTGGTGCTCGGCCGGCACGCCACCGAAATAGGGAAATCCCACGTCGGCCAGGCCGTCGCGCATGGAGGCCAGCGACAGCGACAGCATCCGCTCGCCACCATCCCGGGCGTCGCGCGGCTCCAGGTTCCACTTGCCGGCTCCCTCGCCCTGCTCTGCCCAGCGAAAGCCCACCGAACCGTGGGGCAGCGCCACCTCGCCGTCGGAGTCCAGCGCCACGGTCTTCCACTGCGCGTGCTCGGCCTGGCCGAGGCCGTCGGCGAAGTCGCTGGCGCGCAGATAGCGTCCGCTGGCCAGCACACGCAACCCGTCGTCGAACTCGCGTTCGTCCAGGCGCACCAGCAGCGGCAGGTCGGTGTAGCGCCTGCAGTACTCCTCGAAATACGCCGACTTGCGTTCGCCGAAATGGAATTCGCGCAGGATCACGTGGCCCAGCGCCATGGCCAGCGCGGAGTCGGTTCCCTGCTTGGGGTGCAGCCATTCGTCGCTGAGCTTGGCAACCTCCGCATAGTCGGGGGTGACGGCCACGGTCTTGGCGCCGCGGTACCGTGCCTCGGTGTAGAAGTGGGCATCCGGAGTCCGGGTCTGCGGCACGTTCGAGCCCCAGGCCATCAGATAGGTGGCGTTGAACCATTCGGCCGACTCGGCCACGTCGGTCTGCTCCCCCCACACCTGGGGCGACGAGGGAGGCAGGTCACAGTACCAGTCGTAGAAACTTCCGGGCACCGCGCCGATCAGCTCCAGGTAGCGCGATCCGCCGGCGTAGGAGACCATGGACATGGCCGGGATGGGAGAGAAGCCATAGATGCGGTCCGGGCCCCAGGTCTTGATGGTGTGCACGTTTGCGGCCGCCACCAACTCGTTGACTTCGTCCCAGCCAGCCCGCACGAAGCCTCCCATGCCCCGCAGCCGGTGGTACTCGCGTCGCCTGGCCGGGTCGCTCACGATGCTGGCCCAGGCCTCGACCGGGTCGAGGCTGCGACGCGCCTCGCGCCACATTTTCATCAGGCGCCCCCGGACCATCGGGTACTTCACCCGATTGGCCGAATACAGGTACCAGCTCGCCGAGGCGCCGCGCGGGCAGCCCCTGGGCTCATGATTGGGCATGTCCGCGCGGGTGCGCGGGTAATCGGTCTGCTGGGTCTCCCAGGTGACGATGCCCCCTTTGACGTAGATCTTCCAGGAGCAGGAACCGGTGCAGTTCACGCCATGGGTGGAGCGCACGATCTTGTCGTGCTGCCAGCGCCCGCGATAGGCGTCCTCCCAGCTGCGGTCCTCGGTGTTGCGCTCGCCGTGGCCGCCGGCGAAGGGCTCGCGCCGGCGCGCGAAATGGGTCAGCCGGTCCAGGAAATGGCTCATCGTGATTCCTCGCGTTGGCACACGCTTGCGCTCAGCGCGCGGTGCCGGTCATGGCGGGGGCGGCGTGTCGCACGCCGTGACGCGTCGCGTACAGCAGCCCGGTGAACAGGAGGCTGGCCAGCGCCAGCCCGACGTAGACGACATAGCCGCGGGCGTAGCCCACGCTGCCCATGTCCTGAGCGATGCGCCCGAGCATGGGCGGAACGACGAAACCGCCCAGCGCGCCCAGTCCACCGACCCAGCCGGCGGTGCCGCCGACGGCATCGGGCACGTACTGCGGCACCAGCTTGAACACCGCAGCGTTGGCCACGCCCATGCCGAGCGCCACGAGCAGTTCGCCGGCCACGGACACACCGAAGTTGCCCGAGAGGCTCAGGGTCACGGCGCCGGCCAGCAGCACGCAGAAGGCCACGAAGGCGACCCTCTCCCCGCCCATGCGGTCCGACCAGCTGCCACCCGGCACGCGGATGAGCGAGGAGACCAGCGAGAAGCCTGCGGTCAGGCCGAGGGCGACCCAGTGCGGCGCACCGTAGTAGCTGCCCCAGAAGGTGGGCAGCCAGGCCGTCAGCGCCAGGAAGCCGCCGAAGGAGGTGAAATACAGGGCGACCAGAGGCCAGGTCCTCCAGCTCGCCGCCGAGTCCATCAGCGTGCGCGCGATGCTGGGCGCAGGGTACAGCTCCTGGCCCTGTTCGCGCGCCTGCGCCTGCGCCTGCGGCGCCGGGGTGCCGCGGCGACGCAGCTGGAAATACGGCGCGTCGTAGCCCAGCGCGATGTACAGCCCGATGCCGGCCACGACGATGATCAGGGAGACGAAGTAGCCGACCCACAGGCCACCGGCGGCGATGATCAGCGGCAGGATGATGGCCACCAGCCCTGGCGAGGTGTTTCCGAATCCCGCATAGAAGGCCAGGGCCTTGCCCTGCTGTGCACGGGGAAACCAGTAGGACACCTGGCCGATGCCCACCGAGAAGGTGGCGATGCCGCAGCCGCCGAGCGCTCCGAACAGCAGAAGCCAGGGGTAGTAGGCCTGTGTCAGGTGCGAGGGATACAGGCTGAGCAGCATCCAGTACAGCCCGGCGATCCCCACCACCGACGCCAGCAGCAGGATCAGAAAGGGTCCCTTGCCGCCGTTGAGATCGACCCAGGCGCCGAAGGGGATGCGCAGCAGCGAGCCCGTGAGCATGGGCACGGCCACCAGCAGCCCCACCTGCTCGGGGCTCAGGCGCATGACTTCGATGAAACTGTGGGCGGTGGGTCCGAACAGCGAGACCGCGCCGAAACCGATGAAAAAGCCGATGGTGGCGCCGATCAGGGAGCGTTGCGCGCTGCCGCGCACGCCCGAGGCGCCCTGGTTGCCGGGTTGCATACCCATTCTCCACGCGATGTTGGCATGGAGCGAACCTTAGGCGCCGCCGGGCGCCGCGTGCATCGCCCGGAAGTACGGGGTGTCGCGCACCGGCCCTCGTTCCAAGGAACTACTTCGTCAGGGCATCGAGCTTGTGGCGCAGGGCCCAGCCGGCGATCTGCACGCGGGACGCGAGGTCGAGCTTGCGCAGGATGCTCTGCACGTGCACCTTCACCGTGGTCTCGGCAATGCCCAGTTCGCGACCGATCAGCTTGTTGCTGGCGCCACGCGCGATGGCCGCGGCGATCTCCCGCTCGCGGGGAGTGAGCTGGGCCAGTTCGGCATCGGCGCCGGCGGATGCCTGGGGCTCGGACATGGCCCGCGCCAGCATCGCCCCCATCTGGGAGCCGATGATCACGCGCCCCTGGCGCGCGCGGCGGATCGCCGCCACCAGTTCGTCGGTATCGCAGGTCTTGAGCAGATAACCTCCGGCGCCGCTGCGAAGCGCGGCGGCCAGGTCGGCGGAATCGTCGCTGACCGTGAGCATCAGCACCTGCGCGTCGGGCGCGGCCTCGCGCAGCCCGACGATGGCATCCACCCCGCGAACGCCGGGCAGGTGGTTGTCCAGAAGGACCACGTCGGGCTGGGTGCGCGCGGCCAGGCGCAGGGCCTCCCCGGCGTCGCCCGCCTCGCCCACCACCTCGATCCCCGGCTCCAGGCCCAGCAGCGCGATCAAGCCCCGCCGGAACAAGGCATGATCGTCGACCAACAGCACGCGAACGCTTGCATCCATGCCCTCAGGCCTCCGACAGCTGAGTACCGGCTCCGGCGGCCAGGGTTTCCATTTCCGGAAGGCGCAGCGACACCGTCGTGCCGGCGCCCGGTGCCGAGCGCAGCTCCAGCGTGGCGCCGATCGCGCAAGCCCGCTCACGCATGATCTGCAGGCCCACGTGGGACGGTTCCTGATTGCGCACCAGCTCCGGGTCGAGCCCGCAGCCGTCGTCGGCGATGCTGAACACCCAATGGGGCAGGCTTTGCACGTTCACCTCCACGTGGCGCGCGCGCGCGTGCTTGCGCACGTTGGACAAGGCCTCCTGCACCACGTGCAGCACCTGCACCTGCACGTCGGCGTCCAGCGGCTGCCCGCGGCCGTTGAAGTGCAGAGTGGCGCTGAGTCCGCTTTGCAGCTCGAATTTCTGCAGGGTGCTGCGAAGCGCCGGCTCGATGTCCTGGTCCTGCGTACGTGTGCGGAAATGCAGCAGCAGCTCCCGCACGTCGGCCAGGCTCTCGCGGATGCCCGCTTCCAGTTCACCCACCGCGGCCTCGATGCGCGCGGTGTCGCCCGCGCGCAGCGCGCCACGCAGCAACTGAAGCTGGATTTTCATGAAAGCCAGCGCCTGGGCGATGGAGTCGTGCAGTTCGCGCGCCAGCAAGGTGCGCTCGCGTGCCACGGCGGCCTCGCGCTCCAGCGCAGCGCCACGCAGGCTTTCCATGGCCGCCGCCAGGTGGTCGGCCAACGCGTCCAGCAGCGCGTGCTGCTCGGGGTCCGGCTCGGCGGCATTGCGGTAGAACAGGTCGATCTCTCCCAGCGCGCGCTCCTGGGCCGCCACCGGCACGCTGAGCAGGGTGGTGAAGCCGGCACGCACGCAGGCGTCGTCGGTATGGGCGTCGAACAGCGGCGTCTGCCCGGCGCGCCGGAAATGCACCACCTTCACGCCCTCATCGGGGTGGGTGTTGCCGCAATGGCAGGCCCCCGCGTTCAGACAGCGCTCGTCCTCGACGATGCTCCCCGGCATGCCCTCGGCCGCCAGCAGCAGATAGCGCTGCGCGGTCTCGTCGGTCCAGCGCAGCACCGCGGCATCGGCGCCCGCGATGCGCCGCACGACCCGCGTGAAGCCATGCGCCAGATCTTCCAGGTTCGGCGCTCGCGCCACCAGCGCGCTGACCTCGTACAGCGCGAGCAGGCGCTGGCGCTCCGTCTCCAGCGCGGCCGTCTTCTGGCGCACGCGTCCCTCCAGCTCGCCGTGCACGGCCTGCAATTGCGCGGCCATGCGGTTGAAGCCCAGCGCCAGGTCCCCCAGCTCGTCGCTGCTGGCCACCTGCACGCGGGCGCCCAGGTCGCCGGAGGCGATCGCCTCCACGCCGCGCGCGAGCTGGCCCACCGGCTCCAGCACGTGCAGGTAGGCGAGAAAGAACATGGCCATGAACGCCACCAGGACGAAGCCCCCCATGGCCATCTGCGCGGTGTGCAGCTGGGCGGTCCAGAAATCGAGGCGCTGCTCGATGGCGCCGACGAAGGCATCGATGTCCCCGACGAAACGGTCGACCTGCGCGCGTCCGACCACGGCGGCACCTGCCTGGCCGCTCCAGCCCGGGCGCAGGCGGCTCCAGTCCTCGCGCACGAGCTCGAAGCGCGAGCGAATGGCCGGATCCCAGGGTACCGCCAGCGGGCGCCGGGCATCGCCACGGCGCAGCAGATCCAACGCCTGCTGCATGCGGGCGACCTCGGCCGGCACCCGCGCCTTTCCAGGCCCGAGGGTGCTGAGCTGGATCCGGTAGCTCATCATGCGCAGCTGGCCCGCCACGTTGACCGCACCGGCCCCGCCCTGCAGCTTCCACGAGATCCACAGCGTGGCCCCTACCGAAAGCAGCGACAGCAGCAGGAACACGCCGGCGAACAGCGAGATCTTGGAACTCAGGGTCCAGCGATGAGGGCTCATGGACGTCTGGAGGGCGCTCCTCGCGCAGGCATCCCCCGCAGGGAGTCCCTCTTCGGAAGTATGGGCCGCGCAGCGGGCACTGCCTATAGTTGAATCCATTCTACTGGTTTGGACCCCCGCCCATGTCTACCGCAATCTCCCCGCAGGCCGTGCTGTCCGACAGCATGGTCGATCGCCCGCTGGGCACGCTCGCACGCGAACTTCCGGGTGCCACCGCCGTGTTCCTTCGCCATCGCCTGGACTTCTGCTGCGGCGGCAACGCCACGCTGCGCGACGCCGCGACGGCTCGAGGAATCGATGCCGAAGCCGTTTGCGCGGAGCTTGCCGCGCTGCAGTCGCCGCCCGGATGGCCGCTGCCCGAGCAACCTGCCGAACTGGTGCAGGCCATCATCACGCGATTCCATGACGTGCACAGACGGGAACTTCCGGAACTGGTGCGCCTGGCCGACAAGGTCGAGCGCGTGCACCGCGAGCACCCCGAGGTGCCGGCCGGCCTGGCCGAGCATCTGCGCGGCATGCAGCAGGAACTGCTGGAACACATGCAGAAGGAGGAACAGATCCTGTTCCCGATGATGGCACGTTCACCCCGGATGCCCTTGCGTCCCCCCATCCAGCGCATGCGCGAGGAGCATCTGGACCACAGCCAGGCGCTGCAGGAGCTGCAGGCGCTGACCCACGACCTGCAGGAGCCCGCCGATGCGTGCAACACCTGGGCCTCGCTGTATGCCGGGCTGCGCAAGCTGCGCGAGGATCTGATGGAGCACATCCACACCGAGAACAACCTGCTGTTCCCGCTGTTCGAGTAGCGGCGAGACCAGTCGCAGCGAGCCCACTGGAGCCAGCACCCATGCCCAGGAAATTTCCGCTGCATCCGGCGCACCCGGAGCGGGTGTGCTGGGGCTGCGAGCGCTATTGCCCGGCCGATTCCATGCGCTGCGGAAATGGTTCGGAGCGCACGCAGCACCCGGCCGAATTGCTCGGCGAGGACTGGATGGATTTCGGACTCGACGCCCGGCAGGACCCGGACACGCCGCAGCCCGGGTCCTGATCCGGGCTGAGCAGGCTGTCAGTGCCCCAGGCGCGTGGCGTGCAGCGCGCGCTGGCGCCAGGCGCCGAGCACGTCGCTGCGCGTGAGCATGCCGCGCAGCGTGAGGCCATCCCCATCGTCCACCACCGGCAGGCGGCCCACGCCGTGCAGGGTCATGAGGTTGAGCGCCTCGTGCAGGGATTCCCCGCAGCGCACCACCACCGGGACGCGGCTCACCAGGCTGCCCAGCGTGGCCCGCGGATCCAGCCCGGAACGTGCCAGGTCGCGGCGCGTGAGCACGCCCACCACGCGACCGGCCTCGTCCACCAGCGCATAGCCCTGGTGTGCGTGGCTGCCCTGCTGGCGCAGCCAGTCGCGGAGTTCATCCACCGTCTGTGAAGCGCGCAGACTGACGGGTTGCATGCTCGCATGGTCGGCCACCCGGGCCTGGGCGAAGGGGTCCGCCTGGTAGGCGCTGGGCACGCGCACGCCACGACGCGCGATCTTCTCGGTCATGATGGTCTCGCGCATGAGCAGTCCCGACACCATGTAGGCGCTGGCGCAGCCGATCATCAGCGCCAGCAGCCCCGAGGTCTGCCAGGTCGCCTCCAGCGCGAACACCACCGAGGTGAACAAGGCGCGCGAGGCTCCGGCGAACATCGCGGCCATGCCGATCAGGGCCGCCAGGCGCGGGTCCAGCCCGAGGCCCGGAAAGGCCGCGGCCACGGCGTGGCCCAGCACCGCGCCCAGGCAGGCGCCGATGGTCATCAAGGGCGCCAGGGTACCGCCGGAGGTTCCGCTACCCAGCGCGACCGACCACGACACCAGCTTGGCCGCCCCGAGGACCAGCAGCGCCTGCAGGCCCAGGCTGCCGCTGAGCGCGTCGGTGATGTTGTCGTAGCCCACGCCCAGCGTACGGGGTTGCCACCAGCCGATCAGGCCCACCACCAGCGCGCCCAGGGCCGGCCACCACATCCAGTGCAGGGGCAGGCGGTCGAAGCCGTCCTCGATGGCATAGAGCGCGCGCGTGACGCCCACCGCGGCCAGACCAACCACGATGCCCAGCGCCACGCTGGCCAGCAGTGCGCCGGGCTGGGGCCATGGCAGCGCCGGCATGGCGAAAAAGGGCTGGCTGCCCAGCAGTTGCACGCGCAGCCCGGCGGCGGCCGAGCAGGCTCCGATCACCGGCAGGAGGGAGGCGGGCCGGAATTCGAACAACAGCAGTTCCACGGCCAGAAGCACGGCCGAGACCGGCGTCCCGAACACCGCCGTCATGCCCGCCGCGGCCCCGGCCGCCAGCAGGGCCTTGCGCTCATCCGGGGTGATGTGCAGCCATTGGCCGATCAGCGAACCCAGCGCGCCTCCGGTGGCGATGATGGGTCCTTCCGCCCCGAAAGGGCCTCCGGTGCCGATGGAAATCGCCGCCGACAGCGGCTTGAGCCACAGCACCCGCGCCGAGATGCGACTGCGGTTGAGCAGGATCTGCTCCATCGCCTCGGGAATGCCGTGGCCGCGGATGGCCGGCGAGCCGTAGCGTGCCATGAGCCCCACGATCACCGAGCCGAGCACGGGGACCGCGATCACCCAGACGCCCAGATGGTTGTGCGCAGGCTCGCCCATGGTCCAGTCCCAGCGACCCTGGAAACTCAGGTGGGTGATCAGCCCGATGAGCAGCAGCAGCACCTTGGCCACGGGCACCGCGGCCACGCCGACCAGGGCCGCCAGGCCCAGCATGTACAGGGTGCGCGAGCCGACGCCCCCGGGATCGCTGCCGATGTGCGCGGTTGCCGCCAGGGGCTGCAAGGACGGCGAGACCGGGACGGAGGAATGGGTGGGATTCGAGCGGGACGTCATGACTGCGCCTGGCGGTACCACACCGCCGAAGATCGTGATATGGAATACAAACAGCCTTCTATCATAGCTGTTCTGGAATGTTTTGCGCGCGGGCTCCGCGGCTCGAGGCGGGTTCCCGAAGGCCCCGGCCGGGGCGACGTACCATGCCCCTGGGGCGCGCTTGCCCCAAGCCCGAACCGGAGGCCATGCGTCATGCATTCCCACTGCATCCTGCTGCCCGGCCTGCTGTGCGACGAGGCCGTCTGGGCCGCGCAGGTCCAGGCCCTGCAGGCGCATGGCGTGGCCTGCCAGGTGCCTTCCTATGGAATGCTGGATTCCCTGCAGGACATGGCGCGCAGCGTGCTCGAGGCCGCGCCGGCCGCGCGCTTCTCCCTGGCGGGGCATTCCATGGGAGCCCGCGTGGCCCTGGAAGTGCTGCGCCTGGCCCCTCAGCGCGTGCAGCGCCTGGCGCTGCTGGACACCGGCATCGACCCGCTTCCCGCGGGCGAGGCCGGCGAGCGCGAACGCGCTCGCCGCATGGAACTGCTGGGAATCGCGCGCGAGCGCGGCATGCGCGCGATGGGACGCGAGTGGGCGCGCGGCATGGTGCATCCCTCGCGCTGGGATGGGCCGGTGTTCGAGTCCATCCTGGAGATGCTGGAGCGCAAGACCCCCGCGGTGTACGAGGCCCAGATCCGTGCGCTGCTCGATCGCCCCGATGCCCGCCCGCTGCTCGCCACCCTGCGTTGCCCGGTACTGCTGGGCTGCGGACGCGACGATGCCTGGAGCCCGCTGGCGCGCCACGAGGAAATGCACGCACTGCTGCCGGGCTCGCGCCTGAGCGCCTTCGAGCACAGCGGCCACATGGTGACCATGGAGCAGCCGCAGGCCGTGAGTGACGCCCTGATCGGCTGGATGGACGAGAGGCCGCAGGCCTGAGGCCGCCGGCCCGCGGCCCTCAGGCCCCGGCCCGAGTTGCGCCGCCGGGAAGATTTCGTTGTAGCATCGACGCCCATGCAACGCGCAATTCGTCCCACCTCCGCTGCCCGAGCCGCACGAGCCCGTCGCTCGTCGCCGTGGGCTGCGCGTGAGACCGAAACGATGAAGACCTGAAGTCCCCTTCGAATCGCGTTGTTCCGCAAGGCCACGGCTGACCCCCGTGGCCTTTTTGTTTGTGCCTTCTTGTTTGTGCCTTCTTGCCTCCCAGGACCCCGCCATGCCGACGACCCTTGCCTCCGAAGCGCAGTTCCAGCACCTCATGCCGGTGACCGCCCGCCCCGCCAGCATTTTCGTGCGCGGCCAGGGCGCCTGGCTGTGGGACGATGCCGGTCGCCGCTACCTGGACTGGCTGCAGGGCTGGGCCGTGAACTCCCTGGGCCACAGCCCGGAGCTGATCAGCCGCGCGCTGCTGGAGCAGTCCACCCGGCTGCTCACCCCCAGCCCGGCGCTGTACAACCTGCCGGCACTGCAGCTCGCGAGCAGGCTGTGCGAGCTCAGTGGCTTCGATCAGGTGTTCTTCGGCAGCACCGGCGCGGAGGCCAACGAAGGCGCGATCAAGCTGGCGCGCAAATGGGGGCGCGTCGCACGCGGCGGTGCCTTCGAGATCATCAGCTTCGCCGATGCCTTCCACGGCCGCAACCTGGCCACCATGGCCGCCAGCGGCAAGGCCGGCTGGGACGCGCTGTTTCCGCCCCATGTGCCCGGTTTCGTCAAGGCCCGGCTCAACGACCTGGACTCGGTGATGGCCGCGCTGAGCCCGCGCAGCGTGGCCATCCTGCTGGAGCCGGTGCAGGGTGAGGCGGGGGTGCGACCAGCCACTGCGGAGTTCCTGCGCGCGCTGCGGCGGCTGTGCGACGAGCGCGGCCTGCTGCTCATGTTCGACGAGGTGCAGACAGGATGCGCGCGCCTGGGCGAGCTGTTCGCCTTCCGGCACTTCGGGGTGGAGCCCGACGTCATGACCCTGGGCAAGGGCCTCGGCGGCGGGGTGCCGATCTCGGCGCTGCTGGCCAAGGAGCATTGCAGTGTGTTCGAGCATGGCGACCAGGGGGGCACCTATGCCGGCAATCCGCTGATGTGCGCGGTCGCGCTGGCCGTGCTGGAACGCCTGGCCCAGCCGGAGTTCCTGGAGGGCGTGCGCGAGCGCGGAAGGCAGCTCAGCCGCGGGCTGCGTGAGCTGTCGGCGCGCCACGGCCTGGGCGAGGTGCGCGGCGAGGGACTGCTGTGGGCCCTGGAACTGGGCCACGACGGCGGCGCCGCCGTGGTGCAGCGCTGCCGCGAGCTCGGGCTGCTGCTCAACGCGGCGCGCCCCCATTGCCTGCGCTTCATGCCGCGCCTGGACAGCACGGCGCCGGAGATCGATGAGGGTCTGCGCCTGCTCGAGCTCGCGCTGGCTCAGGGCCTCGACGCTCGCACGTAGGCCATGCGCTCCACCGAAACCATGGCGCCGCGCTCCCAGTTCTCGCGCAGCACACCCTCCAGGAGCGCGCGTTCCTCGGGCTGGAAGTCCTGGTCCAGCACGTCGCGCAGCGAGCGCGCGAAGGGATGCGGGGTATGGCGGGTGAAGCTGTCCCAGTCGGGCGCCAGGCTGGGGCCGGCGTCGATGTGCAGCTCCACGTGCACCTGCGCGAAGCCCGCCTGCAGCGCCCAGGCGAACAGTTCGCGCTCGGAGAAATTGCAGTAGGGGCTGCGTGCCAGCTCCTGCTCGGTGTCGGGGAACTGCTGGGAGCGCCAGCGTTGCAGCAGCTGCAGCAACTGCGGCTGCTGCAACGCGACGCCGGCGGGCGGCGCGATGTCCTCCAGGGCGCGGCGCTGCGCGCAGGCGGCCAGCGCGTCGTCGCGAAACACCGGCTCGCCCAGCGAGAGCCGGCCTCCCGGGCGCAGCAGCCTGAGGAACTCCGCGAGCAGGGCGGGCTTGTCGGCCACGTAGGCCAGCGAGGATCGGGTGGCCACGGCGTCGAAGGCGCCGTCGGCCAGCTCCGGCAAGCCGACGCTGCCCGACGGGTCAACGACGAGCGGGAGCAGGCGCAGGCGTTCCTGGACCCCCAGCGCCTGCGCGCGCTCGCCGGCCAGGGCCAGCAGCGCGGGCGAGGGATCGGCGAACACCACCTGCGCCCGCGGCCAGCGCTGCAGCGCCCGCAGCCCCAGCGCACCGCTTCCGCAGCCGAAGTCCAGCAGATTGCGCGGCGGTTCGGGTCCGAGGGCCTCGAGCACGCGATCCACGTAGTGGGCCACGCGCGCCTCGATGCGTGCCTCGTACTGCGCATTGGCGCCGCCGCGGTCGCGCAGCAGCCATTGCGCCCAGGGGTCGGGACCTGCCGGCGACATGCTCAGTTGTCGATGGCCAGGCTCTGCACGACCTTGCCCGATGCGCTGAAGCTCACCTCGACATCCGCGCCGTCGCCGAAGCCCGCCGGAATCGCCAGGCCCACCGGAATGGTCAGCTGATTGCCCTCCAGCATGAACGTGGACGCCACGGTGGCGGTGGTGGGTCCCGTGGTCACCGACGACTGCTGGCTCCACTGGTACACCCGCCCGGATGCGTTCAGCGCTCCGGCCGGCCCGCCGGAGCCGAAGTTCACCGTGTAGGCGTCCACGCTGCTCGGGCTGGTCAGCGTGCCCTCGATGGACACCACGGTCCCCGGCTGCAGGTTCGAGTCGTCGCCATGGTTGAAGGCGCGGTTGGAGGCCAGGGTCACGCTGATCGGGGTGGTGGAATCCTGCAACTGCCAGTTCAGCACGAACTGGGTGCCCGTGGAGTCGACGCTCTGCACGGTGCCCTGCATGTCCACCGTGCTGCCCACCGGCGGCGCCGAATCCACGTTGACGGTCTGCGCGGCGATCACATTGCCCGAGGCGCTGGACACCTGTCCGGTGATGTCCACGTACACGCCGTTGCCCAGTTGATCGGCCGATCCCGCCAGGAAGCGGGCCGCCGATGCGTCCACCGGGGTCCCGCGCACCAGGAAACTGGACGAGCTCACGAATCCGGTGATCGTTCCGTGCAGCTCGAACACCGCGGGCTGGGTCGAGGAATAGCTGCCGAGCTGCTGCGCCTTCAGGGTGCCCTGGCCATCGGCCTGGCCGCTGACCACCACGTACTGGCCCTGCACGGGCGCCGGCTGCGAGCCCAGGGCCGAGAGGTCCACCGGGATGCCCGACACCATGCACCGGCTGCCCGTCAGGTCGTAGACCAGCCCGGACACCTGCACGCTGCCGGTGAAGCTGCCGGTGCCGACCACGCGCAGCACCCAGCTGGATTCGTTGTTCCAGGCATCGACCAGTTGACCGGGCGCGAGCGAGGCGCCGGCCGGCAGCAGCACCTGGGTGTTGGGGCCCAGGGGAATGGGCGTGGCGCTGCTGTCCAGGCTCAGCGACGAGGCGCTGACGGCCGTGACCCTGCCGACCAGGCGGGTGACCGAGCTGTCGCCGGGAACCTGCTCGATCAGCGTGGCCCACAGGAAAGGCCCGTTGGTGTCCACCCCATAGGCGCCGTGCACCTCGACCCGGGTCGACCCGGAGGTGATGCTCGAAAGACCGGTGAGCCCCGAGTACAGGGTCTGCGGACCCCGCGACGCGTCCGAGTTGACCACCACGCGCATGCCGTTGACCGTCAGCCCGCCCGACACGGGATCGATGAACGCCACGCCCTGCAGTTCCGGCTGGACGGTGGCCGTGGTGGGCTGGTCGCTCGCGCCGAGGCTGAGGTTCATGCGCGCCCCGAGTTCCACGGCCTCGGAGGTGGTCTGCGCCGACTCGCTGGTGGAATTGGGCGCGTAGTAGGTGGGCGTGGCGCTGCTGTAGCTCTGCCCGTCGACGATCACGCTGCCGAGTCCGATCACGGTGCCGAAGGCGATGCCGGTGCCCCCGGTTCCCACGCCCGAGCCGATGAGCGCCACGGCAGCGGCGCCTCCCCCGCAGGCGGCCAGCGCCACCACGCAGCACGCCGCGGCCGCGGCCAGCGCCGCCCGACGTAGTTTGTCCGACAGGGTAGGGCTCACGACGGATCCTCGGAAGATGGGGTTCGGGGCGTGGCCGCGCGCCGCTTCGCGGACGTGGCACGCCTTGCGCGCGGGGCCTCGGCCCCGGCGGCCGGGGCGGCCGGGGGCTCCTGCTCCTCGCTCCAGTAATAGGCGCCGAAACGCATGCGCCCGGTGGCGCCGGGCTGCGCGGCGTCCGATTCCAGGCAGCGGATGGCCTCGGCGATCATCGCCTCGCGCGCCCGCGCCCAGAGCTCGCGCGACAACTCGCCCAGGCGCTGCAGCGAAGCCTCGCTGAGCCCGTCGGCGAACACGCTCTGCTCCAGGCGCGGCGCCTCGCCCCCCAGGTTGCGCACGGCGGTCGACGCGTGGTCGGACAGGTTCATGCCGAAAAGCTCGAGCAGCTGAGCGGGCTCGCCCGAAGGCACGAACACGTCGTTGCGGGGAACCACGTACTCGACGCCCTTGCGCTGCGCCAGTTCCACCAGGCCGATGCGCACCATGTCCTGCAGCACGGTGAAGGGATGCACGTCGCTGGTGCAGGCGCGCACCAGCGCCTCGAAGGAAGGCGCCGGGCCCAGGCGGGGAATCGCCTTGGGGCGGCGCGCACGGTCGTGGTAGCCGGCCGACACCGCCCAGCGGGCGAGCACCTGCGAGCTGGTGGACATGGGCGCCTGCGCGCGGGCATGGGCGGCCGGATCGTTGCGCCACGCATGCACCTCCTTGCGGTGCACGCCGGAGATCACGCTCAGGGCGGAGTCGGTATCGGTCGTGCCCCGGCTGGCCATCAGCTCCCGGGCCTGGCGCAGGAACACCTGCCGGAGCACCAGCACCGCCTGCTTGTAGTCGATGCCGGCGTCCAGCAGCAGCCGGCACAGGGGCTCCTGCACGCGCACCCAGGCCTCCAGCGTCTCCTGCGCGGGTTGCGGCCTGGCTGGCGAACTCGAGGGCAAAGGCGTGGTGGAACGTCCCATGGCATTGCTGCAGGCGCGGCCGAAGCTGCCGTCACGGCATCGATTCTAACGCAAAAGCCATTGACTGGGAAATTTTCCCATTTATGATTGCATGCAGGAAGCAGCCCACCAGGCCGACCTGCCCCCAGGCGGCCTCGCCCCGCGCAAGCGATCACCAGGAGCATCACCATGCACAAGCGAATTTCCTCCCGTCCTCTGCGTTTTGCGATGCTGCCCGCGGCAGCGGCGGTCGCGCTGGCCCTGAGCGCCTGCGGCGGCGGCGGTGGCGGGGGATCCGGCCCCGGAGGGGTTTCGCTCAGCGGCGCGGCCATCGACGCCCCGCTGCCCGGTGCCGCCATCACCATCACCTCGGGAGCTCCGCTGGCCGACGGCGGAACGACCATCGGCACGGCCACGGCCAACTCGCAGGGCTCCTTCACCCTCAGCGTGACCCTGCCCAGCGGCAGCGTGCCCATCTTCGCGAATGCCGCCGCGGTGGGCGGCAGCGCCGGCTCCACCTCGGTGGAGCTCAGCAGCTACCTCGGCCAGTCCGACGTGCTGGCCAGCGTAGGCACCCTGAGTACCATCAACCTGCCCGATCTGGACATCAGCCCGGTGAGCACTGCGGCGCTGGCGGTGTACGCGCAGACCCATGGCGGCAGCTACTCCACGCTGGGCCCGGCCACCTACGCCAGCACCATCGCCACCTACCGCAACGACATCCTGGCCATCGCCGCCGCCGTGAAGGCCGTGGGCGACAACTACTGCACGCCGCAGGCCAGCGTCAGCTCGACCACGGACCTGGCACGCCTGATCGCCTCCAGCGCCACGCTGAGCTCCAGCGCCAGCGCGTCCACCACGCTGGCCACGGCCGCCGCCGTGCTCGGCGGCTCCTGCGCACAGGCGCTTCCGGCGCTGCAGGTGGCCATCCTGGCCGACCCCGACTTCGCCCCCGAACTCGACCTGGGCGACGTGATCGACGCGAATGTGCAAAGCGTGGTCCCTGGCAACTACCAGTTGCAGGCCCTGGTGGCGGAAACTCCGGTGAACTGGGACGTCAACACTGGAACCGGCTCGGTGAACACCCCCGGGACGCCCAACCCTGCCGAGGTGGTGGTCGATCCCAGCGTCACCATCGACGCATCGGGCAATGTCAGCTCCAGCGACTCCATGGTCTCGGGCACCCTGGTGGGCAATCTGCTGACCCTGAACCTCAAGGACAGTGCCGGCCACTCCTACCTGGTGCGCGCCAAGATCGCCTCCCTGCCCAGCAATCTGTCCAGCCAGCAGGCCTATGTGGTCCAGGGCGGGGCCGTCAACACCAGCAGCCAGCTGCTGGCCAGCTTCTCCGCCGCGCTGGCGCCGGCCACCGCGGTTCCGGTCTGGAACGGCTTCACGCCGCACGCCACGGAGGACGGCGGCGCGAGCTGCGCCAGCGGCCAGTACCCCTTGCGCTTCGATCTCGACGGACTGTCGTCCGGAGGGCATTCGGATTCGGTGGGCAGCCTGGGCGCCTGCGTGACCCCCAGCAGCAGCGGCTGGTCCATGAGCCTGGCCAAATTCAGCGCGATCTCCGGCGACGACGGCGAGGGGCACAGCTTCACCATGCCCCTGGTCGACACCCTGACCCAGGGCACCGGCACCACCCCGAGCACCACCATCACCTGGAGCGAGGCGGCCAGTCCGGCGGCTCCCTTCATCCTGGAGGCTCCGGACCTGAACCTGACGGTGAGCAACAGCGCCACGTCGACCTCGACCAACTACTCCGGCAACGCCTACTACGTGATGGGAACCCATGCCGTGGTGGTGTCCTCCAGCAGCGGCTCCAACGTGGTGCTCAACCTGCAGGACCATTTCATGACCCAGTTGTCCGAGTCCAGCCACAACGACGGTGGTGACGGCTCGCAGCAAGGCGACCATTGATGACCGCCTCGGTCGCCGCGACCGCTGCGCCGCCACGCCGCCGGGCCCTGCGCCCGGCGCGTGGCGCGCAACGGCAACTGCTGGATGAGCTGCGCCACGCGGCGCATCGGGGCCAGTTGCGCCTGGCCTACCAGCCCATCCACAGCCTGCGCGGCACCGACACCCCCGGCTTCGAGGCCCTGCTGCGCTGGAACCATCCCCGGTTCGGCGAGGTCGCCCCCGAGCGCTTCATCCCCCTGGCCGAGCACAGCGGCCTGATCCTGGAGATCGGGGACTGGGTGCTGCGCAGCGCAGCGGCCGAATGCAAACGCCTGCGGGCCTGCAGCGGCCGCGCCGTGCGCGTGGGGGTGAACGTCTCGCCGCTGCAACTGGGCTCGCGCGCGACCATGCAACTGTGGCTGCACTACCTGCAGGACCTGGGCTTGCCTGCGGATGCGCTCACGGTGGAAATCACCGAACAGGTCATGCTGCGCCACCCCGAGGCGGTGGCCGGGCAGCTGCGCCTGCTGGCCGATGCCGGCGTGCGCATCGCGCTGGACGACTTCGGCGTGGGCTATTCCAACCTGGCCATGCTGGGCCAGCTTCCGGTGCACGCCCTCAAGCTCGACCGCTCGCTCACCCAGGGCCTGGTGGCCAGCGAGCGCCATCGCACCATTGCCGGCTCCATCGTCGGCATGGCCCATCGCCTGCGCATGCAGGTGGTCGCCGAGGGGGTGGAGCAGACCACCCAAGCCGCCATCACCCACGAACTGGGCTGCGACTTCGGACAGGGCTGGTGGTACGGCAGGCCGCTGAGCGCGGCGCAGGCGCGCCAATGGTTGCATGCCGCCTGAGCGGCCAGGCGCGGGGCGGGATGCGCGATCGTGTAAGCTACCCCCAGTATCCGACGCGGGAAGGGCCGCAACTTCGGGGGAGACCATGCGCACCGGCAGGTACAAGACGTTTGTCCGTGGAGCGGCCAGCTTCATGCTGATCGGCATCTGCGGTGCGGCACTCGCGCAGAACATGCCCATGCCCATGCCCATGCAGGCGGGCGCGATGTCGCCGCCGGCCGCCGGCGATGCCCGTGCGCAAGTGCACTTTCCTCCGGAACTCCGGCGCGAGGTGCTGGCGACCATGCGCATGCATCTGCAGGGGCTGGCCGAGATCCAGCAGGCCATGAGCCAGGGGCGCTACGACGACGCCGCACGCCTGGCCTCGATGACCCTGGGCATGTCGTCCATGCACGGTGACCAGGCCCGGCAGGAAGCGCGCTACATGCCGCCCGGCATGCGCGAGCTGGGCGCTCGCCTGCACATGCAGGCCGGCGAGTTCATCCTGGCGGCCCAGGACGCCACCGCCACCGGCGACCACCACAAGCCGCAGAGGATCTTCGGGCACATGATGCAGACCTGCGTGGCCTGCCACGCGGCCTACAGGCTGCAATAGCCCTCGACCCCAGGGGACCGCCATCCCGCGTGCGCGTTCGCCGGGGGCGGGACCGGCAGCGCGCAATCCCGCATGGGTTTGCAGCTACGCTCGTGGCAACATGGCATCTTGCGCGGCCGCCCGGGCGCGCCTGCCGACACCATGCCTTTGCGACGAATCCGCCTCGCCGAGCGCGCCGCGCCGATCCGCTATGCGGCGGCGAGCGCAATCTTCCTCGCAGCCCTCGCGCTGCGTTTCGCAGCTCTGCCCGTCGACCAACACGCCGGATTTTTCACGTTCTATCCGGCGGTTGTGCTTGTTTTCTATCTATGTGGGACGGGGCCGGGCTTGTGGGCGCTTGTGCTGAGCGCGGTGAGCGGCCTGTACATCTTCTATCCCCCCTACTGGTCCTGGAGCCTGACGCCCACGTCCGCGCTGGTTGCGCTGTCCTTCGTGGGATCCTCGCTGGTGATCGCCGTGGTCATGCGCAGCTGGCAGAATGACAACCGCCGGCTGGGCGAGGCGCTGGCCCGGGTGCAGTTGAGCGACGCGCGCTGGCGAGCCATGGTCAACGACCAGAGCGACGTGGTGCTGCGCTTCGATGAACAGGGCCGCGTGCTGTTCGCCAACGACACGGCGCAGCGCCTGTTCGGCGAGGCGGCCCAGCCGGGGCGTGCGGGGAGCTGGCGGCAGGTGGTGCACCCGGAGGATCTCCCTGGGGTGCTGGAACGCCTGGCGGCCTTGAGCCCGGCCAGGCCCAGCGTGCGCTTCGACTGTCGCGTGCTCGACGTGGACGGCGAGGTGCACTGGATCGACTTCGTCGACCATGCCTTTCACGACCCGGCGCAACGCCTGCTGGAAGTGCAGAGCGTGGGGCGCGACGTCAGCGAGCTGACCGAGGCACGCCAGGTGCTCGAGGGCGTGGTGCGCGAGCAGCATGCGATGCTGCACAGCGACCTGCTGGGCATCATCAAGATCCGCAAGCGTGAGACGGTCTGGGCCAACTCGGCCTTCGAGCGCATGTTCGGCTACGAAGCCGGCGAGCTGCTGGGCAAGTCCTCGCGCATCCTGTATCCCGACGCCGCCTCCTACATGGCCCTGGGGCGCGAGGCCTACCAGGTGCTGCAATCGGGAGGCACCTATCGCGCCCAGGCGCGCATGGTGAAGAAGTCGGGTGAAACGATCTGGGTGGACATCAGCGGCACCATGCTTGCGGCCGAGCGTGACGAATCCCTGTGGATGATGCTGGACATCACCGCTTTGAAAATCCGCGAGCAGCGTATCGAGGCGCTGGCCTACCACGACGTCCTGACGGGCCTGCCCAACCGCGCGCTGCTGCTGCAATTGCTCGAGCGCGAGCTGGCTGCCCGGCGGCGCCTGGACAACGAACTGGCCGTGTGTTTCATCGACCTGGACAAGTTCAAGCCCATCAACGATGCCCACGGCCACGACATCGGCGACCAGGTGCTCACGGTGGTGGCCGAACGCCTGCAGGAAAGCGTGCGGGGCAACGACATCGTGGCGCGCCTGGGCGGCGACGAATTCGTGGTGGTTCTCACCCACCTGCCCGACGCGATGGTCGTGCGCGATACCCTGCAGCGCATGCTCGATCGCCTGCGCGCGCCGATCGCCCTGGCGAACGGCGCGGTCGCCTGCGTGTCGGCCAGCGTCGGCATTGCCGTATGCCCCCGCGACGCCCAGAGCACCCAGGGACTCCTGCGTTGCGCCGACCAGGCGATGTACGAGGCCAAGGGGGCCGGGCGCGATCAGCTGCGGTTCTACGCGCAGGCGACCTGAAGGGCCGGCGGGGCGCCGGCGAGGCGCCCTTCAGATCCCCGAGGAGCGCCCGGGCGGCGCCGACGCGCCCGGGGCCCGGGAATCGGCGGCCGGTTCCGACAGCGAGCGGCCCAGCGGAATGAAGTGCCAGGCAATGCCCAGCACCGCCACCGAGCGGGAGTCGCCCGCATCGAGGCGGTAGATGGAAAACACCCCGAAGTTGCTGCGCCGGGTGTCCGACAGCAGGTACGAGCGTGTCAGGCCGGGAAGCAGGCCGGCGAAAAAGCCCAGCGCGCCGGGGGCCTGCTCGATCTGCCTGCCGGCATAGCGCGCGAAATCCTCCAGCCCCGGATTGCCCATGGCCAGCACGGCCACGGCCAAGGCCACCACGACCAGCAGGCCCGATCGTCTGGATCCAGCGGATTTCATGGCTCAGAAGCCAGCCGCGAGGCCATCGCGCCGGGAATCGCTGGCCGCCACGTAGCCGCGGTCCGCGTTGTCGTGTTCAAGGCGCCAGATGAACTGGCCCGAGCCGAAATCCATGTAGCTGTCCTCGATGGACTGGATGACATGGCCCCTTGCCACCAGCTCGCGCACGCAGCCGGGATCCAGCCCGGGCTCCACGTCGAGGCTGAAATCGCGGTTGACCTTCCAGCGCGGCGCGTCGCAGGCGGCCTGCGGCTGCTGGCCGTAGTCCAGCATGCGCACCAGGGTCTGCAGGTGCCCCTGCGGCTGCATGTCTCCGCCCATGACTCCGAAACTCATCACCGCCTGCCGGCTGCCCTGCACCTCGCGGCTCAGGAAGGCGGGGATGATGGTGTGGAAGGGCCGCTTGCCCGGCGCCACGACGTTGGGCGAGGCCGGATCCATCGAAAAGCCGTAGCCGCGGTTCTGCAGCGAGATCCCCAGCTCCGGAACCACCACGCCGGAGCCGAAGCCCATGTAGTTGGACTGGATGAAACTGATCATGCGCCCCTGCTCGTCGGCGGCGCTCAGGTAGATGGTCCCGCCGGCACGCGGCATGCCGAAGCGGAAGGTCGTCGCGCGCTTCGGATCGATCAGGGCCGCGCGGGACTTCAGGTAGGCGTCGTCGAGCATCTCGGCCGGGCTCAGCTCCATGGAGCGGGGATCGGCCACGTACCGGTACACGTCCGCGAAGGCCAGCTTCATGGCCTCGATCTGCAGGTGCTGGGATTGCACCCCGTCACGCGGCAGCGAGGCCAGGTCGAACTGGCCGAGGATGCCCAGCGCGATCAGCGCGGCGATGCCCTGCCCGTTGGGTCCGATCTCGTGCACCGTGTAGCCGCGGTAGTCCTTGGCGATGGGCTCGACCCATTGCGCCTGGTAGCCCCGGAGGTCCTCCAGGGTCATGGCGCCGCCACCGTCGCGCGAGAAGGCGGCGATGCGCTCGGCGATCTCGCCTTCGTAGTAGCTGCGCGGCCCCTGCTCGGCCAGCATGCGCAGGCTGCGCGCGTGCCCGGGCAGGCGCAGGTGTTCCCCCACCTCCGGGGCTCGCCCGCGGGGCATGAAGGTCTGGGCGAAGCCGGGCTGCTCGTGGAGTTCGGACACCGCCGCCTGCCACTTGCGGGCCACGATGGGGGAAACCGCGTAGCCGCGCTCGGCCACCTCGATGGCCGGGGCCAGGAGGTCGGCGAATGGAAGCGAGCCGAACCTTGCGTGCAGCGCCTCCCAGCCGGCGATGACTCCGGGCACCGTCACCGAGTCCCAGCCGCGTACGGGATGCCGGGCCAGCCCCCCCTGCTCGCCGTGGCGCTTGCGGAAATAGTCCAGGCTCCAGGCGGCCGGCGCCGTGCCCGAGGCGTTCAGGCCGTGCAACTCCTTTCCGTCCCAGACCAGCGCGAAGGCGTCGCTGCCCAGTCCGCAGGACACGGGCTCGACGACCGTGATCACGGCGGCCGCCGCGACGGCCGCATCGATGGCGTTGCCGCCCTGCCACAGAACACGCAGTCCGGCCTGCGCGGCCAGCGGGTGAGAGGTGGATACCACGTTGCGGGCGAACACCGGCACGCGGGTGCTCGGATAGGGGTTTTGCCAGTCGAAGGAGCTCATGGGGCGCGCGGATGGGGCTGGAGGCGGGATGGCGAGGGCTGTGCCCGCCGTCCCGGATGGCCGACGACCAAGCGACTGTCCTGACAGGACGCCAGCGCCTCGCGAAAAATCTTACTCAAAACCTGACGAAGGCGTCCCGAGTCAGCACGGGAAGGGCCCCGGTGCCCTCGCGCGACGGGGCCCGGGGCGCGGATGCGTCCCTGCCAGGCTTGCGGGCGCTACGCTGCGGCCCTGTGGCGCCCGGGTCCGCGGCCTCGCCCGTCGCCCGGCCCGCCTTCGCGCCGGCGTCGCCGCGCGCCAGGCGGAACTGCGCCACGTCGCGCTGCAGCTCCTGGGCCTGGGCGTTCATCGTCTCGGCGGTCGCGGCCAGCTGCTCGGAAGCGGATGCGCCTTGCTGGGTGGCGATGTTGATCTGCGAGACGGCCTGACTGATCTGCACGATCCCCGTCGCCTGCTCGTCACTGGCCGCGCTGATTTCCTCGACCTGGGCGGCCGTGCGGACGATCGCCGGCACCATGTCCTTGAGCAATTCCCCGGCACGCTCGGCATGGCCTACCGAGCGCCCGGCCAGTTCACCGATCTGCGCCGCCGAGGCCTGCGACCGCTCGGCCAGCTTGCGCACCTCGGCCGCCACGACGGCGAAGCCCTTGCCCTGCTCGCCCGCCCGCGCCGCCTCGATGGCCGCGTTGAGCGCCAGCATATTGGTCTGGTAGGCGATGTCGTCGATGATCGAGATGCGCTCGGCGATGGCCTGCATGTCCTCCACGGTCATCTGCACGGCCTCGCCACCTTCACGCGCCTGATCGGCGACCTCATGCGCCGTGCGGGCCGTCTGGCGCGCCGCGTCGGCACTCTGGCGCACCGAGGCCTGCGCCTCCTCCAGCGTGGCCGAGATCTCCTCGACCGAGGCCGCCTGCTCGGAGGCGCCCTGCGACAGGGTCATGGAGGCGGCCGAGACCTCGCCTGCGGCGGTGCTGAGCTGATCGGCGGTGGACTGGATGGAGCCCAGCACTCCCTCGAGTTTTCGGACCATGTCGCGCAGGGAGGCCAGCACGCTGTGATGGTCGGTCTCGGCACAGCGGATGGGCACCGTGAAGTTCCCTTCGGCCACGGCATTGGCGATACCGGCCAGCTCCTCGGGATCGGCCCCCAGATGTCCGAGCAGGCGTGCCAGGGCCCGCGCGAAAGCCGCCGCCAGCGCCAGCACCGCGAGGGCCAGCCCGGTCTCCAGCCCGACGCCCATGCGCTGGAGCGATTGCTGGTGCTCGGCCCGGGCCGCCAGCGCCGCCATCAGGCTGCCTTGCAGACGACCCAGGGCATCGATGCGCGCCGTGGCGGCGTCGAACCAGGTCTGGGCATCGAGCCCGTAGTCACCCGTGGAGGCCTTGTCGAGCACGGAGGCGACCATGGTGTCGACCTGTCGGGAGTCGATGGCCTGCAGCGCGCCGAGCGCGTCCGTATCCGCCAGGGCCCTGAAATGCCCCAGGTAGGCCTGTTCCTTCGCGGCGCTGCCGATCACATGCCGCAGAGTCGGCAGGTCCAGGGGCGCACGGGCCGCCAGCACGCCGTTGAGCAGGCCGCGCTCCTGGCCCGCCTGCTCGCCGGCGTCGGCCAGGTCGGCGTAGGCCGACAGGGACAGCGTGGTCGCGGTGTCCCCGGCCGTGCGGGGCGCGGCGTCGACGACCTGGATCAGCCCGGCGATGGCCCGTCCGTAGCGGGCGATGGCCCCGGCGCTGCTCAGTTGCAGGCCGCTCACGCCCTGGCGCACGCCGGGCAGCGTGTCGAGCCCTTGCAGGGCGGCCGCCAGGTTCGCCGCGAGACCCCGCGGCAGCGCAGCACCCTGGGCCTGCTCGAGTTCCCGCAGCGAGCCCAACGCGGCATCGGTGGACTGGCGCTGCGACGCGAGGGCGTCGCCGAAGCGGGCGCCCTTGCTGGCGATGAAGCCCGCCGACAAGCCTCGCTCACGTTGCAGGGAGGCCACCAGACCGCCCACCGCGCGGATGGTTCGCACCACCGTGGCATTGCGCCGGGCCGTCTGCAGATCCGTCCAGTCCGAGCGCAGACTGAGCACGATATGGAACACCGCTCCGACCAGGACCAGCCCGAACAACAGGAACAGCCTGCCCCGCAAGCCCCGAAACATCTGCAACATGGCCCACCTCGACGATTTCACGACTGTGCCGCACGGATGGAGCGCGCCTCCAGGCATCCGAATGGCGAAATGGGCATGAAAACCTCGCTTGCTGCAACGACACACCGAACTCTCTCGCTTGCACGCTGCAAAGGCGGCTCCCCGATGGCGCCAAGATAGAACCCCCTTCAAACAGGGGGGTTGACGTGGGTCAACGCTGCGAGGGCCGGAGGCGCCGCTGGCGGCGACCTGCGGGAAGCCCGCGGTGCTCCAGCAGGTCCACCTGGCGCTGTTTCGATGGGCTCAGCCCGGTTCCGATATGCTCGGGATCATTGAGTACCGACAACAATCCTGCAAAAGGACGAGCCATGGACAGTCTCGACTACGAACTCAAGGATTTACGGGACATCGTCATTGGTGCGGCCTTCGGCGCGGAGAGCCCCCGGGAAGGTGTCGCGGCTGCAGGATCCGACCTCGAAGCCGCGCGCGCGGGCGCCCTGCCCCGCGGCGCCTGAGGCGGAACATCATGGATCAGCCGGGCGATCACGAACGCTTGATGCTGGCCCTGGAGGCCGCCGGACTGGATCTGTGGGAAAACGACCTGGTGGAGGGCAAGATCACCCGCAAGGTCACCAAGGTCTTCGAGGAACTCGGCTACCGGCCCGAGGAGGGAGTGGAGCTGGTCGAGGACATCTACGGCATCGTGCACCCGGAGGACGTGGCGCAACTCAAGGCTGCCGTCTTGGCCCACCTTTCGGGCAAGACCCCGCAATACCGCTGTGAGTTCCGGCTGCGCGCGAAGTCCGGTGCCTGGGTCTGGTATGCCAACTACGGCAAGATCATGGACCGCGACGGCACCCGCCAGGGGCGACGCTTCGTGGGCGTGACCTTCAGCATCGATGACCGGCGTCGCAAGGAGGCCGAACTCGAGCAGGCCAATGCGCTGCTGCTCGAGCGCAACCGCCAGCTGGCGGAGCTGAACCAGACCCTGCAGGCGCTGGCCACGACTGACCCGCTGACGGGTCTGGCCAACCGGCGTCAGCTGTTCGAAGCCGGCGAGCGCGAGGTGCAGCGCGCCCAGCGCATGGGCCACGCGCTGTCCTTGCTGATCGTGGACATCGATGATTTCAAACTGGTCAATGACACCTGGGGCCACGCCGCAGGCGACCAGGTGATCTGCGCGGTCGCCGCGACCTGCGCGCGCAGCGTGCGCGGCCAGGTCGATCTGGTCGGGCGCATCGGCGGCGAGGAATTCGCGGTGCTGCTGCCGGAGGTGGACATGGACGATGCCAACACCCTGGCGGCACGCCTGTGTCGCTCGGTGCCTGCCTCTCCGGTGCCGCTGGGATCCACCGCGCTGCTGGAACTCACGGTGAGCATCGGCATCGCCACGCTGAGCCCCGAGGTCGCCACCGTGCATGAACTGCTGCGCCGCGCCGACCAGGCGCTGTACCTGGCCAAGGGCGCCGGCAAGAATTGCGTGCGCCCGATGCCCCGCGCGGAGCGGGCGGCCTAGTCAGGCTGTTGAACTACCCCAGGGGGCCGCGCATCAGGGACGCAGCAGGATCTTGGCCGACGTGCATCGGCCTGCGGACAGATCGACGAAGGCCTGCTGGCCCTGGGCGAGTTCGCGCTCCTGCACCCAGCCCAGGTCCCCGAAGACGCCTTGGTGCAGCGCGGCCACCGTGGCACGCAGATCGGCCGTGGTGTAGGTGTAGGTTCCCAGCAGCGTGATCTCCGACAGGGTGAGCCTGCGCATGTCGATCTCGCTGGCCCAGTCCTGCAGGCCCACGTGCATCACGACGCCGCCGGGTTTCACGGCGGAGATGGCCTGATGGCGCGTGGCCTTGGCGCCGACGGCGTCGATCACGGCATCGAAGCTGGACTCGGCGACGGCCGCGGCTCGAGGATCGAGGGTGTCGCAGCCCACGTGCCGGGCCACGGCCTCACGCCGCTGCGCGTGGACCTCGGCCACCACCAGGGCGCGCGCTCCCGCATGGCGCAGCAGCAGCGCGGCCAGCATGCCGATGGCACCGCCACCGATGACCAGCACCCGACATTCGTGCAGGGGTCGGGTCAAGGCGCGTTGCGTGAGCGCCATGGCGTGCCAGGCCGTCGCGGCCGGCTCGGTCAGCGCGGCCGACGCCGCCGGCATGTCCTGCGGGATCTCGATCAGCGAGGAAGCCGGGATGCTCATGTACTCGGCGAATGCCCCGGGTCGGGTCATGCCCACCATGGTGCGCTGGCTGCACAGGTTGTTGCGCCCCTGCACGCAGTATTCGCACTCGCCGCAGGTGATCAGCGGATTGCCCGTGTAGCGTCGGCCGCGGGGGATTCGCGCATGGGCCGAGCGCTCGACCACGCCGACGAATTCGTGCCCCAGCACCAGGCCCGGCTTGCGCCTGGGATCGTGTCCGTGCCAGGCGTGCAGGTCGGAGCCGCAGATGCCCACGGCCTCGATGCGCAGCACCACTTCCTGATCCTCCAGCTCGGGTTCGGGAACATCCTGGAGTCGCAGCTGCTCGGCTTGGGTATAGACAAGGGCTTTCACGATGGGCTCCGGTGGCGGGTGGGACGGGTCACAACTAGCGGGCCGTGTAGCCCCCGTCGATCATCAGGGTCTGGCCGGTGATGTACGCGCTGGCGTCGCTGGCGAAGAACACGGTGACCCCGTACAGGTCTTCGAGGCGCCCATTGCGTCCGATGCAGGTCTGCGCGGCATGCCGTCCCGCGAGCTGGGGATCGCGGAACACCGGCTCGGTCAGGCTGGTCGGGAAAAAGCCCGGGCCGATGGCGTTGCAGGTGATGCCGAAGGCCGACCATTCCTGCGCGATCGCCCGCGTGAGCTGCACGATGGCGCCTTTCGCGGCGCCGTAGGGTGCGCTGTCGGCGAAGGCCCGGTGACTCTGCAGCGAGGCCACGTTGAGAATGCGCCCCCAGCCTCGCTCGCGCATGCCCGGGGCCAGGGCCTGGGTCAGGAAAAAGGGGGCTGCCACAAGCAGGCTCATCTGGGTGTTCCAGCTGCGCGGGCTGACCTCGCCGAAGGGCTCGCGCAAGTTCACGCCGGCGGCATTGACCAGAATGTCCACGCCCCCGTCGTTCATGCCCTCGGCCAGGCGCGCCGCCTGCGTGGCCTGCTCGGGCTCGGCAAGGTCCGCGCTCAGGATGTGCGGGTCGATTCCGTCCGCGCGCAAGCGTTCGCGGGCCTGCTCGAGCAGCTCGGCCCGACGCGCCACCAGGGTGACCCGCGCGCCGGCCAGCCCCAGGGCCCGCGCCATGGCCTCGCCGATCCCCGAGCTTCCCCCGGTGACCAGTGCGCGCCGCCCCTGCAGATCGAAACTGCGAGCGAGGTTCATACGGTCACCGCGGCGCCCAGCTCGAAGCGCTGTCCGGGGTAGTACTTGGCCAGCCGGTCGTCGGCGGTGCGTGCGTGGGCCTCCATGCCTTCCAGGCGCGAGATGCGTGCCGTGACGGCACCGATGTCCCTGGCCGCCTCGCGGGTCATGCGCTGCCAGGTCAGGGTCTTGAGGAATTTGTGCACCGACAGCCCGCCGGAGTAGCGGGCCGCGCCCTTGGTGGGCAGCACGTGGTTGGGACCGCTGACCTTGTCCCCGTAGGCCACGGTGGTCTCTTCGCCGAGGAACAGCGAGCCGTAGCAGCTCAGCCGGGCCAGCCACCAGTCCAGGTCCGCGGCATGGACTTCCAGGTGTTCCGAGGCGTAGCGATCCGACACGGCCACGACGTCCTCGCGGGTGTCGCACAGCACGACCTCGCCGTAGTCGCGCCAGGCGGAACCCGCGGCTTCGCGCGCGGTGGGCGGCAGCTGTTCGATCAGCCGGGGCACGCGGCGCATCACCTCGTCGGCCAGCTCCCGCGAGGTGGTGAACAGCCATGCGGGAGACTCATGGCCATGCTCGGCCTGCCCGACCAGGTCGCTGGCGACCAGGGCCGGATCGGCGTCGGCGTCGGCGATCACGGCCACCTCCGAGGGGCCCGCGAACACGTCGATGCCCACCTGGCCGAACAGGGTGCGCTTGGCCTCCGCGACGAACTTGTTGCCGGGCCCGACGATGACGTCGGCCGGACTGCCGGTGAACAGCCCGTAGGCCATGGATGCGATGGCCTGGACCCCCCCCAGAGTCATGATGATGTCGGCCCCGGCCCGATGGAAGGCGTACAGCAGGTAGGGATGCATGGGGCCGCCGCGAAAGGGCCCGGAACAGGCGATGACCTGCCCGACGCCGGCCGCCTTGGCGGTGGCCACCCCCATGTAGGCCGACGCGATATGGGCATAGCGCCCCGCCGGCGCGTAGCAGCCCGCCACGTTGACGGGCACGATGCGCTGGCCCGCGGTGACCCCGCGGTGCAGCTCCACGCTGAACTCCTGGATGGAACGGCGCTGCGCCAGCGCGAACTCACGCACCTGCTCGATCGCGAAATCGATGTCCCGACGCACCTGCTCCGGCACCTCGGCGGCGCGGCGCCGGATCTCCTCCGGGCCCACCAGGATGTCGCCCTGCCAGGCATCGAGCTTGTGCGCGTACTCGCGCACCGCGGCTTCGCCGTCCTTGCGGATGGCCGCGAGCATCTCGTCGACCACCATGCGGGCGGTCGCGGTCTCGGTCTCGGGGGTCTTGCTTGCTTTTTTCAGGTAGGTGATGGCCATGATGGTTCTCCCAGGGGTGATGCGCGCATCCACGTACGGCGTGTACTGCGTGTACTGCGCTTGCGGCCTATTCCAGGGCCGCGGCTGCCGCGAGTTCCTCGCCATGCTCCTCCATGCCCGCGCCGCTGGGTTCCCAGGCAATCAGCAGGGTCGCCGCCAGGCCCAGCGCCGGCACGAGCAGCAGCAGGCCGACCATGTTGTAGAAACCCAGGGAAGCCTTGAGCAGAGGAAAGAAGTAGAAACCCAGAATGCTGCCGATGCGCACCATGCCCTGCCCCCATCCGGTGCCGACACCGCGGATGCGCGTGGGGTAGGACATGGCCGCCATGGTCATGCCCTGCGCGCCCGGCCCGAAGGCATGTCCCAGGATCATCAGGCCCACCAGCAAGGCCTTGACTTCCACCGGCACCACGCCGTGGAAGCGGAACAGCCCGAACAACGCAACCAGCACCAGCGCATACCCGGCGATGGCCATGCGCCGCGAGCCCATGCGATGGGTGACGGCCACCCCGGCGATGGAGCCGACGATGCCGAACAGGTTGAAGGCGATCGCCCCGAGGATGGCGTTGAGAAAGGCCGTTCCGAACAGGGTCTGGGAGATGGACGGCAGGTTGAAGCCGATGGCGAAGTACTCCATGCTCTGGGTCGCGCAGATCACCGAGACCAGCAGGGTACGCCGCATGTAGGGTCCGCTGAAGATCTCCGCGAAGGACGGCCGGGGCCGGCTCGCCGCCTGCGGCCGCGACGCGCCCTGGATCACCCGGGTACGCACGCCATAGGTGGCCTGCAGGATGCGCGCAGCCTCTTCCAGCCCGAGGTTCTGCGCGGCCCAGGGGGCGCTTTCCTTCATGTACTTGAAGCGCAGCAGCAGGATGACCAGCGCCGGCACGGCTCCGAATCCCACCGCCACGCGCCACAGCTCATGGCCGAAACCGGCGAAATAAAAGGGCAGGATCACCAGACCCGTGCACGAGGCCGCCACGTACCACATGAGCTGCCACAGATTGATGCCCCCGCCGCGCCGGCGACGGTTCATGAACTCGGCGATGAAACTCAGCGCCACCGGGAAGTCCAGCCCCACCCCCAGGCCCATGAGAAAGCGGAACAGCAGCAGCATGGGCAGGTTCACGGAAACCCCCGCACCAAGGGCGGAGATCACCAGCAGCACGAGGTCCACGAGGAACATCTTGTAGCGCCCGACCTTGTCGGTGGCCTTGCCCCCCCAGATCGCGCCCAGCAGCGCTCCGAAAGCCATCATGGCCGTCACGCTGCCGACCTGGAAGGGGCTCAGGCCGAAGGTCTGCCGGAGCGCCGGCACGCCAATGCCCAGGCTGGTGAAGTCGTAGGCATCCACGAACACGCCCCCGAGGGCGATCAGGATGATGAGGGACGTGGATTTCGCGCCGGGATGCTCGTCGACGAAGTCCGAAACGTCCCGGGCGCTTCGAATGATCAATTCCTGGGTCATCATGCCTCCTCCTGGGGTGGTCGGCGCCTCCAGCGCTCTGGACGCCCCCAAAATGGAAGCGCTTACATTTCATGCTAGGCGGCGACCGAAGCGCCTGTCAACCAGGGGTTTCCGCGGAGCTCAAGGCTTGCTGCGAGGGGCCATTCCCCCGATCGCCGGCCTTCACCCCGGCGCATGAACTCGCTCTGCCGCCATGGGAGCACAGCCCTGGTCCGCAGGAGGCAGGCGCACTTCTATACTGGCCTCACCCCGTCCTCGCGCCTGTCGTCCCGGGCAGGCTCGGAGCCGGGGAAAGTCCCAAAAATGGAACCGCTTGCATTTTTGAGGTCTCCAGCATTCCGCACCCTTTACGATGGATCGAACCACCCCCAAGCTCAGTGACGTGGCGCGCATGGCGGGCGTATCGGAAGCCACGGCATCTCGCGCGCTGTCGGACTCGCAGCTGGTGCGCGAGAAGACACGGCTTCGAGTCGCCCAGGCCGCCGAGCTGCTGGGCTATGTCGCGCATGGCGCGGCGCGAGCCCTCGCCTCGCGGCGCAGCGGCACCATCGGCGCGGTGATCCCCACGCTGAACAATGCGATCTTCGCCACCTCCGTCAACGCCTTGCAGCAGTCCCTCGCGCAGGCTTCGTACAGCCTGTTCCTGGCCTCGCACGAATACGACCCGAAGACCGAGCTGGAGGTGGCACGCCGGCTGATCGAGCGCTCGGTCGACGCCCTGGTGCTCGTGGGCACCGACCACGACCCGGCGCTGTTCGCGATGCTGGAGAAGTTCCGCGTGCCCTACGTGCTGACCTGGGCCATCGACCGCCAGCGCCGCCATCCCTGCATCGGTTTCGACAACCGGGCCTCGGCCATCGAGGTGGCGCGCCATCTGCTGGACCTCGGGCATCGGCGCTTCGCCATGATCTGCGGCATCGGTGCCCACAACGACCGGGTGCGCGAGCGCGTGGCCGGCGTGCGAGACGCGCTGCGCTCGCGCGGGCTGCAACTGGGCGAGCAGGACCTGATCGAGAAGCCCTACTCCTTCGCCGCGGGCGGGGAGGCCATGCGCGAATTCATGCGCCGCCCCCAGCGGCCTACCGCGGTGATCTGCGCCAACGACGTGCATGCCATCGGCGCCCACTTCGCATGCGCGGCGCTGGGCGTGGAGATTCCCCGCGAGGTGTCCATCACCGGCTTCGACGACATGGAGATCTCCGCGCTACTGCGCCCGGGGCTGACCACCATGCGCGTGCCCAAGGCCGAGCTCGGGCGGGCCGCGGCGGAGTACCTGCTGGAGCGGCTCAAGGGGCACGAGATCGATGCTCCCGAGCCTCTGCAGGTGGAATGGGTGGAGCGCGGAACCACGGCCGCGCCACCCGACTGAGGCGCCTGCAGCGCGCCCCCCTGCCGACCCGACTACTTCGCCGCGCAAGCGCCCGAAGCGGTGACCGAGCCCGCACCGGCCACCACCGACTGCAGCTGGCCCTTGTCGATCCCTCGCAGCAAGGACGGGGTGGACTGGCCCTTCTTGCAGACCAGCAGGGTCGGCGTGGCGACCTCTCCGGCGGCCTTGAGGTCGTCCAGGTTGGTGCGCAGCGTGCGGTCGGTCTCGAAACTGGGCTGGGCGACCGGGTAGCCACCCTCTTCGGCCAGCTCGTTGAATTGCGCTTCGTTCTTTTCCCAGGCGGCGGCCGGGTTCGCAGCCTGCAGCACGCCGGCGGCGCGGCCTTCGCTGTCGGGTTTCAGGAAGGCCACCAGCACCACGCGCACACGCAGCTTGCCGGCCGCGATCAGCGGGGCGCTCTCCCGGCTCAGCTGGTTGCAAAAGCGGCAATTGGGGTCTTCGAAGGCCACGATCAGCGGCCCCGCGGTGCCTAGCGTGAAGGCCTTGCTCTGCATGGCCTGGCGCGCGAGTCGTGCGGCGACGGCCGCATCCGCGGCGTTTCCGGGCTGCGCGAAGGCGACTTCGGCGAGGAGCAGGCTGGCGAGCAGGAGCAGGATTCGTTTCATGGGAGGGATCGGAGTTCCTTGACGAAGCGCAAATGATAGGCGTGGCCCCGCGGATGCGCCCGGACTGCGGGTGGCCCCTGCCGGCCCGCTCAGGACAAGCCGAGGCCGGCGGCCCCGCCCCGGCGCAGTTCGATCGCGCCACGCAGGCTGTTGAGAAACCAGACCCGCTCGGCCCTGCGCAGATGTTCCCGTCGCAGCACCGCCTCCTGCAGGCGCCCCTGGTCCAGCCATTCTCGGCGCAGGCAGCCGTCCAGCAGCCCGCAGTCCTGCGCCGGCGTGAGCAGGCGGCCTCCGAGTTCCAGCGCCAGGTTGCCGCGGGTGAATTCGGTCAGTTCACCCTGCTCGTTGTGCAGCAGCACGTCGAACACGCCGGGGTGGGCGGCGGCCGCGCGCTCGTAGACCTCGCGGCGCGTGGTCTTGTGGAACAGCCGGATGTCGTCGCGCGACACGGCGAATCCGGCCAGCGCGAACAGCGCGGGCCTGCCGTCCAGGCCCTCGGGCAGCGGGCCCAGCCCGGCACGCAGGCTGCCGCGGGAATCCAGCACCAGACGCAGGCGTGCGCGCCCCCCGGGGGCCCCGGCCGCGCTTCGACGCAGCAGCTCCCTCCAGGCCTGGGGGTCCGCGGGAAAGCCGAAATAGCGCGCCGAAGCCTCCAGGCGCGCCAGATGCAGTTGCTCGCGCAGCGCCCTGCCCTGCTCCACGCGCAGGGTCTCGATCAACTCGAAGGGGCTGGGATCGCAGCGCAGGAAGCGCCCCTTGACCAGCACTTCCTGGTATTCGCCCTCGGGCGTGGAGTCCCAGACGATACCGCTGCCCAGTCCGCAGCTGGCACGGCCGGCGCGGGCGTCCACCGTCACGGTGCGAATGGCCACGTTGAACACCGCATCGCCGCCGGGACGCAGCATCCCCACGGCGCCGCAATAGGCACCGCGCGCCGAGGCCTCGTGCTCGGCGATCCAGGCCATGGCGCGCACCTTCGGCGCGCCGGTC
The DNA here is from genome assembly GCA_021808445.1 of Pseudomonadota bacterium. Taxonomy (GTDB): domain Bacteria; phylum Pseudomonadota; class Gammaproteobacteria; order Burkholderiales; family Burkholderiaceae_C; genus Thiomonas_A. The sequence goes on from JAKBBP010000005.1 coordinate 60,039, forward strand.
ACCGAACCGCAGGGGAACAGCGCACGAAAAATTTCCTCCAGACCCGTTCCCGGGCGCATGCGCGCGCTGACCGTGGAGCTCATCTGCCACACCGTGGGATGACGCTCCACCGCGAAGCGCTGCGGCACCTCCACGCCATGGGGCAGCGCCAGGCGCGAGACATCGTTGCGCAGCAGGTCGACGATCATCAGGTTCTCGGCACGATCCTTCGCGGACGCGAGCAACTCGTCTCGCAGGCCTTCGTCCTCGCGTGCATGGCGCCCGCGGGGGCGCGTGCCCTTCATGGGGCGCGTGGTCAGGCACTGTCCGTCGCGGCGGAAGAACAACTCCGGCGAGGCCGAGACGATGCGATGGCGCCCGAGGTCGAGGTAGGCGCAATAGCCCGCCGGCTGCGCGGCGCTCAGTCGGCGATACAGCTCGACGGCGCAACCCTCGAAACGCGCATGCATGCGCAGCGTGTGGTTCACCTGGTAGAACTCGCCGCGGTCGATGTCCCGGCGGATCCCGGCCACTTCAGCCTCGTAGCGGGCGCGTCCGATCTCGGGGCGAAGGTCGAGCTCCGTGTCCTGCGCGAAATCCTGCGTCGCCTGCGCCGAGGCCTCGGCGGCTCGAGGTCGCTCGTGCACCGCGAACCAGGCCAGCGGCAGAGGACCCTTCGGCTGCACCAGCAGGGCTTCGTCGAAGGCCGGAGCGGCTTCGTAGGCCACCATGCCCACGACCCATGCGCCGGCGTCCGCCTGCTGCTGCGCCGCGCGCAGCACGCCAGGCACCTCCGCCAGGGATTCGGCCCGCAGCACGGCGCGGGGCTGGCCGAATTCCAGGCGGGTGCGCGCGCCGTGGGCCTCGGCAAAGTCGATGATGGCGCTGGGGCGCATGCTGGAACCTGGGATTGCGCCCGGCGCAGCGCTCAGCGCATGGTCACGAATTCTTCCGCGGCGGTCGGATGGATCGCCACGGTGTCGTCGAAATCCCGCTTGGTGGCGCCCATCTTCAAGGCCACCGCGAAACCCTGGAGCATTTCGTCCATGCCGTAGCCGATGCCGTGGATGCCCACGATGCGCTGGCTCGGCCCCTCGCAGACCAGTTTCATGCGCGCCGGCTGGCGCGCATGGGTCACCGCGGTGTACATGGCGGTGAACGAGGACTGGTACACGGTGATGGCGGCATCCCCGAACTCGGCTCGCGCCTCGGCCTCGCTCAGGCCCACCGTGCCGATCGGCGGGTGGCTGAACACCACGGTGGGCACGTTGCGATAGTCCAGGCGCTCGTCGGGCCTGGCGTTGAACAGGCGCTCCGACAGGCGTCGGCCGGCCGCCACCGCCACGGGGGTGAGCGCCAGCCTGCCGGTCACGTCGCCCACCGCGTGGATTCCCGGCACATTGGTGTCCTGGAAGTCGTCGACCAGCACATGTCCGGCGGCGTCGGTGGCCACTCCGGCGGCCTCTAGACGCAGCGGGGCGGTGTGGGGACGGCGCCCCACGGCCCAGATCAGACAGTCGGTGTCGTGACTGCGCCCGTCCTCGAGCTGGAGCTCCAGGCTGCCATCGGGCTTGCGGCGCACGGCCTTGGGCACGGCGTGCGCATGCAAGGTGGGCCCCTCGGCCTGCATGACATCGACCAGGGTCTGGCCCAGCATCGGGTCGAAATGCCGCAGCGGTGCTTCGTGGCGCACGAACAGGTGGGCCTGCGAGCCCAGCGCGTTGAGCACTCCCGCCAGCTCCACGGCGATGTAGCCCGCGCCGACGATGGCGGTACGACGCGGCAGCTCGCGCAGGGCGAAAAAACCGTCGGAGTCGATGCCGAGCTCGGCACCGGGAATGTCCGGACGGGCGGGGTAGCCGCCGGTGGCCACCAGGATGTGCGGGGCCGTGTAGCGCTGCCCATCCACGTCCACGGTGCGTGCATCCACGAAGCTGGCGCGCCCGCGGATCAGATCCACCTTGTTGCGCTCCAGCCCCGACAGGTAGGAGGCGTGGATGCGCTGGATGTAGGCCTCGCGACTGGCCACCAGCGTGGCCCAGTCCAGGCGGGTGCCGTTGGCCTGGAAGCCGTAGCCGGGGCCGTAGCGCTGGATCGCGTCGGCGATCTGGCCCGCATGCCACATGATCTTCTTGGGCACGCAGCCCACGTTCACGCAGGTGCCGCCGATGGGGCCGGCCTCCACCAGCGCACAGCGCTGTCCGTGCATGGCGGCACGGTTGGCCGAGGCGATGCCCCCGCTTCCCCCGCCGATGACCAGGTAGTCGTAGCGCCGGCTCATCGCGCCGGCTCCTCGACCTGCAGCGCGGTGACCACGACCTCGATGCGCCAGCGCGGGTCGGCCAGTGCCGCCTGCACCGTGGCGCGCGGGGGCGTCGCCCCCGGCACCACCCAGGCATCCCAGACCGCGTTCATCGAGGGCAGATCGGCGATGTCCGCCAGGAAGATCTGCACGCTGAGCAAGTGACTCTTGTCGGAGCCGCATTGCGCCAGCAGGCGATCGACATGGCCCAGTACCTCGCGGGTCTGCGCCGAGATATCGGCCTCGGGCTGGTTCTCGGGAACCTGCCCGGCCAGGTGGATCACGCCATGGGCCACCGCGGCTTCGCTCAGCCGCGGGCCGACATGCAGCCTCCGGATCATGGTGGTCGGGGATGGTGGGGAGCCTAGGGGAGCATTCATTGTCGCACCCGATGCCCATCGGCGCAGACCCCCTGGAGCATGGCCCCGCGGGCGATGCGCCGCGGCCGCCGGCGCGGCCGCGCTCCGCGCAGGGCTCAGTGCCGGGCTGCGTGCCGGGTGCGCAGGGCGGCGTCCACGTAGCGCTGCAAGGCTCGGTAATCCAGCGGAGTGGCCATGAGGCCGTCGAAGCCCGCTGCGCGAATGCAGACCTCGTCCACGGCCCGGACGCGCGCGCCCAGCGCGTGCAGGCGCAGCTCGAAGGTCGCGGGATGGGCCTTGATGCATCGAAGCGCCCACAGGCTGTCGGCCAGCGGATGCTCCAGGCCCATCAGCACCAGCTCGGGGGCATGGCGCAGCGCCAGCTCCGGGGCGTCGCGCAGTCGACTGCCCTGCACCACCCGATGCCCGGCCTGCTGCAGGGTCATGGCCGCGAGCTTGCGCCGCGACGCCTGCGCATCGACCAGAAGAATCGTGCTCAAGAATGTCTCCTCCGCGACGGCCCGTGCTGGGAGCCGATGCGTGAATCAGAGGAGACGGGGGCGAGGTCTCTTCAGGCGATGTCGGTGCGCCGGCATGCGCTACCGGCGGGGTCATGCAGGCGAAGGCTGGGCCTGCCGGACCTGGCATCGGATGCGGACGCTGGAAATTTACGGTTCTCAAATTTCCAGCGACATCTGGTTTATATATTCAATTAAACAGATTGAATGTTAATTTATCCTAAGGAAAATCACACTTTCGGTCAACGTTCTGTTTTTTCCACTCTCTCCGGGCCCTGCTCCGGGCATGCCGTGATGCCTTCCCACAGCCCCGCTCCCCTCCCCCGCCCGACCCTGCTGCTGGTCGATGATGACCGCCTGGCCCTGGCCACCACCGCCCTGGGGCTTCGCCAGATGGGATACGCCGTGGTCCCGGCCGACTCTCCCGAACAGGCGCTGCTCTGTGCCGGCGCCGAGACCTTTGCGCTGGCGCTGCTCGACATGCGCATGCCGGGCCTGTCGGGCATCGAACTGGCCCATCTGCTGGAGCGCCGGCACGGGCTTCGCAGCCTGTTCCTGAGCGCCCACGGAGAGCGCGAGGAGGTCAGCGAGGCCATCGCGCAGGGCGCGCTGGGCTATCTGGTCAAACCGGTCGACCCGGCGCACATGGTCCCCAGCATCGAAGCCGCGCTGGCACGCGCCCGGGACCTCGACGCCCTGCGCAGCGCCAAGCAGCAACTCGAACAGGCGCTCGCGGGCGAACGGGTGGTCAGCGTCGCGGTCGGCATGGTCATGGCCCGCAGGCAGCTTTCCGAGCAGGCCGCCTTCGCGGCGTTGCGCGACGAGGCCAGGCGGCAGCGTCGCAGGCTCCAGGACCATTGCAGCGATCTGGTGGCATCGACCTCGCATGTCCATGGCCCCTCCTGATCCCGCGGCAAGCCTGCCGCCTCGCGCCACAGCGCAGGCCGGTGCGGTGGACGAGGGCCTCGGCGTCGAGGCCTCGATCCTGGCCGGCATCGCCGACGGCATCTGCGTGGTCTCGCTGGACCAGGCGCTCATCCTGTACACCAACCCGGCCTTCGACGCGATGTTCGGCTACGAGCGGGGGGAATTGCTGGGCCAGCCTGTCTCGAAGCTGAACGCCCCGGGACAGCTGTCTCCCGAATCCACCGCGCAGGCCATCCACGATGCGGTGCGCGCCCACGGCCGCTGGGACGGTGACCTGCTGAGCCTGCGCAAGGACGGCAGCACCTTCCGCAGCTACGACACGGCCACCCTGCACGAGTTTGCGCCTTGGGGCCGGGTGCTGGTGGCCATCCAGCGCGACGTCGGCTCGGTGCGCGGCGCGGAGGCCGAACTGCGCCTGCGCGGGGTCCACGTGGCCACGCTGCTGGATCATTTCCCCTTTCCCGCCTGGATGAAGGATCCGCAGGGCCGCTTTCTCGCCGCCAATCAGGCGCTGGCCGACGCCGCGGGGATGGCGGACCCGGATCTGCTGCTGGGCCTGGCGGAACCCGGCGGGCTGCCCGCGGACCTGGCCGCGCACATGCGCCTGGGGGAACGCCGTGCGATCGCCAGCGCCCAGCCCACGGTGCGGGATTGCCGGGTCGACCAGGGCTGCTGCGTTCGTTGGTGGGAAGTGTTCCACACGCCCATCCGGCTGCAGGAGACGACCATCGGCGTGCTGGGCTTCGCGCGCGACGTCAGCGATCGCCAGGCCGCGACCCAGGCCCTGCAGGAGCGCCAGCGCTGGCTGCATGCCATCCTCGACCAGCTTCCCGTGGGCGTGACCCTGTTCGACTCCCAGGGGCACGTGGTGCTGGACAACGCGTCGATGCGCGCCTTCAACGACAGTGACCACATCCCGTCGCTCTCCAGCCGCCAGCGCGCCCGCTGGCTGGCGCGCGGCGCCGATGGCGCGGTGCTGGATCCCAGCGATTGGCCCGGCGCGCGCGCCCTGCGCGGCGAATCGGTGCGTCAGGGCATGGAGTTCGAACACCGCGCCAGCGACGGCAGCCTGCGCACCGTGCTGGTATCCGCGGTCCCGTTCCACGGCGGGGAAGGCCCCGTGGCGGTCGCGGTGGCGGTGGCCCAGGACATCAGCGAGCGCAAGCTGGCGGAGGCCGCGCTGCGCGAAAGCGAGCAACAGCTGCGCATCATCGCCGACCACCATCCGGATGGAATCTTCCACATCGACCGCGAGCACCGCATCGTCTACCTGAATGCCCCCACCGTGCACTGGTTGAACCGCGCGCTCCATCGCTCGGACCTGCGCCTGGACGACTTCCGGGGACGCCGGGTCTGGGAGATCCTGGGGGACACCGAACTGAGCCTCAACTATCGGGACCACAGCGAACAGGTGATGCGCACCGGTCTTGCTTCCAGCGTGGAAGAGTCGGCGATGATCGATGGCGAACCGCGCACCCGGCTGATCCAGCGCACCCCGGTGCGCGACGCCACGGGCGAGGTCGTGGGCCTGCTGGGCTTCGCGCGTGACATCACCGACCGGCGGCAGCAGGAGCTGGCACGCCTGCAGCGGCTGCAGGAACAGCGCGACGTGCTGGTCAGCGAGGTGCACCACCGCATCAAGAACCACCTGCAGGGCGTGCTGGGGCTGCTGCGCCTGCGCATGGATCGTCACCCCGATCTCCGCGATCCGCTGGCCGAGGTGATGGCGCAGATCCAGGCCATCGCCGGGGTCTACGGGCTCACCGGACAGCGTGGCAGCGCGGGAGCCGAACTCCTGCGCATCGTGGCCCTGGTGGTGCAGGCCTCGGCGGCGGCGGTACCGGTACGCTTCGAGCCGGGTTCCTTCGAGCCCCTGGCTCTGCGCGAGGCCGACGCCGTTCCCATCGCCCTGGTGATCAATGAACTGGTGAGCAACGCGTCCAAGCACCTCGCGGTGCGCGATCCCGATCGACCCCTGCGCATCACGCTGGATGGCGACTCCCGGGGCATGCGCATCCGGGTGCGCAACGGCCCTGCCTGGCTTGCGCCGGATTTCGACTTCGCCGCTCGCCAGGGCGTCGGAACGGGCCTGCAGCTGCTGGCCACCCTGATGCCCAGCCAGGGTGCGAGCCTGAGCATCCGGCAGGAGGGCGACGAGGTGCTTGCCGAACTCCTGCTGCACGAGCCGGTGGTGAGCGCCCGCTGAGCGCCCCGCCTGACGCAGCGCGGGCTCAGAGCCGCACGGGGCTGCCGCTGGCCCAGCTCGCGGCCGCGGCATCGGCCAGCACCTGGGCCTGCACCCCGTCCTCCACCGTGGTGGCGGGGCTGGCGCCGCTTTGCACGCAGTCGAAGAAATGGCTGATCTCGGCGCGGTAGGCCGCCGCGTAGCGCTGCAGGAAAAAGGCCTCCGGATTGTCCCCGCGTACCCCATCGGCGCCCCAGCGGCTCACCCGGGTGCGGGTTTCATTGCCGCACTGGAGCATGCCGCGCGAGCCGAGGACCTCGAAGCGCTGGTCGTAGCCGTAGGCGGCGCGCCGGCTGGTGTTGATCTGGCACAGGCGCCCCTTGCGGGTGCGGATGGTCACGGCGGTGCTGTCTGCGTCGCCCAGCTCGGCGATGGCCGGATCGGTGAGCACGGAGCCGCTGGCGCTGAGCCATTGCGCCTCGTCCCCGTCGTGACAGAGCACCCAGCGGAACACGTCGAAATCATGGATCAGCATGTCCCGGAAGATCCCCCCCGAGTGGCGGATGTAGTCGGCGGGCGGTGCGCCGGGATCGCGGCTGGTGACGATGAGCATTTCCGGCTCGCCGATGTCCCCGCTGCGCAGTTCGGCCACGGCCTGCGCGAAGGTGGGATCGAAGCGGCGCTGGAATCCGATCATGCACGCCACCCCGGCGGCCCGCACGCGGTCCGCGCATTCGCGCGCGCGCTCGGCGGAAAGGTCGACAGGCTTTTCGCAGAAGATGTGCTTGCCCGCCGCTGCGCTGCGGTGGATCAGGTCGTAGTGCGTGGACGTCGGCGAGGCGATGACCACGGCCTGCACCGAGGAGTCGGCCAACGCGGCCTCCGGCGTGCTGGCCGCAGCCCCCGTGGCCTGGGCCAGAGCCGCCGCCTGCTCGGGCATCGGGTCGCAGACATGGCTCAGCCGGATTCCCGGCAGCGAGCACAGGTTGGAGGCGTGGATGCGGCCGATGCGGCCGGCGCCGAACAAAGCGACGTTTTTCATGGAGGTCTCGTGGGATCGGGAACGCGGAAGAGATGGGATGCGCCGGCGCGCTCAGAGGACCGCGCCTGACGATCCGCCGTGGGTGAGCTCGAGCCGGTAGGCCACGGCCAGGAACAGGCTTTGCGCCAGACCCATGGTGCCGGTCAGGGCCCGAAAACCGAAGGTGGCATGGTCCTGCACGATCAGGCAGCTCTCGGCCAGCCGGGCCAGCTCGCCCATGCGGCTGTCGGTGATGGCGATGAGCTTGGCCCCGCGCTGCACCGCCAGCTCGGCGAAGGCCGCCGACTCCGGGGCATACGGGGCGAAGGACACGGCGAGCACGGCATCGCCCGCGCGCACCGAGCGCACCTGTTCCTGCTGCATCGCCCCCAGCACGCTGACCAGACCCACGCGCTTGTCGGTGTGCTGCAGCGCATACGCCAGGTAGCTTGCCACGGGAAAGGATCTGCGCACGCCCACCACCCAGACCTGGTCGGTATCGACCAGGCACTGGACGGCACGCTCGAACTCCTCGGCGTCCAGGCCGTCACGCAGCTCCTCCATGGCGGCCATGGCGCCGGTCAGGAAGCCCTGCGCGATCTGCAGGCTGGAAAGGTCCTTCTCGCCGCCTTCGATGACCTCGCGCAGGCGCAGATGGTAGGAGCGTCCGGGCGCGATCTGGCGCGAGATTCCGTCGCGGAACACGGCCTGCATCTGGCTGAACCCGGAAAAGCCCAGGCGCTTGGCGAAACGCACCACCGCCGACGGCTGCACGCCGCAGTGCGCCGCCAGCTCGAGGATGCCGTCCAGCCCGATTCGGTCCCGATGCTGCTCGACGTAGCGGGCGATGAGCTTTTGCTGCCGGCTCAGGTTGTCGAATTCGACGGCGATGCGTGCGATGACGGCGTCCACGTCCGGCTGGCGGTCGCTGCTCACGGATAGGTCTCCCGATGACGTGATGGCGGACCCCGGCTGGGCGTGCGAGCCTGCCTCGCCGGGTCCTGCGCGGCGGGAATTATCCATGGGACGTCAAAGGGGCACGGCCGGATGGGGGGCGCTGTCGTAGCCACCCCAGACCGATTGGTCGAACTCGATGACCGATCCGGTCATCAGTCCGGACTCGTCGCTGCACAGGAAGGCCACGGCACGCGCCACCTCCGCCGGGTCGACCAGGCGGCCGAAGGGCTGGCGCGCGGCAGCGTCGCGCAGCCAGTCGGGGCTTGCGCCGTGGAACTCGCGCTGGATGCGATCCTCGCCCTCGGAAGCCATCCAGCCGATGTTCAAGGCGTTGACCCGGATGCGGTTGCGCAGCAGGGAGAACGCGGCATTGCGCGTGAGCGTGGCCAGCGCCCCCTTCGAGGCGCAATAGGCGGCCAGGAAGGACTGCCCGGCCAGCGCCGACATGGAGCCAATGTTGACGATGCTGCCTTCGATGGCCTCCCGGCGCATGAGCCGTACCGTCTCCTGCATGAGGAAAAACGGTGCGCGCACGTTGATCGCGAACATGCGGTCGAAGAGCTCGGGGCTGGTGTCGATCAGGGAGCCGCGGTCGGTCAGGGCCGCCGCATTGACCAGCATGTCCACCCGGCCGAAACGCCTCTCGGCCTCGGCCACCACCTGGCGGCAATCGTCCACGCTGGCCAGGTCAGCCTGCACGTACAGCGCATCCAGCGCGCCGCCCTCGCACAGCTGACGCTGGCGCTCGAGCCCCCGCTCACGCTGGCGCCCGCAGAACACCAGGCCGCTCAGCCCGCGCGCGGCGAACAGATCGCAGATGGCCGCGCCCAGGCCCTGCGTGCCGCCGGTGACCACCGCCACCTTGCCCTCCAGGCGCGAGGGCTCGCGCATGCTGGTCGCACCCTTGGTTTCGTGCATCGGGAATCTCCCTGTTCGCCGGCCGGGGCGCAGCCTCAGGCCGACATCGCGGCCTCGTCGCGGCGTGCCGAGGCCTTGCCTTCGAGCTCGTGGCGCAGCGCGTCGAGGCCCGCCCCGCCGGCCATGTGGAACATGAGTTGCTCCAGCGTGAGTTCGGTCTTGGGCGCGTCGAGCTCCACGCGGCCCTGCGCAAGCACGACGAAGTGATCGCCAACCATGTAGGCGTGGTGGGGATTGTGGGTGATGAAGATCACCCCCGCCCCCTGCTCGCGCGCGGCGGCGAGGATGTAGCGCAGCACGATGCCGGACTGGGTGACCCCGAGCGCGGCCGTTGGCTCGTCCAGGATGAGCACCCGCGCGCCGAAGTGGATGGCGCGGGCGATGGCCACCACCTGGCGCTGCCCGCCGGACAGATTGCCCACCGGGCGGTCCAGATCCGTCACGCGAATGCCCATGCGCTGCAGCGCATCGCGGGTCTTTTCCTGCATGGCCTGCACGTCCATCCGGCGCAGCAGGCCGCGGCCCCGGGTGAGCTCGGAGCCCAGGAAGAAATTGCGCCAGATGGGCATCAGCGGCGCCAGCGCAAGGGTCTGGTAGACCGCGGCGATGCCCAGATCCAGCGCCTCGCGCGGAGAGTTGAAGGTCATCGGCCTGCCGTCCACCGTGTAGGTCCCGGTGTCATGCTGGAACAGGCCCGCGATGATGCTGATCAAGGTGGACTTGCCCGCGCCGTTGTCGCCGAGCACGCAGGTGACCTCGCCGGGGCGGACCGCCAGGCTCACGCCTCGCAACGCCTCGATGTGGCCGAAGGTCTTGCCGATGTCGCTGAGCCGCACGATCGGCTCTTTGGTGCCAGCCATGCTCAGTCTCCCCGGCTCGAACGAACGCGTACCCAATTGTTGAACACCGTGGCGGCGAGCAGCGTCGCGCCTACGAAGAACCGGAACCAGTCCGGGTTCCAGTCGGCGTAGACCACGCCCTGGATGGTCATGCCGAAGATCAGCGCGCCCAGCGCCGAGCCCACGGCCGAGCCGTAGCCCCCGGTCATCAGGCAGCCGCCGACGACCGCCGCGGCGATGTACACCAGCTCGTTGCCCCGGCCCGCGCCGGATTGCACGGTGTCGTAGGTGAACAGCATGTGCATGCCCAGCAGCCACACCGAAAAGCCCACCAGCATGAACAGCGCCGTCTTGGTGTGCGACACTGGCACGCCCACGGCGCGCGCGCTGGCGCTCTGGCCGCCGACCGCGAACACCCAGTTGCCGAAGCGGGTCCGCAGCAGGATCCAGGTGCCCGCGACGATGAGCACCAGCCAGTAGAGGATGGCGATGCTGAGCTGGGTATGGCCGATGGTCAGGGTGGAGGCGAAAACCGCGTGCGCCGAGCGGTAGCCCGGCATCGAGCTGATGTCCTCGGTTGCGACATTGCCCGTGATCAGGCGGGTCAGCGCGATGTTGGCCCCCTGCAGCATGAGAAAGGTGGACAGCGTGACCAGGAAGCTGTGCAGGCGTGTGCGCGCCAGCAGATAGCCGTTGAGCGCGCCGATGCCCAGCGCGAGCACCAGCGAGAAGGCCACTCCGAACCACAGATTGATCCCGAAGGATGTGGCGAACATCGAGGCGGACAGCGACGCGGTGGTCACCGCCACGCCGGCCGTGAGGTCGAACTCGCCGCCGATCATCAGCAGCGCCACGGCCACCGAGGGGATGCCCAGCGTGGCCGCCTGGTACAGCACGGTGGACATCGCCGCCAGCTGCCGCAGCGGAGGCGCCACCGCCCAGAACAGGGCGAAGACGAGAATGGTGCCGCCCAGCGCGCCCGCCTCGGGGCGCGACAGCAAGGCCTTCCAGACATTCCTGCGGGCCCGGGGGGCCTGCGGGTTCTGCGCGGCGGACGCGGCGGGCAGCGCCGCCTGTTCCTTGATCATGGTCATCCTGTGCTCCGCTGCGGCATCGGGGCGGCGCGCGCCGCGCGCCGCCCCGATGCCTGGGCTTGCAGACTCAGCGCGTTCCGCGCTCTGCGTACTTGGCCACGAGAGCCGCGTTTTCCTTGGTGACGAAGGACGGACCGGTCAGCAAGGCCCTGCCGCCGCCGACGGTGTCGCCGTTGGTCAGGTTCAGGTACAGCATGTCGACGGCCTCGTAGCCCTCGACGTAGGGCTGCTGGTCGATCGCCCACTTCAGCTTGCCTCCCTTGGCGATCATGCGGATCGCCGTGGGACTCATGTCGAAGGTGCCCACGACCGCCTTGCTGTTGGCCATCCCGATGGCGCGCACGGCGGTGACCGCGTAGGGGGCACCCAGCGTGACGACCCAGTCGATGGCCGGGTCCTGCTGCAACTTGGCGACCACGCGCGACTGCACGTCAGCCATGTTGTTCTCGTTGACGTAGAGCTCCGCGAACTTGCCGTGGAAGGTCTTCTTGATGCCGTCGCAACGAGCCTCGGTCTGCACGGCCCCCTGCTCCTGGTTCACGCACAGCACGTCCTTCGCGCCATCCTGGTTGAGGCGGTCGCCCACGGCCTCGCCGGCCACCATCTCATCCTGGCCCGCATAGCCGAGAAGGCCCATGCTCTTCCACTGATCGGTGCCGGCGTTGAATCCGACCACGGGGATGTGCGCGGCCTGCGCCTGCTTGACCGCCCCGCGCATGGCATCGGGGTGGGCCAGGGTCAGGGCAATGCCGCTGACATGCTGCTCCACCGCGTTGACCACCAGCTGGGCCTGCTTGGAAGCGTCCGGACTGGACAGGTACAGCAGACGTACGTGATCGTTTTTCGCGGCAGCCTCGGCCCCCTTGCGCACGATGTCCCAGAACGTGTCACCCGGTGCGGCGTGGGTGATCATGGCGATGGTGTACTCGGGGCTCTTGGCGTGGGCCGGCATGCCCAGCCCGACCGCGCCGCAAACCAATGCCAACGCCGCGGCGAGCTTCGCCGTGACGCCGGAACCCTTGTCGAATTGCATTGTCTTTCTCCTCGGTGGCACCGAATGCGGGCGATGGCGATGGAACGCGCGCCGGTTGCCACGCCCACACGTTCTCAACCGGCTTGGCCGGCACACCGGAAAGCTCCGGGGCCGGGGCGACCCGATGAGCAAGCTCGGGGCCGCAGGACGCAGTATGGCCCAAACGAGAAATTCCTTTCTAGGGACTTTCCCGATCGAAGGGTTTTTTCTTTCTGGACTACGCTGGGCACCTGATGGCGTCATGCGTCCGTACCGGTCGCATCCCAGAACCAGCACCACGACCGCCGATGAGCACCCTTGCCTTTCCTCCAGACCGCCGCCACGACCTCGCCTGCCTGGGCCGGCTGGCCGTGGACCTGTATAGCGAGCAGTTCGGCGCCCCGCTGGAAGGGGCGCGCAGCATGGCCATGTACCTGGGCGGGAGCTCGGCCAACGTCGCCTTCGGGGTGGCGCGATTGGGCCTGCGCAGCGCCATGATCTCGCGCGTGGGCGACGAGCAGATGGGCCGATTCCTGCTGGGCGCGCTGGAGCGCGAGGGCTGCGACGTCAGCCAGGTGCAGGTGGATCCGCGGCGCCTGACCGCCCTGGTGCTTCTGGGCCTGAAGGACCGCGACACCTTTCCGCTGCTGTTCGTGCGCGAGAACTGCGCCGACATGGCCATCGACGCGGCCGCGATTTCCGAGGCCTTCATCGCGCAGTGCCGCGCGCTGGCCATCACCGGCACCCATCTGTCCACCGACACCACGCGCGCGGCCGCGTCCACGGCGCTGCGCCATGCGGGCGCGCATGGGGTGGTGCGGGTGCTGGACATCGACTATCGCCCCGTGCTGTGGGGCCTGACCCGCCCGGGCGCCGGCGAGAACCGCTACGTGCCCGACGAGCGGGTGAGCGCGCGCCTGCAGGAAATGCTCGGCAGCTTTGAGCTGATCGTGGGCACCGAGGAGGAATTCATGATCGCCGGCGGCGTGGCGGGCGACCTGCTCGCAAGCCTGCAACGCGTGCGAGCCGTCACGCCTGCCGTGCTGGTGCTCAAGCGCGGCCCGCTGGGCTGCTGCGTGATCGAGGGCGAGGTGCCGGCGGACCTCGCCGCCCTGCCCGCGCACGCCGCCGAGCGCGTTCGGGTGCGCAACGTGCTCGGCGCCGGCGACGCCTTTCTCGCCGGACTGCTCAGCAGCCTGCTGCGCGGAGAGGACTGGGCCCAGGCGGCGCGCGTGGCCAATGCCTGCGGAGCCATCGTCGTGTCGCGCCACGCCTGCTCGGCGGCGATGCCCACGCCGGCCGAATTGCAGCACTGGTTCGCCAGCCCCCATCACCTGGACGTGGACGGCGACGACGAGCTCGCGCACCTGCATCGGGTCAGCGTGGCCCGCCCGCGCTGGGAGGAACTGCACGTGATGGCGTTCGACCATCGCAGTCAGTTCCTGGATCTGGCGCGCGAGGCCGGAGCCGACGAGGCGCGGATTCCGGCGCTCAAGCAACTGCTGCTGGGTGCGGCGCAGCAGGTGGAATCCCGCTGCGGCCTGCAGGGTCGCATCGGCGTACTCATCGATGGCGGCGACTATGGCGCCGACGCGCTGGCCCACGCCACGGGGCGTGGCTGGTGGGTGGGACGTCCCGTGGAACTTCCGGGCTCGCGCCCTCTGCGCTTCGACGGCACCGCGTCCATCGGGAGCGCAATGGTCTCCTGGCCCGCCGAGCAGGTCGTGAAGTGCCTCGTGCACTACCACCCCGACGATCCCGTCGGGCTGCGCCTGGAACAGGAGGATCGGCTGCTGGAACTCTGGGAGGCCACGCGTGCGCTGGGCAACGAGTTGCTGCTGGAGATCATTCCCCCGCGCGAGATGTGTCCGCCGGGCACCGAGGACCAGGCCGTGCTGCGTGCCGTGCAGCGTCTGTACAACCTGGGCATCCGGCCGGAGTGGTGGAAGCTGGCGCCCATGCGCGCGGCCGGCTGGCAGGCCCTGGGGCGCCTGCTGGCGCAGCGCGACCCCTATTGCCGCGGCGCGGTGATCCTGGGCCTCAACCAGCCGCTGGCGGAGCTGGCGGCCAGTTTCGCCGACGCGCGCGACCCGGTGGTCAAGGGCTTCATGGTCGGGCGTACGCTATGGGCTCGCGAATCCCTGCTGTGGCTGCGGGGCGAGCTCGATGACACCGCGCTGGTGACCGCGGTGGCGAACAATTTCGTCGCGCTGGTCGAGGCATGGGCCGCGCGGCGCGGCGGCGCGCAGGGCGCGCCGCGAGCCTGACACGGAGATCCCCATGAGCTATGTACGCATGACCATGGCGCAGGCGCTGGTGCGCCACCTGGCCGCGTTGCGGGTGGAGACGGCGGACGGCCGCCTGCAACCCTATTGCGCGGGCGTGTTCGCCATCTTCGGGCACGGCAATGTCTGCGGCCTGGGCGAGGCGCTTTGGGAAGAGCGCACCGCGCTGCCGACCCTGCGCGCGCACAACGAACAAGCCATGGCGCACGCGGCGATCGCCTTCGCCAAGGCCAGCATGCGCCAGCGCATCATGGCGGTGACGACTTCCATCGGCCCCGGGGCCACGAATCTGGCCACGGCCGCCGCGCTGGCCCACGTGAACCGCCTGCCCGTGCTGCTCCTGCCGGGCGACACCTTCGCGTCGCGCAGGCCCGACCCGGTGCTGCAGCAGCTGGAGAGTTTCCATGCCGGCGACCTCAGCGTGAACGACTGTCTGCGCCCGCTCACGCGCTACTTCGATCGAATCACCCGCCCCGAGCAGATCCTCGTGGCCCTGCCCCAGGCGATTGGCGCCATGATCGACCCGGCCAGCTGCGGCCCCGCATGCCTGGCGCTGTGCCAGGACGTGCAGGCCCAGGCCTTCGACTGCCCGGAGAGCTTCCTGCATCCGGCGCCCATCCGCCTGCGGCGCCCTCCTGCGGAGGCCGGCGAGCTCGAACGCGCCACGCGCCTGCTGCGCCGCGCCGAGCGCCCGCTGATCATCGCCGGGGGAGGCGTGCTGTACAGCCAGGCGGGAGACAGCCTGCGCGCCTTCGCCGAGTCCCATGGCATCCCCGTGGCCGAGACCCACGGCGGCAAGAGCTCGCTGCCCTGGGACCACCCGCTCAACGTCGGCGCCATCGGCGTGGATGGCGGGCCCTCGGCCAACGCGCTGGCCGAGGAGGCCGATCTGGTCTTCGCCGTGGGCACGCGCCTGCAGGATTTCACCACCGGCTCGCACGCCCTGTACCCGGGGGCCGAATTGCTGGGCCTGAACGTGCAGCCCTTCGATGCCGCCAAGTGGCATGGCCACAGCCTGGTGGCCGACGCACGCACCGCCCTCGAGCAACTCGAGCCCGGACTGCAGGGCTGGAGCGCGGACCCGGAATGGTCCCGTCGTGCCCAGGACCTGGCGGCGGACTGGGTGCGCCGGGTCGACGAACTGACGACTGCACGCCTGGTCGGCACCCTGCCCTACGACGCGGAAGTCATTGGCGGGGTGCGTGACTCGGCCCCCGACAGCCCCGCCGGCGACGTGGTGGTGTGCGCCGCCGGCACGCTGCCGGCCGAGCTGCACAAGCTCTGGCGCGCCTCCCAGCCCGGCAATTACCACGTCGAATACGGCTACTCCTGCATGGGCTACGAGATCGCCGGGGGCCTGGGCGTCAAGCTGGCGCGCCCCGAGCAGGAGGTGGTGGTGATGGTCGGCGACGGCTCCTACCTGATGCTCAATTCCGAGCTGGCGACCTCGGTGATGCTGGGGCGCAAGCTGATCGTGGTGGTGCTGGACAACCGCGGTTTCGGATGCATCGAACGCCTGCAGGGCAGTTGCGGCTACCCCAGTTTCAACAACCTGCTCGACGCCTGCGTTCCCGACGGCGGCAGCCCCGTGCGCATCGATCTGGCCATGCACGCGCGCAGCCTGGGCGCGGACGCCGTGCACGTGCGCAATCTGGACGAATTCAGCGCGGCCATGCGCGAGGCGCGCAAGCGGGAACGCAGCCAGGTCATCGTCATCGACACCACGCATACGCGGGTGACGGCCGACGGTGGCTGCTGGTGGGACGTGGCGATGCCCGAGGTGTCCTCCAGCGCCGAGGTGCAGCAGGCGCACGCCCGCTACGAACTGGCGCGGCAGATGCAATGCCCCTGAGCGGCAGCCGCGCGCCGGCCCGCCCGCTCCCCTTCCTCCCCCCACTCCTGGCACCATGACCTGGAACGTACGCATCGGCATCAACCCCATCGGCTGGATGAACGACGACCTGCCCTCGCTGGGCGGCGACACGGAACTCGACACCGCCCTGTCCGAAGGACGGGCCATCGGCTACGTCGGCTTCGAACTCGGAAACAAGTTCCCCTCCGACCCGGCCGAACTCAAGGCGCGGCTGGATCGTTT
Organism: Pseudomonadota bacterium; assembly: GCA_021808445.1. Lineage (GTDB taxonomy): Bacteria > Pseudomonadota > Gammaproteobacteria > Burkholderiales > Burkholderiaceae_C > Thiomonas_A. The sequence continues at coordinate 76,530 of JAKBBP010000005.1, forward strand.
CGGGCTGGCCTGCGTGTCCGGCTGGTACTCGGGCTTCCTGGCCGAGGGCCTGGACGCCCCGGACGGCGACGCGGCCATCGCACGCGAGGTGCAGCGCTGCGTCCCCCACATGCGCAAGCTGCGCCACAACGGTTGCGATGTCGTGGTGTACGGCGAGTGCGCGGGGACGGTGCAGGGGCTCCTGGACACCCCCGTGTCTCGCCGCCCGGTGCTGCGTGGCGAGCGTGCCTGGATCGAGTACGCGCGGCGCCTGGACGCCTTCGGGCAGCACCTGCTGGAGGCCTACGGGCTGCGCCTGGCCTACCACCATCACATGGGCGCCTGCGTGGAATCCCCGCAGGACGTGGACCGCTTGATGGAGCTCACCGATCCACGCAAGGTGTTCCTGCTGTTCGACACCGGGCACGCCTACTTCGGCGGGGCCGGGCAGCCCGTGGAACTGCTGCGCAGGCATGTGCGCAGGGTGGCCCACGTGCATTGCAAGGACGTACGCCCGCAGGTCATCGCCAAGGCGCGCAACGAGTCCTGGAGCTTTCTGCGCGGCGTGTTGGCCGGCGTGTTCACGGTGCCCGGAGACGGTGCCCTCGACTTCGGCGGCATGCTTCGCTGCCTGCGCGAAGCCGGCTATGCGGGCTGGCTGGTGGTGGAGGCCGAACAGGACCCGGCCGTCGCGCCCAGCGAGCCCTTCGCGCGCAAGGGTTTCGAGACCCTGCGCGGCCTCGTCGACACCCTGGGAGCAGGAGTCTGAGCATGGTCAGTCCCCTTCTGGTCAAGGCCGCCCCCAGCGGGCGCGACATCGTCAGCGTGACCCCCGAGAGCGCCGGCTGGCAGTACGTGGGATTCCAGGCCATCCGCCTGCAGGCGGGAGAGTCGCACGCCCTGTCCACCGGCCAGCGGGAGCTGTGCCTGGTGGTGCTCACCGGCTGCGTGGACGTGGAGGTGGACGGGCAGCGCCACGCGGGACTGGGGCTTCGCGACAGCGTGTTCGAGCCCGTCGCTCCCGCCGCCCTCTACGTGCCTCCGGGACGCACGCTGCGCGTGCACGCGCAGCGCGACGCCGAGGTGGCGCTGTGCAGCGCCCCCGGCGACGGGCAGGAGCGCCCGGTGCGACGGATCGACCCCGGCTCGATGCGCGCCAGCACCCGCGGCCAGGGCACGAACCTGCGCCATGTGCGCGACATCCTGCCCCACGACGATCCCGGCGCCGCGCACCTGCTGGTGGTGGAGGTCATCACGCCGGCCAGCCACTCCTCGAGCTACCCGCCGCACAAGCACGACGACGAACGCCCGCCGCTGGAGACAAGGCTGGAGGAGACCTACTACCACCGCCTCGATCCGCCGCAGGGCTTCGCCTTCCAGCGGGTGTACACGGATGACCGCAGCCTCGACGAGGCCTGCGCGGTGGAAAACCACGACGTGGTGCTGGTGCCCCGGGGCTACCACCCGGTGGTCGCGCCGCACGGCTACCAGTTGTACTACCTGAACGTCATGGCCGGCCCGAATCGCCTGTGGGTGTTCCGCAACGATCCGGCGCACGAGTGGATGCTGCAAGCCCCGCGCTGAAAGCCCCGCGCCGAAAGCCGCCAGCCGTCAGGCGCTCTCCCGGATGACCAGCTCGAAGCCCAGGTCGATGCTGGGCTGCTCGACCGGCTCGCCCCGCATCAGCGCAAGCATCATGTCGGCGGCCGCCAGACCCATCTCGCGACGCCGCGTGCGCACCGTGGTCAGCGGCGGCGGCATCTGCGGGCTGCCCGGCAGATCGTTGAAGCCGGCCACCGCCACACGCGCGGGCACCGCGACCCCCAGCTGCAGGGCCTTGAGCAGCGCTCCCTGGGCCAGGTCGTCGTTGCAGAAAAAAATGGCGTCGAGCCCGGGGTGGCGGGCCAGCGCCTGTTCCAGAAGCAGACCCCCGAGCTCGATGGACGAGGGGGCCGGGCTGAGCAGCTCCAGCCCTGGGTCGTACAGCCCCGCCGCGCGCAGGGCCTGGCGGTAACCCTCGGCGCGCTGCAGCACCCGCGGGTCGAGCTGCGCGGCGACGTAGGCGATGCGCCGGCGCCCGCTGCGCAGCAGGTGCTCGGTGAGTGCACGGGCCGCCGCCGCCTGGGAGAAGCCCACGCTGTGGATGCCGGGCGCGGTGGTCACCTCCATCAGGTGCACCGTGGGCACCCCGCTGTCCTGGATCAGGCGGCGCGCGGTCTCGGTGCGGTCGAAGCCCGTGACCAGCAGCCCGGCCGGACGGTGGGGCAGAAAACTGCGCAGCAGCTGCTCCTCCTCGGCCGCGTCGTAGTGGGTGACACCGATCAGGGTCTGGAACCCGGCCGGCAGCAAGGTGCGCTGCACGGCGTCGAGCAGGTCCACGAACAAGGTGTTGGACAACAGCGGAATGAGCACCGCGACCTGCGCACTGCGGCTGGAGGCCAGCGCGCGCGCGGCAGGATCGGGCACGTAGCCCAGTCTCTGGGCCGCGGCCAGGGTGCGCTCGACCAGGTCGGCATGCACGCCCCGGGTGCCCCGCAGCGCCCTGGACGCGGTGATGGGACTGACACCGGCCTCGCGGGCGACGTCCTGCAGGGTGGCCCGGCCACTGGCGCGGGAGGAACGGGAAGAACTCATGATGCCGATAACCCTAATACAAATCAGGGGAGCACGGCGTAGGATAGCGCTGTCCAACGGGTTTCAAGACTCACCCCGTGGAAAGTCCCCATCCTTCTTCATCGAATCGCCCGCGTCATCGTTCGTCCGGGCCTGACAGCGCTATCCAATGTCCATCAAGCTGATCGTCATGGGGGTTGCCGGTTGCGGCAAGTCCAGCCTGGGCGCCGCGCTGGCAGACGCGCTCCAGGTATCCCTGGTCGAGGGCGATGATTTCCACAGCCCGGCCAGCAAGGAGAAGATGGGACGCGGCGTGGCCCTGGACGACGCCGACCGCGCCAGCTGGCTGGACAGGCTGGGCGAGGAACTGCGCCGGCATGCGCAGGGCGCCGTGCTGACCTGTTCGGCCCTCAAGCGCGCCTATCGAGAGCGCCTGCGCCAGGCCGAGCCGCGGGTGCGCTTCGTGTACCTGCGCATCGATGCCGAGCTGGCCTACCAGCGGGTCAGCGCGCGCCAGGGCGGGCACTTCTTCCGGCCCAGCCTGGTGGCCAGTCAATTCGCCACGCTGGAGTCGCCCGAGGGCGAGGCCGGCGTGTTCACCGTGGACGCGGTCCTCGGCACGCCCGAACAGGCGCGTGCCGTGATGGACTGGATCGCGTCCGAATCGCCCTAGCGGCCGCAGACCGGCAGGGCTCCGCCCCTCCCAGGAGACATCCCATGAGCACTCCACCCAACAGCAGGCTGCCCAGGCGGCGCTGGATGATCGGCGCCCTGCTCGGCGTCGGCATCCTGATCAACTACCTCGACCGCATCAGCCTGTCGGTGGCGGCACCGCAGTTGCGAACGGAGTTCCATCTCTCGCCGGCCGAGGTCGGCCTGTTCCTCAGTGCCTTTTTCTGGTCCTACTCCCTGCTGCAGGTGCCCGCGGGCATACTGCTGGACCGCCTCGGACCCAAGCCCATCGGGCGCTGGGGCGCGCTGCTGTGGAGCGCGGCTTCGCTGCTCACCGCCGTGGCCGGCGGCTTCGGAGGAATCTTCGCGGCGCGGGTGCTGCTGGGCGTGGCCGAGGCGCCGGCCTTCCCGGCCTGCGCCAAGGCCACCGGCTACTGGTTCCCGCGTCGCGAGCGCGCGCTGGCCACGGCCTTGTTCGACGCCGCGGCCAAGTTCTCCAACGTGATCGGCGTGCCGCTGGTGGCCTGGGTGGTGGTGGCCTTCGGCTGGCGCTGGGGTTTCGGCGTGACCGCCGCGCTCAGCTTCGCGTATTTCGCCGCCTACTGGGCGCTGTACCGCGACCCCGGCGCCGACACCCGGCTGAGCCATGCCGAACGCAAGTACATCGTCGACGGGGGCGCCACCCCCGAGGGCGCGGCACCGAGCGGCGCCTTCAACATGTTCGGCTACGTGCTGGGCAAGGCCAAGGTGTGGGGCCTGACCATCGGCTTCGCCGCCTACGGCTATTCCTTCTACCTGTTCCTGACCTGGCTGCCCAGCTACCTGGTGCAGACCATGCACATGGACATCCTGCGCTCGGCCGAGTACACGACCATCCCCTGGCTGGTGGCCACCTGCGCCGATCTGCTGGTGGGTGGCTGGCTCATCGACCGGCTGGTGGCCAGCGGGCGCGACGAGTCCCGGGTGCGCAAGGCCGTGCTGATCTCGGGCATGGTGCTGGGCCTGGCGGTGTTCGGCGCCACCCAGACCACCAACCCGGGCTGGGCCATCACCTGGATCTCCATCGCGCTGGGCGGACTGGCCGCGGCGGCCCCGGTGGGCTGGTCGCTGCCCTCGCTGATCGCCCCCAAGGGCGGCGTGGGCACGGTGGGCGGCATCATGAATTTCGTGAACAACCTGATGGGCGCGGCCGCGCCCATCGTCACCGGGATCATCGTCGGCAGCACCCAGTCCTTCACCAACGCCTTCACGGTGGCAGGGGTGATCCTGCTGATCGGCATCGGCGCCTTCGTGTTCCTGCTCGGACGCATCGAGCCGGTGCCGGAACCGCAGGCTCGCTGAGCAGGCCGCGGCACGCGGCGGCCCTCCCGGGCCGCCGCGCTCAGGCCGGGTCGAACTGCATCTGCGGCACTTCGGAAGGCACGATCAGGCGGCCGGCCGTCCTGGCGACGATCTCCTCCACCGAGACCCCGGGCGCGCGCTCCTTGAGCACGAAGGCGCCGTTCTCGATCTCCAGGTAGGCCAGGTCGGTGAGCACGCGGCGGATGCAGCCGGCGCCGGTCAGCGGCAGGGAGCAGCGCGGCAGCAGCTTCGACTCGCCGTTCTTGGATGCGTGGGTCATGACCACGATGATGTTGGCCGCGCCGGCCACCAGATCCATGGCTCCGCCCATGCCCTTGACCAGCTTGCCGGGAATCATCCACGAGGCGATGTTGCCTTCCACGTCGACCTCGAAGGCGCCGAGCACGGTCAGGTCCACGTGCCCGCCCCGGATCATCGCGAAGGAATCGGCCGAATCGAAGATGGCGGCTCCGCGACGCGCGGTGACCGTCTGCTTGCCGGCGTTGATCATGTCGGCGTCGACCTCGTCCTCGGTCGGAAAGGGCCCCATGCCCAGCAGGCCGTTCTCGGACTGCAGCATCACGTCGATGCCGGGCGGGACGTAGTTGGCCACCAGCGTGGGGATGCCGATGCCCAGGTTGACGTAGTAGCCGTCGCGCAGTTCGCGCGCGACGCGCTGGGCCATTTGTTCTCGGGTCAGGCTCATGGAGGTTTCCTCAGGCGGCGCGGCGCACGGTGCGCTGCTCGATGCGTTTCTCGAAGCTGCCCTGGATCACGCGATCGACGTAGATGCCGGGGGTGTGGACCTGCGCGGGATCGAGCTCACCGGGCTCGACGATCTCCTCGACCTCGACCACGGTGATGCGCCCGGCGGTGGCCGCCAGCGGGTTGAAATTGCGCGCGGTGTGGCGGTAGATCACATTGCCGAAATGGTCCGCCTTCCAGCCCTTCACAATGGCGAAATCGCCGGTGATGGAAGGCTCCAGGATGTAGTTGCGATCCCCGAACTGGCGCACTTCCTTGCCCTCGGCCACCGGGGTGCCGTAGCCGGTGGCGGTGAAAAAGGCCGGGATTCCGGCGCCGCCGGCGCGCAGCTTCTCGGCCAGCGTGCCCTGCGGGGTCAGCTCGACCTCGATCTCGCCGGCCAGCAGCTGTTTCTCGAACAGCGCGTTCTCCCCCACGTAGGAGGCGATGACCTTGCGGATCTGGCGCTGCTCGAGCAGCACGCCCAGGCCGAAGCCATCGACCCCGCAGTTGTTCGAGACCACCGTCAGACCGCGCGTGCCGCGGCGGTGGATCTCGGCGATCAGGTTTTCCGGGATGCCGCACAGCCCGAAGCCGCCGGCGATCACGGTCATGCCGTCGGCCAGGCCGTCCAGGGCCTGGGCGTAGCTTTGCACGCGTTTGTCGAGTCCGCTCATCCGATCTCCGCTGGGTTGGTGCCCGGCCCTTCGCCGGGATGCAGGGGGCTATGTTCGCGCAGGCCCAAGGATTTGTGAAATTGGAATTTCACGCTCATTCTTTGATAAAGTAAATAAATCGTGACCCTCAAACAGCTACGGGCCTTCCTCGCGGTCGCGCAGACCCTGAGCTTCGTGCAGGCCTGCGAGCGGGTGCACCTGTCGCAGCCGGCGCTCAGCCTGGCCATCAAGGCGCTGGAGGCCTCGCTGGGGGGCGCGCTGTTCGTGCGCAGCAGCCGCAGCGTGCAGTTGACCCCCGAGGGCGAGGTGCTCTTGTCCCTGGCCCCACGCCTGATCGCCGACTGGGACGACGCGCGAGAGCGCATGCGCAGGCACTTCGCGCTGGACATCGGACGCGTGGAGCTGGCGGTGATCCCCTCCTTTGCCTGCAATCTGCTGCCGCGCGCGCTGGGCCGCTTCGTCGAGCGTCACCCGCGCATCGACGTGGCCATCCACGACGTGATCAACGAACGCGTGCTGGACATGGTGCGCGGCGGCCAGGTCGAGCTGGGCATCGCCTTCGAGCCCACCCAGCTCGAGCGCCTGGATTTCCAGGCTTTTCACACTGATCGCTTCGTCGCGGTAGTTCCTCCGGACAGCGCACTGGCCTCCCGGACGCGCATCGGCTGGGAGACCCTGTTGCGCGAGCGGTTCATCGCGCTGCAGCGCCCCTCCGCAGTGCGCGCGCTGCTCGAGCAGACCCTGGCCGAGCGCCGCGTGGAGCTGCGCGTGGCTTTCGAATGCCATCAGCTGGCCACCGTCGGACGCATGGTCGCGCAGGGCCTGGGGGTCAGCGCGGTGCCGGGCTTTTGCGTACCCCAGATGGCCGAGCTGGGCGCCCGATGCCGTCCGCTGGTTTCGCCGGGCGTGCAGCGGCGCATCGGCCTGCTGCGACGCACCGACCGCCAGCTGTCCAGCGCCGCGCAGGCACTGTGCGACCTGTTGCTGCGCATCGAGGACTGGGAGTCGGAGCCGACCGAGGCCGGCGATGGCCTCGTGCTCCCCGACGCACCTTAGCGGGGCACGGAGCCCGGGGCACGGCGCACCGTCTGGTGCCAGACCAGTACCGAAACGCCCCATGCGAGTGCGAACAGGGCCACCATGGCGTAGCCCAGGGGACCGAATCCGGCGGGCAGCCAGGCCAAGGCACCTGGCACACCCGGAAGGCCGGCCAGCACCCGCAGGAGTTCGACCGAGCCGATGCCCAGCGCCACGGCCACCGACACCGAGGTGGTGAACAGGTTGTAGGCCATGCGCCGAAGTGGATCGAGCAACGCCCAGCGGTAAGCGCGGCTCATCATCGCGGCATCGGTCGTGTCCACCAGGCACATCGCGGCGGTGAACAGCAGCGGTAGCGCCAGGATGGCCGACACCGGGGCCGCGCCAGCTCCCGCTCCCGCACTCAGGGCCAGCAGCGCGATCTCCGAGGCGGTGTCGAAGCCCAGGCCAAACAACAGCCCGATCGGCATCATCTGCCAGCTGCGCTCGACCACGCGTCCGAGGCCGCGGCCGAACAGGCGCTTGAGCAGGCCCCGGCGGGCCAGCAGCGCCTCCAGCTCAGCGTGTTCGTGGGGACCATGCCCCACGCGATGGCGCCGCCACAGCTTCAGCAGGTCCAGCAGCACCCCCAGGTTGAACAGCCCGATGATCCAGAGGAACGCTCCCGACACGATCGCGCCGACCAGCCCGCCCAGCCCCTGCAGGCCCGGCAACTCGCGCTGGAGCCTGGCCGCGGCGAAGGCCGCCAGCAGGGCCAGCACGAACACCACCGAGGAATGCCCCAGGGAGAAGAAAAAGCCCACCCCCAGCCCCGAGCGCCCTTTTTGCACAAGCAGTCGCACCGTGTCGTCTACCGCGGCGATGTGGTCGGCATCGAAGGCATGGCGCAGCCCGAACAGGTAGGCCGCCAGGCCCAGGCCCGGCAGCGCCGGATGCGTGCGCGCCCGGGCCAGGCACAGGCCCCAGCCCAGCAGGTGCAGCGTCGCGATGACCGTCGCATAAGCGAGCAGCGGGACGCGCTCGCGAGGGGCCTGCGGGACACGGGAGCTTGGGCAGACCATGGGCAAGGGCATGAGGGCAGCGCGTCGATGCAAGTGGGCACATCATCCGGACGTCCGGACATCTTGACTTCCGGACCGATGGTTCGCCCCATCGCCATACAAGATCCGTGCCACGCTGCACCCACCCACGGCTCGGAGCGACTGCCAGGCGCCGCATGACGCTTGCCGGCCTTCTCGGCCCCGAGCCCCCCGGCAGATGCGCTCGACGCCAAAGCTTGATGCAGGACAAGGGTCCTGCACGCGGCCGCCGATGGGCAAGGCTTTACGCTACCTCTAGTGTTTAGGATGAGGTCCTGACACTACATCTAGTGGGAGGCCCGATGTTCTCCGATGCAACGAACCCGATCGTTCATGTGATCAAGCGCGACGGCGGCCTGCGCCCCTTCGACGCGGACAAGATCGCCAGTGCGCTGGCGCGCGCAGGGCAGGCCACCGCCGAGTTCGACGCCGCGCGGGCGCAGCAGTTGACCCGCGTCGGCGTGCTGCCTCGCCTGGCCGCGCTCGGAGCGCCGACACCGCATATCGAGCAGATCCAGGACGCCGTGGAAGCCACGCTGTTCGACGCCGGGTATCGGGCCACGCTGCGCGCCTACATCGTCTACCGCGAGCAGCACCGCAAGCTGCGCGACGCACGGCGCAGCCTGGTCGACGTCGAGGCGTCGATGAACGAGTACCTGCAGCAGACCGACTGGCGGGTCAACGCCAATGCCAACCAGGGTTATTCGCTGGGTGGACTGATCCTCAATGTCTCGGGCAAGGTGGTGGCCAATTACTGGCTGGATCACGTCTACCCGCCCGAGATCGGCCAGGCGCATCGCGCCGCGGACATCCACATCCACGACCTGGACATGCTCAGCGGCTACTGCGCCGGCTGGTCGCTGCGCACCCTGCTGCAGGAAGGACTCAACGGCGTTCCCGGCAAGGTGGAATCCGGCCCTCCGGAGCACCTGTCCAGCGCCGTCGGACAGATCGTCAACTTTCTGGGCACCATGCAGAACGAGTGGGCCGGGGCGCAGGCCTTCAGCTCCTTCGACACCTACCTCGCACCCTACGTGCGCAAGGACGGCCTGGACTACGCGCAAGTGCGCCAATCCATGCAGGAGCTGATCTACAACCTCAACGTGCCCTCCCGCTGGGGCACGCAGACACCCTTCACCAACCTCACCTTCGACTGGGTGTGCCCCGAGGACCTGCGCGAGCAGGTGCCACGGATCGGGGGGCGCGAGATGCCCTTCCACTACGGCGAGCTGCAGGCCGAGATGGACCTGATCAACCGCGCCTACATCGACGTGATGAGCGCCGGCGACGCCAGGAGCCGGGTGTTCACCTTTCCGATCCCCACCTACAACATCACCGGGGATTTCGACTGGGACAGTCCCAACGCGCAGGCGTTGTTCGAGATGACCGCGCGCTACGGCCTGCCCTATTTCCAGAACTTCATCAACTCGGAACTCAGGCCCAACCAGATTCGCTCCATGTGCTGTCGCCTGCAGCTCGACCTGCGCGAACTGCTCAAGCGCGGCAATGGCCTGTTCGGCTCGGCCGAGCAGACCGGCTCGCTGGGCGTGGTGACCATCAACTGCGCCCGCCTGGGGCATGTGCACGCGGGCGACGAGTCGGCCCTGTTCGCGCGCCTGGACCAACTGCTCGAACTCGGCCGCCAGAGCCTGGAGATCAAGCGCAAGGTGATCCAGCGCCTGATCGACCAGGGACTGTTCCCCTACACCCGGCGCTACCTGGGCACCCTGCGCAACCACTTCTCCACCCTGGGCGTGAATGGCATCAACGAGATGATCCGCAACTTCACGCAGGGGGCGCAGGACATCACCAGCGAACCGGGGCACGCGCTGGCCGCCAGGCTGCTCGATCACGTGCGCGAGCGCATGGTCGCCTTCCAGGAGGAGACCGGGCACCTGTACAACCTGGAGGCCACTCCGGCCGAAGGCACGACCTACCGTTTCGCCAAGGAAGACCGCAAGCGCTATCCCGGCATCCTGCAGGCCGGCACGGCCCAAAACCCCTACTACACCAATTCCTCGCAGTTGCCGGTGGGCTTCACCGACGATCCCTTCGAGGCTCTGGAGCGTCAGGACGAGCTGCAGCGCAAATACACCGGCGGCACGGTGCTGCACCTGTACATGCGCGAACGCCTGTCCAGCGCCGAGGCCTGCCGGGATCTGGTGCGGCGCGCGCTGACCCGCTTCCGGCTGCCCTACATCACCGTCACCCCGACCTTCTCGATCTGCCCCAGCCACGGCTACCTGGCGGGCCACCACGAATTCTGCCCGCAATGCGACGCCGAGCTCCTGGCCCGCAAGCAGCGCGCGGCAGCCTGAACCCATCGCCTTGCGCAACCCTCCGGAGACCAGCACCATGCACGACGCCACCCCGAGCGAATCCGTCCGCCTCCCCGCCATCACGCTGCGCGATGAGGAGCGCCAGCGCTGCGAGGTATGGACCCGGGTGATGGGCTACCACCGTCCGGTGGCCTCGTTCAACATCGGCAAGCGCGGCGAGTTCCAGGAACGCAGATGCTTCGAGGAAAGCCCTTGCCGCCCATGAATCCCGCCACGGCCGCGGCGCAGGCCGGACCGCGCATCGGCGGCCTGACCCCCTTCACCAGCATCGACTATCCCGGCAGGCTCAGCGCCGTGGTGTACGTGCAGGGCTGCCCCTGGCGCTGCGTCTATTGCCACAACCAGCACCTGCAGGCGCGCGCTGCGCCCGCGGGGCCAGCCTGGCCGCAAGTGCGTGCCTGGCTGGCACGTCGTCGTGGCCTGCTCGACGCCGTGGTGTTCAGCGGCGGCGAACCGACCCTCGACGCCGCGCTGCCGCGGGCCCTGGACGAGGTCCGCGCCGTGGGTTTCGCCGCGGGTCTGCACAGCGCCGGCATGTATCCGCGCAGGCTGCGCGCCGTGCTGCCGCACGCGGACTGGGTGGGCCTGGACGTCAAGGCGCCGCTGGACGACGAGGCCTTGCACGAGCGCATCACCGGCGTGTCCGGCGCTGCGTCTTCGGTGCGCCAAAGCCTGTGCGCGCTGATCGACTCCGGCGTGTCCCATGAACTGCGCACCACCGCGCATCCCGACCTGCTGGACGATGCGGCCCTGCTGCGCCTGGCGGGCGGCCTGGCGCAGCAGGGGGTGCGCAACTACGCACTGCAACTGGCGCGGCCCGTGGAAGGCTCGGGCAGATGGGCCCACGATTACCCGAAGCCCGCCACCCTCGCACGCATGCAGGGCCTGTTCGCGGGCTTCACGCTTCGCGCCGGATGACGACTGGTCGCGCGGGACAGGACACGAACTCACGCACTACCCGCAACTCCCGATATACCCGCAGTTGTCGCAGCGCTCGCAGCCATCAACCTTGCGCAGGTAGGGACCGCCGCATTCGGGACAGATGCGGCCACCCGACAGAAGTTGCGGAAGCGCCTCGGCCTTGTCCAGGTCGATATGCAGGGCCTGGGGCTGCGACTGCCGCTGCGCGAGCAGGCCCAGCGCCTGCTCGCGCCCGTCCTCGCGCAGGAAGCCGCGGCGCTTGAGCATTTCCTGCAGCGCGAAGGCGATGGCGGCCACCTCGGACTGGTGGAATCGAGGCGCGCGGCTGCCGTCGGGCTTGATCACCTCGCCGCAGCGTACCGGCCCCTTGTCCCACACCACGTCGCGCATGTTGAGCAGGGACTTGGCAATGGATCCGCCCGAGCGCGCGACCAGCGACAGCAGGCGCATGTTGGAGGCGATCCACTGCTGCCCCTCGTCGCGCTGGCCGGCAGGCATGAAGAACTCGATGGGGCGTTCGATGCGGATGGGCTGTCCGTCGAGCAGTCCCTCGACCTCGGCAAAGGAAATCGACAGGTACACCGTCTTGCCGCCCTCGGCGGTCATGTAGCTGACCTTGCTGGTCACCGCCTGAAGGTCACCGCCGGGACGGCCCTCGATGCGCCGGGTCAGCGGATCGATGTCGGGCAGCGCCGGCGCCTCGGGGGCCGAAGCGGCGGCCGGCGCCACCTGCAGCACGGAACCCAGCACGGTATTCGGGCGGTAGGTGGCCAGCCCCTTGAGGCCCGCCTTCCAGGCCTCGAGGTACAGGTCCTGGAAATCCTCGAAGGGATAGTCCTCGGCGACGTTGACGGTCTTGGAAATCCCCGTGTCGATGAAGGGCTGCACGGCAGCCAGCATCTGCATGTGCTCCCGCGCGGGCATCTCCAGCGCGGTGACGAAGGCTGGCGGCAGCCGGGCCGTGTCGCCGCCGCGCTCGCGCCACAGGCGCCAGGCATGATCGGCCACCTCGTACTCGCGCGTGGTCTCGTCGGGCATGCGCTTCTTGCGGGTGTACACCCAGGAGAAGGCGGGCTCGATGCCATTGCTGGCGTTGTCGGCGAAGGCCAGGCTGATGGTGCCGGTGGGAGCCACCGCGAGCAGGTGCGAGTTGCGCAGGCCATGCGCATGGATGCGTTCGCGCAGCTCCTGGGGCAGGCGGCTGGCGAATCCGCCGGCAAGGTATCGGTCGGCATCGAAGCGGGCAAAGGCACCCTTTTCCCGCGCGAGTTCCACCGAAGCCGCGTAGGCGGCGTCGCGCAGGTTGCGGGCCATCTCGGCGGCGAAGGCGCGCGCCTGCGCGCTGTCGTAGCGCAGGCCGAGCTCGATGCAGGCGTCGCCCAGGCCCAGGAAACCCAGGCCCACGCGGCGCTTGTCGCGCGCCTCGGCAGCCTGCTGGGGCAGCGGCCAGAAGGTGATGTCGAGCACATTGTCGAGCATGCGCACGGCCGTGCCCGCCACCTCGCGCAGGCCGGCCATGTCGAAGCGCGCGCCGGCCTCGAAGGGGTCGATGACGAAGCGGGTCAGGTCCAGGGACCCCAGGCAGCAGCAGCCGTAGTCGGGCAGGAACTCCTCGGCGCAGGGATTCGTGGCCTCGAAGGTTTCGCAGTACTGCAGGTTGTTGTCACGGTTGGCGGCATCCAGGAACAGGATGCCCGGCTCGGCGTGGTCGTAGGTGCACTGCATGATCTGCTCCCACAGCGCCCGCGCGCGCGCACGGCGGTACACCCACTGGCCGTCGTCGCGCTGCCGCGCCCCGCGGGCGATCTGCTCGTCGCCGGGGCGCGCCCGATGCACCAGGTCCACCTCGGCGTCGTCGAGCACGGCCTGCATGAAGGCATCCCCCACGCCCACCGAGAGATTGAAGTTGCGCAAGGCGCCGCCGTCCTTGGCGTGGATGAAGGCCTCGATGTCGGGATGGTCGATGCGCAGCACCCCCATCTGCGCGCCACGCCGGGCCCCGGCCGACTCGACGGTCTGGCAGGAGGCGTCGAACACGCGCATGAAGGACAGCGGACCGCTGGCACGGCTGTGCGTGGCGCCCACCAGGGCGCCCGCGGGGCGGATGCGGCTGAAGTCGTAGCCCACGCCCCCGCCGCGGCGCATGGTCTCCGCGGCCTCGGCCAGGGCGCGATAGATGCCGGGCTTGTCGTCCACGGGCTCCGACACCGAGTCGCCCACCGGCTGCACGAAACAGTTGATCAACGTGGCCTGGATGCCGCTGCCGGCGGCCGACATGATGCGTCCGGCCGGAATGAAGCCGCGCTGCATGGCCTCCAGGAAACGCGCCTGGGCGGCCGCGGGGTCGGGCTCCACCGCGGCCAGCGCGCGCGCAACGCGCTGCTGGATGTCCGCGGCGCTGCGCTCGCCGTCCTTGGCGTATTTTTCCGCCAGGACGTCGAGGCTGATGTCTTGTGCCTGCATGGGGGCTCCTGGATGGCGGGAAGGACCCTTCCCTGGGAGCCCCGGGCAGGGACTCCCATGCCCCTTTATAGCTCGGCTTGCGGGTCCTCGGGGTTGACCGGAGGCAAATCCAGCAGGCCCCGCGCCTGTTCCGCGGACAGCGCCTCCACGGCCCTGAGCTGACGCCCCATGGCCCGGGTGCGGGTCTCGGCCGCTCCCAGCGTGCTGCCGGCCTCGTCCAGCTTCTTGCGCACGCGGGCCAGGGCCTCGCCGAATTTGCCGAATTCGGTCTTCACCGCCCCCAGAACCTTCCACACCTCGGTGGAACGCTGCTGCAGGGCCAGGGTGCGAAAACCCATCTGCAGACTGTTCAGCAGGGCCAGCAAGGTGGTCGGGCCGGCCAGCATCACCCGCTGCTCGCGCTGCAGCGCCTCCACCAGCCCGGGGCGGCGCAGGGCCTCCGCGTACAGGCCTTCGGTGGGCAGGAACAGAATCGCGAAATCCGTGGTGTGCGGAGCCGCCACGTACTTGGAGCGAATGGAACGAGCCTCCTCGCGCAGGCGCAGCTCCAGCGCCTTGGCGGCCGCCTCGGCGGCTGGCTTGTCGGCGGCATCCTGCGCCTGCAGCAGGCGATCGTAGTCCTCGCGAGGAAACTTGGCGTCGATGGGCAGCCACAGCGGCCCCTCCCCGTCGCCGGGCAGGCGAATGGCGTACTCCACGCGCGCGCCGCTTCCGGGCACGGTCTCCACGTTCACACCGTACTGCTCGGCGGTGAAGACCTGGTCGAGCAGGCCCGCAAGCTGGATCTCGCCCACCACGCCGCGGGATTTGACATTGGAGAACACGCGCTGCAGGTCCCCCACGCCCTGGGCCAGCTTGCGCATCTCGCCCAGACCGCTGTGCACCTGCTCCAGGCGCTCGGCCACCTGCCGGAAGCTCTCGCCCAGGCGCTGCTCCAGCGTGGCGTGCAGCTTCTCGTCCACGGTCTGACGCATCTGCTCGAGCTTGCTGTCGTTGTCGGACTGCAGCTCGCGCAGGCGCTGCTCGACCGTCGCACGCAACTCGGCCTGGCGCTGCTCGGAGCTTGCCCGGAGTGCCTCGAAGCGTTCACTCAATTGCTGCTGCAAGGCCTGCAGGGCCTGGGTGTTGCCCTGGTTCAGCACCGCGACCTGCTGCACCAGGGTATCGGCTAGACCCTTTTGCAGATGGTGCAGCTGCTGCACCACGGCACCGAGTCGCTCGTTGGCGCTCCGGGCTGCCTCGGCCTGCTGGGTCAGGAGGGTCTGCTGGAACCGGGCGAACTGCTCGCCCTGCTCGCTGCGCAAGCTCTGCCCGCTGCCCTGCACCGCGTCGCGCAATCCGCGCTCCAGGCGGTCCAGCGCAGGCAGCACGCCCGCATCCTGCTCCCGCCGCGACTCGGCCAGGCGACGCAGCTGGGCGAGCTGCCCCAGCAGCAGGGCACCACCGGCCAGCAGCAGCACCGCCAGCAGCGCCAGCAGCAGGGCAGGCAGCAGCGCCAAGGCGTCGCCCCCCAAGCTCAGGCCCCCGGGGCGGGCACGGGGGTGAGCGGCGCACCGCCGCCGAGCACGGCCAGCAGATTGTCCACCGCCAGGCGCACCATGGCGCGCCGCGTGGGCAGCGAAGCGCTGGCGATGTGCGGAGTGATCAGCAGGCGCGGCGCATCCAGCAGCACGGGGTTGGGCGTGGGTTCGCCCTCGAACACGTCCAGCCCGGCGGCGCCCAGGTGCCCGGAATGCAGCGCCGCTGCCAGCGCCGGTTCGTCCACCAGGCCGCCGCGGCCGATGTTCACCAGCGTGGAGCCCGGGCGCATGCGCGCCAGTTCGGCCGCGCCGATCAGGTGCCGCGACTCGGGGCTGTAGGGCAACGCCAGCAGCACGTGATCGCTTTGCTGCAGCAGTTCGTCCAGGCTGCGGTACTCGGCGCCGCTCTCGCGCTCCAGCGCGGGATCGAGGCGGCGGCGGTTGTGGTAGAGGATGCGCGCACCGAAACCCAGCGCGGCGCGGCGCGCCACCGCGCGCCCGATGCGCCCCATGCCGACGATGCCCAGGGTGCTTGCGTGCACGTCGGCGCCGGCGAACAGCTCGGCGCTCCAGCGCTTCCAGAGCCCCTCGCGCAGGTAGCGCTCGGCCGCGCCCATCTGGCGCACGGCCCCCAGCAGCAGGGCCATGCCGAAATCGGCGGTGGTCTCGTCCAGCACGTCCGGCGCGTGCGTGACCACCACGCCGCGCGCGGCGCAGGCGGGTACGTCCACGTGGTCATAGCCCACCGTCATGGTGGCGACCACGCGCAGCCCCGGGCAGGCGTCCAGCAGCGCGGCGTCGATGCGTTCGCTGCCGGTGATCAGCGCGCCCTGCTTGTCGCGCAGCCACTGCCGCAACTCCTCGGGCGTGGCGCTCCGGTCGCTGTCGTTGTACTGCACTTCGCAGGCCTCGCGCAGCGGCTGCAGCACTTCGTCGAACAGCTTGCGTGCCACCAGCACGCGGGGGCGTCGGCTCGGATCGGTCGTCATGGTTCAGGACTGGAAAGCGGGAGCAGGAATCTGGAACACCTCGCGCAGGTAGGCAAGGTAGGCGGGGTCGTCGCACATGTTCTTGCCCGGGTCATCGCTGACCTTGGCCACCGGCTGGCCGTTGCAGCGGATCATCTTGATCACCATCTGCGGCGCCTCGTGGCCCAGGTCGTGCATCAGGTGGGTGCCGATGCCGAAGGCCATGCCCACGCGCTCGTGGAAACGCCGGTACAGCGCCTCCACCTTGTCGATGGTCAGCGAATCACTGAAGACCAGGGTCTTGCCGCGCGGGTCGACGCGGTGGCGCGCGTAGTGCGCGATCATCTGCTCGGCCCACGCGAAGGGATCGCCGGAATCGTGGCGCGCGCCGTCGAACAGCTTGCAGAAATACAGGTCGAAATCCCGCAGGAAGGCCTGCAGGCCGTACACGTCGGCCAGCGCGATCCCGAGATCGCCGCGGTACTCGCGCGCCCAGGTCTCGAAGCCGAACACCTGAGTGTCGCGCAGGCGCGGACCCAGCGCCTGGCAGGCCTGCAGGTATTCGTGGGCCATCGTGCCCAGGGGCACCAGGTCCATCTCGCGCGCCAGCGCCACGTTGCTGGTGCCGGCGAGCTGCTCGCCCAGGCCGCCGCGCAAGCGCTCCAGCACGCGCCGCTGCCATGGCCGCGAGTAGCGCCGGCGCGTGCCGTAGTCGGCGATGCGGCAGCCCTCCAGGCCGCGTTGGCGCAATTGCGCGATCTTGCCGTCCAGGCGTGCCATCGCCGCGCGCTGGTCGGCGTGCGCGTGCACGTGGGTGGCCCACACCTCGCCGACGATGGCCAGCACCGGCACCTCGAACAGGATGGTGTGCAGCCAGGAACCGCGGATCGTGATGTCGATCTCGCCGCGCGCGCGGGCCTGCGGGTCGTCCGCGGGGCGGGCGTGGATGCGCGAGCGGTTGAGCCGGAACAGCTCCAGGAAATCGACGAAATCACTTTTGATGAACCGCAGGCTCCGCAGATAGTCCAGCTCCTGCTGCGTGAACTGCAGCGTGCACAGGGCGTCGAGCTCGGCGTCGATGCGAGGCAACAGCGGGGCCAGCTCCACGCCCGGAGTGCGGCAGCGGAACCGGTATTCGACTTGCGCGGCCGGGAAATGATGCAGCACCACCTGCATCATGGTGAACTTGTACAGATCGGTGTCGAGCAGCGACTCGATGATCATCGGTCGAGGAAGGTGGTGAACTCGGCCACGTCGGCCCGCTCGGTGTGCAGGCTGTTCTCCACCGCCTGCGGATCCGCCCAGCCCAGCGACATGCCGCACACCACCTGCTGCGAGGGCCGCAGACCCAGTTCCTCCTCGATGATGCGGTGGAACTGCGTGAAGGCCGCCTGCGGGCAGGTGTCGAGCCCGCGCGCGCGCGCGGCGACCATGATGTTCTGCAGGAACATGCCGTAGTCCAGCCAGCTGCCCTGCTCCATCACGCGGTCGATGCTGAACAGCAGGCCCACCGGGGCGTCGAAAAACAGGAAATTGCGCCGGTGCTGGGCGTGCATGCCCTGCTTGTCGGCCTTGGCGATGCCCAGCAGGCCGTACAGGTCCCAGCCCACCTTGCGTCTTCGCTCCAAGTAGGGGCTTTGCCACTGGCGCGGGTAGTAGGCGTATTCCTCGGTGTGCGCGGCCGCCTGCGCGGGGTCGTCGTAAGCCTGGGCGATGCGCCGGCTCAGGCGTTGCAGCGCCTCGCCGCTGAGCACGTGGACCTGCCAGGGTTGGGTGTTGCTGCCCGAGGGGGCGCGCGCCGCCACGCGCAGGATCTGCTCGAGGACTTCGCGCGCGACGGGACGCGGCAGGAAACGGCGGATCGAGCGCCGGGAGGTGATGGCCTGGTCCACCGCCTGGATGCTGGAGTCTTGGGCTGCTGACATGATGCACCCGGAGTGTAGGGCGAGGCACCGCCGGACGTCCGGCGCGCCGCGTCCGGGCCGTGCGCGCACCAGGACGAAACGGTCGCACTGCCGGCTCGCCTCCTCGCGGTGCGAGCCGCCCCGCGCTGGTGCGCGGCCGCGGCGCGCTGCCGCAGCACCATTGGCATGGGCCTTGCTGGCACCGGCCTGTCAACCCTGGGCCTTTCATGCGACAACTGGACTCCACCTTTCTTCCGAGCGGCCCGGCCGGCGCGCAGGCCCAGGTAGGCACCGAGGTCATCCGCCGCCTGGCAGCGCAACGCGACCTGGAGCGTTTTTTCGAACTGGCGGCGGCGGAGGCGGCACGCGTGCTGCAGGCCGACGGTGCCGCGATGATCGAGCCCGACGGCCCTTCGCACCTGCGCTACCGCTTTTTCCAGGGACTGCCGGAGGACTACCGGCGCCTGGCCGCCGGCTACCGCTTCGAGATCTCCGACGGAACCGCGGGGCTGGCTCTGCGGTGCGGCCAGCCGGTGTTCACCGCCGACTATCCGGCCAGCGACCATGCCATGCCCGACTTCGTGCGTTGCGGGCTTCGCGCCAACCTGATCGTGCCCGTCGGACCGCCCGAGGACCGCCGCGGGGTGATCGCGCTGGCCTGGTTCGGGCGCGGCCCGGCGCGCGAACCCGACGCCGAGCAGATGGCGGTGGTGGCCATGGTGGCCGACCTGATGTACTGGGCGCTGCACCGCCAGCATCTGGAGCACAGTCTGCAGCAGCAGGCCCGCCACGATCCGCTGACCGGCCTGCCCAATCGGCGCTACCTGCTGGGCCAGCTCGAGGCCATGCTTCGCCGGCAGTCGCCGCAGGCGCCGCTGGCGGTGGCCTGGCTGGACCTGGACGGCTTCAAGCCGGTCAACGACCTGCACGGCCACGAACAGGGCGATGCGGTGCTGGGCATGTTCGCCGAGCGCCTGCGCGCGGCGGTGCGCGAGAACGACTTCGTGGCGCGCCTGGGAGGCGATGAATTCGCGGTCGTGTTCGCCGAGGTGCACGGCGAAGTCGAACTGCACGCGCTGCTGGACCGGCTCAGCGAGTGCCTGAACCGTCCCTACCGGCTGCGCGCAGGCGGCGCCGTGGAGTGCCCGGCCAGCATCGGCGCGGCCTGGGCGGGCGCCGGCTCGCTGGACGCGGAGGCGCTGCTGCGTGACGCCGACCGCGCCATGTACCTGGCCAAGGGGCGCCATCGCCCCGGCCAGGCGGCCTGGCGCGTGTTCTCGGTGCCTGCGCCCGCGCCGGGACCGGAGGCCGGCGCCCCATTGCCCGGGGAACTGGAACTGCACTACCAGCCGGTGTTCGACCTCGACCGTCGCTGCGTGGTGCGCCTCGAAAGCCTGGCCCGGCTTCGCCGCGACGGCCAGCTGCTGGCCCCGGCCGAATTTCTCGGCCAGCTGGACCGGCGCCAGCACCGACAGCTGCTGCAGGGGGTGCTCGACGCCAGCCTGCACCAGCTGGCGCAATGGGAGCTGCAGGGTCTGGGCGGACTGTGCGTGTCGGTCAACGTGGAGCCGCACGCCTTGGGCGAGCCCGACCTGGCGCAGCGCGTGGCCCGGCAGCTGCAGCACCACGGCCTGCACCCCAGCCGGCTCACGCTGGAGATCCTCGAGCGCGGCGAACTGCTCAGCCGCGACGCAGCGCTGCGTCAGCTCACGCTGCTGCGCGCCATGGGGGTGCGCCTGGCCATCGACGATCTGGGCACCGGGCATTCCAGCCTGCTGCGCCTGCGCAGCCTGCCCATGGACGAGATCAAGCTCGACCAGGCCTTCGTGCGCGACATCGCGCGCAACCTGCAGGACATCGCCTTCGTGCGCAGCGTGCGCGAGCTGGCCCACGGGCTGCACGTGGAACTGGTGGCCGAGGGAGCGGAAAACGCCGAGATCCTGGAAATCCTGCAGGCGCTGGGCATTCGCCAGGTGCAGGGCTGGGGCGTCGCGCGTGCGGTGCCGGCACGGGAGCTGCCGCAGCTGCTGGCGCGCCTGCGCGACTGGCGCCCGGTGCGCGTGGGCAGCGCGCTGGCGCTGGCCTACACCCGGCACCTGAACCTGGATTCCCACATCCTGGGCCTGCTGCACAACGCACCGGCCCATCTGCGGGCGTTCCGCCCGGGCGAGGCGCTGCCGGCCGAGCTGGAGCTGGCCTTGCGCGAAGTGCCCGCCGCTGGCGACCTGTATCGCCAGCAGCGCGTGCTGCTGGCCGACATGGCGCGCCACCACGAGCTCGACCTGCGACTGCCCATGCGTCGCTACCGCCAGCTGGGCGAACGCGTGCGCGAGCTGCTGGCGCTGGCCGCGCGCATGGGGCCCCGGTCGGCCTGAGGATGTTTGATGCGGCACAACATGTCCCTAGCCCCCAGGGCAGGCCCGACCCGCGGTTTCGTGCTTCAATGGCGAAGTGTCCCGGAAGCCGGGATCGCCGCATAACTTGTTGTCAAGAAAGATCTTTTTCCTGTGTTGCCCAATTTGTTGCGTCGCACCAAAAAACTTCTTGACATGCGCTGATTCCGGCCTAGAATTCGTCTTGTGCGCTGCACAAACACCCGGTTCCGGAATCCAGGCATGTCACGGAACGGACTTGTTGAAGGCGCACGATGGAGAGCAAGGCTGGGCTCGACTCCGGCCTCCTTTGAATCCGCAACGCCTGCCAACCACAGCATCCCTCTGGAGCCGATGATGATGACCCCCGAACAAGTGATCGCCGCCCAAAAAGCCCAACTGGAAACCCTCTTCGCTCTGTCGGGCAAGGCGGTGGACGGCTTCGAGCGCATGGTCGAGCTGAACCTGCAAACCCTGAAGACGGCTCTGCACGAGAGCTCGGAAGCCACGCTGGCCGCGCTGTCGGTCAAGGACCTGCAGGAATTCACCGCGCTGCAGCCCAACCTGACCCAGCCGCTGACCGAGAAGGCGCTGGCCTACGCGCAGCATGTGTATGAAATCGCCTCCGGCACCCAGGCCGAGATCGCCAAGGCGGTGGAAGCCAATGCCAGCGAAATGAACAAGAAGGTCCAGGCCCTGGTCGAGACCGCCACCAAGAACGCCCCCGCCGGCACCGAGACCGCCGTGGCCATGTTCAAGACCGCGATGAGCGCCGCGAACAACGCCTACGACTCGCTGCACAAGGCCAGCAAGCAGGCTGCCGAAGTGGTGGAAGCCAACATCAGCACCGTGACCAGCACCGCCATGAAGGCGGCGCAAGGCAACGGCAGCAGCCGCGCCAAGCGCGCCGCCTGAGCCAGGGCCACGACATCAGGCCGCGCAGACGGCCGTACCGTTTGTCTCCTCGGTACTTTCTCAAGTACCTTCAGCAGGCCGATCGGCAACGATCGGCCTCTTTTTTTGCGCCGTCGGCGCGGGGCCGGGCCCGGTCAGGAGGGCGCTCCCGAGCGCCCGAGCAGTTCCAGCAGCGCCTGCGCCAGCTCCCGCGGGCGCTCCTGCATCAATGCATGGCCGGAGTCGAGCAGGCTCAGGCCGGCCTGGGGCAGCGCCTGGCGCAGCTCCTCGGTGGCGCGCACCGGGGTCATGCGGTCGGCTTCGCCCAGCACCAGTTGCACCGGCATGCGCAGGCGCCGCGCCATCTCCAGGCCGTGGGAGTAGGCGTTGCAGGCGCCCAGGTCGGTGGCCAGCAGGTCGCCGGCCGGCCAGCGCGCCTGCACCGAGCGCATCAGCTGCAGGCTGGCCTCCACCAGCGCCGGATCGGGCGGCTGCGCGCGCGAACCCTTGTGGGACCACAGGGCCATGTCCTGCATCGCCGCGTCCGGATCGCTGCGCGCGCGCTCGAGCAGCACCGGCGATACGGGCATGGGCACGGCCGTGCCGACCAGCGCGAGGTGGCTGACCCGCTGCGGCGCCATCGCCGCCAGGTGCAGGCCCATCAACGACCCCATGCTGTGACCGGCCAGGGCACATCGGTCGATGCCCAGCGCGTCCAGCAGCTCCAGCAACCAGGCGGCCAGTTCCGGCACGCCCGCGCAGGGCGGCCCCGCGCTGGCCGAATGCCCGGGCAGGTCGGGCGCGTAGACCGCGTGGCCGGCGCGGGCCAGCGCACCCGCCACCGGCATCCAGGCGCGGTGGTCCTGGCAGGCGCCGTGCAGCAACACGATCGCGGCCTTGTCGGCTCCGGGCGCGGCGGGCAGGCAGTGCACATGGACTTCGCGCGAATCGACCAGACATTGCATGGGGAAACCTCCAGGTGCGTCGGCGAACTTGACCCCACCGCGTGGAATCCCGCCGCTGGCTGCACTATATTGGCTCCATGCGGAGGACACCGAAGGGAGACGACGATGCAGGTCAGTGATATTTTGCGCATCAAGGGCACCGCGCTGTTCACGGTGTCGTCGCGTACCCCCCTGCACGAGGCGGCGCGCACCATGGCCCTGCACGACGTGGGCTCCCTCGTCGTCATGGACGACGGACGCCTCGCGGGCATGCTCACCTTTCGCGAGGTCCTGGGGGCCATGGCCGCCGACAACGGCGCGCGCCCCGACGTGGGCCAGCTGATGCAGCGCGAGCCGGTGCACTGCGCGCCCTCCACCAGCCTGGACGAGCTGCGCCGCCTGCTGCTGGACAGTGGCACGCGCTACATCCCGGTCATGGACGGAACCACACTGCTGGGGGTCATTTCCTTCCGCGACGTGGCGCGCGCGGTGGTCCAGGAGCAGGACTTCGAGAACCGCATGCTCAAGGCCTACATCCGCGACTGGCCGCCGGAAACCACCCAGCCTTCCGGAACGGCATCCTGAAAACCCTGCGCCAGCCTGGGGCGGCCGCGCCGCGGGCGGGCGCCGGCACCCGCTAGGATGGAGCCTGTCGAGCGGCCGCTCCCCTGGGTGCGGCGCCCGCTCCGTTTCGCCGTCGTCCGCGAGCATGCCCGCCCACGCCCCACCCCCGCGCCCCAGCCACCTTCTGTACCTGCACGGATTCCGCTCCTCGCCGGCCTCGGCGAAGGCGCGCCAGACCCTGCAACGCCTGCAGGAGCTGCAGCGCGGGGAGGCTGCGCCGGTACGCTGGCTGTGTCCGCAGCTTCCCGCTTCTCCGCGCGAGGCCATCGAATCCTGTCTCGCGCTGGTGCGCGAGGTGGCGCCGTCCCGGCTGGCGCTGGTCGGCTCCTCCCTCGGGGGCTTCTACGCGACCTGGCTGGCCGAGAAGCTGGACTGCAGGGCCGCGCTGCTCAACCCGGCGGTGGACCCGGCGCGCGATCTGCAGGCGCAGATCGGCGAGCTGGGCAGCTGGCACGACCCCGCGCTGCGCTTTCGGTTCACCGCCGAACATGTGCGCGAGCTGCATGCCTACGAGCTCGGAGACCTGCGGGGGCCGGTTCCCCACCCTGAACGCTACCTGGCGGTGATCGCGCGCGACGACGACGTGCTGGATTGGCGTGAGATGAGCCAGCGTTACCGCGGGGCCGAGATGCGCCTGGTCGAGCGCGGCGGACACGCGCTGGACGACTACGCGCAATCCCATTGTGACGCGGTGCTGGCCTTTGTCGGCGTGCACGCGAATGAATCTTTTCCCCGGATGTCCACGTGACCTACGTTTTGTTCGAAGAAGCCGGCAAGCTGGCGACTGCCCGTGTGATGAGCCAGGCCGATGCGTCGATGCAGATCGAGCTGGGCAGCGGCAAGCGCCAGAAGATCAAGCTGCAGCAGGCGCTGCTTCGTTTCGACTCCCCGGAGCCGCAGGCACTGCTGGAATGGGCGCAGGCGCAGCAGGAGGGTATCGAGCTGGACCTGCTGTGGGAATTCGCGCCGGAGGAGGAATTCGGCTTCGAGCACCTGGCCTCGGAGTACTACGGCAGCGGCGCCGACTCGCGTCAGCAGGCGGCCGTGCTGCTGCGCCTGCACGGGGCGCCGCATTATTTCTCCCGCCGCGGCAAGGGGCGCTTCCGCAAGGCAGCGCCCGAGGTGCTGCAGGCGGCGCTGGCCGGAATCGCGCGACGCCAGGAGCTGGAGCGACGCATCGACTCGGACGCGCTGGAACTGGAGCAGGGACGCTGCCCCCCGGCGATCGCCGAGCGCATCTATGCGCTGCTGTTCAAGCCCGACAAGAACGGCCCCGAATACAAGGCGCTGGCCCTGGCGATGCGTCGCAGCGGCAAGGGAGCCTTGCAGCTGCTGCGCGAAGCCGGGGCGATCGCCTCGCCGTGGCGCTTTCACATGCAGCGCTTCCTGCTGGAGTATTTCCCGCGTGGCACCGCCTTCGCGGACCAGGCCCTGCCGCGCCTGACGCCCGACGATCTGCCGCTGGCCGACGTTCGCGCCTTCAGCATCGACGATTCGGCCACGACGGAAATCGACGACGCGCTGTCGCTGCGGCCCCTTGCCGACGGTGGCACGGTGGTGGGCATCCACATCGCCGCACCCGCGCTGGCGCTGGAGCGCGACAGCGCGTGGGACCTGGCCGCGCGCCAGCGCATGTCCACGGTCTACATGCCGGGCGACAAGATCACCATGCTGCCCGACGCCCTGGTGCAGGCCTTCACGCTGGCCGAGGGCAGCCAGCCGCCCGCCCTGAGCCTGTACGTGGATTTCGACCCGCAATGGCGCATGCGCGGCCACGAGACCCGCGTGGAGCGGGTGCCCATCGTGGCCAACCTGCGCCACGACCTGCTCGACGCGGCGGTCACGGAGGATGCGCTGCGGGGCGATCCCGCCGAGCAGACCTATCCCTGCGCCGCCGAGCTGGCGCAGCTGTGGCGCCTGGCGCAGGTGCTCAAGGCCGGGCGCGAACAGGTGCGCGGACGCCCGGAGCGCAACGCCGGCGTGGACTACACCTTCCGCGTGGAGGGCCTCGAGCAGGGCGAGGAGCACGCGCGGGTGGACATCGTGCCGCGCCGCCGGGGAGCGCCGCTGGACCTGATCGTGGCCGAGATGATGATCCTGGCCAATGCCACCTGGGGTGGCTGGCTGGCCGAGCTGGGCCTGCCGGCCATCTACCGCAGCCAGAGCGGCATGGGCGCGAACCTGCGCACGCGCATGAGCACCCGTGCCGCGCCACACCAGGGCCTGGGCGTGGCCCAGTATGCGTGGTGCACCTCTCCGCTGAGGCGCTACGCCGACCTGGTCAACCAGAGCCAGCTGATCGCCGCCGCGCGCCATGGCCGCACGGCCGCGCTGGCCGCGCCGTACCGCCCGAAGGACGCCCAGCTGTTCGCGGTGGTGGGAGCCTTCGAGGAAACCTACAAGGCTTACGCCGACTTCCAGCGCGGCATGGAGCGCTACTGGACCCTGCGCTACCTTCGACAGCAGGGCATCGCGCAGGCCGACGGCAGCGTGCTGCGCGAGGGCCTGGTGCGGGTCGATGGCATGCCCCTGGTGCTGGCGGCGCTGGGCGCGCAGGATCTGCCGCGAGGCAGTCGCGTGCGCCTGGGCTTCGGCGAGCCGGACTTGCTCACGCTGGACCAGCCTTGCCATGTGCTGCAACGCTTGCAGGACACGGCCGCGCAGACCGAGACCGCGGAAACCGCCGAGCCCGAGGAGGAGGAAAGCCTGGCCGGCGGGCTGCAGCTGGCCGTGGATGCCGCGGACGCGGCGGAACCGGGCGAGCCGGGCCCGGAAGCCGGTGCTTCCGCCCAGCCGGCCGGCCCGAGCGAGGCCACCGAACTCGACAAGCCCGCGGCGCAACCCGCGCAGCACGCCGTGCCGCATCTGCATCCCGGCGAGCCCGCCCCGCCCGGGAACTGAGCCGCAGCCCCTGCGATGTCCGCCACCTCCCGTCCGCGATTGCGCCTGAGCCCCCTGCAATGGGCGCTGGGCATCTCGCTGGCCGCGCACCTGGTGCTGCTGGGCCTGCGCCTGGGGGTGCCGCAGGCGATGCAACGCGCCTTCGAGAACCCGCCGCTCTCCGTGGTGCTGGTCAACAGCGCCAGCCCCACGCCCCCCGACCGACCGCAGGCGCTGGCGCAGGCCGACCTGAACGGGGGCGGCACGGCGCGTGCCGGGCTGGCCGCCACGCCGCTTCCGGCTGCCCGAAGCCTGCAGGCCGGCAACGCCGCGCACGAAGCGCAGACCATGATGCAGCGCCTGGAGCAACGCGAGCGCCAGATCCTGACGGTGGCGCACAGCCAGATCGTCACCCTGCAGCATGCGCTGCAGGCTCCCCCGGCTACGCGGCAGCAGCGCAGCAGCCTCGAAGACCAGCACCGGGAGCTGCTGGACCTGATCGGTGCCATCGAGCGACGCATCGAACGCAACAACGCCAGCCCACGCAGGCGTTTCGTGGGGCCCAGCACACGCAGCGTGCCCTACGCGCTGTACTACGACCACATGCGCGAGAAGATCGAGCGTCTGGGCACCGCCGATTTTCCGCAACGCGACGGTCGCAAGCTCTACGGGCGCCTGATCATGGAGATCACCGTGGACGCCTCGGGACATGTGCTG
The DNA here is from genome assembly GCA_021808445.1 of Pseudomonadota bacterium. GTDB lineage: Bacteria > Pseudomonadota > Gammaproteobacteria > Burkholderiales > Burkholderiaceae_C > Thiomonas_A. The sequence continues at coordinate 103,219 of JAKBBP010000005.1, forward strand.
CGCGCCGAGGTGGTGCGAGGATCGGGCGATGCGCTGCTCGACCGCATGGCGCGAGCCATCGTCCAGGCCGCTCAGCCCTTCGGGGGTTTCGACCCGGCGATGCGCCGCGACGCGGACCAGATCGTGGTGATCGCCGGCTTCGACTTCACCCGCGAGGGCGAGCTGAGCACCGAGATGCGCGCCGACGCCGCGCCCGCGGCCGGCACGGGAACGACCGCTGCGCACCCTGCCACCCTGCCCGCCCCGGCAACCCACCCCGTCGCCAAGCGCCCCTGATGTCCGCCCCCGACCTGTACGCCGTGCTCGGCAACCCGGTGCAGCACAGCCGTTCGCCGCGCATCCATGAACTCTTCGCCGCGCAGGCTGGCCAGTCCCTGCGCTACGAGCGTCGGCTGGTGCCCCTGGGCGGCTTCGAGGCCTCGCTGGCCGATTTGCGCGCGCAAGGCGGCATGGGCTGCAACGTCACCGTGCCTTTCAAGTTCGACGCGGCGCGCGCCGCCTCCAGCCTGTCCCCCCGCGCCGGGCTGGCCGGCGCGGCCAACACGCTGGGGTGGGATTCCCACGGCAGGCTCTGGGGCGACAACACCGACGGCATCGGGCTGGTGCGCGACCTGGCGCGCCTGCTCGGGCGTGAGCCGCGGGATGCGCTGCACGGGCTCGACGTGCTGCTGCTGGGCGCCGGAGGCGCCGCCAGCGGGGTGCTGGGGGCCCTGCTCGACGCGGGCGCATCGGCGGTGGACGTCTGGAACCGCAGCCCCGAGCGCGCGCAGCAACTGGTGCAGCGTCACGCCGCGAAGGCGTCAAGCCAGGGCTGCGCGCTGCGGGCCAGCGCTTGCCCGGGCCGGGGCCACGCGCTGGTGATCCACGCCACCGCCGGGTCGCTGGGAGGCGAGCTGCCGCAATTGCCGCCCGGGGTGCTGCACGCCGGCGCCCTGGCCTACGACATGATGTACGGGGCCCGCCCCACCCCCTTCGTGCTGCTGGCGCGCGAAGCCGGCGCGCGGGCACACGACGGCCTGGGCATGCTGGTGGAACAGGCCGCCGAGAGCTTCGCGCTGTGGCGCGGGCGGAGCGTGCACACCGGGCCCGTGCTTCAGCAGTTGCGCGCGGAGCTCGATGCGCAGGCGAGTGCCGCCTGAGTCCCTCCGAGGCCCCGCCATGCCCGCCCACCCATCCACCCGCCGCGCGCAGGCCCACCGCAAGCCGCTGGGGCGGCTGCTGTTGCTGGCATGTTGCTCGCTGCTCGTGCTGCAGTCGTACTTCGCCCTGCGCATCGCGCTGTGGGCGGTGCTGCCGGTGCACGACACCGCCTTCATGCGCGCGGCGCAACTGCGCATGCTGCACGGACGGGAGACGGTGCAGTGGCACCATTCCTGGGTGGCCTACGATCGCCTGAGCCCCTGGATCAAGCGCGCCGTGGTGGCCTCCGAGGACGCCACCTTCCTGCACAACCCCGGCGTGGACTGGAAGGCGCTGCGCGAGGCGTGGATCCGGGACCACTCGCGCCGCGTGGAACGCGACCACCGCATCGTCGGCGGCTCGACGATCACCCAGCAACTGGCCAAGAATCTGTTCCTGTCTCCCGAGCGCAGCTACCTGCGCAAGGGCCAGGAGCTCGTGATCACGGGCATGCTCGAGCTGCTGCTGGACAAGCGCCGCATCCTGGAGATGTACCTGAACAGCGTCGAATGGGGCGACGGCGTGTACGGCGCGCAAGCCGCCGCGCAGCAGTACTTCCACGCTTCGGCCTCGGGCCTGTCGCCGCTGCAGGCCGCGCGCCTGGCGGTGATGTTGCCGGCACCGCATTTTTTCCAGCGCCACCTCTACGGCCCCTACATCGACCGCCGCAGCTACACCATCGCCGCCCGCGCGCGCGACGCGCAGATCCCGCGTTGACCCGCCCCCGGGGGCTGGCGCTCCCGGCAGGCGTGGGGACGCGGAGGCCTTGCCTCAGCCTTTGGCCAGGACGGCCAGGGCAGCGTCGGCGGCGTTGAGCGTCGCCTCGATCACCGCCTCGTCGTGGGTGCTGGAGACGAAGCCGGCCTCGAACATGCTCGGGGCCAGGTACACGCCGCGCTCGAGCATCGCATGGAAGAAGACCTTGAAGGCCTCCAGGTCGGCGCGCGCGACATCGGCGTAGCTGGAAGGCACCGAATCCGCGAAATAAAAGCCGAACATCCCGCCCTCGCAGTCGGTGCGCAGGGTCAGGCCACGATGCGCGGCGGCGCGCTCCAGCCCCTGCATCAGGCGCCGCGTGGCGTCTCCCAGGGCCTCGTAGAAACCGGGCCGGCGCACGATGCGCAACTGCGCAAGGCCCGCCGCCACGGCCACCGGATTGCCCGACAGCGTGCCGGCCTGGTAGACCGCTCCCAGGGGCGACAGACGCTGCATGACCTCGGCGCGCCCGCCGAAGGCGGCCATGGGCATGCCGCCGCCGATCACCTTGCCCAGCACGACCAGGTCGGGGCGGATGCCGTAGAGCTGCTGCGCGCCGCCCAGCGCCACGCGCAGGCCGGTCATGACCTCGTCCCACACCAGCAGGGCCCCATGCTCGGTGCACAGCTCGCGCAGGCGTCGGTGCCACTTCGCGTCACCCCGCACGAAATTCATGTTGCCGGCGATCGGCTCGACGATCACGCAGGCGATCTTCGAGCCTTCCGAGGCGAATAGGCGCTCGATCTGCTCGATGTTGTTGTATTCCAGCACCAAGGTATGGGCCGCCACGTCCGCCGGAACGCCTGCCGAACTGGGATTGCCGAAGGTCAGCAGGCCCGAGCCGGCCTTGACCAGCAGGCTGTCGGCGTGGCCGTGGTAGCAGCCCTCGAACTTGACGATGGCATCCCGCCCGGTGAAGCCACGCGCCAGGCGCAGCGCGCTCATGGCGGCCTCGGTGCCGCTGGACACCAGGCGCACCATCTCCACCGCGGGCATGATCTCGCGCAGGACCTCGGCGATCTCGATCTCGTCCGCGGTGGGGGCGCCGAAGGACAGCGAGCGCGTGGCCGCGCGCTGCACGGCCTCGATCACCTCGGGATGGGCATGTCCGGCGATCATCGGCCCCCAGGAGCCGATGTAGTCGATGTAGCGCCGGCCCTCGGCATCGAACATGTAGGGGCCCTGCGCACGGTCGATGAAGCAGGGCACCCCGCCAACCTGGCGAAAGGCCCGCACGGGCGAATTCACGCCGCCGGGGATGCTGCGCTGAGCGCGCTCGAACAGGGACTGGTTGGTGACAGGAGCGGACATGGACGTGGGACGGCGGGGTGGCGCGCACGCCGCCACGGCGTGCTGCGTCGCAACAAGATCAGGGGCCGCAAACCGGACAGCGGCTATTGCAGGCCCACCGGGGAAATCGAATCGCCCTCGCCTTCCGGACCGGTCTGGGCCCAGAAAAAGCGGTCGGGCACCAGGTTGCCCATGCCGGGTCGGTAGGCGAAATCCAGGCTCTGGTCGAGGAATTCCAGGGCTTCGTGCACCGCCTGGTCGAGCTTGGCACCGGTGCCCAGCAGCGAGGCCACGGCCGCGGTCAGGGTGTCGCCTGCGCCGGAGAAGCCGGCATCGAACATCTCGAAGCGCTCGCGAAGCAGTTGGCGCCGCGGGCTCAGCAGCACGTTCTCGACGTGGTTCTCGGGCACCAGCACACCGCTGACCAGCAGATACTGCACCCCCATGGACTGCGCCTGCTGCATCAGCACATCGGGGGTCGGCGGCTGTTCGCGCTCGACCTCGGGGAACAGGAACTGGCTCAGCGCCGTCACGTTGCCGCAGAGCACGCGGGTCTGCGGCAACACCAGTTCCTGCATGGCCTTGATGTATTCCTCGACCTGGGACTCCTCCAGCGCCTGCAGGTTGCCCACGTAGGTCACCAGGGGCAGCTGCGCGTAGTCGGCCAGCAATTCGGCCACCGCGCTGACCACCTCGACATTGCCGAGAAAACCGACCTTCCAGGCCGCCAGCTCGACGTCCTGCAGCACGGCGCGCGCCTGCTCCACCACGGCGTCGGCGTCGACTTCGACAATGTCGAACACCTCGGCGGTGTCGCACACCCAGATGGAGGTGGTCACGGGCAGCGCGTGGCACCCCACCGCCGCGCAGACCGCCTGGTCGGCACTGAGGCCCGCCGCGCCACTGGGGTCGGCCGCGTTGAGGAACATCACTGCGGGGGGAGATTCCGGGGCTTCGCTGGATGGAGGCATGATGCGCTTCGCGAGAGGGAGCTGCGGGAGAAACGGCACGAATTCGCTGAAAAGCGGGCCGGAACGGTCAAGCCCTCGGCCGTCCGGTCGGCTCGATGCCACAGATGCGGCAGCGCCGTTTCTTAGAATGATTGAATCTTATGCCAGAGGACGATACGCTGTGACGCAACCTGACTT
>JAKBBP010000093.1 GCA_021808445.1 Pseudomonadota bacterium
GACCTGGCAACCGACGAGCTCACGGCGATCATCGGCGGCGACGAGGCCCAGGCCAGCGCGCTGATTCTCAAGGCCCGCGAACACTGGTTCAACGCCTGAGACACAAGAAGGAGCAAGGAAAGCATCCATGGCACAAACCACCGTCGCTCAACTCGCCACCGAACTGCACATTCCGGCTGCCCAGCTCCTGGAACAACTTGCCGCGGCCAGCGTGCACAAGCAGACCGCGGACGACCCCATCAGCGAGGCTGACAAGGCCCGGCTGCTCGATCACCTGCGCGTCGCGCACGGCGTGGCCGGAGCCGAGCGCAAGAAGATCACGCTGACCCGCAAGCAGACCACCGAGATCAAGCAGGCCGACTCGACGGGCAAGGCTCGCACCATCCAGGTGGAGGTCCGCAAGAAGCGTGTGTTCGTCAAGCGCGAGGAGCCCGCCGAAACGCCGGTCGCCGCCGCGCAGCCGGTGGTGGACGAGGCCGAGCTGCGACGCCGCGAGGAAGAAGCCAAGCGCCAATCCGAGCTGCTGGCGCGCCAGGCGGAGGAGCTGCGCCGGCGCCAGCAGGAGGAACAGGAACAGGCCGAGGCGCGTGCGCGCGCCGCGGAGGCTGAACGCGAGCAGGCCGAACGCGAGGCGCGTGCGCGCGAGGCGAGCGAGCGAGAGGCCGCGCTGGCTGCCGAGCGCAGCGCCGCCGCGAAGGCCGGCGAGGGGGCCGATGGCGCCCAGCCCGCTGCCGTGGCCAAGACGGACGAAGCCGCGAAGGTTGCCGAAGCCGGAAAGGCCGCCGCGGACAAGGAGCAGCAGCGCGCTGCCGAGGCGCAGCGACGCGCGCGCGCCGACGCCGAAGCCGCCGCTGCTCGTGCAGCGGAAATGGAGGCCATCCAGTCGCGGCGACGCGCGGCCGAGCAGGAAGCCGCGGCCATTCGTGACATGCTGGCGCGCCCGCGCACCGTACTGCACGCGCCGAAGCCGCCCGAGCCGCCCAAGGCCGCCGATGCGGCCGGAGCGATCAAGGGCACGATCCACAAGCCGGCCGCGGGCGCGGCCAAGCCGGCCGCGGCGGGCGCGCCCGCCGGCGGCGACGGCAAGGCCAAGAAGGCCGTCAAGTCGGAGCAGCTGTCCTCCTCGTGGGCGGACGAGGCTGCCAAGCGGCGGGCCATCAAGACCCGTGGGGACACCAGCGGCGGCACCGGCGCCTGGCGCGGCGCCAAGGGGGGCTCGCGGCGCGACTCGCGGGAGAAGGAGCAGCCGCGCTTCGTCGCCCCGGCGGAGCCGGTGGTGCGCGAGGTGCATGTGCCCGAGACCATCACGGTGGGCGACCTCGCGCACAAGATGTCCGTCAAGGCTTCGGAGGTCATCAAGACCCTGATGAAACTGGGCCAGATGGTGACCATCAACCAGGTCCTGGACCAGGAAACGGCGATGATCATCGTGCAGGAGATGGGCCACACCGCGGTGGCGGCCAAGCTCGACGATCCCGAGACCTTCCTGGAAGAGGAAGGCCAGCCGGCCCAGGCCGCCGAACTCGAGCCCCGCGCGCCGGTGGTCACGGTGATGGGCCACGTCGACCACGGCAAGACCTCGCTGCTCGACTACATCCGGCGCGCCAAGGTGGCGGCCGGGGAGGCGGGGGGCATCACGCAGCACATCGGCGCCTACCACGTCGAGACGCCGCGCGGCATCATCACCTTCCTCGACACCCCCGGTCACGAGGCCTTCACGGCCATGCGTGCGCGGGGCGCCAAGGCCACCGACATCGTCATCCTGGTGGTGGCGGCCGATGATGGCGTGATGCCGCAGACGCGCGAGGCCATCGCCCACGCGAAGGCCGCGGGCGTGCCCATCGTGGTCGCACTGAACAAGATCGACAAACCCGAGGCCAACCCCGACCGCGTGAAGCAGGAACTGGTGGCCGAGCAGGTGGTGCCGGAGGAATACGGCGGTGATTCGCCCTTCGTGCCGGTGTCGGCGAAAACCGGCCAGGGCATCGACGAACTGCTGGAGAACGTGCTGCTGCAGGCCGAGGTGCTGGAGCTCAAGGCGCCGATCGATGCGCCGGCGAAGGGCCTGGTCATCGAGGCCCAGCTGGACAAGGGGCGCGGCCCGGTGGCCACGATCCTCGTGCAGTCGGGCACCCTCAAGCGCGGCGACGTGGTGCTGGCCGGCCTGAGCTTCGGGCGCGTGCGCGCCATGCTCGACGAGGCGGGGCGCCCGGTGCAGAGCGCGGGGCCGTCGATTCCGGTCGAGATCCAGGGCCTCAGCGAGGTACCCAGCGCCGGCGAGGAGATCCTGGCCCTGGGCGACGAGCGCAAGGCGCGCGAGATCGCGCTGTTCCGCCAGGGCAAGTTCCGCGACGTCAAGCTGGCGCGCCAGCAGGCGGCGAAGCTGGAGAACATGTTCGAGCAGATGGCCGAGGGCACGAAGACCCTCAACCTCATCATCAAGTCGGACGTGCAGGGCTCGCAGGAAGCGCTGGTGCATGCGCTGACCAAGTTGTCCACGGACGAGATCCGCGTCCAGGTGGTGCATGCCGCGGTCGGTGGAATCACCGAGAACGACGTCAACCTGGCGATCGCCTCGCAGGCCGTGGTCATCGGTTTCAATACCCGGGCCGATGCCGGCGCGCGCAAGCTGGCCGAACTCAACGGCATCGACATCCGCTACTACAACATCATCTACGAGGCGGTGGACGAGATCAAGGCGGCGATGTCGGGCATGCTGGCGCCGGAGAAGCGCGAGGAAGTGCTGGGCATGGTCGAGGTTCGACAGGTGTTCCGCATCAGCAAGGTCGGCACGGTCGCCGGTTGCCGCGTGCTGTCCGGCCTTGTGCGCCGCTCGGCGCAGGTACGGGTGCTGCGCGACAACGTGGTGATCCATACCGGCGAACTCGACTCCCTCAAGCGATTCAAGGACGATGTGCGCGAGGTTCAGGAAGGCTTCGAATGCGGTCTGTCGCTCAAGAGCTTCCACGACCTGCAGGAAGGTGACCAGCTCGAGGTGTTCGAGGTCAAGGAAATCGCCCGCACGCTCTGATCCGCCGCAGTGGCCGGCCCCTGGGGCCGGCCCCCTCGCAACCCGGGCCCGTGCCGATGCACGGGCCCTTGCCGTTCCGCTCCATGCCACGCCAGGCCCCCAGTTCGCACCGCATCCACCGCATCGCCGACCAGATCCAGCGAGATCTGTCGGAGATGATCGGGCGCGAGATCCGCGATCCCGGCCTCGGACTGGTCACCGTGTCCGAGGTTCGCCTGACGCCCGACTACGCGCACGCCAAGGTGTTCTTCACCGTGCTGGGCGCCGAGCCCGAGCATGCGCAGCAGCTGCTCAACGAGCGCGCCGGCTACCTGCACAGCCTGTTGTTCAAGCGTCTGCGCATCCACACCGTGCCGACGCTGCATTTCGTGTTCGACTCCACCACGCGCGACGCCGGAAGCATGAACGAGCTGATCCGCCGCGCGGTGTCGGACAAGGCACGGGACTGAGCCCCCGCATCCCGGCAGGAAATCCATGAACCCGCAGGGCCGTTCGGGCCGCGAACCGGTGCACGGCGTGCTGCTGCTCGACAAGCCGCGCGGCTGCACCTCACAACAGGCGCTGCAACAGGCGCGCCGCGCCCTGGGCGCGGCCAAGGCCGGGCATACAGGCACGCTGGATCCCCTCGCCGAGGGGCTGCTGCCGCTTTGCTTCGGCGCGGCCACCAAGTTCGCGCAGACCCATCTGGAGGCCGACAAGGCCTACGTGGCGCAGCTGCACCTGGGTGTGCGCACCAGCACCTGCGACGGCGAGGGCGAGGTCCTCAGGCAGGCTCCCGTGCCGGCGCTGGACCCGGCCGCGCTGCGCCGGGTGCTCGACGCCTTCGTCGGCGACATCCTGCAGGTTCCGCCCATGCACAGCGCGCTCAAGCGCGACGGGCGCCCGCTGTACGAATACGCCAGGGCCGGCCAGGATCTCGATCTGCCTGCGCGCCCGGTGCGCATCGATTCCATCGAGGTGCTCGGACTGGAGCGCGATCGCCTGGACATCGAGGTGCGCTGCGGCAAGGGCACCTACATCCGCTCCCTGGCGCGCGACATCGGCGACGCGCTGGGCTGCGGGGCCTACCTGGCCGGGCTGCGGCGCACCCGCAGCGGCGGTTTCGACCTGGCGCAGGCCAGGTCGCTGCAGCAGGTGTGCGAGGCCGGGCGCGAGCAGGTGCGTGCCTGGCTGCTGCCTGCCGACGTCCTGTTGCGCGAGCTGCCTGCGCTGGAGCTCGAGCCGGCGCAGGCAGCGGACCTGCTGCAAGGGCGCGCCGTCGTGCCGCCGCCGGGGCAATGCCCGGCCGAGGCCACGAAGCTGCGCATCTACGGAGCCTGCGGCCCAGCCGCGGCCCCCGTATTCCTGGGAGTTGCACGCTGGGACGGCCGCGAGCTGTCCGTGCAACGCCTGTTGAGTCCCGAAGAGCTGCAACGGCAGCCGCAATCATCATGACCTCCTCGATTCGCAACATCGCCATCATCGCTCACGTCGATCACGGCAAGACCACCATGGTCGACCAGCTCCTGCGCCAGTCCGGCACCTTCCGCCAGAACCAGCAGGTGGCTGAACGCGTGATGGACTCCAACGATCTGGAGCGCGAGCGCGGCATCACCATCCTGTCCAAGAACTGCGCCGTGGAGTGGAAGGGCACCCACATCAACATCGTCGACACCCCCGGGCACGCCGACTTCGGAGGCGAAGTCGAGCGCGTGCTGTCCATGGTCGACAGCGTGCTGCTGCTGGTCGACGCGGTCGAGGGACCGATGCCCCAGACCCGTTTCGTCACCAAGAAGGCGCTGGCGCTGGGCCTCAAGCCCATCGTGGTGATCAACAAGGTGGATCGTCCCGGCGCGCGAGCGGATTATGTGATCAACGCCACGTTCGACCTCTTCGACAAGCTCGGCGCCACCGAGGAGCAGCTGGATTTTCCGGTGGTCTACGCCTCGGGCCTGAACGGCTGGGCCACGCGCACAGCGGGCGAGGTCGGCACCGATCTGTCGCCGCTGTTCGATGCCGTGCTGGAGCACGTTCCCCCGCACCAGGGCTCGGAGAGCGATCCCCTGCAGCTGCAGATCTGCTCGCTGGACTATTCCAGCTTCGTGGGTCGCATCGGCATCGGCCGGGTCAACAGCGGCACCCTCAGGCCCGGGCAGGACGTGGCCGTGTACCACGGCCCCGATTCGGCGCCGGCCAAGGCGCGCGTGAATCAGGTTCTCAAGTTCGAAGGCCTGGAGCGACGCATGGCGGAGCAGGCCGGTCCCGGCGACATCGTGCTGGTCAACGGCATCGAGGACATCGGCATCGGCGTGACCCTGACCAGCCTGGAGGATCCGCGCCCGCTGCCCATGCTGGCGGTCGACGAGCCGACGCTGACCATGAATTTCTGTGTCAACACCAGCCCTCTGGCCGGGCGCGAAGGCAAGTTCGTCACCAGCCGCCAGATCCGGGACCGACTGGACCGGGAGCTGCAGAGCAACGTGGCCCTGCGCGTGCGCGACACCGACGAGGACGGAGTGTTCGAGGTTTCGGGCCGCGGCGAGCTGCACCTGACCATCCTGCTGGAGAACATGCGCCGCGAGGGCTACGAACTGGCGGTGAGCAAGCCGCGCGTGGTGTTCCGCGAGGTCGACGGACGCCGCCAGGAGCCCATCGAGCTGGTCACCGCCGACGTCGAGGAGCAGCACCAGGGCGGGGTCATGCAAGCGCTGGGAGAGCGCCGCGGCGAGCTGGTGAACATGGAACCCGACGGCATGGGGCGCGTGCGCCTGGAATACCGCATCCCGGCCCGCGGCCTGATCGGTTTCCAGACGGAATTCCTCAACCTGACCCGAGGTACCGGGCTGATCAGCAACATCTTCGACAGCTACGACGATTACCGCGGCGAGATCCAGGGCCGAAAGAACGGCGTGCTGATCAGCCAGGACCAGGGGGAGATCGTCACCTACGCGCTGGGCAAGCTGGACGACCGCGGCCGCATGTTCGTCAAGCCCGGAGATCCGGTGTACGAGGGCATGATCGTCGGCGTGCACAGCCGCGACAACGATCTGGTGGTCAACCCGGTGCGCGCCAAGCAGCTCACCAATTTCCGCGTCTCGGGCAAGGAAGACGCGATCAAGATCACACCGCCCATCGAGCTGAGCCTGGAATATGCGGTGGAGTTCATCGCCGACGATGAACTGGTGGAAATCACGCCCAAGTCGATCCGTCTGCGCAAGCGCCACCTCAGCGAGCACGATCGCAAGCGCGCGGACCGCGCGATGGCGCAGGGGATCTGAGCGCGGCCTCGCCGCGCCAGCCGCGAACGGGGCAGGCCAGCGTGGACACCCGTGCCGAACCGGGGCGCGCCGCCGCGCGCACGCATCGCCAGGCCGTGGCGGCCATGGTGGTGTGCACCCTGCTGTGGAGCATCGCCGGCGTGATCACCCGCCACCTGCACCGCCATGACGGGGGGGTGCTGGTGTTCTGGCGCAGCGGCTTCGCCGCGCTGGCGCTGCTGCTGGTGCTGGGCGCGCGTCGGGGACCGGCGGCGCTGGCACGACAGGCCCTGGCGCCGCCGGGTGGGGGCGCCGGGCTGCTGTGGCTGTCCGGACTGTGCTGGGCGGTCATGTACACCGCCTTCATGGTCGCGCTGAGCCTGACCACGGTGGCGCAGACCCTGGTCGCTGAAAGCCTCGGGCCCTTGTTCGCCGCGCTGATGGGCCTGTTGTTCCTGGGCGTGCCGGTGCGCGCGCGCACCTGGAGCGCGATCGGCGTAGCCATGCTGGGCATGGGCTGGATGTTCTGGCACAACCTGCATGCCAGCACCGGTTCGCGCGAGGTGGCGGGGCTGCTCATCGGGCTGCTCGTTCCGGTGGCCGCGGCCGGAAACTGGGTGGCGCTGCGCCACGCGGGCGGGCGTCTACCCATGCAGCTGGCGCCGATGCTGGGCGCCGCCATGTCGGCAGCGCTGATGGGCGCGTTCGCCAGCACCCGGCTCGCGGTGGATGCGCACGATCTCGCGTGGCTGGCCGTGCTGGGCGTGTTCCAGCTTGCGCTTCCCGGCGCCTTCGCGGTCTGGGCCGCGCAACGCCTCGCCCCGGCGGAAGTCGCGCTGCTGGGTCTGCTGGAGGTGGTGTTCGGCACGCTCTGGGCCTGGCTGGGCGCCTCCGAGGTGCCGAGCACGAGCACGCTGCTGGGAGGCGGACTGATCCTGCTGGCCCTGGTGGGCAACGAACTGCTGGCCTCCGCGGGCGGCGCGGCGCGGGGTTCTACGCGTCCTTGATGACTTTTTGTTGAAGGGGACTTGCGCGCCTTGCGGAAGCGTGCAAGAATTCATTCTTCGCTGCTTCGCGCAGCACCGCTTCGAAAGAAGCTCGATCATTAACAAGAAGCAGCCGATAAGTGTGGGCGTTTGGCTTTTCGGGAATTCAAGAGAAAA
>JAKBBP010000094.1 GCA_021808445.1 Pseudomonadota bacterium
GCCTTCCTGGCGCTGGCCGACCGGGGCTACCTGCTGGACCACGGCAGGGTGCGCGCCAGCGGCACCCGCGAGGAGCTCGAGTCCAGCGACGCCGTGCGCGAGGCCTACTTCGGGCTGTGAGGGGCGGCCCCCCGCGGGGGGGCGGGAATCCTGGGGCCCTGCTGCGCCCGGCTCTGCGCGTCCTGGGCGACCTGCCCGGTGCTCCAGCGATAGTCAGGCTGGGAGGCGCTTCCGCCGATGCGCAGTTGCGCGGCGGGCGCTCGCTCGTGTGCCGCGGTGCCTCGTGGCATGGGCGACAGGTGCAGCTGCAACCCCAGGCTGCTCAGATCCACCGTGCCGCCGCCCTGCCAGGCTCCCGAGGGAGCCTGCAGCTGGAGCTTGTCGAGCGTAGCCACGCCTTGCGCGATCGTCGCGCTGGCTTCCAGGGTGTTGAAGGGGGTGGCGGCGGGCTGCGCGCCGCGCGAGCCCGGGGCGTGCGCGACCTCGCGCCCGGCCTGGCGCAGATCGATGCCCTGCAGCACGCCCTTGGTCACGCGCAGGCTCGCGCTGCCCACCGCGCCTCGCGGCTGGGCGCCGCTGGCTGCCTTCCACTGCCAATGCGCCTGCACCTTCGCGCTGCCCTGCAGCGCCGCGTGCCCCACCAGGCCGTCGAGCAGCGTGCCCACGGACACGTCCGCCAGGCTGAGCTGCAGCGCGGCGCGGCGAGCGGCCAGCGCGGCGCTGCCGTTGGCCTGCAGCGTGCCCCCCCAGGCCTGCGCCTGCAGGCTGTCCAGCACCATCTCGGAGGCGTCGTCGTGCGCCTGGGCCTGGACTTGCGACAGGCGAAGCGGGCCCCAATGCAGCGAGCCTGCCTGCAGGCGCAGGCTCCCCGCGGGAAGCTCGCGCAGCCAGGCCTGCATGCGCTGCCAGCCCTGCGCGTCCGGCGCAGCACCAAGGTCCAGGGATTGCGTCTGCGCCTGGACCTGCCAGCCGGAGGCATCGTGGAGCAGGTCGAGCTGCAGCGGCGAGCCACCCTGCTCGCCCTGCAACTGCAGGTGCAATCCCTTGTCGCCGGAATAACGGCCCTTGCCTTGCGCCTGCCACTGTCCGGCCCGTGGAGCCGTGCCCCAGGTGGCATGGGCTTGCAACGCATCGATGCGTACCGTGCCGCCGGGCAGGTTCACATGCGCGCCCAGCTGAAGCGCCAGGCCCACCGGTTGTGGAGCGGTGCGGCTGAGCTGCAGGCGCAGCTCCGGCAGTTGCAGGTCGTCGTCCGGACCCTCCCCGGCACCCCCGCGCAGTTCCACGTGCAGCGTGCGCGGAGCGGCTCCGACCAGCGCCTCGCCGCGCAGAGCCGCGATGTGGGCCCGGTCCGCGTTCCACTGCAGCAGCGGCTCATCGAGCCGGAGCTGCAGGGGCCTGCCATCGTGCGTGCGCCCCTGGGCGCGCACCTGCAGGTCCCGGATCAGCAGGTTGGGGCTCGGGCCGGGGTCCCAGTGCAGTTGAGCGCGCACATTGCTCAGCAGGTGGGCATCACCCAGCAGCTGGCTGTCGCTGCGCAGCAGCAGGTTGCGAAGCGAGACGCCCGTGGCCGAATCCGCATGCAACTGCCCCTGCAGGTCGAAACTGGCCACCGCGCCGGGCGAGGCCAGTGAGGCCTGGCCCCGCAACATCAATGCGTGCCAGCCGCTGCGCCCGATCCCCGTGGCGCGTCCGTCGACGCCGCTCAGGCGCCCGTCGAGGCCGCGCGCAGCGTCGCGCAGCACAACATTGCCCCCCTGTACGCTCAATGCGTGGATATCCAGCGCCGGCATCCGGCTGCCCGGTGGCACGAGCAGGTCGGAGAAGTTCCAGTGTCCCTGGGCGTCGCGGCGCAGCTCGAGGTGGGGAGCGTCGAAGGCGATGCCGTCGACCACGAAGCGCCTGCGCAACAGCGCCAGGGGGTCGAGGTGCAAGCGCATGTCGGAGGCCTGCGCAAAGGGGGTATGGCCGTCGGTCTCGCTCAGGCGCATGGGCCCGGTCTGCAGCGTGAAGGGCGGGAACAGGCGCAGGCGCAAGGTGCCCGGCAGCTCCAGGGTGCGGTGGTAGCGCTGGTGCACCGAGGCGATGAGCACGGACTTGAAGGCGTCCGGATTGAAGGCCAGCAGCGCCAGCCCCACCCCTCCGACCAGCAGGATGGCCAGCGCCAGCAGCGCGGCGACGAGGATGCGGATCAACCGCGCGGCCATGCAGGGCGGGGCACCCGGGGCGGGTGTCCGGAGAGCGACAGGGTGGATCCGCGTGCGTGCGGGCTGGGCATGGTGCGGCAGGCTCCGGGTGGCGCAAGGGTGCACAATGCACCCCTTGGTCCATCGACCAACGAATCAGAGGTTGAGAGGTTGGCAGTTGATTCTAGGCATAGCTGCGAGGGCTTGATCATGCTGGGCGACGATGTCGCGGTGGTGGGCGGCGGATTGGTGGGCAAGGCGGCCGCGCTGGCCCTGGCCCAGGCCGGTCTGCGGGTGAGCCTGTGCGGGGCGGGAGCCGCGCCGGCGCAGGCAACGCGGGGCTTTGCGCAGCGCATCTACGCTCTCAATTCCGCGTCCCGGGACCTTTTGCAAGGATTGCGCGCCTGGGACCAGATTCCCGGTGATCGCCTGCAGGCAGTGCAGGGAATGCGCATCATGGCCGATGGTGCCACGCTGCGATTCGATGCCTATGCGCAAGGGGTGGAGGCTCTGGCCTGGATTGCCGAGTCCGACGCCATCGAGCGTGCGCTGGACCTGGCGCTGCGCTTCGAGCGCGGCGTGCGTGCGGTGCCCGATCCAGTGGCCGAGGCGCGGAGCACGCCGGACGGCTGGGAACTCGAGCTGCGTGGCGGAGGGCGCCTGCATGCAGGCCTGCTCGTGGGCGCCGACGGCCGATCCAGCCAGGTGCGCGAGTGGAGTGGCATCGGCTTGCGCGCGCGGCCCTACGAGCAGACGGCGGTGGTCTGCAATTTCGCCTGCGCGGCGCCCCATGGCGCCGCGGCCCTGCAGACATTCACCGCCGATGGCGGCGTGCTGGCGCTGCTTCCCCTGCCCGGACAGCAGGTCTCGCTGGTGTGGTCTGCCCCCGATACCCTGGCCGCGGAATTGCGCCAGCTCAGCCCCGAACAACTCGCGCAGCGCGTGGAGCAGCAGCTCGATGCCCTGCAGGCCGGACACCTGGCGCCGTTGAGCGCCGCGGGCGCGGTCGGCAGCTGGGCGCTGGTCCTGCAGCGCGCCGAGCGTGTCGTGGCCGAGGGCGTGGCCCTGCTCGGCGACGCCGCCCACGTCGTGCACCCGATGGCAGGACATGGGCTCAACCTGGGCCTGCAGGATGTGCAGGCCCTGGCGGCGGTCCTGAGACGGCGAAGCGCCGGCGAACCCCTGGGCCACCTGCCCGTGTTGCAGCGCTACGCCCGCGCCCGGGCCGAACAGGTCCTGGCGCTGGAGCTGGCGACCGACGGCTTGCACCGTCTGTACTCCCCGGGGCTTCGTTGGCTGGCGCCCCTGCGCGCGCTGGGCCTGCGCGCCACCGATCACCTGCCCCTGCTGAAAAGCTGGCTTGCGGGCTATGCTTCAGGCCGTTCGGTGCTCTCCTGATCGCAGCGCCCCATTGCGCCCCAGAAACCCGAGAGCACGAAATGTGTCGCGCCGCCCTCCGGCGCCCCGGTTCCCTCTGCACGAGAATTCCGCCATGAACTTCCGACGTTTCCTCATCAGCGCCGCAGGCGCGCTGGCCCTGCTGGCCGGCGCGGCGCATGCCGCCGACAACACCGAGCAGGTGCGGCGCGCGCTGTCCAAGCTGCTGCCCGATTTCCCCGCCTCGGCCCACATTGTCAAGACCCCCTATGCCGGTCTGTACGAGGTGGACTATGGCGACCATGTGTTCTACACCGACGCCACCGGTTCCTTCCTGTTCTCCGGCAACATCCTGGATACCCGCTCCGGCGTGAACGTCACGCAGGCCCGGGTGCAGGAGCTGCAGAAGGTGGACTGGAAGCAGCTGCCGCTGAAGGATTCCTTCAAGGTGGTCTACGGCAACGGCGCGCGCCAGGTGGCGGTGTTCGAGGATCCCTACTGCCCTTTCTGCCGTCAGTTCGACAAGAACCTGGCCAAGGCCGGGAACATGACGGTACACGTGTTCCTGTACCCGGTGATCACGCGGAATTCCCCGGCCAAGTCCCGCCAGATCTGGTGCGCCCCCCACCCGGGCGAGGCCTGGCAGGCATGGATGACCGAACACAAGGAGCCGCCCGCGGCGCCGGCCAGCTGCCACTCCGACGTGCTGCAGGCGAACCTGGCACTGGGCCAGAAGCTCAATATCCAGAGCACGCCCACCACCTTCCTGCATGACGGCACCCGCATCACCGGGGCCATCGAGTACGCCGACCTGGTGAAGGCGCTCGACTCCGCGAAGTAGGTCCGGACCATGGCCGGCGTCGCCGCGACGGGCCGCCGCGGCACGTCGCAGTGCCGGCGCGGGCGCGGGCAGGACCGCGGGCGCTGGCGGGCCCTGCCGGGCGCCGCCGCCTGCGTGCCGGCCTCGCTGCATGCCTTGCTGATCGAGCAGGGCTCGCTCAGCGAACGATTGCGCGCCCATGGCGGCGAGCTGCGCGTGCTGCGCCTGCGCCAGGGACTGCAGGCGGGTCCCGTGGGTGGGCAGTGGGCCCGCGAAGTCTTGCTGCTGCTCGACGGCCTGCCGGTGGTATGGGCACGCAGCGTGCTGCCGGCGCAGGCTCTGCGGGGGCCGTGGAGGGCCTTGCGGGGCTTCGGCACCCGCCCGCTGGGGGACTGGTTGTTCCAGCGCGCCGACATACGGCGCGGCCCGTTGGAACTGCGGCGCCTGGGTGGCGCCGATCCCGCGGTGCGGGCCGCCGCACGAGCCTTGGCGCGAGCGGGTCTGCCGGGTTTGCCGGCCGGGCCTGCCATGCCGCTGTGGGCCAGGCGCTCGGCCTTTGTACGCCGCGGTTGCGCCTTGTGGCTGACCGAGCTGTTCCTGCCTGCCGCGGGCGGCCTGCGCCCGCGCGCCTGAGGCAACTTCCCCCGAGCCGGTTCGCCCCAGGTCCCCGGAGGCCTCAGCCCGCTTCGCGGCTGGCGCGCGCCAGGGCCACCAGGGCCTCGCGCACCGCGCCGGCATCGGGCGCGGGCGCCTCGAAGTCGAAGCGCAGCACGGTCTCGTCGGCGCGCAGGTCGAAGCCATCCACGTCGACACCGATCATGCGCACCCGCGCCGGCTGCATGCCGTGCACGTGGCGGCAGTAGGCCCGGAGGTTGGCCTCGTGGTCGGTGTTCATGTGCTCGAGGATCGACTCCTCGGCCTCGGCCAGCGAATTCGTCGGCGGGGCGAAATCCGCGGAGTCGATCCAGTGGATGCTGCCGAAACCGCCGATGTAGCGCACGGCCTGCACGCGCAGGCGATGAAAGTGGAAGTCGTGCATGCCGAAGTACTCCTGCGCCTCGGGAAAGCGTCGCAGGTAGCGTGGTCCCAGTGCATGCTTGTCCGGCAGGCGCTCCGCCTGCCCCACCAGCGTGACACGCCCGGCCGCCTGCGGATCCTGCGCGCAGGGGTGCGCGATCAGGCTGCAGCGCGGATCGGCGGCGAGGTTGCGCGTGTGTTCGGCCAACGTGGAAATCAGGATCACGGGACACCCCTCGTGGTCCAGCACGAAGGGGGCGATCGACCCGAAGGGAGCACCTTGCAGGCGCTTCGACAGGGTGGACAGCACGCCATGGGGATGCGCGCGCACGAAGCAGCGGGCTTCGCGGCCCCGATCCGGCCTGGGACTGGAGGAGGGGGCGTTCGGGGAATCAGCCCTGGAATCGGCGGACGAATCGGACGTGGGCATGGCGGGTCGGGGAGCCGGGAGCGATGGTTGCATTTTGCCGCGCTTCGCCGCGGATGCGCGCAGCCTGGACGATCGTCGTGGCGTCCCCACGCTGTGTAAGGGTTGTGGAACTTCCGGCTCGCATCGCACTCTATGTCAGGGCAGGCGCGCTTCGGCTCCCCGCGGTCCACGGCTCTTCGCGGTCAAGCGCCCGCGGGCCCGCCGCTCCATTCCTTCACCCTTTCCTCCCCATCACCTTCCCCCATCACCTTCCCCCATCACCTTCCCTTATTGCA
Source organism: Pseudomonadota bacterium (assembly GCA_021808445.1). GTDB lineage: Bacteria > Pseudomonadota > Gammaproteobacteria > Burkholderiales > Burkholderiaceae_C > Thiomonas_A. The sequence continues at coordinate 6,106 of JAKBBP010000094.1, forward strand.
AGCCATGAACCAGAGCAGCCAGAAATTCCTTGCACGCAACCGTCCGCCCCGGGTGCAGATCGAGTACGAGGTCGAGACCTACGGAAGCGAGAAAAAGGTCCAGCTCCCCTTTGTCATGGCGGTGCTGGCCGACCTGTCCGGCAAGTCGGAGCGGCGCGTGGCCGATGTGGCGCAGCGGCGCTTCGCCGACATCGACGTGGACAACTTCGACGAACGTGTGAAGGCCCTGGCCCCGAGGGTGGCCTTCACGGTCCCCAACACCCTGGGAGGCGAAGGCCAGTTGGCCATCGATCTCAGCTTCGAGGCCATGGAGGACTTCTCGCCCGCTGCCGTCGCCGCCAAGGTGGAACCCCTGCAGTACCTGCTGCGCGCGCGTACCCAGCTGGCCAATCTGCAGACCTACATGGACGGCAAGTCGAGCGCCGAGGAAGGGGTTCGCCGTCTTCTGCGCGACCCCGCGATGCTCCGAGCGCTGGCGCAACTGCCGCCTCCGACCCCGCCTACGCCCCCTCAGCCGCGGCCCGGCGACCTCCCGCAGCCCTGAAACGCCGGCAGCCGCGCGCCCTCGAGTCCCACCTGGATGCCCGCCTGCACCTTGGCGCAGCCCCCGTCCCGATCCCATGTCCCAGATCCCCTCTCACGAAGACGCGGAACCTGTCACGCCGTGCCCCGGCATCGCAGCGGTGCCCGTCCGCTCCACCGCTGTCGATGCCAGCGGCGAGGACCTCCCGCTGCGACGCATCGCCCAGGAGTTCCGCTGCCGTGGCGAACTCCAGCAGGCGGCGGTCGAGGGTGCCGTGCGCACGCTGGCCGAGCAGGCCCTGATGCATGGCACCACGGTCAGTGACGACGCCTATGCCAGCATCGAGGCCGTGATCGCCGCCATCGACGCCAAGCTCACCGAGCAGATCAACCTGATCCTCCATCACGAGCAGTTCCAGACCCTGGAGTCCGCCTGGCGGGGCCTTCATCACCTGGTGTCCAACACCGAGACCGACGACATGCTCAAGATCCGTTTCATGGATCTGAGCAAGGAGGATCTGCGTCGCACCATGCGCCGCTACAAGGGCGTGGCATGGGACCAAAGTCCCCTGTTCAAGCGTCTGTACGAGGATGAGTAC
>JAKBBP010000029.1:0-25782 GCA_021808445.1 Pseudomonadota bacterium
GGCATGCGCGTGGTCATCGAGCTCAAGCGCGGCGAGATGGCCGAGGTGGTGCTCAACAAGCTGTACAAGCAGACCCAGCTGCAGGACACCTTCGGCGTCAACATGGTGTGCCTGGTCGACGGCCAGCCGCGCCTGCTGGATCTGCGCCAGATGCTGCAGGCCTTCCTGCAGCATCGGCGCGAGGTGATCACGCGGCGCAGCGTGTTCGAGCTGCGCAAGGCACGCGAGCGCGGCCACGTGCTGGAGGGCCTGGCGGTGGCGCTGGCCAACCTGGACCGCATGATCGAACTGATCAAGTCGGCGCCCACGCCGCCGGTGGCGCGCGAGCAGCTGCTGGCAGAGGTCTGGGCTCCGGGCGAGGCGCGCGCCATGCTGGCGCGCGTCGAGGGATCGGCCAAGGACTTCCAGCCCGCCGACCTGGACCCCCGCTTCGGCCTGAAGGAAGACGGCTACCGACTGTCCGAGACCCAGGCGCAGGAGATCCTGCAGATGCGCCTGCAACGCCTGACCGGGCTGGAGCAGGACAAGATCGTGCAGGAGTACAAGGAGGTCATGGGCCAGATCGCCGACCTGCTCGACATCCTGGCTCGTCCCGAGCGCATCACCCGCATCATCGCGGACGAGCTGACCGCGCTGAAGACCGAGTTCTCGGACCCGCGGCGATCCACCATCGAGCCCAACGCCACCGAACTCGACGTCGAGGACCTGATCGCTCCGCAGGAAATGGTCGTGACCATCTCCCACGTGGGCTACGTGAAGAGCCAGCCGGTGCTGGAGTACCGTGCGCAGCGCCGCGGCGGACGCGGCAAGCTGGCCAGCGGCACCAAGGAGGACGACTGGATCGACCAGCTGTTCGTGGCCAACACCCATGACATGCTGCTGTGCTTCTCCAACCGCGGGCGCGTGTACTGGATGAAGGTCTACGAGGCGCCGCAGGGCGGGCGCGGCTCACGCGGGCGCCCGCTGGTCAACCTGTTCCCGCTGGCCGAGGGCGAGAAGATCACCGCGGTGCTGCCGGTGAAGACCTTCGACGAAGAGCATTTCGTGTTCATGGCCACGGCGCAGGGCACGGTGAAGAAGACCCCGCTGTCGGCGTTCGCCAACCGCCGCAGCGCCGGCATCATCGCCTGCGCGCTGGATGACGACGACTACCTCGTCGGCGTGGCCATCACCGATGGCAAGCACGACGTCATGCTGTTCTCGGATGCCGGCAAGGCGGTGCGCTTCGACGAGGAGGACGTACGCCCCATGGGCCGCGAGGCGCGCGGCGTGCGCGGCATGAACCTGGAGAGCGGCCAGAGCGTGATCGCCATGCTGGTGGCCGAGGACGAGACGCAAAGCGTGCTGACCGCCACCGAGAACGGCTTCGGCAAGCGCACGCCCATCACCGAATACACCCGACACGGCCGCGGCACCAAGGGCATGATCGCGATCCAGACCACCGAGCGCAATGGCAAGGTGGTGGCGGCCTGCCTGGTGCGCGGGGACGACGAGATCATGATGATCACGGACACCGGAGTGCTGGTGCGCACCCGCGTGGCCGAGATCCGCGAGCTGGGGCGGGCCACGCAGGGCGTCACGCTGATCGCGCTGGATGAGGGCGCCCTGCTGATCGGAGTGCAGCGCGTGGCCGAGACGGATGCGCAGGTGGTCGGCGCCGACGAGGCCGCGGAGTCGGGCTCCGCGCCCGAGGGCGACGCGGCGGCGGACGCGAATGGAGAGGCCGATGCCTGATCGCCGCCCCTACAACTTCTCCGCGGGACCGGCGACCATGCCGGAGGAAGTGCTGCGCCAGGCTGCCGAGGAAATGCTCGACTGGCAAGGCACCGGCATGAGCGTGATGGAGATGAGCCATCGCGGCGAAGCTTTCGGACGCATCATCCACCAGGCCGAGTCGGACCTGCGGCAGCTGCTGGATGTGCCATCCGATTACGCGGTGCTGTTCATGCAGGGCGGCGCGCTTGCGCAGAATGCGCTGATCCCGCTGAATCTGTCGCGCGGCGCGCGTGCCGATTACGTGGTCACCGGGTCCTGGTCGCGCAAGAGCGAGCGCGAGGCGCGCAAGTTCTGCGACGTGCACATCGCGGCCATGCCCGAGGACGGCTTCGTGGACATTCCGCCGACCTCCTCCTGGCGGGTGCGCGAGGACGCCGCCTACCTGCATTACTGCGGCAACGAGACCATCGACGGCGTCGAGTTCCCCGAAGTGCCCAAGGGCTTCGCGCCGCCACTGGTGGCCGACATGTCCTCGAGCATCCTGTCGCGTCCGCTGGACGTGGCGGCGCACGGCTGCGTGTACGCCGGGGCCCAGAAGAACATCGGCCCCGCGGGCCTGACCCTGGTGATCGTTCGCCGCGACCTGCTGGGTCAGGCGCTGCCCTCCTGCCCGAGCGCCTTCGATTACGCGGTGGCCGATGCCAACGGCTCCATGTACAACACGCCGCCGACCTACGCCATCTACATGGCGGGGCTGGTGCTGCAGTGGATCGCCCGCCAGCGCGAGGGCGAGCTGCGCGGGCTGGCCGCGATGACCGAGCGCAACCGTCGCAAGGCGGCCATGCTGTACGAGTGCATCGACGCCTCGTCCCTCTATGTCAATCGCGTGGCCCCTTCCGCGCGCTCGCGCATGAACGTACCCTTCCAGTTGCGCGAGCCGGGCCTGGACGCGGCCTTCCTGGAGGGAGCGAGCCAGCGCGGATTGCTGCAACTCAAGGGCCACAAGTCGGTCGGGGGCATGCGCGCGAGCATCTACAACGCCATGCCCGAGCCCGGCGTGCGCGCACTGGTCGACTATCTGCGCGACTTCGAGCGCAGCCACTGAATCCGCGGCGCGGGCCCGCGCCGAACCGTCCCAGCATGAGCTCCGACAACGTTCTCCACCCCCTGCGTGACCAGATCGACGCGATCGATCGCGAGATCCTCGAGTTGCTCAGCCGGCGCGCGCGCCTGGCGCAGGAAATCGGCGCCCACAAGCACAAGCTGGGCCTGCCGGTGTTTCGCCCCGAACGCGAGCTGGCGGTGGTGCGCAAGGTGCAGCAGGCCAACCCCGGCCCCCTGCTCGATGCCGGCCTGGCGGCGGTCTGGACCGAGATCATGTCCGCCTGCCGCGCGCTGGAAGGCCAGCAGCGCATCGCCTACCTGGGCCCCGAGGGCACCTACACCGAACTCGCGGCGCGGCGCTTCTTCGGCTCGAGCTGCGAGCTCCTGCCCTGCGCGGATCTGGACGAGGTGTTCCGCAGCCAGCTCAGTGGAGCCGCCAGCCACGCCGTGGTGCCGGTGGAGAACTCCACCGAAGGCGCTGTCGCGCGCGCGCTGGACCTGCTGCTGTCGCAGCCGGCGCACCTGTGCGGCGAGATCAGCCTGCCCATCCACCACAATCTGCTTCGCCTGCGCGAGGATCTGCAGGGCGTGCGCGCGGTGCTGGCGCATCCGCAGGCGCTTTCCCAGTGCCGGCAATGGCTGGATGCCCATCTGGCGGGCGTGGAGCGCCGCGCGGTGTCCAGCAACGCCGAGGCGGCCCGCATGGCGGCGCAGGACGAGGGCCTGGCGGCCATCGCCGGTGAGCACGCTGCCGGCCTGTACGGGTTGCAGCTGGCCGCCACGCACATCCAGGACGAGGTCGGCAACCGCACGCGCTTCGTGGTGCTGGGTGCGGAGACTCCCGCGCCCAGCGGACGCGATCGCACAAGTCTGATCCTCTCCGTGCCCAACGTTGCCGGCGCCGTCGCCGCGATGCTGCGCCCGCTGGCCGAGCATGGCGTGAGCATGAGCCGCTTCGAGTCCCGCCCGGCACGCTCGGGGGACTGGGCGTACATGTTCTACGTCGACCTGGAAGGCCACGCGGACGATCCTCCCGTGGCCGCCGCCCTGCAGGCGCTGCGCGCGCACTGCGCCTATTTCAAGAACCTGGGTTCCTACCCGATCCGCCAGGACTGAGCTCCGTCCCGCCCTCCCCGTTTCGAGCATCCGCCATGTCCAACGTCGCCCGTTCTTCCACCGACTGGGGCACCGAATCGGTGCGCAGCATTCAACCCTATGTCGGCGGCCGCCCGATTTCCGAGGTCGCGCGTGAATTCGGGCTCGACCCGGATTCCATCGTCAAGCTGGCCTCCAACGAGAACCCTCTGGGCATGTCCCCCGCCGCGCGCCAGGCCATGCTCGACGCCGCGCTGGAGGCCCCACGCTACCCCGACAACGACGCATTCGAGCTTCGCACGGAGCTGGCCCGGCACCTCGGAGTCGACACCTCGTGGATCGTGCTGGGGCACGGCTCCAGCGACATCCTCGAAATGGCGGCGCGCGCGCTGCTGGCCGAGGGCGACTCCTGCGTCTACTCCCAGTACGGCTTCGTGGTCTACGCCTCGGCGGTGCAACAGCGCGGCGCCCGCCACATCGTCGTGCCGGCACGGGATTTCGCGCATGACCTGCCGGCGATGGCAGCGGCCATCGAGCCCTCCACCCGGCTGGTGTACGTGGCCAACCCGAACAATCCCACCGGCACCCTGGCCAGCCCGGAGCAGATCGAGCAGTTCGTGCGCAGCGTGCCCGAACGGGTGGTGATCGTGCTGGACGAAGCCTATGTCGAGTACCTGGACCCCTCGCTGCACGGGGGAAGCCTGGAATTGCTGCGTCGGCATCCCAACCTGGTGGTCTCCCGCACCTTCTCCAAGGCCTACGGCCTGGCCGGTCTGCGCATCGGCTACTGCGCCGTGCAACCCGCGCTGGGCGACGTGCTCAACCGCGTGCGCTCGGCCTTCAACACCAGCAACCTGGCCCAGGCTGCCGCGCTGGCGGCGCTGCGCGACCAGGACTTCGTGCGACGTTCCTCCGAGATCAACCAGGCTGGCATGCGCCAGCTCGAGGCCGGCGTCGACCAGCTGGGTCTGCGTCGCGTGCCCTCGCACGGCAATTTCCTGCTGGTACGCGTGGGCGAGGACGACAAGGCGGGCGCCCGCGTGGCCCGCGCCATGCTGGCGCAGGGCGTGATCGCGCGCCCGGTGGACAACTACGGCCTGGGTGCGTGGCTGCGCATCTCGGTGGGCACCGCAGCCGAGAACCAGCGCTGCCTGGCCGCGCTGGGCAAGGCCCTGGGCTGAATCCGGCCGTGGCTTCGCGAACCCCCGCCGCGCGTTCCGCGGCCAACGCGCCGGATTCGCTCCGGCCGCAATTCCGTCGCCTCGCCGTGCTCGGCGTGGGGCTGCTCGGCGGATCCTTCGCGCTGGCCGCCAAGCGCGCCGCGCTGGCGCAGGAGGTCGTGGGCTACAGCAAGTCACCATCGACCATCCAGGCCGCGATCAAGGCCGGCGTGATCGACCGCGGAGCCGATTCGGCGCTGCAGGCGGCCACCGGCGCGGACCTGGTGGTGCTGGCGGTGCCGGTGGCGGCCATCGGCCCGCTGCTGCACCAGATCCGCCTGGGCCTGGCCGACAGCGCGCTGCTCATGGACGTGGGCAGCACCAAGGCGGACGTCGCCGAGGCGGCGCAGCAGATGCTGGGAGACGCCGCGCGCCAATTCGTGCCCTGCCATCCCATCGCGGGCAGCGAACGCAGCGGCGTACAGCACGCGCAGGTGAATCTGTTCGACGGACGGCGCGTGGTGGTCACGCCGCTGCCAAGCAACCCTTCTCGTTTCGTGGATGCTGCCACCCAGGTCTGGGAAGCTCTGGGCGGCGTGGTCTCGGTCATGAGCCCGCAGGAACACGACGCCGCCTTCGCGGCGGTCAGCCACCTGCCGCACCTGCTGGCCTTTGCCTTTGTCTACGCCGTCGCGCGCCAGCCACAGGGCTCGAGTTTCCTGCAGCTGGCGGGGCCGGGTTTTCGCGATTTCACGCGCATCGCGGCCAGCGATCCGACCCTGTGGCGCGATGTGTTCCAGGCCAATTCGGCCGAAGTTTTGCAACAATTGCAGATGTTCAAGCAGGCACTCGCAGGTTTCGAGGCGCAGTTGCGCCAGGGAAACTGGACCGTGCTCGAATCCCTCATCCGACAGGCCAGTCAGTCGCGCCGGGACTGGGCCTCTCCCACTCCCGCCGATGACGTACCCTGACTTCCTGGATCTCCCGCCGCTGGTGGGTGCCGCCGGCAGCGTGCAGCTGCCCGGCTCGAAAAGCATTTCCAACCGGGTGCTGCTGCTGGCGGCGCTGGCCGAAGGCCCCGTCGAATTGCCGGGTCTGCTGGACTCGGACGACACCCGAGTGATGCTGGAGGCGCTGCGCACGCTGGGAGTGCGCGTGGACGGTCGCGCCGGTTCGCGGGAAGATCCGGTGGTCGTGCACGGCTGCGGCGCGCGCCTGGCCCGCGGCCCCGCCGAGCTGTTCCTGGGCAACGCCGGCACCGCCGTGCGTCCGCTGACCGCCGCGCTGGCCGTGCTGGGAGGCGACTACGTGCTCCGGGGCGTGCCGCGCATGCACGAGCGACCGATCGGCGATCTGGTCGATGCGCTGCGCGCCATGGGCTGCGTGGTCGACTACCTGGGGCAGCCTGGCTACCCCCCGCTGCGCATCGGCAGCGGCCAACCGCGCGTCGAGGCGCCGCTGCGCGTGCGGGGCGATGTGTCCAGCCAGTTCCTGACCGCCTTGCTGCTGGCGCTTCCGCTGCTGTCGGGGGAGCACGACATCGAGGTGCAGGTCGAGGGAACGCTGATCTCGCGCCCCTACGTGGCCCTCACCCTGGCCTTGCTGCAGCGATTCGGTGTGCAGGTTCGCAACCACGACTGGCAGCGTTTCGTGGTACCCGCCGGCAGCCGACTGCGCAGCCCGCGCAGCCTGCAGGTGGAGGGCGACGCCTCCTCGGCTTCGTATTTCCTGGCCGCCGGCACGCTGGGCGGCCTGCACGCCCAGGGCGGACCGGTGCGGGTGCTGGGCGTGGACGCCACCAGCCTGCAGGGTGACGTGGAATTCGCCCGTGTGCTGGAGCGCCTGGGTGCCGACATCGCCTGGGGCGAAGGCTGGATCGAGGCGCGGGGACTGCGCGAGGGGCGCACCCGTCTGGCCGGCGGCGAAATCGACTGCGTGGCCATCCCGGACGCAGCGATGACCCTGGCGGTGACGGCGTTGTTCGCGGAGGCTCCGACCCTGTTGCAGGGCATCGGAAGCTGGCGGGTGAAGGAAACCGACCGCATCCATGCGATGCGGACCGAACTGACAAAACTGGGCGCCCGGGTCGAAGCGGGCGAGGACTGGATGCGCGTGTGGCCGATGGCCGACACCGACTGGCGGGCCGCCAGCATCGCCACCTACGACGACCATCGCATGGCCATGTGCTTCTCACTGGCCAGTTTCGGGCCGACCGACCTGCGCATCGAGGATCCCGGCTGCGTGGGAAAGACCTTTCCCGGATATTTCGAGGCGTTCGCGCGCGTCGCCCGGCCGGTTCCGGTGCTGGCCATCGACGGGCCCACCGCCTCCGGCAAAGGGACCCTGGCGGCGCGCCTGGCCCAGCGACTGGGCTGGCACGTGCTGGATTCCGGCAGCCTGTACCGAGCCACCGCGCTGAGGGCGATGCGCCTGGGCGTGGCCCTGGACGACGAAGCCCGCCTGAGCGAACTGGCGCGTCATCTGCCCATCGCCTGGCGCGACGGCGCGGTGCTGCTGGACGGGGTCGACGTCAGCCGCGAACTGCGCAGCGAGCAGGTGGGAAATGCCGCCTCGGCCATTGCTCCGCTGCCGCGCCTGCGCGAAGCCCTGCTGGGCCTGCAGCGGGCCCAGCGCCGTGCCCCGGGCCTGGTCGCCGACGGCCGCGACATGGGCACGGTGGTGTTCCCGGACGCCGGTCTGAAGGTGTTCCTGGTGGCGAGCGCGCGCACGCGCGCCGAGCGCCGGGTTAAGCAATTGATTTCCCAGGGCATTTCGACTACACTACAAGATGTTTTGCGCGATCTGGAATCGCGCGACGCGCGCGATGCCTCGCGCAGCGTCGCTGCGATGGCGGCCGCGCAGGACGCGTTGCCGCTGGACAACGCGGAGCTGGACGTCGATGCGACGGTGGCCCGCGTGTTGCAGTGGTGGCGCGAACGTACCTGAGCACGGCGCGCAAGGCGCGTGCCCAGGCCTTGCCACGAACCCCGCGGGGCCCCCCGCGGACGAGAAAGTCATCCATGTCTGTCAACCCCAGCGCCAGCACGTCTGGCGAATCCTTCGCCGCCCTGTTCGAGGAATCGCTCAAGACGCGCGACATGCGCACCGGTGAGGTGATCACCGCCGAGGTCGTCGGTGTCGACCCCAACTTCGTCATCGTCAACGCCGGGCTGAAGTCCGACGCGTACATCCCGATCGACGAGTTCAAGAACGACCACGGCGAGGTCGAGGTCCAGGTGGGCGATTTCGTCTCGGTGGCCATCGACGCGCTGGAAAACGGCTACGGCGACACCATGCTGTCGCGCGACAAGGCCAAGCGCCTGGCCTCCTGGATGTCCCTGGAGAAGGCGCTCGAGTCGGGCGAATTCGTCACCGGCACCGTCACCGGCAAGGTCAAGGGCGGCCTGACCGTGATGATCAACGGCATCCGCGCCTTCCTGCCGGGTTCGCTGCTCGACACCCGTCCGGTCAAGGACACCACGCCCTTCGAGGGCAAGACCCTGGAATTCAAGGTCATCAAGCTCGACCGCAAGCGCAACAACGTGGTGCTGTCGCGCCGCGCCGTGGTCGAAGCCAGCCAGGGCGAGGAACGCGCCAAGCTGCTCGAGAGCCTCAAGGAAGGCCAGATCGTGCACGGCGTGGTCAAGAACATCACCGACTATGGCGCCTTCGTGGACCTGGGCGGCATCGACGGCCTGCTGCACATCACCGATCTGGCCTGGCGCCGCGTGCGCCACCCCAGCGAGGTGGTCACCCCGGGCCAGGAGCTCGACGCCAAGGTGCTGAAGTACGACGCCGAGAAGAACCGGGTGTCGCTGGGCCTGAAGCAGATGGGCGACGATCCCTGGGTCGGCGTGTCGCGCCGCTATCCCTCGGGCACCCGTCTGTTCGGCAAGGTCACCAACCTGACCGACTACGGCGCCTTCGTCGAGATCGAGCCGGGCATCGAGGGTCTGGTGCACGTGTCCGAAATGGACTGGACCAACAAGAACGTGGCCCCGAGCAAGGTCGTGCAGCTGGGCGACGAGGTCGAGGTGCAGGTGCTGGAGATCGACGAGGACCGTCGCCGCATCAGCCTGGGCATGAAGCAGTGCCGTCCGAACCCCTGGGAAGAATTCGCCTCGAACCACAACCGCGGCGATCGCGTCAGCGGCCCGGTGAAGTCGATCACCGACTTCGGCGTGTTCATCGGCCTGCCCGGCGGCATCGATGGCCTGGTGCACATGTCCGACCTGTCGTGGAGCGAGCCCGGCGAGGCTTCGGTCCGCAACTACAAGAAGGGCCAGGACGTCGAGGCCGTGGTGCTGGGCATCGACATCGAGCGCGAGCGCATCTCCCTGGGCATCAAGCAGATGGAGGGCGATCCCTTCATGAACTTCGCCGCCATCAACGACAAGGGCAAGGTCGTGACCGGCACGGTGAAGTCCGTGGATGCCAAGGGCGCGGTGATCGACCTGGGCAACGAGGTCGAGGGCTACCTGCGTGCCTCCGAGATCTCGCGCGACCGCGTCGAGGACGCCCGCAACCTGCTCAAGGACGGGGATGAAGTCACCGCGCTGGTGATCAACATCGACCGCAAGAACCGCAGCATCCAGCTGTCGGTGAAGGCCAAGGACAGCGCCGACCAGCAGGAAGCGCTGACCCGACTGGCCGGCGAACAGCGCGAAGCCACGGGCACCACGAACCTGGGTGCCCTGCTGCGTGCCAAGCTGGACAACCAGGGCCAGGAGTAAGCAGGACCCGCGGACAGGTCGCCCAGGCGGCCCGTCCGCGGTGCAGCGACACGGCGCCGGGGCTTCCAGCCCGCGGCGCCGATTTTCTGCCCGGCCCGTCCGGGTGCCAGCCCTACCGACCATGACCCGATCCGACCTCGTCGACCAGCTCGCGGCGCGCTTCGCCCAGCTCACCCATCGCGATGCCGAACTGGCGGTCAAGACCATTCTGGATGCGTTGTCGGACGCGCTGGAGAACAGCCACCGCGTGGAGATCCGCGGCTTCGGCAGTTTTTCCGTCAGCCATCGACCGGCCCGCATCGGCCGCAATCCCCGCTCCGGCGAGCGCGTGGTGGTGCCGGAAAAGCGCATGCCCCACTTCAAGCCCGGCAAGACCCTGCGCCAGCTCGTGGATCACGACGCCGACCGGGACTGAGCCCATGGCCGCCCTGTACGCGGCGCGGGCGCCCGACGCCCGACGCCCGACGCCCGACACGCGACGCGGCTCGCAGCCACCGCGGGGAGCCTCGTGACTCCCGCAGCCACACCCACGGAATGACCGTGATGCGTGGGACAGGACACTAGAATCCCGCAGCAAGCCCCCCGGAGCTTCCGGGTCGATCGCTGTTCGACGTCCCCACCCGATGCGCGCTTTCACCTGGTTCGTCCGCCTGATCCTGTTCCTGCTGCTGTTCGGCCTGGCGCTGAACAACCTGGAGCCCACCGTCCTGCACCTGCTGTTCGGCACCCAGTGGCGCGCCCCGCTGTTCGTGCTGCTGCTCGCCACCTTCGCGCTGGGCGTCCTGCTGGGCATCGCCGTCATGCTGCCGGGCTGGCTGCGCGCGCGCCGGCTGCAACGCAGCCTGGCCGCGAACTCCGGGCTGCCGCGAGCGGATGCTCCGTCGCCTGCGCCGAGCCCCGCGCCGAACCCTCCGGCCCCCGGGGTGATCGATGGGACGCCCGATGGAGTTTGAACTCTGGTGGCTGCTGGCCCTGCCCGCCACCTTCGCGATGGGCTGGCTGGCTTCGAGGCTGGACCTGCTGCAGCTCAGGCGTGACGGGCAGCACCGTCGCGATGCCTCGGCGGCGTATTTTCGTGGCCTGAACTTTCTGCTCAGCGAGCAACAGGACAAGGCCATCGACGCCTTCATCGAGGCGGTGACCGCCGATCCGGGAACGGTGGACCTGCATTTCGCGCTGGGCAACCTGTTCAGGCGTCGCGGCGAGTACGAGCGCGCGGTGCGCGTGCATCAGAATCTGCTGTCGCGGGCGGACCTCGCCGCGGCGGAGCGCCAGCGCGCGCAGGTGGCTCTGGCGCAGGATTTTTTCAAGGCGGGCCTGCTCGATCGAGCCGAGGCGGTGTACACGGCGCTGACCGGCACCGCCTACCAGTCCGAAGCTCTGGCCGCGCTGCTGCAGATCCATGAACGCACCCGCGAGTGGAACTCGGCCATCGACATCGCGCAACGCCTGGAGCGCCTGGGCGGGGGCAGCTGGGGACGGCAGATCGCGCATTACTGGTGCGAGATCGCCCTGCGCCAGCGGCGCGATGCGGACTTTGCGGCGGCGCTGGACTCGCTGGACAAGGCCGGTGCCGCGGATGCGCAGGCCGTTCGCCCCTGGCAGTTGCGCGCGGCCATCGCCGAACAGCAGGGCGACGCCGCGCAGGCGCTGGCCCATCTGCGCCGGGCAGCCACGCTGCGCCCGGAATTCGCCGCGGTGCTGGCGGCAGACGCGGCGCGACTGTACCGCGACATCGGCCAGCAGCAGGCGGGCCTGGAGTGGCTGCGCACGCAACTTCAGGAAAGCCCCGCCATCGAGCTGCTGGACGCGGTGCTGTCCCTGGAGCCCGACGCGGCCCAGCGCCGACGCCTGAGCCTGCAATACCTGCAGGCCCAGGGCAGCCTGCTGGCGGCGCGCCGCGCCGTCGAGCAGGCTGCCGCATCGCCCGATGACGAGGGCCTGCGCAGCGCGGTCGAGCAGGCGCTGGATCGCGCGTTGACCAATCGCCAGCGCTACCGCTGCGCCGCCTGCGGATTCGAGGCGCGCAGCTACGCCTGGCACTGCCCGGCCTGCATGGGGTGGGATACCTATCCGCCGCGGCGCAGCGAAGAACTTTCCCTGACAGGCGTCTGAGCATGGCATCGATGCATCCCGAACAACTGCGCCAGGCGCGCGTACTGGTGGTGGGCGACGTCATGCTGGACCGCTACTGGTTCAGCAGTGTCGACCGCATCTCCCCCGAGGCTCCGGTGCCGGTGGCCCTGGTGCAGCGGGAGCAGGACCGGCTGGGCGGCGCCGCCAACGTGGCCCTGAACGCCGCCACCCTGGGGGCGCAGACCACGCTGCTCAGCGTGGTGGGCAGCGACGACGCCGGGCGCAGGCTGGCGCACCTGGTGGCCGACACGCCCATCCGCAGCGCCCTGCGCCAGGTTCCCGGGCTGCGAACCACCATGAAGCTTCGGGTGGTCTCGCGTCAGCAGCAGTTGCTGCGCCTGGACTTCGAGGCCACCCCGGACCACGAGGTGCTGCTCGACCTCATGGGTCGCTATGAACAGGAACTGGCCTTCCACGACGTGGTGCTGCTGTCCGACTACGGCAAGGGGGGACTGAGCCACGTCGAGCGCATGGTGCAGCTCGCGCGCGCCCGGGGACGGCGTGTCCTGGTCGACCCCAAGGGACGCGATTACTCGCGCTATTCCTCGGCCACGCTGATCACCCCCAACCGCGCCGAGTTCGCGCTGGCCGCCGGCGGAGACTGGCGCGACGAGACCGAGCTGGAGCAGCGCGCGCAGGCCCTGCGCGCGCAACTGCAGCTCGAGGCGCTGCTGGTCACCCGCGCCGACGAAGGCATGAGCCTGTTCAGCGACGCCGGCCACCTGCACGTCGCCGCCCAGGCCAAGGAGGTCTACGACGTCTCCGGCGCGGGCGACACCGTGATCGCCACGCTGGCCGTGATGCTGGGCGCCGGCGCCGGGCTCGATGAAGCCGTGCGCACCGCCAATCGCGCCGCCGGCATCGTGGTCGGCAAGCTGGGCACCGCCGCGGTCAGCCCGGCCGAACTGTGGCCTGAACCGGCCTGAGCCACGCGCCCCCTCCCAGCTTTCAGGAAGCCCTCGATCATGTCCCATCGCTACATCGTCACCGGCGCGGCCGGGTTCATCGGCAGCAACATCGTGCGCGGGCTCAACGCCCGCGGCATCACCGACGTCATCGCGGTGGACAACCTCAGCCAGGCCGACAAGTTCCGCAATCTGGTGGACCTTCGCATCAGTGACTACGTGGACAAGACGGCCTTCTACGAGGCCTTCGCCCAGGGCCGCTTCGGACCCGTCGAGGCGGTATTCCACGAGGGCGCCTGCTCCGACACCATGCAGCATGACGGGCGCTACATGATGGACAACAACTACGCCGCCAGCCGCACGCTGCTGGACGCCTGCCTGGAACAGGGCACGCGCCTGCTGTACGCCTCCAGCGCGGCGACCTACGGCGCCAGCGATCGCTTCGTGGAGTTGCCGGAATTCGAGCGCCCCCTCAATGTCTACGGATATTCCAAGCTGCTGTTCGACCAGCTGGTGCGCCGGCGCCTGCACGGTGCCCGGAGCCAGGTCGCCGGCTTCCGCTATTTCAACGTCTACGGTCCCGGCGAACAGCACAAGGGCCGGATGGCCTCGGTGGCCTGGCACCATTACAACCAGTTTCGTGACCGCGGGCGCGTGGAATTGTTCGGCGCCTACGGAGGCTACGGGCCCGGCGAGCAGATGCGCGACTTCGTCTTTGTCGATGACGTGGTGGCGGTGAATCTGTGGTTCCTCGACAACCCGCGCCACAGCGGGGTGTTCAATCTGGGCAGCGGTCGCGCGCAACCCTTCAACGACATCGCCCACGCGGTGGTCAACGCGCTGCGCGCGCGCAGCGGGCAGGAAGCGCTGAGCCTGCGCCAGATGGTCGATGAAAAACTGGTGGTCTACATCGATTTCCCGGCCGCGCTGCAGGGCAAGTACCAGTGTTTCACCCAGGCCGAATTGCACGGCCTTCGATCGGTGGGATGCGAGCACGCCTTCGCCGACGTGGCGCAGGGCGTGCGCAGCTACGTGGAGCGACTGGCCTCGGCCTGAGCGGGCCGCGGGCCCTGCCCCTCCGGCGCCTGCCCCGGCGCCGTCTCGCGGCCCCAGAGCCACGCCGCGCCACGTACCCCGGACGAGTCGCCATGGCGCGCGCGCAGCAGGCGCGTGCGCGGAGCCTGCGGGCTGAACACCCAGGCCCCCCATCGCGCCGGAAGCTCGGTGTAGAGCTCATCCACGTTGCTGAGGCCCCCGCCCAGCACGATGGCGTCCGGGTCGAGCAGATTGATGACCTGGGCGAAGGCGCGCGCCAGGCGATCGCAATAGCGGATGAAGGCGGCGCGCGCGCCAGGCTGGCCATCGCGCATCGCGCGCAGCACCGCGGCTGCGTCGGGCATGCCGGCGTCGGCGGCCAGCGCCGGACCGCACAGCAGGGTCTCGATGCAACCGCGCTGGCCACACCAGCAGCGCGGCCCCGGCAGTTCACCCCAGGCCGGCGCCATGCGCGGCCAGGGCAGCGAGTTGTGGCTCCATTCCCCGGCCAGCCCGTTGTGGCCGTCGAGCACCCTCCCGCCACAGGCCACCGCGCCCCCCACGCCGGTGCCCAGGATCACCGCGAAGACCACATCGCAGCCCGCGGCCACGCCATCGGGCGCGATCTCGCTCAGCGCCAGGGCGTTGGCATCGTTGCGCAGGCGCACCGGACGACCCAGCAGGGCCTCCAGGTCCGCGTGCAGCGCGCGTCCGTTCAGCACCACGGAATTGGCATTGCGGATGCGCCGGTCCACGGGCGACTCCGATCCCGGAATGGCCACCCCCAGCGCGCGCTCGCAGGGCCGCGAGGGCCCCAGCTCGCGCTCCACCTCGGCCACGCAGGCGGCGATGGTGCGCAGCGTGCCGGCGTAGTCGCCCTGGGGCGTGGCCAGGCGGCGCCGCAACTCGATGGTGCCGTCGTCGCGCACGGCGGCGCATTCGATCTTGGTTCCGCCCAGGTCCACGCCCAGGCGCAGCACGGATTTCATGCCGGCTCCTCCATTTCGCGCGGCGGCTCCAGCAGGCGCAGCAGCGCCGCCTCGTCGAGCAGTTCCACCCCCAGCTGGCGCGCCTGCTCGAGCTTGCTGCCCGCCTCCTCGCCCACCACCACGTAGCGGGTCTTGCGCGACACCGAGGCGCTGACCTTGCCGCCGGCCGCCTCGATGCGCTGGCGCGCCTGTTCGCGACTGAGGGTGGGCAGCGTGCCGGTGAGCACGAAGCTGCTGCCCGCCAGGTGCCGCGATACGGGCTGCGCCGCGGTCTCGTCCCAGTGCACTCCGGCCGCGAGCAGCTGCTGCACCACTTCCCGGTTGTGCTCCTGCGCGAAAAAGGTGTGGATGCTGGCGGCCACCACGGGTCCGATGTCGCTGACCTGCTCCAGGCGCTCGACATCGGCGTCCAGCAGGGCCTGCAGGCCGCCGAAGTGCCGCGCCAGTTCCTTGGCCGTGGCCTCTCCCACGTGGCGTATGCCCAGGGCGTAGATGAAGCGCGCCAGAGTGGTGCGCAGGCTGGCGCGTATCGCCCGCACCAGGTTGTCGGCGCTTTTCGCGGCCATGCGAGGAAGCACGGCGAGTTGCTCGGCGCGCAGTCCGTACACGTCGGGAAGCGAACGCACCAGGCCGAGATCGACCAGTTGCTCCACCAGCTTGTCACCCAGGCCCTCGATGTCCATGGCCAGGCGACTGGCGAAATGCAGCAGCGCCTGCTTGCGTTGCGCGGAACAGTACAGGCCGCCGCTGCAGCGCCAGTCCACTTCCTCGGGTTCACGCACGATCTGCGAGCCGCACACCGGGCAGGCTCCATGCAGCAGAGACTGCATGTCGAAGGGCGCCGTGCCCGGAGGGCGCCGCTCCGCCACCACGCCGACGATCTCGGGAATCACATCCCCGGCGCGACGCACGATCACGGTGTCGCCCACGCGCACGTCCTTGCGCCGGGCCTCCTCCTCGTTGTGCAGGGTGGCATTGGTCACGGTCACGCCACCGACGAATACCGGCTCCAGGCGCGCCACCGGGGTGAGCTTTCCGGTGCGCCCCACCTGAACCTCGATGGCCAGCAGGCGGGTGCTGCGCTCCTGCGCCGGGTACTTGTGCGCCACGGCCCATACCGGCTCGCGGTTGCGAAAGCCCAGTTCGGTCTGCAAGGCCAGGCTGTCGACCTTGTAGACCACGCCGTCAATGTCGAAGGGCAGGGAATCGCGCTCGGCCAGGATGCGCGCGTGGAAGTCGACCAGCAGCTGCGCGCCCGCTCCGTGCACCCGCTGCGCGGCCACGGGCAGGCCCATGTCCGCGAAGGCATCGAGCATCTCGTGCTGGGAGCCGGGGCGATCCGGCCAGCCCTCGATGTCTCCCCAGCCGTAGGCATAGAAGGACAGCGGGCGCTGCGCGGCAAGGCGTGGATCGAGCTGGCGGATACTGCCGGCGGCCCCGTTGCGGGGGTTGACCAGGGCCGGCAGTCCCTTCGCCCGCTGGGCCTCGTTGTAGCGCAGGAAATCGGCGCGCTTCATCAGCACCTCGCCGCGAACCTCCAGCACCTCCGGCACCCTGCCCTGCAGGCGCAGGGGCAGGTTGCGGATGGTGCGCACGTTGAGGGTCACGTCCTCGCCCGTCTCGCCGTCGCCACGGGTCGCGCCCTGCACCAGCACGCCGCGCTCGTAGCGCACGCTCAGCGCCAGGCCGTCGAACTTGAGCTCGGCCTGGTAGTGCAGTTCCGGGGCATCGGGATCCAGCCCGAGGCGGTTGCGCAGCCGCTGGTCGAAGGCCAGCGCGCCCTGGGGCGTGGTGTCGGTCTCGGTGCGGATGGACAACATCGGCACGCGGTGACGCACCGCGGCGAACTCAGGCAGCGCGGCGCCGCCCACCCGCTGAGTGGGCGAATCCGCGCTGCGCAGCTCAGGCCATTGCTCCTCCAGTTGCTGCAACTCGCGGAACAGCGCGTCGTAATCCGCGTCGGGAACCAGGGGCGCATCGAGCAGGTAGTAGGCCCGGTCGTAGCGGGTGATGTCCTCGCGCAGGCGCTGCACGCGCGCGGCGGCTTCGGCCGGCGCTGCGGGAATCGGGGCTTCGGTCATGGAGCTGGGGGTGCGCGCTGCGCGCGCCGGAAGGCGTTCAGGCGAACAGGCGCTGCGCGGCCGGTGTGCCGGCCCCCAGGCCGCGGGCTTCGAGGGACGCGTAGAGTTGCTGCAGCTGCAACTCGATCTGGTCCAGCGCGGCCGGCGACAGGGGTGCGCCGTTGTCGTCCACCTGGCGCGCGCCCAGCGCCTGCGCCAGCTGGCGCGCGGCCTCGCGCATGCGCGCGAAGGGGCGCAGCCCTGGCGCCACATGGGGCACGTCGAGCAGCAAGGTGGCCCGGGCCACCGGCATGGCCGGATCGTCCGCCAGTTCCGCGTGGGCATCGAATTGCAGCTGCACCACCGCGTAACGCCGCGGCTCGGCCTGGCCGTCGGAGTCGTCGGCGAAGCTTTCCACCAGGGCCATGCGCCCCGCGGCCAGGTTGGTGGTGAACCCGCAGGCCTGCGCCTGCTGGCGCAGGAAGTCCAGGCCCCAGGCCACGCCCTGGGCCTGCAGGTTGATGGACAGCTGGGCGTCGTTGCCGGCGGCGAAGCCATCGAGTTCGCGAGCCTGCTCGAGCACCTCGGCCATGTCGGGCAGGTCGGGCGCCACGCCCAGGGCCTCGCCCAGGGCATGGCACTTGGTGACGAATTCGGAATATTCGATCGCGTTCAGCGCTCCGCTGCGACTGGCCATCTGCACCGCCGCCTGCAACTCGGCGTAACGCTCCCCCGGCTGCAGGACTTCCCAGGCGCCGCTATGCGCGTTGCGCCCCTCGAACAACAGAGGCTTGGTGCCGGCGCGCGCGGTGCGCGGCAGGCGCTGTTGCAGAGCCTCGCCCGGCACCGGCTGGTCGAAGCCGAAACAGGCGATGGCATCGATCAGCGGGTCGATTCGCGCGGTCGCAACCCGCGGGCGGCTCGCCTCGGCCGGCGCCGGCACCCGCAGCTCCATGCCGGAAGCCTCGGCGCCCTCGTCCAGACCGGGCTCCAGGCGCTCCTGCGGTGCCGTGGCCGGGAAGGCGTCCACCGGGCCGGGCTCACCGCGTTCGCCACGTTCGTCTCGCTCCACGCTCGCGCGTCGTCGGCGCAGCTGCCAGGCCTGCCAGCCGTTGAAACCCAGCACCGCGGCGATGATCACGACTCCGACCGCCGCCAGCGCTTCCTGCAGGGGACCCATGGGTATACCTTTCTCTCGATACGGGTGATTGGCCTCGACGATTGCGCCAGCCCTGGCTCAGGCTGCGACCATGCGCGTGGCCGTGTCCATGTCCACGGCCACCAGGCGCGAAACACCCTGCTCCTGCATGGTCACGCCCACGAGTTGCTCGGCCATCGCCATCGCAATCTTATTGTGCGAGATGAACAGGAACTGGGTCGCGTCGGACATGGTCTCCACCAGGCGGGCGAAACGTTCGGTGTTCGCGTCATCCAGCGGCGCGTCCACTTCGTCCAGGATACAGAACGGAGCGGGGTTGAGGTGGAAAATTCCGAACACCAGCGCGATGGCCACCAGCGCCTTTTCCCCGCCGGACAGCAGGTGGATGGTGCTGTTGCGCTTGCCGGGGGGCTGGGCCATCACCTGCACTCCTGCATCCAGGATTTCCTCGCCGGTCATGATCAGGCGCGCGGAGCCCCCGCCGAACAGCTCGGGGAACAGGCGCCCGAAGTGTCCGTTGACCTCGTCGAAGGTCTGGCGCAGCTGGGTGCGGGTCTCCGCATCGATGCGCCGGATCGCGTCCTCCAGGGTGCTCGCGGCCTGCTCCAGGTCGGCGCTCTGGGCGTCCAGGAAGCCCTTGCGCTCGCGCGATTGCTGCAACTCGTCGAGCGCGGCCAGATTCACCGCTCCCAGCGCTGCGATCTCGCGCTGCAGGCGCTGGGCGTCGCGCGCCAGTTGCTCGGGCGTCAGATCACTGCGCGCATCCAGCTGTTGCTGCAGCAGCGCCGCATCCACCTGCGCCTCGGCCAGCTGCTGCTCGAACTGCTGGGCCTGCAGGCGCGCTTCCTGCTCGTCCAGCTGGCGCTGACCGATGGCCGAGCGCAGCGGCTCCAGCTCGCGCTCGAGCAGGATGCGCTGTTCCTCGATGCCCCGCACCCGCGCACTGAGCTCGTCGTGCTCGGCACGCCGGGCATGCAGGCGCTGCTGGGCCTGCTCGCGAGCCTCCAGCGCGTCCTGGAGCCCGGCACGGGCGCTTTCGTCGTGCAATCGCTCGAGCTCCTCGGCCGCCGTGCGCAGTCGCTCCAGCAGGGAGTCGATCTGCTGTTGCGCGGTGGCGTCCATGCGCTGGGCATCCGCCATGCGCTGCTGCAGGCTGCGCACGGCATAGGCGTTCTCCGCCTGCTCCTGCTCCAGGTTGCGCAAGGTGGCGCGCGCCTGCGCCAGCTCGGACTGCTCGCGCAAGGCGGCGGTATCGAGATCGGCGTGCTGCTGCTGGCTGTTGCCGAGATCGGCATCCAGCTGCTCGAAGCGTGCCTCGCTCTCGGCAAGCTGCATCTGCAGCTCCTCCTCCTGCGCCGCTGATTCAGCGAGGTCGGAGTCCAGACGCTCGGCGCGCGCGGAGGTTTCCTGCTGCTGTTGCTGCAACTTGAGCCGCTCGACCTGCACGGCATGGGATTGCTGGGTGAGGGACTGCAGATCGCGCCCGACCTGGGACAACTGCTCCTGTGCGCGCGCGAACTCGGCCTCCGCCAGCGCCGCGGCGTCCTGCGCCTGCTCGGCCAGCAACTGCTGCGCCCGCTGCTGGCGCTCCAGGTTGTCGATGTCCTGCGCACGGGCCAGCAGCCCGGCCTGTTCGCTGTCGGCCGCGTACAGGCTGACGCTGTGGCGCCCGACCATATGCCCCTCGGGCGTCGCCAGCAACGCCCCGGCCGGCAGGCTGCCTCGCCGCTGCAGGGCCTGTGGCAGGGACTCAGCCGTGTACACGGCGGCCAGCCAGTCCTCCAGCACGGCGCGCAGCCCGGGGTCCCCCACGCGCAACAGGGAGGCCAGCGGGCGCATGCCAGCGGGGGCGACCGGAGGAGTGGCGCCCTGCGGCGGCGAGAAAAAACTCAGCTTGGCCGGTGGCGGATCCGCGGCCAGCGCGCCGGCGCCCTCCAGCGCGCGCAATTCCAGCGCGGCCAGTCGCTCGCGCAGTGCCGCTTCCAGGGCGTCCTCCCAGCCCGGCTCGACCTGGATGCGGCTCCACAGGCGCGCCATGGACTCCAGGCCGTGGCGCGCAAGCCAGGGCTGCAGGCGCCCTTCCGTCAGCACTTTTTCCTGCAGCGCCTTGAGCGCCTGCATGCGTGCGGTGGTGGCGGTCAGCGTGGCCGCGGCCTCCTGAGCCTGCTGCTGCGCCCGCTGGCGCTCGGCCTGCAGGCGCGGCACGCGCTGCTGTCCTTCGTCGAAGGCTGCCTGGGCGCGCTCGCAGGCTGTGCGAAGCGCGACGTGCTGTTGCTCCAGCTCGAGCAGGCGAGCGCCATCCGGCGAAGCGAGCTGTCGGCGTTCGGCCTGCAGACGCTGCATGCGCTGCTCCACCGCCTGGCGCTGCTGCCCCAGATTGCGCTGGCGCTCGGCCTCGGCCTGCAGACGCTGTTGCGCTGCCGCCGCCTGCGCCCGGCACTCGGCCGCGCGCATCTGCGCATCGGCCAGGCGGGCCTCCAGCGCAGGAATCAGCTCGCCCTGCTCTTCCACGCGCGCGATCGCCTGCTGCTGCAGCTGCTCGGCGGTTTCGATCTCGATGGCCGCGGTCTCGGCGTCGGCACGCGCCTGCTGCTGGCGCTGCTGCCATTGATCCAGCTGCTCCTGCAGTTCGGCGTGGCCGCGCTGCGCGCGCTCGCGGGCCTCCACGACAAAGCGGATCTCGGCCTCCAGGCGCGCCACTTCCGCCTGCGCAGCGTACAGCTCCGCTTGCGCGCCGTTGAGGGTCTCGGCCGATGCGTACTGCGCCTGGCGCAGTTGCTCCAGCTCGGCTTCGGCGGCACGCAAACGCGCGGTTTGCTGCTCCAGCTCCAGCTGGGCACGGCCTGCCTGCTCCCGCAGCCCCGCCTGACGCTGCTCGGCCTCGCGCAGGCGCAGCAGCCACAGCGCGTGCTGACTGAACTGGCTTTGCTGCTGCAGCTCGTGGTAGCGCTGCGCCACCGCCGCCTGCTGCTCGAGCTTGTCGAGCTGGCCGCCGAGCTCGCGCAGGATATCGTGCACGCGCTGCAAGTTCTCGCGCGTGCCATGCAGCCGGTTCTCGGTCTCGCGTCGTCGTTCCTTGTATTTGGAAACGCCGGCGGCCTCCTCCAGCATCACGCGCAGTTCCTCGGGGCGCGACTCGATGATGCGGCTGATCGTGCCCTGGCCGATGATGGCGTAGGAACGCGAGCCCAGCCCGGTGCCGAGGAAGATGTCCTGCACGTCGCGCCGGCGCACCGGCTGGTTGTTGATGAAGTAGCTCGATCCGCCGTCGCGCGTGAGCACGCGCTTGACGGCGATCTCGGTGTACTGGCCGAAGCTTCCACTGACCCGGTGGTCGCTGTTGTCGAACACCAGCTCCACGCTGCAGCGCCCGGCAGGCTTGCGTGTGCCCGACCCGTTGAAGATCACGTCCAGCATCGAATCCCCGCGCAGCTCCGTGGCGCGCGATTCGCCGAGCACCCAGCGCACGGCGTCGATGATGTTGGACTTTCCGCAGCCATTGGGGCCCACCACGCCCACGCGCCGCCCCGGCAGGTTGAAGGACGCCGGTTCGGCGAAGGACTTGAAGCCGGCGAGCTTGATGGTGGACAGTCGCACGTTGCGGAAACTTGGTTTAAATAGCTGATTTCAAACGAAAAATATGCGGCTCCAGCCGCATCGTCCGATGATAGCATCCGCGCCGCGGCGGGCAGGGCCTGCGCCTCCCGGGCTGCGTCGTTTCATCCGCTGCAGGATAATGCCCGGCTTCTCGATCACCGACTCCCCGATGGCCGCCACCCCGGGCCGCACGCCGCCATGAGCACCCAGCATCCCAAGAGCGCCAAGAAACCCTCGAAGCAACCGCCAAAGCAACCGGCAAGGCAAGCCGCAGATCGCCCCGGCGCCGCGACCCAGCGCGCTGCGTCCGTGGTCACCCAGCCGAGCAAGGAGCTGCAGACCTTCCCGAACCCGGCGCCCGAGCGGGACTACCACATCCACATGCAGGTGCCCGAGTTCACCTGCCTGTGCCCGCTGACCGGCCAGCCCGACTTCGCGCGCATCGACCTGGACATGATCCCCGACCGCGCCTGCATCGAGCTCAAGAGCCTGAAACTGTACATGTGGAGCTACCGCAACGAAGGGGCATTCCACGAGAAGGTGACCAACACCATCCTGGAAGACATCGTCAAGGCCATCGCACCGCGCTACCTGCGCGTGACCGCGCAGTGGTACGTGCGCGGGGGCATCTACACCAACGTGGTCGTGGAGCACCGCAAGCGCGGCTGGAAGCAGGCGCCCACGGTGGACCTGAGCCGATTCGCCACCGCCCAGCCCGCGCTGCCGCAGTCGGGGCGCTGAGGCCTGCCCCTTGCCGGGGTGGCGCGATCAGGCGCTGCCTCGCACCAGCAAGACCGCCTGGCCGCTGCTCACGGCGATGGTGCCCCCGGGCCCCGGGGCGACGCCGTAGGGGGTGCCGAGCGCGGCGGGCAGCGGGCCCGGCGCTGCCAGCTCTGCATCGGGGCGTCCGGCCAGCGTGCGCAGCACGCCGTCGCGACCCAGCGCACGAAGCTGGCGATTTCCGGCATCGGCGATGTAGAGCACGCCCGTGGCGTCGAAGGCGATTTGCTGCGGCCTGCGCAGGCGCGCGCTCGGGCCCGGGCCGTCCAGGTCGCCGGGCTGCCCCGCGAGCCCCGCCACGGTGCTCACCTCCCCATGCGGGCTGATGCGCCGCAGGTCGTGGTTGAAATATTCGCTGACGTAGATGCTGCCGTCGCCATGCACAGCGATTCCCACGGGCGTGTTGAACAGTGCGTGGCGCACGGGACCATCGCGGTGCTCATTGATTCCGGGGGTGCCGGCCAGCGTGGAGACCAGGCCGTCGCGTGCCACGCGGCGGATGGTGTGGTTGTAGGCGTCGGCCACCAGCAGGTCGCCGCTGCGTGGGTCCAGGGCGATGCCCACCGGATGGTTGAAGCGTGCCTGCGGGCCGGCGCCGTCCGCGTAGCCGGGCAGTTGATCGGCGCCGGCCAGCAGGCTCACCACGCCATTGCGCAGGACGCGAAGGGTGTTGGCGTAGGAATCGGCCACGTAGACGCTGCCGTCGGCTCCCACCGCCAGCGCATCGGGTCCGACGAACCCGGCCTGGGAGGCAGGCCCCTCCACGGTCTTGCGCAGTTCCGGCACGCCCGCCAGGGTGCTTACCGTGCCGTCCGGCGCGATACGCCGCACCAGGGCGTTCGCGGCGTCGGCCACGAGCACGCCCCCGCTGGGTTCGGCGCACAGGCCGCGGGGGTCGAAGAATCGCGCCGCCGCGCCCCGGGCGTCGACATGTCCGTGCTGGCGCAGATCGCCGGCCCAGCGCGTCAGGCTTCCCGTCTGCGCGGCACTCGCCGTGGTCGGCCAGGGCGCCACACCGCAGGTGGCGACGGTACAGGCGAAGCGCAGGAACTGACGGCGGTGCAGGCTCATGGCTGCATTTATTTGCGTAGATGCGAATGCGCGCATATTACGCCGCCCGCCTACTCCTGCCTCCCCTGGCCTTCCCGCCACAGGCCCCGGATCGCCGCGATGCCCACGGCACCGGCCGCGCGCGCCAGCGACAGATGCCCCGGGTCCAGGCCGCCCAGCGCGTACACGGGCAGGCGAGCCCGCGCACAGGACGCTCGCAGTCCCTCCCATCCCAGGCCGGCCGCGCCGGGGTGGCTGGCCGTGGGCAGCACAGGCGAGACGGTGGCCAGCGCCGCGCCAAGTTCGGCCGCTGCATCCAGCTGCGCCGCGTCGTGGCAGGAAGCCGCCAGCAGGAACTCGCCGGCGATGGCCTCGCAAGCCTCGCGCCACGCAGGCTGGGCCAGCATGCGCGAAGGAAGGTGCAGGCCCTGGGCGCCCAGCTCACGCAGGCTTCGCACCAGCTGTGCCGGCGCAGCGCGGTCCAGCCCGGCGGCCCCGAGCAGCAGGGGCGAACCGTGGGCGGCGCAGCAGCGCACCACCTCGCCCGCCAGCGCGTGCCAGTGCCCGGGCCTCAGCCCGTGGGCCCGGAACTGCACCAGCAGCGAACCGGGAGCCTGCGCCGCGAGACTGCAGCGCAGGTCCCGCAGGAAATCGGCATCGCCGCCGTCGGGCTGGGGTGTGATCAGGTACAGCGCAGGCAGCGCGCGCATCAGGCCCCGCGGCGGTCGACCAGCGCGCGCGCGATGGTGCCGAGGTCGACGTACTCGAGCTCCGCCCCGGAGGGCACGCCGCGCGCCAGACGGGTGATGCGCAGGTCCAGGGGCCGGAGTGTCTCGGCGATCACATGGGCCGTCGCTTCGCCTTCGTTGGTGAAATTGGTGGCCAGGATGATTTCCTCCACCGCATCCGCGCGCAGGCGCTCGACCAGGCGATCCAATCCGATGTCTTTCGGCCCCATGCCATCCAGCGGACTGAGCCGGCCCATCAGCACGAAATACAGGCCGCGATACCCCATCGATTGTTCCACCGCTGCCTGGTCGGCGGGGGTCTCGACGATGCACAGCAGCCGCCGGTCACGCCGGGTGTCGGAACAGGTGCTGCAGATCTCCGACTCCGTGTAGGTGTTGCACAGGTGGCAGCGACGGATGGCCTGCAGCGCGCGCTCCAGCGAAAACTGCAGGGCCTGCGCCGCCTCGCGATCATGCTGCAGCAGGTGGTAGGCCATGCGCGCGGCCGTCTTCGGTCCGACCCCGGGCAAGGCGCGCAGCGCGTCGACCAGCGCATCCAGCGCCGGCACGCGCGTGGGGGCCTGCGGATGATTCACGAGGTGCTCCGGGCTCGAAGGGAACTCAGAAGGGCAGCTTCATGCCGGGGGGCAGCGGCATGCCGGCGGTTGCCGCAGCCATCTTCTCCTGCGCGGTGGCCTCGGCGCGGCGCAGGCCGTCGTTGAAGGCGGCGGCCACGAGGTCCTCCAGCATGTCCCGATCCTCGCCCAGCAGGCTGGGGTCGATGCTGACCCTGCGCACTTCGTGCTTGCAGCTCATCAGCACCTTCACCAGGCCGGCGCCGGATTGGCCCTCCACCTCGATGCGTCCCAGTTCTTCCTGGACGCGCTTGATGTTGTCCTGCATCGCCTGGGCCTGTTTCATCAGGCCCGAGAGTTGTCCCTTGTTGAACATGAAAGCTCCTGCGTCGTGAATGTTCCATGCGGCTGCGGAGGCCGCGAAATGCCGCCCCGGAGAACCGGGACGGCGCCATGGGGTTCAGGCGTCCACCGGGCGCACCGAGCCGGGGACGATCTGCGCGCCCAGTTCGTCGACCAGCTGACGCACCAGCGGATCGGTCGCGATGGCATGCTCGGCTTCCTGCTGGCGCTGCGCGCGCAGTGCCGCCGCCCGCAGGTGCGCGGTGTCGCGCACCGCGCCCACCTCGACGCGCAGCACGAGCTCGCGCCCCAGACGTTCGGACAGCGCCGCCTGCACACGCTCCAGGGCGCCGGCACGGGTGTACTGCTCGCTGGGCACGCGCAGCACCCATGCGCCTTCGCGCACCCCGACCCATTCGCTCTGCAAGGCGAGGCTGCGCGCCAGCGCCACCAGCGGCAGCTCGCGTGCCAGCTCGGGCCAGTCTCCGAGTTCGCATTCGCCCCTAGGCACGCTCCCGGCGGCCGGGGATTCGAGCGCGGGGGCGGCCTCGGGCTCGGATCCAGGCCCGGAGGCGGGGGCAGACCCGGAGGCGGGGGCAGACCCGGAGGCGGGGGCAG
>JAKBBP010000029.1:25882-33211 GCA_021808445.1 Pseudomonadota bacterium
CCCGGAGGCGGGGGCAGACCCGGAGGCGGGGGCAGACCCGGAGGCGGGGGCAGGCTCGGGCTCGGGATCGGGCGCCCCTTCGAGGCGGGCCTCGCGCGCCGGGCCCGCATCGGGGGCCTGCCGCTGCCTGGGTGCATCCCCGTTCGGCGCCGCGCGCGCGGCGTGGAGCGCCGGCGTGTCCTGGATGGGCGCCGACGAAGGGGCCGGTGCGGATGGAGCCTGGCGCAGCGCGGGCTCCGGCGCGCGCGCTGGAGCGCGCTCGAGGCTGTCCAGTCCGCGCGCAGCCGAGGCGGTGGACAGGGGCACGAAGGAAAGAAGCCGCAGCATCACCATGCTGAAGCCACACAGCGGGTCGGGCGCCAGGGCCAGTTCGCCACGCCCCTGCAGGACCATGCTGTAGGCCAGCTGAAGGTTCTCCGGGGGAAGCGCGGCGGCGAGTTCGCGCAACGCCACTGCGTCGGGGTCGTTCTCCTCCAGGCTGTGCGGCAGCACCTGCAACACGGCGAGGCGTTGCAGCAAGGCGGCCAGATCCTCCAGGGCCTGCGGCAGCGACAGCGCGCGCTGGTCCATGGTCTCCGCCAGCCCGAGCAGCGCCTGCGCGTCACCACGGGACAAGGCGCGCAGAACATCGAACAGATAGCCGGAATCGACGGCGCCCAACATCTGCCGCACGCCTTCCGCGCTGACCCGCCCGGCGTCGAAGGCGATGGCCTGGTCCGCCAGGGACAGCGCATCGCGCATCGAACCGCGGGCCGCGCGGCCCAGGGCCTGCAGCGCCGGCGCTTCGAAGTCCACGCCCTCGGCCCGCAGCACCTGCTGCAGGTGCTGCGCCACCGCCGCCGGCGGCACCGACTTGAGCGCGAACTGAAGGCAGCGGCTCAGCACCGTCACGGGCACCTTCTGCGGATCGGTGGTGGCCAGCACGAACATCACCTGCTGCGGAGGTTCCTCCAGCGTCTTCAGCATGGCGTTGAAGGCGTGGTTGGACAGCATGTGCACTTCATCGATCATGTAGACCTTGAAGCGGCCGGCCGTGGGCTTGTAGACGGCCTGCTCGAGCAGGCGGGTCATGTCGTCCACGCCGCGGTTGGAGGCCGCGTCCAGTTCGATGTAGTCGACGAAGCGCCCGGCATCGATCTCCAGGCAGGAGGGGCACTGGCCGCAGGGCTCGGCGGTGATGTCACCCTGCCCGTCGGCACCGGTGCAGTTGAGCGACTTCGCCAGGATGCGCGCGATCGTGGTCTTGCCGACGCCGCGGGTGCCGGTGAACAGATAGGCGTGGTGCAGGCGGCGGCGCTGCAGCGCATGGGTGAGCGCGCGCACCACATGATCCTGTCCGACCAGGGTGGCGAAGGTCTTGGGGCGCCATTTGCGCGCCAGCACGGTACTCGACATGGGAAGGATTGTAAGGGGCGCCCGCGGCACGCAGCCGCGCGTCGTGCTTACAATAGACCTCGACGGGCCGCCCCGCATTGCGGCGCGGTGAACCTGGTCAGGCCGGGAACGGAGCAGCCACAGCCGTTTCCCGCAAGTGCCGGGGGTACGGCTCGTCACCCCATGCCGAGCTCCGTCGCGCTGTCGCGGACGGGAGCGTGTGCAGACCTGGAACTTTCATGAGCGACCTGATCAAACACACCACCGATGCGTCCTTCGAGCAGGACGTGCTGAAGTCGTCGACCCCCGTGCTCATCGACTACTGGGCGGAATGGTGCGGCCCCTGCCGCATGGTGGCACCGATCCTGGACGAGATCGCTGGTGAATACCAGGGTCGGCTCCAGATCATGAAGGTCAACGTGGACGAAAACCGCAATGTGCCTGCCAAATACGGCATCCGCGGAATTCCGACGCTGATGCTGTTCAAGGGCGGTGAGGTGGCGGCGACCAAGGTGGGCGCATTGTCCAAGTCGCAGCTGACCTCCTTCCTCGACGCGAATATATAATCAGTTCCCAGGCGCGGATGCCGGCGGGTTTCGACCCGATCGGGTCCGCAGCTGCCGACCCGTGAAGACCGTGGCGTAGCAGCCGCGGCCACCCCGCCGATGCGGGCGGGTACCCGGCCTCGCATCGCGCGACCCGCCAGGCGCGGGCCGGAGCTCCAAGATCCCGAATACGCCGGCAAGGCTGCCCATGCACGACATGGCGCATGAGCCGGCGGTGCACCCGAAGCGAACAACCTCCGCTTTGCGTGCGGCCCGCAAGCCGCAGCCCCCGTTCCCGATGGTCGGTCTGTCCCGGATCCGCGTCCCGCGGCTCGTGCGGCGCGATCACCGCAACCCGCAGCCGATTCCCGCCCGAGTACCCGGCGCCTGTCGCCGCTACCCATCGCCATTTCCCCGCCAGCCCCCGCCATGCACCTGTCCGAACTCAAAGCGATGCACGTCTCCCAGTTGCTCGAGATGGCAACCGCCCTGGAGATCGAAAACGCGAGCCGCCTGCGCAAGCAGGAGCTGATGTTCGCGATTCTCAAGCGCCGGGCTCGCACCGGTGAACAAGTATTCGGCGATGGCGTCATGGAAGTGCTGCCCGATGGATTCGGATTCCTGCGCGCGCCGGAATCCAACTACCTGGGCTCGCCGGACGACATCTACATCTCTCCCAGCCAGATCCGTCGTTTCAACCTGCATACGGGAGACTCGATCGAAGGCGAAGTGCGCGTGCCCAAGGACGGCGAGCGCTACTTCGCGCTGGTGAAGGTGGACCGCGTGAACGGCGTGACACCGGAGCAGAACAAGAACAAGATCATGTTCGAGAACCTGACTCCGTTGTTCCCCACGGAGCACCTGAAGCTCGAACGGGACATCCGGGCCGAGGAAAACATCATCGGTCGCGTGATCGACATGATCGCCCCCATCGGCAAGGGCCAGCGCGGCCTGCTCGTCGCGCCGCCCAAGAGCGGAAAGACCGTGATGCTGCAGTCGATCGCACATGCGATCACCGCCAACCATCCCGAAGTGGTGCTGATCGTGCTGCTGATCGACGAGCGCCCGGAGGAAGTCACGGAAATGCAACGTTCCGTGAAGGGCGAGGTGGTCAGTTCCACCTTCGACGAGCCGGCGCTGCGCCACGTCCAGGTCGCCGAGATGGTGATCGAGAAGGCCAAGCGCCTGGTCGAGCTGAAAAAGGACGTGGTCATCCTGCTCGACTCGATCACCCGGCTCGCGCGCGCCTACAACACCGTGGTGCCGGCTTCGGGCAAGGTGCTCACCGGCGGGGTCGACGCGAATGCCCTGCAGCGCCCGAAGCGCTTTTTCGGCGCGGCCCGCAACATCGAGGAAGGGGGATCGCTGACCATCATCGGCACGGCGCTGACCGACACCGGCAGCCGCATGGACGAGGTGATCTACGAGGAGTTCAAGGGCACCGGCAACATGGAGATCCACCTGGACCGGCGCCTGGCGGAAAAGCGCGTGTACCCGGCGATCCTGCTCAATCGCTCGGGCACCCGGCGCGAGGAACTGCTGCTCAAGTCGGACATCCTGCAAAAGGCGTGGATCCTGCGCAAGCTGCTCTATCCCATGGACGAGATCGAGGCGATGGAGTTCCTGCTGGAAAAGATGAAGCAGACCAAGAGCAACTCCGAGTTCTTCGACCTGATGCGCCGCGGGGGCTGAGTTCGCGCCCATTCGTGCGATAATCCTGGTCTTTGGCTAAGTACAGCGACCGCCCCGCCCCGAGTCCGTGCAGCCCGAGCGTCAAGGCGCGAAGGCTTGCGAGGATTCCTCGGGATTTCTCGGAATCTCTCGGGATTTCTCGAACAGGGCGGCAACACGAACCGGTTGCGCTGCGGCTGGCCGCATTTTCCGGAAATCCACCATGAAACCTGGCATCCACCCCGAATACCGCGACGTGTGCTTCGTCGATCTGTCCAACGGCTCGAAGTTCGTCATTCCCTCGACGGCGGCGACCCGTGAAACCGTGAAGATGGACGATGGCCGCGAGCTCCCGCTGTTCAAGCTGGACACCTCCTCGGAATCGCACCCCTTCTACACCGGCACCCAGAAGAGCATCGACTCGCTGGGCGGTCGTGTCGACAAGTTCCGCCAGAAGTTCGCTCGCGCGGCGTCGGCCGGCGCCAAGAAGTGAGGGTCCGCGGGACCGGCCCTGGCCGGCCCGTCCCCCTGGGAAATCCGACGGGCAGCCTGGCTGCCCGTTTTGTTTGGCCGATCGACCCTCTCAGCCCGACCTGATGAACTCCCGCGCCGAACCCTCGCGCGCGCCGGCTCCCCGCCCGGTGGTGAGCAGCGAAAGCGTGGCGCGCCTGCCGCGCTGGCCGCTCTGGCTGCTGTGCGTGGCCTACGTGCTTCCGGGGTATCTCGGCCGAGACCCCTGGACCGGCGACGGGCAGACCTTCGGCGTGGCCTGGCAGATCGCGCAGGGCCATTCGGGATGGCTGCAGCCCACCCTGTGGGGGCACTCCGTCGGCGGCGGCTGGATCGCCTATTGGCTGGGGGCGCTGGCCCTGAAGGCCTTCGCCGGCTGGATCGGCGCCGCGACGGCCACGCGCCTGCCCTTCATGCTTCTGCTGTCAGCCTGCCTGGCCCAGGTGTGGCATGCGGCCTACCAGCTCGCCTTGCGTGACGAGGCACAGCCCGTGCGTCCAGCCTTCGGAGAGGCCATCGCGCGCGAGGACTACGCGCGCGCCATGGCCGACGGCGCCTTGCTCAGCCTGCTGGCCTGCCTGGGCCTGCTGGTGCGGGGCCACGAGACCACGCCTGCCCTGGTGCAACTGGCCGGGGCCGGCAACGTGCTGCTCGGGCTGGCGCTGCTGCCCAGGCATCGCCTGCGCGCCTGCCTGGCGCTGGCGGGCGGCCTGCTGGGACTGGCCCTGTGCGGCGCACCCTGGCTGGCGCTGTTCGCCATGCTGCTGATCGCTGCGCTGCTGCCCGCACCCGCCCTGCAAGGAAGCCGCGTGGCGGCCGCACTGACCCTGGTCCTGTGCGCGGCGGCCTGCGGGGCCGTGCTGTGGCATCTGCACGGCGCCACCGAGGCGCGCATTCCCACGCTGCGCTCGGCCCAGCACCTGCTGGGCGTGCTGGCCTGGTTCCTGTGGCCCGCCTGGCCGCTGGCGGGGTGGGCGATCTGGCGCTGGCGCGCCTCGCTCGGCGCCTGGCATGTGCTGGCTCCCGTGGCGCTGGGCACGCTGTGTCTGTTCTCGGCCTTTCTCAGCAGTTCGGGCAGCGCGCCCCTGCTGCTGGTGCTGCCCGCCGCCGCGGTGCTGGCCTCGCTTGCGCTTCCGGTGATGCGCCGCGGCAGCCTGGCCGCGCTGGACTGGTTCGCCCTCATGTTTTTCAGCCTGCTGGCCTTCGTGATCTGGCTGTTGTGGATCGCCCTGCTCACCGGCGAGCCGGCGCATCCGGCCGCCAATATCGCGCGCCTCGCGCCGGGCTTCCATGCCCGGCTGCAACCCTTGCCCACCCTCCTGGCGCTGCTGGCCACGGCGGCCTGGGCAGCGGTGGCTGCCTGGCGCGCGGGACGCCACCGGCACCCGATCTGGAAAGGCATGGTGCTGTCCGCCGGCGGCGTGACCCTGGTGTGGGCGTTGGTCGGCACCCTGTGGCTGCCCGTGCTCGACTATGCCAGCAGTTATCGCAGCCTGGGCGAACAGGTGCGCGCGGCGCTGCGCGAGCACGGCGCCGGCCATGCTCCGCGCGTGCAGACCCTGGGCCTCAACCCGTCGCAGCAAGGTCTGCTCGGCTACTGGAGCGACGCGCGTTTCGTGCCCGGCGCATGGCCGGAATCCTGGCGCGCTCCCTATGTCCTCACCCTGACGCGGGGGAGCTACCTGCCGTGGCCGGTGCACGGGAAAGTGCTGTGGAGCGGACACCGCCCCGGCGAGAACGACGAGTTGCTGCGCCTTTGGCGCCGCGATGACACCCAGCGCTGACACGCGCGGACCGCTGCGCGAGCTGCTGCGCCTGGCCGGCGCGGTGTTCGTGGGTCAGCTGGCGGTGGTCGGATTCGGCGTGGCCGACACGGTCATGCTCGGCCGCGGCGGCGACACCCTGGGCCTGGCCACGCTGGCGCTGGGCCAGGCCGTGTACATGACCACCTACCTGGCGCTGGACGGCGTGACCCAGGCCCTGCTTCCCGCGCTGGGTCGCGAGGCGGGAGCCGCGAGGATCGACCGCGTGGCCGCCGTATTCCGTCAGGGGCTGTGGCTGGCGGCGATGCTCGCCGTACTGGGCTGCCTGCTGCTGCTGTGGCCGCAGCCGCTGTTGCGCCTGACGGGTGCACACGACGCGGCTCTGCCCGTGGCGTACCTGCGCCTGCTGGCGCTGGGCTTGCCGGCGGCGATGCTCTACCGCATCCACGTGGCCCTGGGCCAGGCCATCGGGCGTCCGATGCTGGTGACCGTCCAGCAGGCGCTGGGCCTGGGTTGCAAGCTGCTGCTCAACGCCCTGCTGGTCGCGCCCGCGAGCCTGGGCCTGCATGGACTGGCCGGCCACGGCGTGCTGGGCTGCGCGGCGGCCACCGTCCTCACCCAATGGCTGCTGCTGGCCGGCGCATGGCGCCAGCACGAGGTCGACCCGGCCTTGCGTCCCCTGCGCGCGCTGCGCCGCTTCGATCCCCCGCAAGCCGCCCAACTGCTGTCGCTGCTGCGCCTGGGGCTGCCGATCGGCGCGACGGTGATGGTGGACGTATCCTCCTTCACCGGCATGGCGCTGTTCATCGCCCGCACCGGCAACGTGCAGCTGGCGGCGCACCAGGTCGCGATCAGCGTGGCGACGGTGCTGTACATGCTGCCGCTGTCCATGTCCATCGCCACGGGTTCGATGGTGGCGCGCCAGCTGGGCGCGGCGCGACCGCGGGGCGCCGTGCGCGCGGCCTGGAGCGGGGTGGCCTCGGCCATGCTGTTGTCGGCCGCGGCGGCCCTGGTGCTGCTGCTCCTGCGCGCGCCCGTCGCCGCCTGGTACAGCAGCGATCCCCGCGTCGCGGCCGTGGCGGCACGCCTGCTTGGGCTGGTGGCGACCTACCAGGTCTTCGATGCCTTGCAGGCCTGCAGCGCCTTCGCGCTGCGCTCCTGGCACGTGGCCGCCCTGCCCGGCGCACTGTATGCGCTGGCGCTGTGGGGCGTGGGTCTGGGCGGCGGATGCCTGCTGGGGCTGGGCCTGGGCGGGTGGAGCCTGCCGGCCTTGCGGGGCGCGGCAGGGTTCTGGGCCGCCTATTGCGCCGGGCTGGTCCTGGCCGCGGCCGGCATCGCTTCGCTGCTGCTGCGGGTCACGCGGCGTCAGCTCGCGACGGCCTGATCGGCAGCCTGCAGGCTTTCCATCCGCTGCTCCAGGTCCAGCCATTCCTGTTCGCAGGTCTCGATGTCCTGCAGCAGCTGCT